>NZ_JBALHR010000001.1:0-642713 GCF_036964905.1 Gemmobacter denitrificans
AAAGACCTTCCTCTCCGCCGTCGCCCTCGCCGCAACCGTCATCTTCTGGCTTTGACGATCAATGAGTCTGGACCCTAGCCCAGATATCCTTAGGGGGAAGGCTGCGAAACGCAGCCGTGGGGGCAGAAAGCCCCCCGTCCACACGACCCATCCCGATCCAGCTTTCACCAGATTGCGACATGGCCGCGCAGGCCATGGCAGCGCGGGCCGCTTTCGCCTAATATCCCCCCGAACAGGGGGAACCGCATGATCGTCGAGCTTGGTCACTTCGCGCTGGTGCTGGCACTTGCCGTGGCGCTGCTGCAATCCAGTCTGCCCATGATCGGGGCCTGGAAACGCTGGAACAGCTGGATGGCGGTGGCCGAACCGGCGGCGATCCTGCAATTGGCCTTGATTGCGCTGGCCTTTGGCGCGCTCACCTATGCCTTTGTAACATCTGACTTTTCGCTGCGCCTTGTCGTGCTGAACAGCCATACCGATAAGCCGATGCTGTACAAGGTTTCCGGCGTCTGGGGGAACCATGAAGGCTCGCTCCTGCTCTGGGTTCTGATCCTTGCGCTGTTTGGCGCCTGCGCGGCCTGGTTCGGCGGCAATCTGCCCGCCTCGCTGCGGGCGCGGGTTCTGGCGGTGCAGGGGATGATCGGGGTGGCTTTTCTGGCCTTCCTGCTCTTTACCTCAAACCCGTTTCTGCGGCTGGCCGAACCGCCCTTCAACGGCGATGACCTCAATCCGCTGCTGCAGGACCCCGGGCTCGCCTTCCATCCGCCCTTCCTCTACCTTGGCTATGTCGGGCTCAGCATGGCCTTCAGCTTTGCCGTGGCCGCGCTGATCGAAGGCCGGGTCGATGCCGCATGGGCCCGCTGGGTGCGGCCCTGGACGCTGGCCGCCTGGATCTTTCTGACCATAGGCATCGCGCTTGGATCCTGGTGGGCCTATTATGAACTGGGCTGGGGCGGTTTCTGGTTCTGGGACCCGGTGGAAAATGCCAGCTTCATGCCCTGGCTTCTGGCGGCGGCCTTGCTGCATTCGGCCATCGTGGTGGAAAAGCGCGAAAGCCTGAAGGCCTGGACCATCCTTCTTGCCGTCCTCGCCTTTGGGTTCAGCCTGATCGGCACCTTCATCGTGCGTTCGGGTGTCATCACCTCGGTCCATGCCTTCGCCAATGATCCCGAACGCGGGGTATTCATCCTGCTGATCCTGGCGGGGTTCATGGGCGGTGCGCTGACGCTGTTTGCGGCCCGTGCCAGCGCGATGGAGGCGAAGGGCGTCTTTTCCATGGTCAGCCGCGAAAGCGCGCTGGTGGCCAACAACCTGCTGTTGGCCGTGTCCTGCTTTGTGGTGTTCGTGGGCACGATCTGGCCTCTGGTGGCCGAAATGCTCTGGGATCGCAAGCTTAGCGTCGGGGCACCGTTCTTCGATGCGGCTTTCAGCCCCTTCATGGTGGCGCTGGCGGCGCTGCTGCCCATCGGCGCCATGATGCCGTGGAAGCGGGCGCAGATCGGGCGGACGATGCAACCGCTGTGGCCGGTTCTGGTTTTCGCCATGGCCTGTGGCGCCTTCACCTTTGCCGTGCAGACCGGCACCTCGGCGCTGGTGCCGGTGGGGGCGCTGCTGGGGGCCTGGGTCGTGGGCGGTGCGGCAGCCGATCTGTGGCAGCGGGCCGGGCGAGGGCCGCTTGGGGACAAGCTGGCCCGCCTGACCCGCCTGCCGCGCGCCGATTGGGGCAAGGCGACGGCCCATGCCGGAATGGGGGCCACGCTTTTTGCGGTGGCCGCGATGATGGGTTGGCAATCCGAGATCATCAAGGTGGTGCCTGTCGGCGGCAGCTTTGATCTGGCGGGCTATCAGGTCACGCTGAACCGTGTCGATCAGGTGCAGGGGCCGAACTACCTGTCCACCATGGCCGAAATGGCGGTGCGCCGCGACGGCGCCGAAGTCGCCGTGCTGTACCCCGAAAAGCGGGTCTATCCGGTGCAGGCCATGCCCACGACCGAAGCAGCGCTTGATTACGGGCTCTGGCGCGACATCTATCTGGTGATCGGTGATCCGCAGGAGGATGGCGGCTGGGCGGTGCGCGGCTATTGGAAGCCCTTTGCCAACTGGCTCTGGATCGGGTCTGCCCTTATGGCGCTTGGCGGGCTTTTGTCGCTGACCGACCGGCGCTATCGTGTGGCGGCGGGGGCACGTCGCGCCGCCGCCCAACCGGCGGAGTAACCTGATGCGCCACGCCTTCGCCCTGACGCTCTGCCTTGCGCTGCTGGCTGCCCCCGCCTGGGCAGTGAAGCCCGATGAAATCCTCGCCGACCCGGCGCTTGAGGCGCGGGCGCGCGATCTGTCGCGCGTTCTGCGCTGCCCGGTCTGCCAATCGGAAAACATCGACGATTCCAACGCCGATCTGGCGCGCGACCTGCGGCTTCTGGTGCGCGAACGGCTGGTGGCGGGCGACAGCGACGATGAGGTGATCGCGTTCGTCGTTGCCCGCTATGGCGAATATGTGCTGTTCGATCCGCCTGCCAGCGGCTCCACCCTGCTTCTGTGGCTGGCCGGACCTGCCATGCTGCTGGGCGGTGGGGCGATGGCGCTGCTTTGGCTGCGCAAACGCGCGCAGATTCAACCCGCGGCGCTTTCGGCGGAAGAAGAGGCCCGGCTGCAGGAAATCCTGCGCAAGTGACGTGGTGTTTCGCTTTCCCCGGTTCGGCGTCCCGTTAATCTGGCCGCCAAACCTGCGGAGGACCCCATGACCGAAGCCCCGATCCTGCTCAGCGAAGCGGATGGCATAGCCACGATCACCCTCAACCGCCCGGCGGTGATGAACGCCCTGACCAGCGCGCTGCGCCGCGATATGCTGGCCGCGATCCGCAAAGCCGAGACCAGCGCCCGCGTGATCGTCTTTACCGGCGCGGGGCGGGCCTTCTGTTCAGGGCAGGATCTGCAGGATGCCCAGGGTCTTGGCGCCGATGTGCCCTTTGAACAGATCCTGAACGAAGAATATGTGCCGCTGCTGAACGCGATCTATGACTGCAAGGTGCCCACCATTTCGGCGGTGAATGGTGCGGCGGCAGGGGCAGGGGCCAATCTGGCACTGGCCGCCGATGTGGTGATCGCCTGCGAAAGCGCCAGCTTCGTGCAGGCCTTCACCCGGATCGGCCTGATGCCCGATGCGGGCGGCACCTGGTGGCTGCCGCGTCAGGTGGGGGCCGCGCGTGCCATGGGGGCCTGCCTTTTTGCCGACAAGGTCACCGCACGTCAGGCCGCCGATTGGGGCATGATCTATGAATGTGTGGCGGATGCCGATTTCGCCACCCATGTCGCGGCCCGCGCGGCCCATCTGGCCCAAGGCCCGACCGCAGCCTACCGGGCGGTAAAGCAGTCCCTGCGCGCCTCAAGCGCCAATGATCTGCCCACGCAGCTGGCGCTGGAGGCGCGGCTGCAGGGCGATCTGGGCAAAAGCCATGATTTCCGCGAAGGCGTCATGGCCTTCTTGCAAAAACGCCCGGCCCGCTATACCGGCAACTGACGGCGAAACGGGGGCCACGCGGCCCCCTTTCTTTTGCGTCTCCGGTCAAACGCCCCGCGACAGCGCGGCAACACCGGTGCGTGCGATCTCTTTCAAACCCAGCGGGCGCATCAGTTCGGCAAAGGCGTCAATCTTTTCCGGCGTACCGGTCATTTCGAAGACAAAGCTTTCCAGCGTGCTGTCCACCACCTTGGCGCGGAAGATTTCGCACAGACGCAGCGCCTCGATCCGCTGATCGCCCTTGCCCGCCACCTTGATCAGCGCCAGTTCGCGCTGCACCGCCGGACCTTCCACCGTCAGATCATGCACTTCATGCACGGGCACGATCCGGCCCAGCTGTGCCTTGATCTGCTCGATCACCTGTGGTGTGCCGCGCGTCACGATGGTGATGCGCGACCGATGCCCGCTGTGATCGACCTCGGCAACCGTCAGGCTGTCGATATTGTAGCCCCGGCCGGAAAACAGCCCGATGACGCGCGCCAGCACGCCGCTTTCGTTATCGACCAGCACTGCCAGAGTATGGCTTTCGATCACCTCGGCATAGGGATCGCGCAGGTCATAGGCGGAATGGCTCGTCGAGCCTTTCTTGATGTTGAGCGCCGACATTGGGGCTCCTTTATCTTGGCAAAAATATCCTCGGGGGGTGCGGGGGGCAGACAGCCCCCCGCGCGACATCTCACACCAGCACTGCGCCGCCAGCCTTGATCACGCCCTGCGTCTCGGCTTCGCCCAAGAGCATCTCGTTATGCGGCTTGCCGCTCGGGATCATCGGGAAGCAGTTTTCGTGCTTTTCCACCAGGCAATCAAAGATCACCGGGCCGTCATAGCGGATCATCTCCATGATGGCGTCATCCAGATCCTTGGGGTCGCTGCATTTGATGCCCTTGCAGCCAAAGGCCTCGGCCAGCTTCACGAAATCGGGCAGGCTTTCGCTCCAGCTATGGCTGTAGCGTTCGCCATGCAGCAATTCCTGCCACTGCCGCACCATGCCAAGACGTTCATTGTTCAGGATGAACTGCTTGACCGGCGCG
Source organism: Gemmobacter denitrificans (assembly GCF_036964905.1). Lineage (NCBI taxonomy): Bacteria > Pseudomonadati > Pseudomonadota > Alphaproteobacteria > Rhodobacterales > Paracoccaceae > Gemmobacter > Gemmobacter denitrificans. The sequence continues at coordinate 4,549 of NZ_JBALHR010000001.1, forward strand.
CGGAACTGCATCGCGGTGCCCATTTCCTGCATGTTCATCAGCCAGGACGCCTCGCCCGCCACGTTGATGACCAGCGCCTCCGGATGGGCGATCTGCACCCCGATGGATGCCGGCAGGCCATAGCCCATGGTGCCCAGGCCGCCCGAGGTCATCCAGCGGTTCGGGGACTCAAAGCCTAGGAACTGCGCCGCCCACATCTGATGCTGGCCCACTTCGGTGGTGATATAGCGATCCATGCCCTTGGTCAGGGCCTCCAGCCTTTGCAGGGCATATTGCGGCTTGATGGTCTTTTCGCTGTTCTTGTAGTCAAGGCAATTGACCGCCTGCCATTCCTTGATCTGGCTCCACCATTTGGCCAGACCTTCCTTGTTCACCTTGCGTCCGCGCGATTTCCAGATGCGCAGCAGGTCTTCCAGCACATGGCCCACATCGCCGATGATCGGCACCTCCACCCGGATCACCTTGTTGATCGAGGACGGGTCGATATCGATATGTGCCTTGACCGAATTCGGGCTGAAATCGGCCACGCGGCCGGTGATCCGGTCGTCGAACCGCGCGCCGATATTGATCATCAGATCGCAGCCATGCATGGCCAGATTGGCCTCATACAGGCCGTGCATCCCCAGCATCCCCAGCCAGGATTTGCCACTGGCCGGATAGGCGCCCAAGCCCATCAGGGTCGAGGTGATGGGGAAGCCCGTCGCATCCACCAGCTCGCGCAGCAGCTGGCTGGCACCGGGGCCGGAATTGATCACGCCGCCGCCCGTATAGAACACCGGGCGTTCGGCGGTTTCGATCATCTCCACCAGCCGGGTGATGGCGTCGATATCGCCCTTCACCTTGGGTTGGTAATGCGAAATCTGGGTCTTTTCCTTTGGCGTGTATTCGGCCTGGGCGAATTGCACATCCTTCGGAATGTCGATCAGCACCGGGCCGGGCCGCCCGCTGGTGGCCACATGAAAGGCCTGATGGATGGTTTCCGCCAGTTTCGCGGTATCCTTCACCAGCCAGTTATGCTTGGTGCAGGGGCGGGTGATGCCCACGGTATCGGCCTCTTGAAAGCCATCGGTGCCGATCATGAAGGTCGGCACCTGGCCCGAGAGCACCACGATCGGAATACTGTCCAGCAGCGCATCGGTCAGGCCGGTCACTGCATTGGTGGCACCGGGGCCAGAGGTCACCAGCGCCACGCCGGGCTTGCCGGTGGATCGCGCATAGCCTTCGGCCATGTGGATCGCGCCCTGTTCGTGGCGCACCAGAACATGACGGATGTCGTTTTGTTGAAAGATTTCGTCATAGATCGGAAGCACGGCACCGCCCGGATAGCCGAACACGACTTCCACCCCGTGATCCTTCAGCGCCTTCACGATCATCTTTGCGCCGGTCATCATGCCCGTATTCGCCCGTGTCATTTCTTCCGTCCTTACCCGCCGCGCAGGGCGGCCCTCTTTCGCAACAAAAAAGCCCCCGTCGGGTTTTCCGCGGGGGCGCATGGGGGAACCGTATGGTTTGCCGCTACCGGCCCATGCGCCTGATCCCTACGATGACAAGAAGCTGATCCATCCTCATCCCCGGGCTGTGCTTCACTGGGGCGGACATTATGGGGCCGGGCAGGGGGCGTCAATGCCAAAAAGCCGCCAAAAGTGTCGCATGGGTGAGAAAAGTTGAACTTTTATTGCGCGTCGGTGTTGTATTTGGAAACATCAAGAAAAATGATGCCCATTCCCGGTGAAGGGGCGACTCGGGTCGGGCCCTCTGTCACCGAACCTTCACAGCAGTTGCGTCGGATTGAAACATCTCTGTGGGACTAGGAATTTTGTGGGCCTGTTCTGCCCGCGCCAGCCAAAGGAGCCAGTGATGACCGACCGTTTCTCGTTCGATGAATTTGACGAAGCCCGCAATCCGCGCGCTGAAACCACCGATTTCGACCGCATCGTGGCGAAGGGCCTGTCGCGTCGCGGCTTTCTGACCGGGCTTGTGGCGCTTGGCTCCGCCGCTTCCGTCATGGGCACGCTGCGCGGCACCACGGCCCATGCCGCCACTGCGCGCTTTGCCTTTACCCCGATCCCGGTCGCTACCGATGGCACCGTGCATGTTCCGGAAGGCTATGAATGGAAGCCGGTGGCCCGTTGGGGCGATGCGCTCTTCTCCGATGCGCCCGCTTTCGATGCTGCCAAGGGCGTGCCGTCTGAGGGCGCCGACCGGGTGTTTGGCGAAAACACCGACGGGATGGAGCTGTTCAACATCGGTGGCCATCAGGTCATCGCAGTGAACCATGAATATGTGAACACCGATATCAACCTGCCGAAAGAACAGGAAGAAAAGGTGAAATCCGAGGCGGACGTGCGCTTGCTGCAGAACCTGCAGGGCGTGACGGTGATGGAAGTGGCCGAGGGCCCCGAGGGCTGGGCCATCGTGAAGGACAGCCCCTTCAACCGCCGCATCACCAACCTGACGCCGATGCGCCTCTCTGGCCCCGCTGCCGGGCACGAGCTTCTCCGCACCCCCGCCGATCCGACCGGCACCGAAGTGCTGGGCACCATGAACAATTGCGGCGCGGGCAAAACCCCTTGGGGCACCTATCTGACCTGCGAAGAAAACTTCAACGGCTACTTTGGCGCCACTGATCTGGAGGCCAAGCTGCCCGAGGCCTTCGCCCGTTACGGCATCGAGGCGGAATCGGTCTATGGCTACGAACAGTTCGACCCGCGTTTCGATCTGGTGAAGAACGTCAACGAACCCAACCGCTTCGGCTATGTGGTGGAAATCAACCCCGCCGATCCGGCGTCGAAGCCGGTGAAGCGTACCGCGCTTGGCCGCTTCAAGCATGAAAACGCCGCCTGCACGCTGACCCACGATGGCCGCGTGGTGGTGTATCTGGGCGATGACGAGCGTGGCGAATTCCTGTACAAGTTCGTCTCGGCTGGCACCTATGCCCCCGGCGCGCCCACCGATGCGCTGCTGGATGAAGGCCAGCTCTATGTCGCCAAATTCGCCGAGGATGGCACCGGCCAATGGCTGGCGCTCACCCCCGAAGCGACCGGCATGTCGGCGGCCGAAATCTGCATCCACACCCGTCAGGCCGGTTCCAAGGTCGGCGCCACCACCATGGACCGCCCGGAATGGGTTGCAGTGAACCCGCGCGCGGTGGAAGCCTATTGCGCGCTGACCAACAACAAGAACCGCGCGGTCAAGCCCAATGCGGGCGGCGATGAAACCCCGGCGGTCGGTCCGAACCCGCGCGCTGAAAACCACTATGGCCAGATCGTGCGCTGGTATCCGGCAGATGAAGACCATGGCGCAGACAGCTTCCGTTGGGATCTCTATGTCATGGCCGGCAATCCGGACGTGCACAAGGATGCCTATGCCGGTTCGTCCAACATCCATTCGGGCAACATGTTCAACTCGCCCGACGGCATGATGTTTGACTCGACCGGCATGCTCTGGATCCAGACCGATGGCGAAGACAGCAACGAGGGTGATTTCGCCGGGCAGGGCAACAACCAGATGCTGGTGGGCGATCCGGCCTCGGGTCAGATCGAGCGTTTCCTGACTGGCCCGCTGGGTTCGGAAGTGACCGGCATGACCTTCTCGGCCGATCGTCGCACGGTCTTTGTCGGCATTCAGCATCCGGGCGGCGATTTCCCCGACATGGCGGGCGGCCTGCCGCGCTCGACCCTGATCGCGATCCGCCGCAACGATGGGGCAACTCTTGCCTGATCTGGCGTGCATGTATCGAAAGGGCCGCCCTTTGGCGGCCCTTTTGCTATTCAGAAGCGCGGAGTTCCAGAAGAAGCGCGCGGGCGCGGGTCGGTTCTGCTTGCCAGCACGACGCGACTTCCCAGGCAAGATGGGCCCGTTTCTGATCGGCAGACATCGGGCTGGTCGCGACCAGATCAAAAAACGGCAGATCCTTGCGCGCCTCGTCCCAGTCAATCAGGGCAGGACCATCTGGCCCGAGGATGATGTTTGCTGCACAAAGATCGCCATGGATCGCGCAGTCCGTGCCCGCCAGCCCGCGCCAAGCCGACGCGCAGATTTCACCAACCTCGTTTGGCAATTGCGTCAGGTCGATATCTCCGCCGCGCAGCACCTGGGGCAATTCCCTGCATGAGGCGAAGCCCGGTCGCTGCGGCAGATCGCCAGTTGTGGCGTGAAAGGCTGAAATCCGTGGAGCCAGTGCCGCAAGTGCCGGGGCAGTGGCCGCGTGACCTTCGACCAGGGCTTCCAGCGTCCAGCCATTCGGGGCCGGTCCGGAGGGCGTTTCAATGAGATGCGGGACGATGAAACCCACTTGCCGCGCCGCGGCCTGAAGCGGAAACAACCAGCGCAGGGCGGCATCGCTGCGGCGGGTGGATTTGGCCACCATCGGCCTTCCGGCCAGATCGGCACGCCAGACTGCGTTGCGATGACCGCCCGATAGCGGGTGCAGCGGTGTCGCGCCGAAGGCCGAAAGGTCGGGGGCGGACGTCATTGCCGTTGCAGCAGATCCCAGCGATTGCCGAAAGGATCGCGCCAGACGGCGACGATGCCATAAGGCTCATGGCGCGGCGCTTCCTCGAATTCCACCCCGGCTGCCAGCATGGCGGCGTGGTCGCGTGCGAAATCATCGGTTTCCAGAAACAGCCAGACCCGGCCCGCCCCCTGGCCCCCGATGGCCGCGCGCTGCCGGTCATTTTCGGCGCGGGCCAGCACCAGCATCGGCCCGGTCGCTGTGGGGGCGACGGTGATCCAACGCTTGTGCCCTTGATCGACATCTTCGATCAGCTTGAACCCAAGTTTCCCGACATAGAAATCAAGACCGGCCTGATAATCCGGCACGATCAGTGACAGGGCGGCAATGCGCCTCACTCGCTGCTGCCGCGGGTTTCGGGCAGGGCGATCCGGGCCACCTGTTCGGCAATCGGGTCCACCGACAGAGGATGCAGTTCCGTGCGATGGTCCATCGGATCGCCAATGTCGATCCACTGGCCACCCTTGTAGATTTCCAGTGCTGTGAAACCGGACTTGTAGCCCATCTTGCGGCTGCCGGGCACCCAATATCCCAGATAGACATAGGGCAATCCCGCCTCGCGGGCGATTTCGACATGATCGAGGATCAGGAACGTGCCCAGGCTGTTGCCGATCAGATCCGGGTCATAAAAGCTGTAGACCATGCTCAGCCCGTCATCGAACACGTCGGTCAGGCAAACGGCCGACAGCGGCCGCCCCCGTTCGCCCGGCCCGGCGGGGCGGGTATATTCGATCACGCGGCTGCGGATCGGCGTTTCCTCGATCATCGCGGCGAATTCGAAAATATCCATATCGGCCATGCCGCCATCGGCATGGCGATGATCCAGATAGCGCCGGAACAGGGCATACTGGTCTTCGGTGGCCCAGGGGCTGGTGGCATTGCGGCGCAAATGGGCATTGCGGCGCAACACCCGGCGCTGCGTGCGCGATGGTGTGAAATCGGCCACCCTGATGCGCGCCGAAAGGCAGGCCGAACATTCCGCGCAAGACGGCCGATACAGCACATTCTGGCTGCGCCGGAACCCCTGCTTGGACAGCGTATCGTTCAGCTTTTGTGCATGTTCCCCTTGCAGCGCGGTGAACAGCTTACGCTCCATCCTGCCGTCCAGATAGGGGCAAGCCTGCGGAGCCGTCACATAGAATTGCGGCGCTATGGGAAGTGTGTGGCGCATGACGGGGGGCGCATGTCCGGCAGGTTGTTGCGTTTTCCAGTGTCACGCTAGCAAACAGGGCGCTTGTCGCCAAGCGCCCAGTTGCGAAAATTACATTCAGCCGTCGTGCTTTCGACATGCTTTCGCCGGGTTCAGCGTGGCCGGTTGATCGCCACCGTGCCCAGCACATGATCCGTCAGTCCCTGACCCCGGGCCGAGATCATCATCAGAAAGACCGAAGCCACCTGCACCAGCAGCGTTCCTACCGAAAGCGTATAGCCGAAGGTATGCAGCAGGGCATGGGCCAGATCGAAGGGCTCGCCGTTGCGGGTCAGAAAGGTGATGTTCATCAGCCGCATTCCCGGCGTGGCCGAACTGCCCCACAGCGTCAGCACCCGGTAGATGAAGCTGACGAACAAATACAGCACCGGCAGGAAGAACAGGGCGGTAAAGGCGGTGAAGGGCACGATCACGGCGGTGACCAGCGCGATCAGGATGAAATCCACCACCCAGGCAAGGGCCCGCTTCATCGGCACGCCTTCATAGAATTCGGCATGGCGCTCCGGGTCGGGCAAGCGGTGGTCGTCAAACGGGTGGTCGGGATGCATGGCGAAACTGTCCTTGCGCAGGAAGGAAGGGCCGCCTGCGTGGCGGCCCCGGTGTGATGATCAATAGCTGCCCGGGCGCGGTTCTTCCACCACGGGTTCGGCGGCGGCGCTGCGGGCGCGCTCATCCATGAAGCGGTCGAATTCCTGCTTGTCCTTGGCTTCGCGCAGGCGCTGCAGGAACCCCTCGAAGGCTTCCTGTTCTTCTTCCAGCCGCTTCAGCGTTTCGGTCTTGTAAGCGTCGAAGGCGCTGTTGCCGCTGCTGCGATAGGCAGTGCGGACATGCGAATGGGCGTGGCGACGGTTGCGGCAGAACATGGTGTTTTCCTCTCCATGGCGGCGGTGGCCGCTGAATTTGCGGTTGACGATCATGTAGGCCAGCAGGGCAAGACCCAGCGGCCAGACAAAGATGAAGCTCAGCACCATCGCGGCGATCCAGGCGGGGCGGCCCCGCTCGTCCATCCAGGCTTCGGCGCGGCGCAGGTAGTGGAAGGGGCCGCTCATCACGGCGGTGGGGGTGGCGGTATTCATGGCGGTCTCCCGGTTGCGGTTCATGTGAATGTCTTTCACATGAACGAAGATGCGCATGCGCCGCCCTGCAATCAAGGGGGTATGTGAAAGAATTTTACATGACGGGTCGGGAAGGGATTTTCAGTGCTGGACCGAGTTGGAGAGGGTGTTGATGATCACCACACCTGCCAAGATCAGCCCAAGTCCGGTAATTGCCCAGAAATCAAGGCTCTGGCGAAATGCAAACACCCCGATGGCGGCGATCAGCACGATGCCCATGCCCGACCAGACGGCATAGACGATGCCCACCGGCAGCACCCGCACAGTCAGCGACAGAAGGTAGAAGGCCCCGCCATAGCACAGCGCCATGCCCAGCGTGGGCAGCAACCGGGTGAACCCGTCCGTCCGTGCCAGAAGCGAGGTGCCTACAACTTCCAGCGCGACGGCAAGGCCCAGCAGGCTATAGGTCTGCAACATCGTGGCGCTCCGCATACAGGGGGGTGGCAGTCTGGCTGGGGGCCTGATGGGTCAGCGCGATCAGGCGGTCGCGCAGCTTTTCGGGCGGGGCGGCAAGCGGCGCCCCCTGGGCGCGGGCCAGCCAATGCCCATCGGCGGCCAGCCGCACCAGTTCCAGCATGAGACCCGCATCCGTATCCGCATGGCGGGCCAGGCGATCGGCCATCCAGCCAGTCCAGAGTTGTGCAAGCGCGCTATCCCCCAGGGCCGCCAGTGACAGGGTGGCCCAGGGCGACGCCGCACCTGCCGGGGCAAAGATGCAACTCACATAGGCCCGGGTGAAATGGCCATGCCCACCCGGATCGCATGACAGGGCCGTCTCGATTTCCTGATCGATCCTGTCGATCAGATCGCTGCTCAACGCCTCGATCAGGCCAGCGCGGGATCCGAAATGGTGGAAGATCGCACCCTTGGTCACGCCTGCGGCCGCGCAGATCGCAGGCAATGGCAAGGCGGCCAGCCCCTGTTGCAATACCAGCGCCGCCGCCGCATCCAGCAGGGCACGGCGGGTCTGATCCGGGGTCTTGGGGCGGCGATGGGCTTCGGTCACAGACAGACATTCCGACGGGTATGTTTCGGGACATACCGCAGGGAATGTTTGGCGTCAAGAAAGATACCCCTCGGTATCTTCGGGCGCTGTCAGGTGAAATCGGCCAGTTGTGCCCCGGTGATGCGTAGCAGATCGGCAGGCGCGATGGGGAAGATGTGGCGCGGTGTGCCAGCGGCTCCCCAGATCACGGGAAACGCCAGCAGATGCGGGTCAAAAAACTCGGGCGAGGGCGACAGATGCCCGACCGGGCTGACACCGCCAATGGCAAATCCCGTCACTGCCCGCACCTGTGCGGCATCCGCGCGGCCCAACGGCTCGCCCGCCAGCGCCGAGGCCTTGGCCGGATCAACCTGATTGCCACCCGCCGTCAGGAACAGGTAAAGCCGCCCGCTGCCTTCCCCGGCAAAAAGGATGGATTTCACGATCTGGTCCAGTGCGCAGCCTGCCGCATCGGCTGCCTGCTGCGCGGTGCGGGTTTCATTGGGCATTTCCACCGGCTGACAGTCGATCCCTGCGGCGCGTAGCGCCTGGATCACGCGGGCAAGGCTTTTCGACATCGGCAGGCTCCTTCACTCGGGCCGCATTAGCGCGGCAAGCGGCGCGGAAAATCAAGGGGCAACCGGTTGACGCCGGGGGGCGGCGCGGTCATGGTCAGCCCATGACCCAGATGCCCTTTGCCGCCCGCCTGACCCGATCACCCTTGCCCCATGATCAGGCCGCAGGGGCCGATGCCGTCGCCAGCTTCGCCGATCTGGCCCCCGAATTGCGCGGGCTGATCGAAGGCGCGGCAGGCTGTTCGCCCTATCTGAAAGACCTGATGCGCCGCGAGGGCGACTGGCTGCGCGCCGCATTGGCAGGCGCCCCGGAAACCGCGTTGGCCGGTGTGCTGGACCCGCTGGAGGAGGTGCCGCTCGATCATCTCGGCGTGGCCTTGCGGCAGGCCAAGCGCCGGGTGGCGCTGCTGACCGGGCTGGCCGATCTGGGCGGGGTCTGGCCGTTGGAGGCGGTGACCGGCGCGCTTTCGGCTTTGGCGGACCGGGCGGTGGATTTGTCGCTGAAGCGGCTGGTGGCCGAGGAAATCCGCAGGGGCAAGCTGCCGGGCCAGACCCCGGAAGATGCCGAGACGGCGGCGGGTCTGGTGGCACTGGCCATGGGCAAGGGCGGCGCGGGCGAGTTGAACTATTCGTCGGACATCGACCTTGTGGTGCTGTTCGATCAGGATCGCTATGGGGCCGACTGGCAAGAGGCGCGGGCGGCCTTCATCCGCGTCACCCGCAAGATGACGGCGCTGCTGTCTGACATCACATCCGAAGGTTATGTCTTTCGCACCGATCTGCGGCTGCGCCCCGATGCGGCGGTGACCCCGGTCTGCATCTCGATGTCGGCGGCCGAGGCCTATTACGAAGCGCAGGGCCGGACCTGGGAACGCGCGGCCTATATCAAGGCCCGCCCGGCCGGGGGTGACCTTGCGGCGGGGGATCGGTTTCTGCGGGCGCTGACGCCCTTCGTTTGGCGCAAGCATCTGGATTTCGCCGCCATTCAGGATGCCCATGACATGCGGTTGCGCATCCGTGATCACCGCCGCCTGCATGGCCCCATCGTGATCGAGGGGCACAACATGAAACTGGGCGTCGGCGGCATTCGCGAGATCGAATTCTTCACCCAGACCCGGCAATTGATTGCAGGCGGACGTGACCCCGATCTGCGCGACCGCACCACCGTGGGCGGGCTTGCCGCGCTGGCGGCCAAGGGCTGGGTGCCTCCCGATGTGGCCGAGGAACTGACCGCCCTCTATCGGGCGCACCGCGAAATCGAACATCGCCTGCAGATGGTCAGCGATGCCCAGACCCATGACATGCCCGCAACGCCCGAAGGCGTGGCCCGGATCGCCCATTTCTGCGGGGAAAGCGATGTTGCGGCCTTCCGTGCCGCGTTGAAAGACCGGCTGGAACGCACCGATGCCCGCTGCGAGGGGTTCTTTGCCCCCGGACAGGCCGAGGATGGCCCGGCGCTGACCGAGATGCAGCAGGGTGTGGTGGAAGGCTGGCGCAATTATCCGGCGCTGCGCTCGGAACGGGCGGTGCAGATCTTCCGCCGCCTGCGCCCCCAGCTGCTCAAATCCCTGCACAAGGCCGCGAACCCGGACGAGGCATTGCTGGCCTTTGACGGGTTCCTGAAGGGCCTGCCCGCCGGGGTGCAACTGTTTTCACTGTTCGAGGCCAATCCGGTGCTGATCGACCTGATCGTCGATATTGCCGGCACGACGCCCGCATTGGCCCGCCATCTGAGCCGTAATGCCGCCGTGCTGGATGCGGTGATCGGCGGCAGTTTCTGGGCCCCGTGGCCGGGAATGGCGGCCTTGCGCGACGGGCTGACAGCCGCCATGGCCGAACAAGGGGATTACGAGCGCAAGCTGGATGCCGCGCGGCGCTGGATGAAGGAATGGCATTTCCGCGTCGGCGTGCACCATCTGCGCGGGCTGGTCGATGCCTTCGAGGCCGGGAAAAGCTATGCTGATCTGGCCGAAGCTGTGGTGAGCGCCGTCTGGCCGGTGGTGCTGGCTGAATTTTCCCGCAAGCATGGCACGCCCCCTGGCAAGGGCGCGGTGGTGCTGGGCATGGGCAGCGTGGGGGCAGGGCGGCTGAATGCCGGGTCCGATCTGGATCTGATCGTGGTCTATGATCCCGATGGGACTGACAGTTCGGATGGCCCGCGCCCGCTGGCCACCAAGGCCTATTATGCCCGGCTGACCCAGGCCATGGTCACGGCGCTGACCGCGCAAATGGCCGAAGGGCGGCTCTATGAGGTGGACATGCGGCTGCGTCCTTCGGGGCGGCAGGGGGCAGTGGCCACATCGACCGAGAGCTTCCGCGCCTATCAGATGCATGAGGCCTGGACCTGGGAGCATCTGGCGCTGACCCGCGCGCGCGTTCTGGCCGGGGCCGCCGAGGTGGCCGAGACGGTGGAGGCCACGCGCCGCGCGGTTCTGGTCGCCAAGGCCAAAGGGCCAAGGGTCATTGCCGATGTGGCCGAGATGCGCGCGCGCCTGCAGGCGGCCAAACCCGCAACCGGCCATTGGGATGCCAAGAATGGCCCCGGGCGGCTGATGGATCTGGAACTGCTGGCCCAGACCGGCTGCCTATTGGCGGCGGGTGCGGTGCGGCGGGTGGAACAGCAACTCCAACTGTCTGAAAAATCGGGTTTCCTGTCGCAAACCGACGCGCAGGCGGCGACCCGCGCCTACAGGGTGATGTGGCGCCTGCATTGCGCGATCAAGCTTCTGTCCGACGGCGCCTTCGATCCGGACCGGCTGGGCGAGGGCGGTCGGGCCTTTCTGGTGCGCGAAACCGGCGCGGCTGATGCCGCTGATCTGGTGGCGCAACTGGCGGCGGCGGTGGCCGAAGCGGGGCAGATCGTGGAGCGGGTTCTTGCCCCGCTGGCAGATGCGCCGGACGATGATGTGAAGGCGGGGAGCGGTTGATGGAACTGGGTGAGGCAGACCCCAAGGGGCTGGTGCGCGAAAGCTACAATATCGACGGCATTTCCGATGCCGAATGCCGCAGCATCTTCATCGACTGGGCGCTCAGCCTGCGAATGGGGGTGGACAGCCGCCCCGCGCTGGCCGCGCTGATTGCTCATTACGGACCGGGATGCGACAGCCATCCCATGACGCTGGTGCTTCGGGCGGCACTGGACGCCCCGCCCGAACCCAAGCGCAGGGGTGGGCGGGCCGGGCGGATGACGGGCTGACCGCCGGGGTCAGCGGGGCAGGGCGGCGGCTTCAGCTGCAAGCTTTTCGATGCCAGCCCAATCGCCCGCCTGCATCAGCGCCTTGGGGGCAACCCAACTGCCGCCGACGCAAAGCACATTCTTCAGTTTCAGATACTCTGCCGCCTTGGTCAGGCTGATGCCGCCGGTCGGGCAAAAGCTGACCTGCGGCAGCGGCGCGCCGATGGCGGCAAGCGCGGGGGCACCGCCATTGGCCTCGGCTGGAAAGAATTTCTGTACCGTGTAGCCGCGCTCCAGCAGCGCCATGATCTCGGAACAGGTGGCCGCTCCCGCCAGCAGCGGCAGATCATGCTCTTCGCAGGCGTCGAGAAGCCGGTCGGTCGCGCCGGGTGATACACCGAATGTCGCGCCCGCCGCCTTGGCCGCCTTCACATCGGCGGGCGTCAGCAGCGTGCCCGCCCCCACCACACCGCCCGGCACCTCGGCCATGGCGCGGATCACATCCAACGCCACCGGCGTGCGCAGAGTGACCTCCAGCACCGGCAATCCGCCCTTTACCAGCGCCTGCGCCAGCGGTGCGGCATGGGCCAGATCGTCGATCACCAAGACGGGCACCACCGGGGCAAGGCGGCAGAGTTCGGCGGCTTTGGCTGAGGCTTCTTGCGGGGTCATGGTCAATCCTGTCTGCCCGGGGGCCGGGCGCGGGTGGAAAGGGCAGATGCCTCCGGCGGGGAAATTGGGGCCAGGATAAAGGCCCCATCGCCGGGAGGCACGAAGATCAGAACAGCACCGAAGCACCTTCGGTGGCATTGCCGACCGTGCGACGGAAGGTGTCGAACAATTCGCGGCCCGTGCCATGGGCATTGGCCGAAAGGTCAGCCGTGACCGGCGCGCGGCCGTCGAAATCCGGGGCCAGCACGGTCAGAGTTCCGGCAATCGCATCCAACCGGACCACATCGCCATCACGCAGCCGGGCCAGCGGGCCACCCATTGCGGCCTCGGGCGCGACATGGATCGCGGCGGGCACCTTGCCCGATGCCCCCGACATGCGGCCATCGGTGACCAGCGCCACCTTCAGCCCGCGATCCTGCAGCACCGACAGGGTTGGGGTCAGCGAATGGAGTTCCGGCATGCCATTGGCGCGCGGCCCCTGAAAGCGCACGACGACCACGGTATCGGCGGTGAATTCGCCTGTCTTGAAGGCGGCCTTCACAGATTCCTGATCGTGGAAGATGCGGGCCGGGGCTTCGATGATCTGGCGTTCGGGGGCCACGGCAGAGACCTTGATGACACCGCGCCCCAGATTGCCCGACAGTTGCTTCAACCCGCCCGAAGGGGCGAAAGGATCAGAGGCCGGGCGCAGGATGCGATCATTCAGCGTCTGGGCGCTGCCCGGTTCCCAGGTCAGCTTGCCGTCAATCAGCTTGGGTTCCTGCCGGTAAAGGTCCAGCCCGTCGCCCGCCACCGTCTTGGCATCGGGGTGCAGAAGACCCGCATCCAGCAGTTGGCCGATCATGTAGCCAAGTCCGCCGGCTGCGTGGAAATGGTTCACATCGGCCAGACCGTTCGGATAGACCTTGGCCATCAGCGGCACGACATCGGAGATCTCGGAGAAATCTTCCAGATCGAGCAGGATCCCCGCCGCCCGGGCCATGGCGGGGAGGTGCAGCACCAGATTGGTGGAACCACCCGTGGCCATCAGGCCCACAAGGCCGTTCACAAAGGCGCGTTCATCCAGAATTTCGCCCACGGGGCGGTAATCATTGCCCTGTGCCGTGATCTGGGCGGCGCGGGTCACGGCAGCGGTGGTCAGCGCCTCGCGCAGCGGGGTATCGGGATTCACGAAACTGGCACCCGGCAGGTGCAGGCCCATGAATTCCATCAGCATCTGGTTGGTATTGGCCGTGCCGTAGAACGTGCAGGTGCCGGGGCCGTGATAGCTGGCCATTTCAGCGGCCATCAACGCATCGCGCCCTACTTCGCCGGTGGCGAATTGCTGGCGCACCTTGGCCTTTTCGTCATTGGGCAGGCCCGAGGTCATCGGCCCTGCGGGCACAAAGACGCTGGGCAGATGCGCGAAAGTGGCGGCGGCGATGATGAGCCCGGGCACGATCTTGTCGCAAACGCCCAGGAACAATGCGGCGTCAAAGGTATTGTGCGACAGGCCCACCCCGGCGGCAAGCGCGATGACATCGCGGGAAAACAGCGAAAGCTCCATCCCGGCCTGGCCCTGGGTCACCCCGTCGCACATGGCAGGCACCCCGCCCGCGACCTGTGCCGTGGCCCCGGCGGCACGGGCAGCGGCGCGGATCAATTTGGGGTAATCCTCGTACGGCTGATGGGCCGAAAGCATGTCATTATAGGCAGTGATGATGCCAAGGTTCGGCACCCGACCTTCCGCCAGCGCCTGTTTGTCCGCCCCCATGGCCGCATAGGCATGGGCCTGATTGCCGCAGGCCAGGTGGCCCCGGGCCGGGGCCTTCTGCGCGGCTTCCGCCATGCGGGCCAGGTAATCGCCCCGCAGCCCGGCCGAACGGCTGCGGATACGGTCGGTCACGCGGGCGATCGTGGCGTTCAGGGTCATGGCTGGCTCCGGGCTGATACGTCTGGCAAGAATGTAGCAAAATCTGTTAGCGCTAACAACCCCGCAATCCGCCCTGTCTGATCTCTGTGGTCACAGCGTGCGATGGGGTGGAAGGGGGCAGGTTTGCCCCGACAATACCCCGGCTCTTCCCGATTGCCGACGCGGGTTCAACGCATTTCCGCCATGATCGGCGGCAATATGGTTGCCAGAAGGTTAATCACAATCTGACCGGGGCAACATCATGAAACGGGCGATTCGGGTACTTGTTCTTCTGGCGGTGGGTTTCGGCCTGACGGCCTGTGGCGGGGCGAATGTGGCGCGGCAGACCGCGCCCGAAGTGCTGTCGGTCGCGTCGAAGGGCGCGCCGGTGGCGCTGGTGCCGAAATACGATGTGGAACGGGTCGAGGTCAGCGTGCCGCGCGATCTGCGGGTATCCGAGGCCAATGTCTATTACCCGCTGGCCGATATCGTCTGGCGCGGTGAACCGATCGGCGACCGGCACCGCCAAGTGCAGACCATCCTGCAAGAAGGCATCGGGCGCGGCGTTCAGGGCATGACTTCGGGCCGTCCGGTTGCGCTGGAAATCCGGCTGGAGCGGTTCCATTCGCTGACGGAAAAGACCCGCTACACCTTTGGCGGCGTGCATTCGATCAAGTTTGTCCTGACGGTGCGGGATCTGGAAACCGGCATTGCGCTGGACGGGCCGCGCATGGTGGTGGCCGATGTGAAGGGGTCAGGCGGGTCCAAGGCGATTGCCGAGGAACAGATGGGCCGCACGATGCGCGTGGTCATCACCGAACGGCTGGAACAGGTGATCCGTCGCGAATTGTCGCAGCCGGTGGCCGTGCCGCAGGGCGCGCCGGTCTCGCAGGGGGCCGCTCCGGCAACGGGCACTTTCGCGCCGCTGTACTGATCCGCCTTTCGCGACAGTCACGAACCGGATAGAGGGGGGCATCACGCCCCCCATTTTCGTTGGATGCCATGACCGAACCTCGCAAGACCGTCCGCCTGAAACCCAAGGCCGAGGCCCGTGCCATCCGCCATGGCTTTCCTTGGGTCTATGCCGACGAGCTGGTGACGGATCGGCGCACGCAGGCGCTGGAACCCGGTGCGCTTTGCGTGCTGGAGGATGGCGAACGCCGCCCGCTGGGCCTTGTAACGGTGAACACCAAATCCAAGATCATCGCCCGTGTGCTGGATCGCGACCCCGAGGCGGTGATTGATCAGGCCTGGTTCGAGGCGCGCCTGGCGCGGGCCTTGGACATGCGGGCGCGGCTGTTCGATCAGCCCTTCTACCGGCTGGTCCATGCCGAGGCCGATGGCCTGCCCGGCGTGGTGATTGATCGCTTTGGCGATGCGGCGGTGATCCAGCCCAATGCGGCCTGGGCGGAAACCCATGTCGAGGCTCTGGCAGCGGCGTTGCGCGCGGTGACGGGGGTGAGCACGGTCATCAAGAACGGCACGGGCCGCTCGCGCGCGCTGGAGGGGCTGGCCGAGGAAACCGTGGTGATGGCGGGCGGAGTAGATGCGCCGATCCCGGTGCTGATGAACGGCGCCACCTATATGGCCGATCTGATGGGCGGGCAGAAAACCGGGCTGTTCTATGACCAGCGCCCCAACCACGCCTTTGCGGCGCGGCTGGCCCAAGGGGCCGCGGTGCTGGATGTGTTCACCCATGTCGGTGGCTTTGCGCTGGCGGCACTGGCGGGCGGTGCGGCCTCGGCCCTGGCGGTCGATGCCTCGGCCTCGGCCCTGGGCTTGGCGGCTGAGGGCGCCAAGGCGGGCGGCGTGGCGGAGCGATTCAGCACAAGGCAAGGCGATGCTTTCGAGGTGCTGGAGGCCCTGGGCACAGAAGGCGCGCGCTTTTATCTGGTGATTTGCGACCCGCCGGCCTTTGCGCCGTCGAAACCCGCGCTGGAGGCGGGGCTGCGCGCCTATGAGCGTATCGCCCGGCTGGCCGCGCCCTTGGTGGCGCCGGGGGGCTATCTGGTGCTGTGTTCCTGTAGCCATGCCGCCGATCTGTCGAGCTTCCGCAATGCCTGCGGGCGCGGCATCGGGCGCGGCGGCCGGCGCGGGCAGCTGATCCACACGGGCTTTGCCGGGCCGGACCATCCGCTGCTGCCGCAACTGGCGGAAAGCGGCTATCTGAAATCGCTGGTCTTCCGGCTGGATTGACGGCGGGGATGCGCGTCGTTCTGGATGCCTGTGTGCTGTTTCCCAGCGTCTTGCGGGACATCTTGCTGAAAATTGCGGCGCGTGGCCTGTATGAACCGGTCTGGTCAGACCGAATTCTGGGCGAATGGACGCGGGCGGTGGTGCGGCTGGGGCCGCAGGCGGTGATCGAGGCCGAAGGTGATGCCCTGCGGATGCGCGCGGCCTTTCCGCAGGCCTTGCACCGCGCCCGGCCTGAAATTGCATCGCGGCTGGTGCTGCCCGACCCGGATGATCTGCATGTGCTGGCGGTGGCCGTGGGCAGCGGGGCTGATGCGATCCTGACCTTCAATGCCAGCGATTTTCCCGGCCATGTACTGGCCGCCGAAGGCATTGCCCGGCGCGATCCGGATGGGTTTCTGTGGGAATTGTGGTCGCATCACCCCGACCTTGTGGCCGCTGCCGTGGCCGAGGTACAGGCCGAGGCCGAACGCCGCGCCGGGCAGCCGGTCAGCCTGAAAGCCATGCTGAAACGCATTCGGCTGGGGCGGTTGGCCCGCGCGCTTACGCCTGCGGGGTAAGCCAGCGCGCCTCGTTCGCCTCGATTGCCGCGATGCGGTCTTCGGTTTGCGGATGGCTGCGCATCCAGTCGGGCACGGCCTGACCGCGATTGCCGGTCAGCGCGCCCAGTTTGCGGAACAGCGATTTCTGCGGCCCGGTGCCGATCCCGGCCTTGATGAGCAGGGCCGAGGCATAGGCATCCGCCTCGAATTCATCACGGCGCGAGATGCGGGCCATCAGGGCCGTGGCGATGGCATTGGCGATAAAGATACCGAAGAAGGGGATGAACCGGCTGAGCAACGTGGTCAGCAGCACGAAAACCGCGTTCGCCCCGGTGAAATCGATCATCCGCCGCCGGGTATGGCCAAGTGCGACATGGCCCAGTTCATGCGCGATGACCGAGGCCAGTTCTTCGGCCGTCACATGGCCTGACCGATAGCGGTTCAGAAAGCCTTCGGTCAGGAAGATGCGCCCATCGGGGGCGGCCAGACCGTTCACCGGTTCCACCTCATAGACTTGCACCTTCAGCCCGGGCAGATCCAGCGCCTGTGCCAGCCGCGACGCCATTTCTGTCAGCGCCGGATCGGCAAGCGGGTGGGATTTCGCATCCAGTTCCCGCGCCGTGCGCCAGACCGAAAAGCGGTACATCGCGAAGGCATAGGCGATGGCAAGCAGGATGGGCAGAAACTTGATCATGCGGCAGATATGGCGTGGCGCCTGCCTCGGGGCAAGGTCATCGCAGCGCCTTGATGCCGCGGGCGATGCCTTCCAGCGTCATGGGCACCATGGCATCGCCGAAAATCTCGCGGATCAGGCGGATCGACTGAGTATATTGCCAATGTTCCTCGCGCACCGGATTGATCCACAGATGGTTCGGCCATTGCTGGCAGGCGCGTTGCAGCCAGATCTGGCCCGCTTCGGGGTTCCAATGTTCATTGGCCCCGCCGGGATGCAGGATTTCATAGGGGCTCATGGACGCATCGCCCACAAAGATCGCCTTGTAATCCGCGCCATAGCTGCGCAGCACGTCCCATGTCGGGGTTTGTTCGTTCCAGCGGCGGGCATTGTCAGTCCAGACACCTTCGTACAGGCAGTTGTGAAAGTAGAAATGCCGCAGATGCTTGAATTCCGATTTCGCGGCGCTGAACAGTTCTTCCAGCACCCGGATATAGGGGTCCATGCTGCCGCCCACATCCAGAAACAGCAGCACCTTCACCGCATTGCGGCGTTCGGGGCGGGTTTGCACATCCAGCCAGCCATGTTCGGCGGTGGCTCGGATCGTGCCGTCCAGATCCAGTTCCTCCGCCGCCCCATCGCGCGCCCAACGACGCAGGCGGCGCAGGGCTACCTTGATGTTGCGGGTGCCAAGTTCGACCTTGTCATCCAGATTGCGGAATTCGCGCTTGTCCCAGACCTTGACCGAGCGCTGATGGCGGCTGGTTTCCTGCCCGATGCGCACGCCTTCGGGGTTATAGCCATGGGCCCCGAAGGGGGATGTTCCCGCCGTGCCGATCCATTTGTTGCCACCCTGATGACGGCCCTTCTGCTCGGCCAGCCGCTGTTTCAGCGTCTCCATCAGCTTGTCAAAGCCGCCAAGCGCCTCGATCTGCGCCTTTTCTTCCGGGGTCAGATGTTTTTCGGCCAGTTTGGCCAGCCAGTCGCCTGGCAGATCGATCGCGTCCAGAACCTGATCCGGGGTGATCGACTCCAGCCCCTTGAAACTTTCGGCAAAGGCGCGATCGAACCGGTCCAGATGGCGTTCGTCCTTCACCATCGCCGTGCGCGCCAGATAGTAGAAGCCTTCCGCGTCATAGGTCACCAGCCCCGCCGCCATGCCCTCCAGAAAGGACAGATATTCCCGAAGGGATACCGGCACCCCGGTTTTTCTGAGCGTGTCGAAAAAGGGCAGGAACATCGCGCGGCAGGCCTAGAACTGGCGTTCGATCACGATGGTCGCGATCAGCCCGATCAGGGCAAAGGCAATGGCAAAGCTGCCACCCCACTGCAGCATGTCAAGCCGGTTGCCCCCGTGATGGCGGGCGCGCAAGGCGCCCAGAAGGGCGCCGAAGATGGCGGCGGTGATCACGATCATCTGTCTTCTCCTGCCTTGGCGGCAGGGGAGCCGCCCGACCGGGGCCGGGCCGCGCGCAGGCGCGGTGGGTCAGCCCCCCAATGCCAACCGCAGTTTCGAGGGCATCAGCGCCGCGATGTCGCGCAGCCGGGCCCGCGTCACCGCGTCCGAGCCGAAGCCATAGCGCGCCACGCCCTGCGTGTCGAGCCGCAGCGCAGCGGCAGCACGGGCATCGCCCTGCGCTTCAAGCACTTCGGCCTTGAGGAAGCTGAGCGTGGCCAGGAGAGAGGCATTCTGGGCCTGACGGGCCACGGGCAGGGCGCGTTCGGTAAAGGCCAATGCCTGGTCGGCACGACCCTGGCTCAGCGCCAGCGCGGCAAGTTGCATGTCCACATGGGCGGCATGGATGCGGGCCCCCGGCAGACGGCGATAGATACGGGCAGCTTCACCAAAGGCATTGGCGGCAGCAACCGGATCGGCCCCGATGTTCAGCCGACCCACGGCAAACCAAGAAAAGGCCAGCCGTGTATCGTTCCAGCCCTGGGCCGAGGCGATGGCCAGCGCCTGCTGCGCCGCAGCCTTGCGTGCCGATCCTGTGCCGCCGCCGCCAAGTGCGGTTTCCATGGCGCGAATCCAGGCCTGCGGGGTGCGGCCCCCATCATGGGTTGCGCCGCCCCCCGCGCCGCCCGGGTTCATGCGGGCCAGCAGGCCGGGCAGGGCGGCAGCCACCTCGTCGCGGGTCATGCCGTTGCGCAGGCCGGGCGAATAGTGCAGCCGCAGAACCAGCATGTCGAAGCCGGTCAAAACGGTGTGGAAATTGTCGTCATTGAACACGCTGTCCGACAGTTGGTACAGATCGTTCAGCGGACCGAGCGCCTGTGCCATTTCCTCATGCAGGCAATCGCGCACTTCCTGCGGGCTGGCATCGGCCGGGGCGAAGATCGCCACCCGGTCGCGACGGGTCAGGGTGGCCCAGTCAAGCTGCCCGGTGCCGCGTGCAGATTTGTATTCTTCCCACGAGGATACGCGCGGGGCCACGAAACAGGCCACGTTCGCATAGGTCTTGCGGATCGTGCTGCGCGGCACGAATTCCACGGTGATCTGCGCCGGCCCATCGGCCTGACGGATATCAATCCCCGCCTCGGAGCGGAAGCGGCTCAGCAGGCGGGTCAGGTCGCCCTGAGCCGTCGGGGGAACCTTGCCGGTCATCGCCACCCGGATCGGCCCTTCAAAGCGGGTCATCATCGGCAGCGGGCGGCCGCTTTCCATGCGGAATTCCAGATCAAGGAAATCCTGTGCGATTTCGGCATTGGACCGGCTGATCTGCAAGGGGGCGGTCGCGACGAGCCCCTGCGGCTGGCCCGAAGCCAGACCCCTCGGGACGCCCGGTTCGGTGGGCCTGTTCATGGCCACATCCGCAGTGGGTGCGGGCACATGCGCGCTGGGCGCGCAGGCCGTCAGCGCGCTGACGGCAAGAATCTTCGCAAGACGCATGGGTTGGCAGCCCCGAATAAGCGGTCTCTATGATGGGGAAAGGGCCCAGAGGGTCCGTTCCCGGGTGAGGTCGGAACCGGACCAGCCCCGCCGCCGCGCCCCCGCGCAGCCTGCCTGACCGGATGGTCCCGTCGGCGTCTCCCCCGTGCCCCACGATCCTGCCCATCCCCAGGCAATATCATCGGTCAGGCACGGGGGCCTTGCCGTGTTAGGTCATGCCCCGCGATCCGGTCCGGCCCCCACCGGTGCCGGATCGCGCGCCATGTCTGCCCGGAACATCCGGGCGGTTTACCTGCACCCCCCCGCAGACCCGCATCGGGTGGCAGGGGCACAAGGCCCGGGCTTTTCGGTCGCGCCTTCGGTGGTCCGGTCCCCATGCTGCCTTGCGGCGCATGAAGGTTGCTTCGTCCCCCGCAGTAGGGGCCGGATCAGCCGGACTTCCGTGTCAGTCGCTCGATCGCCTGGTCTTGTGATTCAATCGTTCCTCGACAGGCTCAAGGAACGTGACATCAGTGTCGTTTTGCAGGCCGGTCTGTGTCAACATTTGGAAATTGGTAACTTTCGGGCCCCACTACCCATGGAGGTGCCTTGCCACGATCACGCCAGATTTGGCCCAGGCTGATCGCGAAATATTTCATAAAATTTCAGTAAATTCGGCTTTCGTGATCGGATTGTGTTCGAAATGTGGCAAATGCCCAAGAGGCTGCCCCAATTGTGCCCGATTCTTGCAACGGCGATTCCCTGTGTCAGACCAGAGGCTTGTGGGGTGACGTTAAGACAACGGCCCGCCCCATTGGTGAAGGGCGGGCCGCGCAGATGTTCGATTCCGTCAGGGTCAGCCGCGCCGGGCCATGAAGGCCAGCCGTTCGAACAGATGCACATCCTGTTCGTTTTTCAGCAGCGCCCCATGCAGCCTGGGCAGCGCCGTTTTCCCGTCACGCTTCAGATCTTCGGGGCCCAGATCTTCGGCGAGCAGAAGCTTCAGCCAGTCCAGCACCTCGCTGGTTGACGGTTTCTTCTTCAGCCCCGGCGTTTCGCGGATTTCGAAGAACTGGGTCAGGGCCGCTGTCAGAAGCGCATCCTTGATGCCGGGGAAATGCACACCGACAATGGCGCGCAGCGTTTCCATGTCGGGGAAGCGGATGTAATGGAAAAAGCAGCGGCGCAGAAAGGCGTCGGGCAGCTCCTTTTCATTGTTCGACGTGATGATGACCACCGGGCGGGCCTTGGCGCGGATGGTTTCGCCGGTCTCATAGACGTGAAACTCCATCCGGTCGAGTTCCTGCAGCAGGTCATTGGGAAACTCGATATCGGCCTTGTCGATTTCGTCGATCAGCAGAACGGTGCGCGTCTCGGCCTCGAAGGCCTGCCAGAGCTTGCCCTTGCGGATGTAGTTGCGCACATCATGCACGCGCTCTTCGCCAAGCTGGCTGTCCCGCAGACGGCTGACCGCATCATATTCATACAGGCCCTGCTGTGCCTTGGTGGTGGACTTGATGTTCCATTCGATCATCGGCAGGCCAAGGCTGGCCGAAACCTGCCGCGCCAGTTCGGTCTTGCCGGTGCCGGGTTCCCCCTTCACCAGCAACGGGCGTTGCAGTGCCACGGCGGCATTCACCGCAACCGTCAGGTCTTGCGGTGCGATATAGCTTTCGGTTGAAGAAAATTTCATGTCGGTTCCGCAGGTTGCGCTTGTGACTTGGGCGGACCCTACAGGCGCTGCTAATTTGTCGCAACCGCTAGTGACATTCCCTTTGGCTTCCGTTACAGGGGCGCCAGCAGGACCGCACCACGATAGCCCTGCCGGTGCCGTCCGAGGATTTGGAGAGTGCAGCGATGAAGGCCGAGATTTTTCTGCCCGATGACTATCGCCCCGCGGAGGACGAGCCGTTCATGAATGAACGGCAGCTGGAATATTTCCGGCGCAAGCTTCTGGTCTGGAAACAGGAACTGCTGGAACAATCGGCCGAGACGATCGACAACCTGCAGGAAAGCGCCCGCAACGTGCCTGATCTGGCTGACCGTGCGAGCGAAGAGACGGACCGCGCGCTGGAACTGCGGACCCGCGACCGTCAGCGCAAGCTGGTATCCAAGATCGATGCCGCGCTGCGCCGGATCGACGAAGGCGAATATGGTTATTGCGAAATGACCGGCGAGCCGATCAGCCTGAAGCGGCTGGATGCCCGCCCGATTGCCACGATGACGCTGGAAGCGCAGGAAAAGCACGAGCGCCGCGAAAAGGTGCATCGCGACGACTGATCGCAGGCCGGGCGGCTTGCGCCCCCGCTGCGAATGACCAAAGGATGGGCCGGGCCTTTGCGCCCGGCTTTTTCGTGACCGGAGGGGAAGATGGGGCATCTGGCGGGGCGCGCGGTGACGGTGCTGGGGGCGGGGGTTGCTGGGCTTGCGGTTGCGCGGGCCTGTGCGCTGCGCGGGGCCGAGGTGACGGTGCTCGAACAGGCCGAGGCGATCCGCGAAGTGGGCGCCGGGCTGCAGGTCACCCCCAACGGCGCCGCCGTGCTGCGTGCCCTCGGTCTTGGCCCCGAACTGGCCGCCACAACCCTGCGGGCCGAGGCGGTGGAGTTGTGCGATGGTCTGGATGGCAGCCGTGTGCTGCGGATGGATCTGGCAAGATTGCGCCCGGATCTGGGCTGGCATCTGACCCACAGGTCGGATCTGATTGATCTTTTGGCCGAAGGGGCGCGCAGTGCCGGGGTTCAGGTCAGACTGCTGCAGAAGGTGGACCGGATCGATCTGTCGGGCGACCGGCCATTGCTGCGCAGCGCACAAGGGGCCGAGCGGGTGGCCGATCTGCTGATCGGCGCCGATGGCTTGCATTCGGTGCTGCGGGCCGAATTGAATGGCCGGGTTGCGCCGTTCTTCACCCGTCAGGTGGCCTGGCGCGCGGTGATCCCGGCAGAGCCTGGTGCCCAACCGGTGGCCGAGGTGCATATGGGCCCCGGCCGGCATCTGGTCAGCTATCCCTTGCGCGGGGGGCGCCTGCGCAACATCGTTGCGGTGGAGGAACGCAACAATTGGGTCGAAGAGGGCTGGAGCCTGCGTGACGATCCGATATCGGTGCAACTGGCCTTTGAAGGCTTCTCGCCCAGGGTGCGCGGCTGGCTGGATCAGATTGATACGCTCTGGCTCTGGGGTCTGTTCCGCCATCCCGTGGCTGAACACTGGGGCCGGGTCTTGCCCAAAGGGATGGCGGTCATCCTGGGCGACGCCGCCCATCCGACGCTGCCCTTTCTGGCGCAGGGCGCCAATATGGCGCTGGAAGATGCCTGGGTGCTGGCCGATACGCTGGATCGGCTGGGGCCGGGCGCGGCGGGGCTGGCGGCCTATCGCGCCGCACGTGCCGATCGGTGCAGCCGGATCGTTACTGCCGCCACCGCCAATGCGCGGGCCTATCATCTGTCAGGCCCATTGCGCGCCATTGCCCATCTGGGGCTGAAACTGGGCGGACGCATCGCGCCCGGAGCGGGGCTTGCGCGCTATGACTGGATTCACGGGCTGGATGTGACGGCGGCCTGATCGTCGCGGCTGGCAGAGTCAGGCCTGCAGGTCGATCCAGACCGGCACATGGTCTGACGGCTTTTCCTCACCCCGGACCGATTTGTCGATGCTGCATCCCGTCATCAGATCGGCCGCTTGCGGGCTGAGCAGCAGATGGTCGATGCGGATGCCGTTGTTCCGTTCCCACGCCCCGGCCTGATAATCCCAGAAGGAATAGTGCCCCGGCCCCTGCACCCGCGCCCGAAAGGCCTCGGTATAGCCCAGGTTCAGGATGCTGCGGAACGCGGCGCGGCTTTCGGGCAGGGCCAGCGCGTCCTGGCGCCAGACCTCGGGGCGGGCTGCATCTTCATCCTGCGGGATGATGTTGTAATCCCCCGCCATGACCACGGGTTCCTCACTGGCCAGCAATGCCGCGGCGCGGGCCTGCATCCGGGCCATCCAGCCCAGCTTGTAGCCATATTTGCCTGTGGCCATCGGGCGGCCATCGGCATCAAATTCGACCGGGTTGCCATTGGGCAGGTAAAGCCCGCAGAGCCGCACGGCACGGGCCGGGCCGATCACGGTCGCCTCGATCCAGCGGGCCTGTTCATCTTCCGGGTCACCCGGCAGGCCGCGCGTCACATCTTCCAGCGGCAGGCGCGACAGGATCGCCACGCCATTGAAGCTTTTCTGGCCATGGGTTTCGACATGCCATCCCAGATCTTCGAACAGCGCACGGGGAAAGGCCTCATCCACCGATTTGATTTCCTGCAAGGCGACCACATCGGGATTTGCAGCGGCAAGCCAGCGCGGCAAGGCCTCGATCCGGGCCTTGATGCCGTTGATGTTGAAGGTGGCGATCTTCATGGAACCCTCCGGCACAGTCGCTGACCCTCTATCGCCCGGGGGGACGGGGCTGGCAAGGCGGATTAGCCGGGTGCGCGACGGGCGCAGCCTGCCCGACATACTGGCCTTGTTGTGCGGTTTGCCAGCGCCCTCTGGCGCCCGGTGATCGGGTGAAGGCTGTCGCCGCCCAATGCGGGCAGGCTGCGTGTTGCATCGCCAGGCAGGGCTGGATACACCTGAGGTTGTTGAGATTCCCGCGTGTTCAGCTCGGCGCGTGTTTTGTGTGGGGGAATGATGGAACTATTGCTATTGATGTCTATGGGGCTGGCGGCGCTGCTGGTGCCCTTCGCCTCTGGCAGTTCAGATGACGATGATGGGCCGCAAGAGCCCGAAGGGCCGGAGTCCGCCGCAATCGGCGATGGCTTTCTTCGCGATGAGGATGGTCTGGTCACCGGAACCGATGGCGATGACAGCCTGACCTATCAGGATTTCATCGCCAGTCTGGAGCAGGGCAGTTCGGGAGATGTGACCAGCAGCGAAGACCTGATCGACGACATCAGAGCGGGGGCTGGCAATGATACGATCGATCTTCTGAGCAGTGAGGGGGAAGAAGAGCTCTATTGGGCAGAACCGGGAGATCGGGTTTTTGGCGGTGCGGGGGATGATGTCCTCCATCTTCCGAACCCTTACGGGTTAGAGGTGTATGGCGGGGCTGGGCGGGACGATATTCTGGTCGGCGCGAACCCATCTGTCCCTGTTTCCGTTTATGGTGGTCAGGGTGATGACACGCTTGACGGCACCCAGATGGAAAATGGCTCTCTTTATGGCGGCGAAGGGGATGATGAGCTTAGCCTTGATCTGCCTCCGAATGGGGGCACGGGATATGTCAAGATCGCCCATGGTGATGCCGGGGACGACACGCTGCATGTCGATTTGACGACGATTTTCAGCGAAGACGGGGCGGGCGTACCGTTCTCAAGCCACTTTGATTTCCATGGCGGAGCGGGCCGCGACACGCTGGAAGTGACCGTCCATGAAGGCTTGATTGACGAAGGTTCCTTTGAAGAGCTTCTGACCGGCGACAACAATGATATTGTCCGGGTCTCGACCATCGACTTCGAGGATTTCGTCAGGGGTGAGGACCGGGTGATCCTGAATGTCAGTTCGGTGAATGACAGTTTCGATCTGGCGGAAATCCGGATGGAAGAACAACTTCGCAACAGCGGTGAGGCGGTGACGGTCATCACCGCAAGTTACACCAGCGATACGCTCCTGACCCGCGAAGTGACTTTCAGCCTCAATGCGGTGGGCCTGACCTGGGACGATATCGAAATCGAAGGGGCCGATCCGTCGCTTCTGGCGCCTATTGTGCGTTTGTCCTGACATGAAGGCCTTGGGGCGCGTGCCGGGAAGGATGTACCCGGCACGCGCTGCATGATGACA
Source organism: Gemmobacter denitrificans (assembly GCF_036964905.1). Lineage (NCBI taxonomy): Bacteria > Pseudomonadati > Pseudomonadota > Alphaproteobacteria > Rhodobacterales > Paracoccaceae > Gemmobacter > Gemmobacter denitrificans. The sequence continues at coordinate 30,770 of NZ_JBALHR010000001.1, forward strand.
CAGACACAGGGGGGCGGTGATCTCTTCCGGGCGTGACGCGGCGCTGATGCTTGCACCATGGCGCGATCCGGTTATGCTGCGCTCATTCAGGAAGGTGCCGCAGTGCAGAAACACGATCTCCTTACGGATTTCACCCATATCACGCCGACGGCGCATATCGCCACCTCCCTGCATGGCTGGCGGGCGAAATGCCTGCAGCGTCTGGTCCGGCTGGACTTGCCGGTGCCGCAGACCGTGGCGCTTTCGGCGCCGACCGTACGGGCCATCGCCTCGGGGCAGATGGTGGATTGCCGTGCCATCCTGCAGGTCTTTGGTGCGGCAGCGCTGGTATCGGTGCGGCCCAGCCCCGAAAACCCGGATTGGGGCGGGCCTGCGACCATTCTCAATGTCGGATTCAATTCTGCGCGGCACCGGCTGATGGTGCATACCCATGGGCAGGCGGCGGCGGATATGCTGTTTCTGCGTTTCGTGCAATCCTATGCCATCCACGTTGCCCGGCTGGACCCCGACATGTTCGAAGGGCTGGACCCCGGCGCCGAAGGCCTGCGTGAGGCGTTGCGGGCCTATCAGCAGGAAATGGACGAACCTTTCCCCGAAGACCCGGCTCAGCAATTGGCCGATGTGCTGCGATCCATGTCGCGGGCCTGGGAAGGCACCACGGCGCGGCTGTTGCGGCAGGCCAAGGGGGCCCCGGCCGAAGCGGCGCTTGGCCTTGTGGTGCAGCAGATGGCGCAGGGGCTAGGGCAGGGCATTTCGGGGTCCGGTGTCATTCAGTTCATCAACCCGGTGACCGGGGATCGTCAGGTGAAGGGCCGCTATCTCGGCCAGAGCCAGGGCCGCGATGCGCTGACGCAGGGCGGGGCGATCTATCTGACGCGCGACAAGCGCGGCCCCTCGCTCGAGGATCTGGCCCCCGACCTGTTTGCCGAACTGGTGCGACAGGGAGAGGTGTGCCGTCAGCGCCTGCGCGAGGAAATGCAGATCGAATTCACCATCGAGGATGGCCAGCTTGCGGTGCTTGATGCGGTCAAGGTGCAGCGCTCCTCGCGCGCCGGGCTGAAGATCGCGGTGGCGCTTGCCCGTGACGGGATCATTTCCACCGCCGATGCCGTTCTGCGGGTGGAGCCGCGCGCGCTGTCCGAATTGCTGCATCCGCAGGTCGATCCGCAGGGGCCGCGCGATGTCTTCACCCGGGGCATTGCCGCCAGCCCGGGGGCGGCGACGGGACGGATCGTGTTTTCGTCTCAGGCCGCGCAGGCCAGCGCGGCACGGGGCGAGCCCTGCATCCTTGTGCGGCGGGAAACCGCGCCGGAAGATATTCGCGGCATGCATTCGGCCTCGGGCGTGCTGACCGAACGCGGCGGGATGACCAGCCATGCCGCCGTGATCGGGCGCGGTCTGGGTCTGCCCTGTATCGTGGGCGCATCGGACCTGCGGCTCGATTCCAAGGATCGCAAGCTGACCGCCCGTGATGGCCGCGTGTTCCGCGAAGGCGATATCATCACGATTGACGGCACGACGGGCGAGGCGCTGGTCGGTGCAGCCGAAATGCTGCCGCCCGCGCAGGACGAGGCGTTCCGCCAATTGCTGACATGGGCTGATGAACTGCGCGATATCGGTATCCGCGCGAATGCCGATACGCCCGCCGATGCCCAGACCGCGCGCGATTTCGGCGCGGCGGGGATCGGGCTGTGCCGTACGGAACACATGTTCTTTGAAGAGGACCGGCTGGTCGTGATGCGCGAAATGATTTTCGCCGACACACCAAAGGACCGGGCCGCCGCGTTGGAACGTCTGCTGCCGATCCAGCGCAAGGACTTTGGACAACTCTTTGAAATCATGCATGGCCTGCCGGTCTGTATCCGGCTGTTCGACCCGCCTTTGCATGAATTCCTGCCCCATACCCGCGAAGGTCTGCGCGATCTGGCCGAGGCGCTGGCCCGGCCTCTATCCGAGGTCACCCGCCGGGCCGAGGCTTTGGCCGAATTCAACCCGATGTTGGGCATGCGCGGGGTGCGGCTGGGGGTGGTCCTGCCGGAAATCTATGACATGCAGGCCCGCGCGATCTTTGAGGCGACGGTTGAAACCGTCCGCAAGGGTGCCCCGGTGGTGCCGGAAATCATGATCCCGCTGGTGTCTGCCCGACGCGAGGTGGAACTGGTCAAGACCCGGATCGATGCGGTCGCGGCAGCCGTGCGCACCAAGACCGGTGTGAGTTTCGATTACCGGCTTGGGGTAATGGTGGAAACCCCGCGCGCCGCGCTGCGTGCAGGGGAAATCGCGCAGCACGCGGCCTTTCTGTCCTTCGGGACCAATGACCTGACGCAGATGACCTATGGCCTGTCGCGCGACGATGCCGGGCGGTTCATGAACACCTATGTCCAGGAAGGTGTCTTCCCCGAAGATCCGTTCCATATCCTTGATGTGGAAGGGGTGGGGGAATTGCTGCTGATGGGGGCTGAACGTGGTCGGCGCACGCGGTCTGATCTGACAGTGTCGATCTGCGGCGAACATGGCGGAAATCCCGAATCAATCGCCTTCTGCCGCCGCGCCGGGTTCGACTATGTCAGCTGTTCGCCCTATCGCGTGCCGCAGGCGCGGCTGGCGGCAGCACATCTGGCACTGACCGAACCGCTTGTGCAAAAAGCTGTGGAAAACTGACCGGAATCTGCCGGTTAGCCGTTATTTCGCTTGCAAGTCGCAAAGGTGGGTCGGCAGGAATCCGCGCGGTTTTCGTTGATTCACTGTTGCAATTTTACCACTGCTCTGGACTCGGCCCCCGGATTTGCGCTATGAACCGCGACTGTTGCGTCACAAACCCGTGAATTTCGGGGCTGGCGCGGCGCGAAACAGGACCGGGAACACACGTTAATGCGCTTGCGACAATGCTGGACGATGGCCGCCCTGGCCTCGATCGTCCTCGGAGGAGCGGCCTTCGCCGATGTGACGGTGAGCCAGTCGAATGACCCGATGGCGGGTCTGGGGGGGCAGATGGCCACCCTTCTGGGTATGGAAAAATCGGCGCTGGGCCGGGTTCCTGCACCCCGTCTTGCAGCCCTCGCGCAGGGGGAACAGCCCAGCCGCAAGGTGCCTGCGCAGAAGGCCGCGGCGAAACAGGCGTCGGCAAGATCGAAAAGCCCAGCTCTTCCAGAGATTTCTGCGCCGAAGCTCATCCAGTATGATGCAGCCTTTCTGAACCGGCTGCCCCCGGCGCGTGGTGATGCGCAATGGCAATGCCTGGCCACGGCCCTTTACCACGAAGCCCGGGGCGAAACCGTGCGCGGGCAGTTTGCCGTGGCAGAGGTGATCCTGAACCGGGTGGACAGCTCCCGCTATCCGGGATCGGTCTGCAGTGTAGTGCAACAGGGCGGCGGCGGATCGTGCCAGTTCTCTTATACCTGTGATGGCAAATCCGATGCGACCTCTGAGCGCGAGGCCTGGCTGCGGGCGGGCAAGATCGCCCGGCTGATGCTGGATGGTGCTCCGCGCGCGTTGACGTCAGGCGCCACGCATTTCCATACGGTGAATGTGCGCCCTGACTGGTCGCGCAAATTCATGCGGACGGCGGCGATCGGGGCGCATCTGTTCTATCGGCCCTGAGCCGATAGGTGCTTTTTTCGGCTCTGGCAGCGCCCATGTCGGGGCCGGGCTCTTGCCTGACGTTTCAGGCCGGGTCATAGCTGCGCGCGCCGGGCTAGAACACGCAAAAGCCTGCGCGCGGCCTTGGAGGGCATGATGACCAGCGATATCCGACTTGCCTTCGCCCACCCGGAGGAACGCGCCGCCGCCTCGGCCAGCGCCGATCCGCGCGACCGTATCAGCCTGCGCGACCATGTGGTCGAGGCCGATATCGGCGCGTTTCAGCAGGAACGCGGCCACAAGCAGCGCCTGCGCTTCAATGTCGTGGTCGAGGTGCGTCCGCATCCCGCCCCGCTGGAAGATGACGTTGATCGTATCCTGAGCTATGACCGCATCACCGAGGCCATCGCCGCAGAACTGGCCGAGGAACGGTTGAACCTGCTGGAAACCCTGGCCGAGAAGGTGGCAGAGCGGGTTCTGGCCGAACCGCAGGCGATGCGCGCCTTTGTCCGGGTGGAAAAGCTGGATCGTGGCCCGGGCGCGCTTGGGGTGGAAATCGTGCGGTCGCGGGCGGCGGCACCCTTGAAGGCGGTCGATGCCAATGGGGCCTTGCAGGCGCTGCATCCTTTGGTCGCCTGGTTTGACAATGACACCATTGCCGCCCCCGATCTGGCCGCGCGGCTGGATGCGCTGCAGGCGCGCGGCTTGCCGGTGATCCTGACCGTAGGTCTGCCCGATCTGCCGCGCCCGGTGACGGGACACAAGCCGACACAGCGCCGGATTGACCTGCTGGCCATCGAACAGAACGCCTGGACACTGGCCGCACGGGATGACCGCTGCGTGGTGGTGGCGACGCGAACGGAAATCGACTGGGCGATGCGCCATGGCAAGATGATCGTCTGGGCCCCGTCGAAACTGGTATTGGATGCCGTGGATGGGCCGCATTCACGCGAACCGGTTGCCTTGGCGCTGTGGTTGGCCGAGTTGACAGCGGCGGAAATCATGGTCGTTCACGGGAATGTAACAGTTCCGGCGGGAAGCCGCGTGCCGGTGGAGCGCGCCTGATCCGGGGCTTGCCTGACTGCGCGCTTGGGGCTAGGCGAAGGGCATGATCTATTATCGCCCCATTCCGATGAGTGATGCGGCCCGCCCTGCCGATGCGCTGTCCCTTGCCGGGGGCTGGCTCTGGTTCGACAGGGTCGAAGTGCTGGAACGCGGCCGCGTGCCGCAGCTGGTGCCTGCTGCCGAACTGCCGCCTGAAATGCGCCGTCGGCTGACGGCACCGCGTGCCGATTTTGCCGGTCTGCGCCTGGACAGGCCGCGCCTGATGGGCATTCTGAACGTGACGCCCGACAGCTTTTCCGATGGCGGGTTGTTTCTTGCCCCCGAAGCGGCGCTGACACAGGGCCAGATGATGGCTGGCGCGGGGGCCGAGATCATCGATATCGGCGGTGAAAGCACCCGGCCCGGGGCCGCCGAAGTCCCGGTGGAAGAAGAAACCGCCCGCACCGCACCGGTGATTGCAGCGCTGCGCGCGGGCGGAATTGAAACGGCAATTTCCATCGACACCCGCAAATCGGCAGTGGCGCAGGCGGCGCTGCAGGCCGGGGCCAGTATCGTGAATGACGTTTCGGCCTTTTCCCATGATCCAGCACTGCAGGCGGTGGTGGCCGCCTCGGCTGCGCCGGTCTGCCTGATGCATGCGCAGGGTACGCCGCAAACCATGCAGCTGGACCCGCGCTATGATGATGTTCTGCTGGATGTCTATGATTTTCTGGCCGAGCGCGTGGCTGCAGCCGAGGCAGCAGGCATATCCCGTGACCGGATCATGGTCGATCCCGGCATCGGCTTTGGCAAGACGCTGGAGCATAACCTGACGCTGATCCGGGGGCTTGGCCTGTTTCACGGTCTGGGCTGCCCGATCCTGTTGGGGGTCAGCCGCAAGAAATTCATCGGAACCATTGGCGGCGAGCAGGACGCGGCGCGGCGCGCGCCCGGATCGGTGGCCGTCGCGCTGGCCGGGGTGGCGCAGGGCGCGCAGGTCTTGCGTGTGCATGATGTCTGGGAAACGCGTCAGGCGCTCAGCCTGTGGCGTTCGGTAACCATGGGGGATGTGGCATGAGCCGCAAGCTGTTTGGCACCGACGGGGTGCGGGGCCAGGCCAATACCTATCCGATGACCGCAGAAATGGCGCTGCGTCTGGGCGCTGCTGCCGGTCGGTTCTTTCGCCGCGATGGCAGTTCCGCGCATCGGGTGGTGATCGGCAAGGATACCCGGCTGTCAGGCTACATGATCGAAAACGCGCTGACGGCGGGCCTGACCTCGACCGGCATGAATGTGCTGCTGCTCGGTCCGGTGCCGACGCCTGCGGTGGGGTTCCTCACCCGCAGCATGCGCGCAGATCTGGGCGTGATGATCTCGGCCAGCCACAACCCGCATAGCGACAACGGGATCAAGTTCTTTGGCCCCGACGGGTTCAAACTGTCGGACGAGGCCGAGGCAGAAATCGAAAGCATCGTGCAGGGCGACATCCTTCCGGCGCAACCGCAGAACATCGGTCGGGCCAAGCGCATCGATGACGGGCGCGGACGCTATCAGGAATTCGTGAAAACCACCTTCCCGCAGGGGCTGCGGCTCGATGGATTGAAGGTGGTGATCGATTGCGCGAACGGGGCCGCCTACAAGGCCGCGCCGGAGGTGCTGTGGGAATTGGGGGCCGAGGTGATCCCGGTGGGCGTTTCCCCCAATGGCACCAACATCAACGATCGCTGCGGCTCCACCCATACCCAGACCGCGGCCGAGGCCGTGGTCGCGCATGGCGCCCATGTCGGCATCTCCCTCGATGGCGATGCGGATCGGGTGATGATCCTTGATCAGAATGGCCGCGTGGCCGATGGCGATCAGATCATGGCGCTGCTGGCAGCCCGCTGGGCGGAAGAGGGGCGGCTGCGCGGCAAGACGCTGGTCGCCACCGTGATGTCCAATCTGGGGCTGGAGAAATTCCTCACCGGGCGCGGGCTGCGGCTGGAGCGCACGGCTGTCGGTGACCGCTATGTGGTCGAGGCAATGCGGCGCGGCGGCTTCAATCTGGGGGGCGAACAATCGGGCCATATCGTGATGACCGATTATGCCACCACGGGGGATGGTCTGGTGGCGGGCCTGCAATTCCTGTCTGAAATGGCGCGCACGGAACGCCCGGCGTCAGAGCTGGTGAAAAGCTTTGAAACTGTGCCGCAGCTTCTGAAGAACGTGCGCTATGGCGCTGACAAACAACCGCTTTCCGATGTGGGCGTGCAGGCGCGTATCGCCGAGGCCGAGGCCCGTCTGAAGGGCCGGGGCCGGGTGCTGATCCGCAAATCGGGCACCGAACCGCTGATCCGGGTGATGGCGGAATGCGAGGATGAGGGGCTGTTGCGTTCGGAAGTGGAAGCCATGGTCGCCGCCATCGAGGCAGTCGTGTGATCCAATGGCAAGGCTGGCACGTTTCCCTGTGAAAGGGGGAACGGATCATGCGGGCATTGGTGATCGGGGCGTCGGGCGGGATCGGATCTGCGCTGGTGGCAGGATACGCCGCGCGCGGGGCAGAGGTCATCGGGCTGTCGCGTCACGCAGATGGGCTGGACCTGACGGATGAGCCCAGTATTGCCGCGCTGATCGGCGGGCTGGAACCGCCCTTTCACCGCATCATCGTGGCGACAGGGGCCCTTGAACTGGATGGCCGCCCCCCGGAAAAAACCCTGCGCGCGCTGGAAAGCCCGGGTTTGGCGGCGCAGTTTGCGTTGAATGCGGTTGGTCCGATCCTTGTGCTGAAACATGCGCTGCGCCTGATGCCGCGCGATGCAGGGGTCCGTTTCGCCGCGCTTTCGGCACGGGTTGGCTCGATCGGGGATAATGCGCTTGGCGGCTGGTATGGGTATCGTGCCGCCAAGGCGGCGCTGAATCAGTTGTTGCACACCGCCGCCATCGAAGTCGCGCGCAGCCATCCCCAAGCGGTGATTGCGGCACTGCATCCGGGCCATGTGGCGACACCACTGTCGTTGAAATACGGTGGTGCCTTGCCATCTTATCCGCCTGAAACGGCGGCGGCGCGGCTGATTGCGGTGCTGGACGGGCTGACGCCCGCGCAATCCGGCGGGTTCTTCGATTATGCCGGGCGGGCGATCCCGTGGTGAAACCGCGCCTGATCCTTGTGCTGGGCGATCAGTTGACGCCCGATCTGGCGGCCTTGCGGGCAGGTGATCCCGCGCGCGATGTGGTGGTGATGGCCGAGGTGATGGCCGAAGGCACTTATGTGCCGCATCATCCGCAAAAGATCGCCCTGATCCTGTCTGCCATGCGCCATTTCGCCGGATCGTTGCGCGAAGGTGGCTGGCAGGTCGCTTATTCCCGGCTGGATGACCCGGAAAATTGCCAGTCGATCCCGGGCGAGCTTTTGCGTCGCGCGGCCGAATTCGGTGCGGATCAGGTGATTGCCACCCGGCCCGGCGACTGGCGGTTGCGCGCGGCGCTTGAGGGCGTGCCGCTGCGCCTCGATTGGCTGGCCGATGACCGGTTCCTGTGCAGCGAGGCCGAGTTTGCCACCTGGGCGCAGGGGCGCAAGGAATTGCGGATGGAATGGTTCTATCGCGAGATGCGCCGCAAGACCGGCCTGTTGATGGCGGATGGCAAGCCCGTCGGCGGGCGCTGGAACTTCGATGCCGAAAACCGCCGCCCCGCCGCGCCCGATCTGTTCCGCCCCGCGCCACCGCGCTTTGCCCTCGATGCGGATACCCTTGCCGTGCTTGATCTGGTCGAGGCGCGGTTTGCGGATCATTTCGGGCGGCTGCGGCCCTTTGATTGGGCTGTCACCCGCGAGGGGGCGCTGCAGGCGCTGGACCATTTTCTGGCCCATGCCTTGCCGCGCTTCGGGGCCGAACAGGATGCGATGCTGGCGGGCGATCCCTTCCTGTCGCATGCGTTGATTTCGCCTTATCTCAATCTTGGGCTGCTGGCGCCTCTAGAGGTCTGCCAAAGGGCAGAAGCCGCCTTTCATGCCGGCACCGCGCCCATCGAGGCGGTCGAAGGGTTCATCCGGCAAATCATCGGTTGGCGTGAATATGTGCGCGGCTTCTGGGCGCTGATGGGGCACGATTATCTGCAGATGAACCATCTGGGCCACAAGGCCGCCTTGCCTGCCGCCTATTGGGGGGCCGATACGCGGATGGCCTGTCTGCGGTCGGTGGTGGCCCAGACCCGCGATCACGCCTATGCCCACCATATCCAGCGGCTGATGGTGGCGGGGAACTTTGCGGCGCTGGCCGGGGTGAACCCGGCCGCAGTGCATGACTGGTATCTGTCGGTCTATATCGACGCGCTGGAATGGGTGGAGGCCCCCAATACGCTGGGCATGAGCCAGTTTGCCGATGGCGGGCGGCTGGCTTCCAAACCCTATGTCGCAAGTGGCGCCTATATCGACCGGATGTCGGATTACTGCGGCGGCTGCGCCTATCGGGTGGCCGAACGGGCCGGGCCGATGGCCTGCCCGTTCAACGCGCTGTACTGGCACTACCTGACCCGCCACCGGGGCCGGTTCGCCGGCCATCCCAGGATGGCAGTGATTTACAAGGGCTGGGACAAGCGTCCCGAAGCGGACCGGCAGGCGATCCTGCAAACCGCCGGTGATCTGCTGGCCCGGCTGGCCGCCGGGCAGCCGGTCTGACTGTGCCTTCAGGCGCTGCGGGCAGTGGCACCGCCTTCGGGCCGCGCGGCAATATCGGCGGCAAGCGCGCGGAGGACTGCCTTGTCTTCCTCCAGCAGCGGCGCGGCCTCGGCCTGTGCCAGCGCGCGGGCTGACAGGCGACGGGCTTCGGCCAGAAAGATGGCCGGGTCCAGATCGGCCAGACCTGCCAAGGTCTTGTGCAGCCGGATCTGCACCTCGATCAGCCCGGCTCCGTCGCGCGCGATGGCGGCAAAGGCATCCGTCATCAGATCGGACAGGCGCAGCGGCGGCACCAGCAGCGCGGGGTAATCGACCGGGGCTTCGGCCCGGCCTTGCCACAGAGCCAGCAGCCGCATCTGCCGTGTCAGGATATCAATTGCCGTTCCGGGGTCGTTCACCGCGGGCGAAAGCGCGCGCGAGGCGATTTCCGTCAGGGCAAGAATGCCAAAACGCGGGTCTTGCGCGAAGTTGCGGGTGGGCGCGATCACGAAATGGCGGCGCAGCGCGGCCTCTGTCTCTGCATCGGCGCGCCCCGGGGGCAGGATCCGCAGCAAGGGGGCTGCGGGGTGCAGGAATGACCCAGGCAGGGCGGCGATTGCCAGTGTCACGCCAGCCGCCGAGGCCACCTGCTGCAGCCCGGCCACATCGATCATCTGCAGATAGCCGCAGCCGTCGGGCATCACCGGCTGGCCGCGCATCGCCTCGGCCTCGGCGGTGTCAGACAGGCGGCGACCGCCCAAAAAGGGCCGCGCCATCCGGTCGGACAGCGAACTGGCCGCTGCCCGCTCCACCCGGGCGATGGTATCGGCAAGCCGCCCGAAATCGGCCAGATGCCCGATCCAGCGGACCAGTTGCCAGATCACCGCCGCCAGCACCACAAGGGTGACAACGAACAGGACAAGCCGCCCGGCCTCTTCGTAAATGCCGGTCTGCAGTCCGATCAACCCGCTGAGCGAAAAGAGAAAGGCCCCTGTGAAGGTGGCCAGAACGCTTTGGGTCACACCGTCCTGTTTCAGCAATTCGGTGGCGCGCGGCGTGGCGCCGCTGGCCGCCGCCCCAAAGGCACCTGTCATGATCGACAGCGAAAAGGTGGTCACCGACAGCATGGATGAGGCCATGATCTGCAAAATGGTCGATACCGCATCGGCCCCGATCCGGGCGGGAAGGGTTGCGGGCAGAAAGGGCTTAACCGCAAGGGTGACCAGCGCTGTGGCCACCCCCAGCCCGGCATAGATGGCAATCGGAACCCAGATCCTCCGGGTAAACTGCCGCAGATTCCATTGCCAGACGGATACCATGGTCACCTCCTGTACCTTTTCCCGCAGGATAGGCCCCGCCACCATGGGTGCAAGCGCCACAGCACGGCCCTGCCGCGACGTTGACCCTTGTCCGACCGCCTTCTATCGTTGCGCGATAGGTTGGAGGTCGTGAATGAAACCCAAAGGGTTCTGGTCTTACGCGCGGGGAGATGACGATCATCTGGACAAGATGCTGAGCGATCTGCGCGGCGTGATCGCGGGCGAAGTGTCGATGCTGATGGGCGAGGAAGTCGGCATCTTTCAGGATATCCACGATCTGCGCACCGGCGACCGCTGGGCCGAGACGCTGCGGGCCGGGGTCAGCGCGGCCTCTTTCCTGATCCCCGTGCTGACGCCGCGCTTCTTCAACCGCGATTGGTGCCGCGAGGAAGTGCTGACCTATCTGCGCATCTGCGAAGAGACCGGGATTGAGCCGCGCATCTTTCCGATCCGGTTTGTGAAATGGCGAGAGGACGCGGATTGCGTGGTGCGGCAGGCTTTGCAGCCGTTTCAATACAAGGATTTCTCCAACTGGCGGTTTGAGAGCGATCCGACACAGAAATCTCGGCTGGTTTTCGAATTTGCGGAAGATGTGACAGAGCGGTTGCATTTGCCCCCGGCGGCGCGAAAGCCTGCAAAGCCCAGTGTTGGCGCAGCACATGAACCTCAGACACAAAAGACAGCGGAAGAGATCGACTTGTCGCGTAAGGAGGAAATGCCCCCACCGAAGCAGCCCGTGCATATTGTCGATCCCTGGCCGAAGCGCGGCGATTTCACCAGCATTCAGGCCGCCATCGACGCGGCAGAGCCCGGTGACCGGATCCTGGTGCGCGAGGGCACCTATCGGGAATCGCTGCGCCTTTCCAAGGTATTGGAGATTTTCGGGGAAGGTGATCGCGAACGGATTCTGGTGACAACCGACAAGGGCAACGCTTTGCAGTGCGATGCGCCGCTGGCCCGGATTGCCGGCCTAAGGTTTCGGCGCGACGCGGGGGGCAAAAACTACGGCATCTGGATTAGCGGCGGTGGGGCCGAGATTGAGGATTGCGTGGTCGAAAGCCTGTCCCTGGCCTGTATCGCGATAGAGGGCAGCGGCACGGCACCATCCCTGCGCCGCTGCTTGCTGCGTGACGGGGAACAAGCTGGGCTGTTTGTCTTGGAGGGCGCGCAACCTGTGGTCGAGGATTGCCAGTTCATCGGCAATGCCTTTTCGGCAGTCGAGGTGGAGGGGCAAGTCACGCGCCCCACCCTGCGCCGCTGCGTCGCCTCACATGGCAAAGCTGGTGGCTTCTTCTTCCACGAGGGCGCGGGTGGGGTGATGGAGGGGTGCGAGGGCATTGGCAACGCCTATACCGGTGTCGAGATCAAGACAGGTGCCGCCCCCTTGCTGCGCGACTGCACCCTGCGCGACAACATGAAATCGGGCCTGTTCGTGCATGAAAACGGGCGCGGGCGGGTCGAAGGCGGGCAGATCACCGGGAATGGGATTGTCGGGGTATCGGTCGGAGAAGGCAGCACTGTTACAGTGACGGGCTGCACCATAACCGACAATACCTATGAGGCGGTCTGGGTCAAGGATGACGATAGCACCGGCACCTTCCGCAACAATGATCTGCGTGGAAATCGGCTGGGCGCTTGGGACATTGCCGAAGGCGCCAAGGTCGAACGCCACGGCAATATGGAATAAGGCCGGAGGTTTCCCCCCGGCCCCGCTTTCTGTCGCACAGGCAATCCCTTGCGGGATCAGTTCCGCGAACGGTCCACCATCTTGCCCTTGGAAATCCAGGGCATCATGGCGCGCAGTTTCTCGCCGACCTGTTCGATCTGATGCTCGTCATTGGCGCGGCGCGAAGCCTTGATGGTGGGCTGGCCCACGGCGTTTTCCAGCATGAAGTCGCGCACGAACTTGCCCGACTGGATGTCGGCCAGAACCGCCTTCATGCGGGCTTTGGTTTCTTCGTAAGGCAGGATGCGCGGGCCGGTGACGTATTGGCCATATTCTGCGGTGTTGGAGATCGAGTAATCCATGTTGGCGATGCCGCCCTCATAGATCAGGTCCACGATCAGCTTCACCTCGTGCAGGCATTCGAAGTAGGCCATTTCCGGCTCGTAGCCCGCTTCGACCAGGGTTTCAAAGCCGCAGCGGATCAGCTCGACCAGACCGCCGCAAAGCACGGCTTGCTCGCCGAACAGGTCGGTTTCGCATTCCTGACGGAAGTTGGTCTCGATGATGCCCGAACGGCCGCCGCCGATGGCCGAGCAATAGGACAGCGCGATGTCCTGCGCCTTGCCGGTCGCGTCCTTGTGGACGGCAAACAGGCAGGGCACGCCGCCGCCCTTGGTATATTCGCCGCGCACGGTATGGCCCGGGCCTTTCGGGGCCATCATGATGACGTCGATGCCCGGCTTCGGCTCGATCAGGCCGAAATGCACGTTCAGACCATGGGCAAAGGCAATGGCAGAGCCTTCGCGCAGGTTGTCATGCACGTATTTCTTGTAGGTCTCGGCCTGCAGCTCGTCGGGCATGGTGAACATGATCACGTCGCACCATGCGGCGGCTTCGGCAATGCCCATGACCTTCAGGCCTTCGCCTTCGGCTTTCTTGGCAGAAGGCGAACCTTCGCGCAGCGCCACGACGAGGTTCTTCGCGCCCGAATCGCGCAGGTTCAGCGCATGGGCGTGGCCCTGGCTGCCATAGCCCAGGATCGCGACCTTCTTGTCCTTTATGAGGTTCACATCACAGTCGCGGTCGTAATAAACGCGCATCTCGCGTCTCCTTTTGATTAAACTGGCGGCAGAATACGGTGCTGCCCGGGGTGATCGCTGCATAATTTGACGAAATCTGGAAAACCAGCGAAAAGTCATGCGTCAAACTGCGGATTGATGAAATGTCCATTCAGATCGACGATACGGATCGCCGCCTGTTGCGGCACCTGCTGGCCGAACCGGCGCTGGCCACGGCCGATCTGGCGCAGCGGGCGGGCGTGACCCAGGCGACGTGCTGGCGGCGGCTGGAACGGTTGGCCGAACAGGGGGTGATCCGTGCGCGGCAGGCCGTGGTGGATTGGCGCGCACTGGGCTATGAGGTGGAGGTCTCGCTGCGCTTCACGCTGGACAAGACCAACCCCCGCGCCTTTGACGAGTTTCTGGCCGCCGCGCGCGATGTGCCCGAGGTGATCGGGATCGAAACCTTTCTGGGCCGCGTCGATGTGCGCCTGAATGTGATCGCCCGCGACATGGGCCATTATCAGCAGATCTATCGCGAGCGCATCCTCAGCCTGCCGCATATCTCCGATATCGAGGCACTGATGCTGGTGGCCACGATCAAGGACAGTGCGGAGCTGCCGTTGTGATCGACCTTGATGATATCGACCGTGCCTTCCTACGCGATCTGGCCCGTGACGGCACGCTGTCGGCGGGCGAATTGGGGCGGCGACATGGGATCAGCCAGCCCGCCGCCTGGCGCAGGGTGAAACGGCTGACCGAGGCGGGCATTCTGGCAGGCCAGCGCGTTCTGGTGGACCGCGCGGCGCTTGGCTTTGGCGTCACGGTGTTTCTGGGGGTCAAGCTGGCCACCAAGGGCCGGGTCAGCCTTGAGGATTTCGAACGCGCGGTGACCGCGATCCCCGAGGTGCAGGTGGTGCAGCATGTGCTGGGCCTGTTCGATTACCGTCTGCGCGTGGTGGCCCGCGACATTGCCGATTTTGAACGTGTCTTGCGCCGTCGGATCATGACGCTGCCGGGCGTGGGGCAGGTGGAGGCCAATGTGCTGTTGAGCGAGGAACCACGTCCGGGCCCCTTGCCGGGGTGATGCAGGCCGCTGCCGCGCAGGGGTGCGGCGTTTCAACCGCGCCCCTGTCGGTTTTCGGCTGTGGCAGGCCGCGCGGTCAGGCTAGGATCGGGCAAAAGGCAAAGGAGGATGCCATGCCAGGATTGCACCCCGAGGTGGACCCCGATGGTCTGCAGGAATTTTCGGTGGTTTTCACCGACCGTTCGCTCAACCACATGTCGGCCCGGTTTCAGGGGGTGATGCGCGATATCTCACGGCTGTTGCGGCAGGTTTATGCTGCGCAGGCCGTGGCCCTGGTGCCTGGTGGCGGCAGCTATGCGATGGAGGCCGTGGCGCGGCAGTTCACCAGCGGTGGCCATGCGCTGATCGTGCGCAATGGCTGGTTCAGCTATCGCTGGACGCAGATTTTCGAAGCGGGCGGCTTTGCTGCCGATACGACCGTGGTCATGGCGCGGCAGGCCGGGAATGGTGTGCGTGCCCCCTTTGCCCCGCCGCCGATCGACGAGGTCTGCGCCCGTATCCGCGAGGCCCGGCCCGATGTGGTCTTTGCGCCGCATGTGGAAACCAGCGCCGGGCTGATCCTGCCGGATGATTACATCACCGCCATGGCCGTCGCCGCGCATGAAGTGGGCGCATTGATGGTGCTGGATTGCATCGCCTCGGGTGCGATCTGGGTCGATATGGCGGCAACGGGCGTGGATGTGCTGATTTCGGCCCCGCAAAAGGGCTGGTCGGCTTCGCCGTCCGCCGGTCTGGTGATGATGTCCGACCTTGCGCTGGCGCGGCTGGAGACGACCAGTTCCAACAGTTTTGCACTGGACCTGAAGAAATGGCGGGCAATCATGGCGGCCTATGAAGGAGGCGGCCATGCCTATCACGCCACAATGCCGACCGATGCGCTGCTGGGATTCCGCGATGCGATGCTGGAAACCGAGACGATGGGGTTCGAAACCCTTCGCCGCGCGCAATGGCATTTGGGGCAGGGGGTGCGGGCCATGCTGGCAGCCAAAGGGGTGCAATCGGTGGCGGCAGAGGGCTTTGCTGCGCCGGGCGTGGTCGTCAGCTATACCGACGATCCCGAGATCCAGTCGGGGCGCAAGTTTCTGGCCGAAGGCATGCAGATTGCCGCCGGCGTGCCCTTGCAGGTGGGTGAAGGGGCCGAGTTCCGCACCTTCCGGCTGGGTCTGTTCGGGCTGGACAAACTGGCCGATGTCGATGGCACGCTGGCCCGGCTGGGGGCTGTGATCGACAGGGTGTTGTAACTGCGGCCCGATCTGCCTGCGCGCCCTGATTGACGTCAGGCCCCGGCCCGGGCAATCATGCCACATGAACCCAAGATCGGATATCCATGACCGTCTGGCCGCGAGCCTGCGCGAAGCCCGCAAGGCGCGCGGGCTCAGCCTTGATGCGGTGGCCAAACTGTCGGGCGTGTCGCGTTCCATGGTCAGCCAGATCGAACGCGCCGAAAGTTCGCCCACGGTGGCGACGTTGTGGAACCTGACCCAGGCGCTGCAGGTGGATTTCGCCGGTTTGCTCGAGGGGCGTCCGCAAGGCGGGATCGAGGTGGTGCGTGCGGCTGCCGCGCCGGTGATTGCCGGGCGCGGCGAAGGCGTGCGCATCCGCATCCTTTCCCCGCCCGAGGCTGTGGGGGAGCATGAGGTGTATGAACTGCAGTTCCGCGCCGGGGGCGCGCTGGTTTCCGACCCGCACAGCCCCGGTTGCCGCGAACATCTGACGGTGATCGAAGGCGATCTGACCGTGCAATGCGGCGAAGATGAACAAAGGCTGGGGCCGGGGGATACGGCGCGCTATGCCGCCGACCGCGATCACGCGATCCGCGCCACGGAGGCTGCGCGCGCCATCCTGATCGTGCAAGACAGTTGATCCGGCAGCGGGGGCATCCCCGCAGGGAATGGACCGAGCGCCTAGGAATCCGTTTTCACGGATTATATTCCGCTATCTTGACGTATCTTGGCGCATCTGGCATGTTTCCAGTATAACGGAAGGTGGTCTGTCATGGCGGAATTTGGGAAGGCAGAGTTTCTGGCGCATCTGGGCGAGGTGCTGGCGGGGATCGAGGCGGAGGGCTTGCTGAAGCGCGAGCGGCTGATCCATGGGCCGCAGGGCGCCCATGTGGAGGTGGCGGGGCGCAAGCTGTTGAACCTGTGCGCCAACAATTACCTTGGGCTGGCGGATGATCCGCGGCTGGTCGCGGCGGCGCGCACGGCGATGGACGGGCAGGGCTATGGCATGGCCTCTGTCCGGTTCATCTGCGGCACGCAAGACCTGCATCGGAAGCTGGAGGCGCGGCTGGCGCAGTTCTTGGGCATGGAGGACAGCATTCTGTTCGCCGCCTGTTTCGATGCCAATGGCGGGCTGTTCGAGCCGCTGCTGGGGCCGGAAGATGCGGTGATCTCGGACAGTCTGAACCATGCCAGCATCATTGATGGCATCCGGCTGTGCAAGGCCAAGCGCTATCGCTATGTCAATTCCGATATGGCGGATCTGGAGGCGCAACTGGTGCAGGCGCGGGCCGATGGCGCGCGGTTCATCCTGATTGCCACCGATGGCGTGTTCTCGATGGATGGCTATCTGGCGAAACTGGGTGAGATCAAGGCCTTGGCCGACCGTTACGGCGCCATGGTGATGGTGGATGATTGCCATGCCACGGGCTTCATGGGGCCGCAGGGGCGCGGCACACCCGCCCATGCCGGGGTCTCGGTCGATATTCTGACCGGCACTTTGGGCAAGGCGCTCGGCGGCGCTTTGGGCGGCTATATTGCCGGGCCGCAGGCGGTGATTGATCTGCTGCGGCAGCGGGCGCGGCCCTATCTGTTTTCCAACGCGCTGCCGCCTGCGGTGGTGGCGGCGGGTCTGGCGGCGCTGGACATCGTGGAGGCGGCCGATGATCTGCGCGCGCAACTGTTTGAAAATGCGCGCTATTGGCGGGCGGGGTTGGCGGATGCGGGGTTCCGGCTGCTGGACGGGGAACACCCGATCGTGCCGGTGATGCTGGGCGATGCCAAGCTCGCGCAGGCCATGGCCGCCGATCTCTATGAGCGGGGCGTTTATGTGGCCGGGTTCTTCTTCCCCGTGGTGCCCAAGGGGCAGGCGCGCATCCGCACGCAGATGAATGCGCGGCTGACGCGGGACGATCTGGATTTCGCGCTCGACGCCTTCCGCGCGGCGGGCAAGGCAGTGGGGGCATTGGCATGAGCAACCAGATGAAGGCTTTGGCGAAGGTGAAGCCCGAAGTGGGGCTTTGGGCGGTGGAGCGCCCGGTGCCGGAGATCGGCCCGGATGATGTGCTGATCCGGGTGAACAAGACCGGGATTTGCGGCACCGATATTCACATCTGGAACTGGGATGAATGGGCCGCGCGCACGGTGCCGGTGGGCCTTGTGACGGGCCATGAATTCGCGGGCGAGATCGTGGAGATCGGGCGCAATGTCACCGATCTGGCGGTGGGGCAGCGCTGTTCCGGCGAGGGGCATCTGATTGGTCGCCATTCGCGCCAATCCCGCGCGGGCAAGTTTCACCTCGACCCCGAGACGCGGGGCATTGGCGTGAATGAGCAGGGGGCGTTTGCGCAGTATCTGCGGCTGCCCGCCTTCAATGTGGTGCCGCTGCCCGATGCGATCGATGATGAGATCGGGGCGATCCTCGATCCGCTGGGCAATGCGGTGCATACGGCGCTGAGCTTCGATCTGGTGGGCGAGGATGTGCTGATCACCGGCGCGGGGCCCATCGGCATCATGGCGGCGGCGGTGGCGCGGCATGTGGGGGCGCGCCATGTGGTGATCACGGATGTGAACCCGGCGCGGCTGGAGCTGGCGGCGCAAGTGGCGGATGTGGTGCCGGTGAATGTGGCCACGGAAGATCTGCGCGAGGTGCAGGCGCGGCTGAAGATGACCCAGGGCTTTGACGTAGGGATGGAGATGAGCGGCAATCAGCGCGCGCTGGACCAGATGGTCGAGGCGCTGGTGATGGGCGGGCGCATCGCCATGCTGGGCATTCCCCCCGGCAAGAGCCCGGTGGATTGGAGCCGTATCGTCTTCAAGGCCATCACCATCAAGGGCGTCTATGGGCGCGAGATTTTCGAGACCTGGTACAAGATGATCGCCATGCTGGAAAACGGGCTGGATGTGCGGCGCGTCATCACCCATCGCTTCAAGGCGGGGGATTTCGAACAGGGGTTCGAGGTCATGCGCTCGGGCCTTTCGGGCAAGGTGGTGCTGGACTGGACTTGATCTGTCGAACCTGCGCCCGCGCCCCCTGTCTTGCGGGGCGTGGCCCGGCGTCGCGGGTGCCGATTGTTGCCTAACCCACTGCGCCCGTGTATCAACGCATGGATTTTGGGCCCCGGGGGCTTTGCTGGATGAAGGAAGATCGGATGCGTCGGGTTGTTGTCACGGGTCTGGGAATGGTCACGCCGCTGGCCTGCGGCGTCGAGGAAACCTGGAGCCGCCTGCTGGCCGGACAATCCGGCGCGGGGCCGATCACGCGGTTCGACGCGACCAATGTGGTGACCAAATATGCCTGCGAAATCCCGATGGGCGACGGCAGCAATGGCACTTTCAACCCCGATGACTGGATGGAGCCGAAAGAACGCCGCAAGGTGGATGATTTCATCCTCTATGGCATGGCGGCAGCGGTTCAGGCGGTCAAGGATGCCGGCTGGGAACCCGAGGATGAGGAAAGCCGCCTGCGCACCGGCGTGATGATCGGGTCAGGGATCGGCGGGCTGACGTCAATTGCCGAAACCGCCGTGCTTATCAAGGAACGCGGGCCAAAGCGTGTTTCGCCCTTCTTCATTCCCGGCGCGCTCATCAACCTGATTTCGGGGCAGGTCAGCATCCGTTTCGGCTTCAAGGGGCCGAACCATGCGGTGGTGACGGCCTGTTCCACCGGGGCCCATGCCATCGGCGATGCGGCGCGGCTGATCCAGTGGGGCGATGCCGATGTGATGCTGGCCGGTGGTGCCGAAAGCCCGATCAGCGAAATCGGCATTGCCGGGTTCAACGCCTGCAAGGCGCTGAGCACCAAACGCGCCGATGATCCGGCCAAGGCCAGCCGCCCCTATGACGCCGACCGCGATGGCTTTGTCATGGGCGAAGGCGCGGGCGTCGTGGTGCTGGAAGAATATGAACATGCCAAGGCGCGCGGCGCGAAGATTTATGCCGAAGTGCTGGGCTACGGCCTGTCGGGCGATGCCTATCACATCACCGCCCCCAGCGAGGATGGCGATGGCGGCTATCGCAGCATGCAGGCGGCGCTGAACCGCGCAGGCATCACGCCGGATCAGGTGGATTACATCAATGCCCATGGCACCAGCACCATGGCCGACACGATCGAACTGGGCGCGGTGGAACGGCTGATGGGCGATGCGGCGGCGCAGGCGACCATGTCTTCGACCAAATCGAGCATTGGCCACCTTCTGGGGGCTGCCGGAGCGGTGGAGGCCATCTTCTGCGTGCTGGCGATCCGCGATCAGGTCGCACCGCCCACGATCAACCTGGACAATCCCGCCGTGGCTCCGAAGCTGGATCTTGCCGCCAACACGGCGGTGCATCGCAAGATTGACGTGGCGCTGTCGAACAGCTTTGGCTTTGGCGGCACCAATGCAAGCCTTGTGCTGGGCAAGGTGCGCGGCTGATGTGGCGCTCCATCGCCTCCAACGCGCTGACGCTGTTCATCGTGCTGCTGATTGCAGTTGCCGGTCTGCTGGCCTGGGGGCGGGGGCAATTCACCGGTCCGGGGCCGTTGACGGAATCGATCTGCGTCAAGGTTGAACGGGGCGCGTCGCTGGCCGAAGTCAGCCGCCGGCTGGAAGAACAGGGGGCCGTCAGCGATGCCCGGATCTTCCGCATTGGCGCGGATTATTCGGGCAAGGCGCAGGGTTTGAAATTCGGGTCATACCTTGTGGCCCCCGGCTCCAGCATGGAACAGGTGCTGGACGTGCTGACGGCAGGCGGGGCCTCGACCTGCGGGCGCGAGGTGAATTACCGCATCGGTGTGGCCAAGGCCGAAATCGTGCTGCGCGAACTCGACCCGGCCAGCAACCGCTATGAAGAAGTGGCGAAATTCGATCCGGCGGCCGAAGCGGCCCCTCAGGTCTATGTTGATGCCGCATTGGAAGGCGATCTGCGCTGGCAGGTGACCTTGGCCGAGGGTGTCACCAGTTGGCAGGTGGTGGAAAGCCTGAAACGCGCCGATTTCATGGATGGCAGCATTGCCGAAGTGCCGCCCGAAGGCAGCCTTGCCCCGGATGCCTATGAGGTGGAAAAAGGCGCGGATCGCGCGGCGCTGCTGGCGAAGATGCAGGAAAAGCAGAAGGCCATTCTGGCTGACCTTTGGGCGTCACGCGTTGATGGCCTGCCCTATGACACGCCGGAAGCGGCGCTGGTCATGGCCTCCATCGTGGAAAAGGAGACCGGCGTGGCATCAGAACGCCCGCAGGTGGCCAGTGTCTTCGTGAACCGTCTGCGTCAGGGGATGCGGCTGCAGACCGACCCCACGGTGATCTATGGCATCACCAAAGGCGAAGGCGTGCTGGGCCGCGGGCTGCGCCAGAGTGAACTTCGTCGGGCAACCCCTTGGAATACCTATGTCATCGAAGGTTTGCCGCCGACGCCGATCGCCAATCCGGGGCGGCTGAGCATCGAGGCGGCGCTGAACCCGGCGGTGACGGATTACCTGTTCTTCGTGGCCGATGGCACCGGGGGCCATGCTTTTGCACAGACCCTGGAAGAACATAATGCCAATGTGGCCCGCTGGCGCGAGATCGAAGCGCAGCAGCAGCAGGGCACCAACCCGTAACGGGTGGGACATGCGGATTAAGTAAAGGGCGTCCCCGAGGGGCGCCCTTTGCATCTCTGCACTGTGTCCGTCGGGTGCGGTTTGGAGCAGCTTTCCGAGGCTGGCGATGTCACGCCGCACCCAGCCGGGCATGGCCAAGGGCGGCCAGCAGGAAAGCCACACCGGAGGTGAAGGTGCGGGTCTGGTTCCAGACCTGCCAGCGCCCGGAATACTCGGTCCAGATCGCCTGGGCGGCTGCAAGGTCATCGGGGATGGGGGTGACGGCAAGGGCCTGATTCATCGGCACATTCACCATCAGGGTCAGGCCCATCCCCAATAGACCATAGACCACGCCCGCCGCCGCGAACAACAGCGCAGCGGGGCGGTTTTCGCGGGCCAGCAGCGCCACCAGCAGCAGGGCGGGGGCGGTGCCGAAGAAGGCCGGTGCAAAGACCGCATTGCGGACTGAGGCATTCATGGCCTGCATCGCAGCAATGGCCACCCGGGGATCGGCGGCGTCCAACCCCCACATGGTGGAACAGGTCCAGGCATAGAAGAATCCGAAGATCAGCGCCGAAAGGGTCAGTGCAAGCAGGGCGAGTGAACGGGTCATGACGAGGTTCCGTAATGTGATGTACGGATTCATATTGCCGTAATCATTTGTACGGTCAAGCCCCGTTACAGGGTTGGCCCGGGCTGCGGCAGATCGGCGCTGCTCTTGCCAAGGTCATGGCTTGCCGCCATGGTTGCCGCAGCACTGCGACAGGGGGCGTCATGCGCATCGGATATGTGTTTCTGCCGGAACGCGGCGCCACGGATCTGGCCCTGGCTGCCCTGGCGGCAAGGCTCATCTCGGAAGGCGCGGCCATTGCCGGGGCCGTGCAGCACAATTCCGGCTGTGCCGATCATCACTGCGACATGGATTTGCGGGTGCTGCCGGATGGCCCGGTGCTGCGCATCAGCCAGAACCTTGGCGCGGAATCCTCGGGCTGCCGTCTGGATGCAGGGGCATTGGAGGGGGCGGTGATGGCGGTATCCACCCGGCTTGACGGTGCAAGGCTGCTGATCGTGAACAAGTTCGGCAAGCATGAGGCCGAGGGCCGGGGCTTTCGGCATCTGGTCGCAGACGTTGCCGCAGAGGGGGTGCCGGTCATCATCGGGATCAACAGCATGAACCGTCAGGCTTTCTTTGATTTCGCGGGCGATCTGGCCGAGGAAGTGCCCGTCGCGGCGCTGCATGATTGGGCCATGGCGGCCATGGCGGAGGCGGTCTGATGGGCGCGCGGATTGCTGTGATTACGGTATCGGACCGGGCGCATGCCGGGATCTACGAAGACAAGGGTGGCCCCGCGATCGAGGCCTGGTTGCGCCGGGCGATCACGTCCGAGGTGGAAATCCTGCGCCAGATTGTGCCCGACGGGCGCGACAGCGTGGCGGCGGCCTTTCGGCATTGGGCGGATGAAGGTGGCGCCGATCTGATCCTTGCCACGGGTGGCACCGGCCCATCGCCCCGCGATCTGACGCCCGAGGCGATGGAGGATGTGGTGGAGCGCCAGTTTCCAGGCTTTGGCGAGCTGATGCGGGCCGTTTCGCTGCGCGAAGTGCCGACTGCCATCCTGTCGCGGCAAGGCGCGGGCACACGCGGGCGCTGCCTGATCATCACGCTGCCGGGCAAGCCCTCGGCCATCGACACCTGTCTGAACGCGGTCTTTCCCGCCGTGCCCTATTGCCTTGATCTGATGGGCGCCGGCCGGATCGAAACCGATCCGGCCATCTGTGCTGCGTTTCGGCCAAAGGTGCAGGGCTAGGCCCTTTGTGCCGCATCTTCTGAAGGATCAAAGCCGCGGGGGACAGATCGCCCCCGCGTCGGCACCTGCCCACAGGTCAGGCAAAGCTGACGGATTTGGCAAAGGGCAGGTCGCGCAGGCGCTGCCCGTTCAGGGCGAAGATCGCATTGCCCAGGGCGGGGGCGATGGGCGGTGTGCCCGGCTCGCCGATCCCGCGGATATGCGACTGGTTTTCCAGAATACGCGTGGTGATCGGCGGGCATTGCGACAGGCGCAGGGGTTCGTAATCCCAGAAGTTCTGCTGTTCGACCGCGCCGTCCGCCAGCGTGATCTCGCCCCGGATTGCAGCAGACAGCCCATAGACAATGGCCCCTTGCACCTGTGCCTCGATATTGCCGGGGTCCAGCGCGATGCCCACATCGGCCGCAGCCCAGATATTGGTCAGACGCAGGCCCTCGGGGGTGTTCTCCACTTCGACCACTTCGGCCACGGGCACACCAAAGGACATGCAGAAGGCAAGCCCCTTGGCCCGGCCCGGCGCAGTTGTGCCCCAGCCTGACATTTCGGCGACGGCTTCCAGGACCTTGCGGGTCGGCAGATCGTCGATATGGGTCAGGCGGAACTCCAGCGGGTCGATCCCGGCCAGATGGGCCAGTTCATCGATTGCTGTTTCGTGGAAAAAGGCGTTCTGAGACGCGCCGACCGACCGCCATGATCCGACAGGAACCATATGCGGAGCGCGGTAGCCGGTCACGCGATGGTTGGCAAACCGGTAGGGTTGCTCCCATGCGCCCTGAACAATGGTGCCATCCGGCCCGGGCACGGAATAGCCCAATCGGCCCACCTGCGATTCCACAACGGCCGAAGAACAGGTGGCAAAGTCGAAGGCGACCAGCGACCCGCCATCCACCTTGGCGCGCACCCGGGCCATTGCGGCGGGGCGATAGCCGTCATGCGTCGTGTCCTCTTCGCGCGACCAGGTTACCAGCACCGGGGTGCCTTCCATCGCTTGAGCCACGATCAGGGTCTGGCGGATGATGTCCATTTCGGCGCGCCGTCCGAAGCCACCGCCCATCAGGGTGGTTTCCACCGTGACGGCCTCTGGCGGAAGGCCCAGCAGCGTCTGGGCTTCGGTGAGGATCTGGGTGGGTAGCTGGTTGCCCGACCAGATGGTCAGCTTG
The DNA here is from genome assembly GCF_036964905.1 of Gemmobacter denitrificans. NCBI lineage: Bacteria > Pseudomonadati > Pseudomonadota > Alphaproteobacteria > Rhodobacterales > Paracoccaceae > Gemmobacter > Gemmobacter denitrificans. The sequence goes on from NZ_JBALHR010000001.1 coordinate 54,901, forward strand.
CCATCCTTCAGCAGGGCGGCGCTGGACATCGGCTCCATCGTCGCATGGGCCAGATAGGGGACCGAATATTCCGCCTGCCAGTCATCGCCCGTCAGCACCGCATCCACATCGCCATCATTGCGGTTGGTGCTGTCCTTGCGGGCCTCGGTAAAGGAGCCCCGCAGCACTTCGGAAATCTCGGCGCTTGTGGCGGGGTAGGGTGCCGGACCCCAGTCAAAGGCAATGGCTTCGGCGCCTTGCAGCGCGGCCCAGGTATGGGTGGCAACAACGGCAACCCCATTGGGCAGGGGCACGATGCGTTCAACGCCTGCGACGGATTTGGCCACGCTGTCATCAAAGCCATTCATCGCGCCACCCTGCCGGGGATTGGTGCGCACTGTGGCAAAGCGCATACCGGGCAGGCGCAGGTCGCTGGCGAACCGGGCCGTGCCGGTGACCTTGCCCAGCATATCGACGCGGGGCTGCGTCTTGCCCAGAAGCCGCCAGTCGGCACGCGGCTTCAGCGGCGGTTCTGCGGCAAGGTCGATCTGCGCCGCCGCGACCGCCAGGTCGGTATAGGGGATGCGGGTGCCATCCGGGGCGATGACATGGCCGGCCTCTGTGGTGAACTGGTCCGCAGACAGGTTCAACCGCTTGGCCGCGGCCTGAACCAGCGCAGCGCGGGCCGCCGCCCCGGCAAGGCGCATCTTTTCAAATCCGTCGGGGATGGAGGACGACCCGCCTGTGATCTGAAATCCCAGAAACTTTGCTGGGATGTCCATGGCCCCGCGCATGGTTTCGGCGATCCAGCTCTGGTCGGTCGGCGCGAAGGGCACACCTTCGCCCAGCACTGCGGAATTGTAATAGGCCGCCGAGGCCGGGCCATGGATCACCCGGATCTGCGTCAGATCCAGATCCATCTCTTCGGCGACCAGAGCGGCCAGCGTGGTGTGAACCCCTTGCCCCATCTCGGCCCGGGGCGCGATGACCGTCACCCCCTGCGCATCGATCAGAACATAGGGGGTCAGCGCCGCCTCACCTTCGCCCAGACCGGCAATCAGCGGGTTGCCATGTGGGGTGGCATAGCGCCACCAGCCAAAGGCCACACCGCCCAGCAGGGCGACCGAGCCAAACAGAAAGCCGCGCCGGGCAATCTTCATCACGCGTCCCATGGTCAAACCTCCTGCAGGCGGCGTGCCGCGTCATGAACTGCCGCGCGGATGCGGGGATAGGCGCCGCAGCGGCACAGATTGCCCGACATCGCCTCGTCAATTTCGGCATCCGTCGGGTTAGGCGTGGTGGAAAGCAGTGCCGCCGCCTGCATGATCTGGCCAGACTGGCAGTACCCGCATTGGGCAACCTGACCTTCCAGCCATGCCATCTGCACCGCATTCAGCGCCGCAGGGGTGCCCAGACCTTCGATCGTGGTGACAGAGGCCCCGGCCACATCGCCCAGTGCTGTCTGGCAAGACCGGACCGCCTGCCCATCCACATGAACAGTACAGGCCCCGCAGGCAGCGACACCACATCCATATTTCGTGCCGGTCAGGTTCAGCCCGTCGCGCAGCGCCCAGAGCAGAGGCATCTCGGGTGGCAGATCCAGCGTGGCAGGGTTGCCATTGACGGTGAATGTTATGGGCATCGGGACGCGCTCCTCAGGAACCTCTTGTCATGACAAAATGGTCTTGAAATGTCATTGTGTCAATTGACAATCTGACGGGATTTCGTCATCTTGCGCCCATGGCCCGGAATTTCCCCAACGTCATTGCGCCTCAGGTGTCGGCTGACCGTCAGGATTCAATCCTTGACGCAGCTTTTCATGCCTTTGCGACCTATGGCTATCGGCGGGCAACGATGGAAGACATCGCGCGAGGTGCGGGCATTTCGCGCACGGCGCTTTATGTGCATTACCGCAACAAGGAAGACATCCTGCGCAGGCTTGTCCTGCGGTTCTTCGAACAGGCCTTGCAAGAGATCCGCATCGCCCTTGATCGCCCGGGGCAAAGCGTGGAACAGGCGCTGCTGTCGGCCTTCATCGCCAAGGATGGCAAATTCATGGAGGCGGTTCTGGCCACGCCCCATGGCAACGAACTGCTGGAGGCCGGGTTCTCGGTCACCGGCGATTTGATCGCAACGGGCGAAGCGCAGTTCATCGCGGTCTTTGCCGACTGGCTGGCGCAACGGCCGCTGCCACAAGGGGTTGGAACGGCCAGCGAAGTGGCGCAGGCGATCATGGCGGCGGTGAAGGGGCTGAAAACATCGGCCCGGACTATCGAGGAATATCGCGCCGGTCAGGCCCGGTTGGCCCGCCTGTTCGGCCTTGCCTTGTCCTGACCCCCGGTCTTGCCCTATACCCTGTTGTCCCGTCGTGGCGGGTACAGTCGGCAATGCAAGAAAACAGGATCATATCGGACATGAAGAACACGCCCCAGTCTTCTGATACGAATGAAAAATCCTGTGATGATGCCTCGTTTCGCCTGTCCGTCGCCCCCATGATGGATTGGACGGATCGGCATTGCCGGTTCTTTCACCGCCTGATGACCCGGCGCGCCATGCTCTACACCGAAATGGTCACGGCGCCTGCCATCCTGCATGGGCCGAAGAATCGTCTGCTGGATTTCAGCGATGCCGAACATCCGGTGGCGCTGCAGATCGGCGGGTCGGACCCGGGTGAACTGGCCCGGGCCACGGCGATTGCACGCGACTGGGGCTATGACGAGATCAACCTGAATTGCGGCTGCCCGTCAGACCGGGTGCAATCGGGGTGCTTTGGGGCGGTGCTGATGGAAAACCCCGTGCTGGTGGCCGAATGCATGCGCGCCATGGCGCAGGAATCCGCCGTACCGGTCACGGTGAAATGCCGCATCGGCGTGGATGATCAGGAACCGTCCGAGATCCTGCCGCGCTTCATCGAAACCGTTGCAGGGGCAGGGGTTACGCATTTCGTGATCCATGCCCGCAAGGCCTGGCTGCAAGGTCTGTCCCCCAAGGAGAACCGCGAAATTCCGCCACTGGATTACCCGCTGGTGGTTGCGATGAAGCAGCGCTTCCCGGAACTGACCATCTGCATCAACGGCGGGGTGGCGACGCTGGATCAGGCACAAGACCTTCTGGCCCAAGGGCTTGATGGCGTGATGATCGGGCGCGCGGCCTATCACGATCCGGGCCGTACGCTGATCGGGGCGGATGCGCTGTGGGGCGATGATTTTGCGCCCGATGCCCATGCGGTGGTGCAGGCGATGAAACCCTATATCGCCGCGCATCTGCAATCTGGCGGGCGTCTGCATCAGATCACCCGCCATATGCTGGGCCTGTTCACCGGCCGCCCTGGCGCACGGGGCTGGCGGCGCGTGCTGTCGGAGGGGGTGGCCCGCCCCGGCGCGGGGCTCGATCTGCTCGATCAGGCCCTGGCCGAAGTTCAGGTACCCGCCGCGCCCTGACCTATTTCAGGGCGAATTTCTTGCCTTTGTATTGGCCAGCGGTATAGATGATCGTCTTTTTTCCCTTTGCAGTCACGTCAATATAGAACACGTCCGGTTTCTTGGCGCCCGTGCGCATCCGCGTCACGACCCCGTCAGAGCCGATGGTATAGGTGCCCTTTTCCGATCCGCTGGAATGTTTGATCGAAAAAGTACCGTCGGCGGAAAATCCGAATTTGGACCCCGCGCGTGCCGAAAACCCGCCTGCCCCGAAAAAGGCCTGCACTTCGGCGGCTGACATCGGTTCCGCCTGCAAGGGGCTTGCAAGGGTGACAGCCACAAGGGCTGCGCCCACCAGAGCAGTGTAGCGTGTCACGGCCTTCTCCAATTGTTATGGGGTTGCACCGCCAATGGGCGAAGCAAGCATGGCGAAACTATCCATGGGCGAGTTGCCTGGTGCAAGACATATTCGCACTGTCCGGTTGATTGGTGGTCCGGCCCAGACCGGCATTCGTCATGCCGGCGCCTTTTTGCGCCATACCCTGCAATCCGGCTCTGGAAGCTTCTTCCGCCAGCGCATAGCGTGACGGCTGCGAAAGACAGGGGACTGCCATGGCCGAGATTGCCACCTATCTGCCGATGTTGCTGCTGCTGATCGTGATCGGCGGGTTCGCCGGGGTGATTGCCGGATTGCTGGGGGTCGGTGGCGGCATCGTGCTGGTCCCGGCCTTCTTCTACACCTTCGCCCATCTCGGCTATGACGGGCCGCAACTGATGCAGGTCTGCCTGGGCACATCGCTTGCGACGATCATGGCCACCGCCCTGCGTTCGGTGCGCGGGCATGACCGCAAGGGGGCGGTCGATTGGGCGATCCTGAAGGGCTGGGCCCCGGCCATCGCACTCGGCGCTGTGGCGGGCTTTCTGCTGGCGGCGCGGCTGAAATCGGACACTCTGCAACTGGTCTTTGGTGGGCTGGGGCTGATTGCCGGGCTCTGGATGGCCTTTGGCCGGGCCGAATGGCGGTTGGCCGATCACCTGCCGGGGGGCGGTGGCAAATGGGCCTTGGGCGGCGGGCTGGGCTTTCTTTCGGTGCTGATGGGGATCGGCGGCGGCACCTTCGGCGTGCCGATGATGACGCTGTTCGGCCTGCCCATTCACCGCGCGGTCGGCACGGCGGCTGGGTTCGGGCTGATCATCGCGGTGCCCTCTGCCCTTGGTTTTCTGACCATGCAGGTGGACGGTGCGCCGCCGCTGTCGATTGGCGCGGTGAACCTTCCGGCCTTCGCCGTGATCATGGCCATGACCTTGCTGACCACCCCTTATGGCGTGCGGCTGGCTCATGCGATGGACCCCAAACCGCTGAAGCGGGCCTTCGCGGTCTTCCTGATCCTTGTGGCGCTGAACATGCTGCGCAAGGTGGCCGGATGGTAGGCTGGCAGCGCCTGTCGCATCCCCGGATTGCCGCCTGGGCCGCTGCTGCCCTGCCGGTGGCAGAGGCGGCGCTGGCGGCCAGCCGCGAGCCCTGGCGCTGTGGCGACACATGGTTTGTTGGCGTCGATGCGCTGCCCAATGACCCGGATGGCAGCGTGAATGGCACGGCCTTCCCCTGGGAGGTGTTGGGCCTTGCCCCCGAACCGCTGCATCCGGCGCAGCTTTCGGTCATCCGGCCCGGCTATCCGCAGCCGTCGCCTGATGAAAGCCCGGCGGCCTTTGCCTTTCGCCGTGACCGCGATGCCGCCCATGTCGATGGATTGATCGCCGACAGCGCCAAACGCCGACGCATCGTCGAACCGCATGGCTGGATCATCGGGTTGCCGCTGAACGCCAGCAGCGCCGATGCCGCGCCGCTTGTGGTCTGGGAAGGCAGTCACAGGATCATGCAGGCGGCGCTGCACGCGGCCCTTGCGCCGCATCCCCGCGACCGCTGGGCCGAGGTGGATATCACGGACGCCTATGTCAGCGCCCGCAAACGCTGCTTTGAGACCTGCCGCCGGATCGAACTGCCCGCCGTCCCGGGCGAGGCGACACTGCTGCACCGGCTGACCCTGCATGGCGTTGCCCCCTGGGGCGCAAAGGCCACCGCACCCGAACCGGGCCGGATCATCGCCTATTTCCGCCCGCAACTGGCCCGCGTGGCGGATTGGATTGAACGGCCCTGATCGCGGCCAGCCCGAGCCATAGTCCCGTGCCTGCCTTCCATCCCGAAACTCTGCCTGGGGCAGGGATGCGTCAGCCGGGCCGAGGGGGTTCGATGCCCCCGAGGACCGCCCTCCGATCAGGCAAATCCCTCAGCCCTCTTGCCGTCCCATCCGGCCCCCGCGCCGCTTGTGCAGGCGCGGCGCGCGGCTTGGCAATTCGGCCATGATTGCGCGGCGCGCGTCCGGGGTCAGGCGCGACCATTGGCTGATTTCGTCGATGCTGCGATAGCAGCCGACGCAGATCCGTTCCACGGGATGAACCGAGCACAGCTTGACGCAGGGGCTTTCGATTTCGGCCCGCTTCCAGACATCGTCATTCATCACGCGTCTCCCGCCGGATATGCGCCAGACGGTCCAGCGCACCTTGCAGGATAAACCCTGCCGCCACATGGTCGATCACCTCAGAGCGACGCTTGCGTGACGTATCCGCCTCCAGCAGGGCGCGTTCTGCGGCCACGGTGGACAGACGCTCATCCCAGAACAGCACGGGCAGGGGCGTCAGCTTCTCCAGATTGCGGATGAAGGCGCGGGTCGATTGGGCGCGCGGACCTTCGCTGCCATCCATGTTGCGCGGCAGGCCGATCACGATCCCCACCACCTGACGTGCTGTCAGCAGCTTCAGCAGCGCCTCGGCATCCAGGGTGAATTTCTCGCGCCGGATGGTCTGGGCCGGGGTGGCAACCCCGCGCAGCAGATCCGATATCGCGACCCCGATGGTCTTGGTGCCAAGGTCAAGCCCGGCCAGCGCCCCCATAGCGGGCAATCGGGCCGCGAAATCGCGCGCCTCCTCAAAGCTCATGGTGCCACCCCCGCCTGTGCGCCCGCCGCGCGGATCAGGTCCAGATCCCCTTCGCGCCCGGCAAAGCGTTGCAGGGCTTCGGCATGGATCGCAGCGGCCCGCTCGGTCTGTCCCAGCACGCCCAGCGAAGAAATCAGCCGCGCCCATTCCTCGGCTGTGCCGCCTTCGCGGGCCAGCCGGTCGTTCAGTTGCGCGACCATGCCCTCGATCATCGCCTGACGGTCCCCGGCGGCCATTTCGCCTGCGGCTTCAACGGCAGCCGCATCCGGGCCAGGCAAGGCGGGTGCGGCAGCGGGGGGGGCGGGCGGCTGATAGCGTTCCCCGGCCTGTGCTGCCAGGCGCGGCAGTTCCGCCCGCAATGCCGCCGCAAAGGGTGCATCCGGCGCGCTGGTTTCCAGCAGGTCGCGCCAGAGCGGGAAGGCCTGATCCGGGCGCCCGATCTGTGCCAGCATGAGCCCGGAATAATACAGGGCCACCTGATCTTGCGGATCGCGGCTCAGCGCCTGTTGCAGCGCGGCTTCCGCCTCGGGCGAGACATAACCGCGCGCCGAGGCGATCAGCATTTCCGCCATGAAACTGAAATCGCTGGCCTTGGCCGTATTGCCCAGCAGCCGCAACACCTCGGCCTGCGCGCGCGCCGCGGCCCGGTAATCGCCCAGCCGCGCCTCGTTTTCCGCCAGAAGCCGCTGGCCCTGAAGATCATCAGGGCGCCCGGCAACCGCCTTCCGCAGCTTCTCCATCAGCGCCAGGAATTCCGGGTCCGCGCCTTCCGGCAGGGCGGGGGCAGGTTCGGCGCTTTCGGCCTCGGCCTGCGACGGGCGGGCCTTGCGCCAGTCTTCGGCTTGCGCCTTGCGCGCTGCTAGCGGCATGTCGGGATAACCGGGCGCCCCCAGATCCAGCAGATAAAGCGCTGCCCCGCCCGCCAGAACCAGCGCGGCCGCTGCAAAGCTGACCCCGAGGCCCGGCCCTTGCGCCACCTGCGGGGCCGTATCCCGCGCCGCGCGATCCGCCTCCAGCAGTCGCCGCCCGATTTCGGCACGCAGCCGTTCGGCCTCGTCCGGGGCAACGACGCCGCGCGCGCGGTCGCGCTCCAGTTCCGCCAACTGGTCGCGATAGACCTGCAGGTCATGCGCGGCTGGCCTGTCCAGTTCGGCCACGGCCTGGCCGCGCCGCAGCCCCTGCCAGATGGCCGCCGCCGCCGCGATCAGCAGCGCCCCCACCGTTCCCCAGAACATCGCCATCCTGCCCGCTCCTGCCCAAACCTTGCCCCCATGTAGCCCGTCACTGCCCCCGGCAAAAGGGGCTAGGCGTCGCAGGGCCTGCGGGCTGGCCGACACGATGTCGCAATTTTCCCGATTGTGCCGCTCGGGCGGGCGGATATCTTCGCCATCCGGTGCATCACCGATGCAGACCCGCAGGGGAGTTGGGAACGCTCATGAAACGCTATTCGGTCTTTGCCATCGCGCGTGAGGCGATGCGCTATCATCAGGGGTGGGAACGGGCCTGGGCTTCGCCCGCGCCGAAAGCCGCCTATGATGCCATCATCGTGGGGGCCGGTGGCCACGGCCTCGCCACTGCCTATTACCTTGGCAAGAACTACGGCATCACCAATGTGGCGGTGATCGAAAAGGGCTGGCTGGGCGGCGGCAATACCGGGCGCAACACCACCATCATCCGGTCGAACTATCTGCAGGACCCCTCGGCGGCGATCTACGAAAAGGCCCGCAGCCTGTATGAGACGATGAGCCAGGACCTGAACTACAACGTGATGTTCAGCCCGCGCGGCCTTCTCATGCTGGCGCAAACCCATCACGAGGTGCGCGGCTACCTGCGCACGGTGCATGCCAACAACCTGCAAGGCGTGAAAACCGAATGGATCACCCCGGAACGGGTGAAGCAGCTGGTGCCGATCATCGAAATCGACGGGCCCCGCTATCCGATCCTGGGCGCGCTCTATCAGGCGCGCGGCGGTACGGCACGGCACGATGCCGTGGCCTGGGGCTATGCCCGCGCCTGTTCGGCCATGGGCATGGACATCATCCAGCAATGCGAAGTCACCGGCGTGCGGTCGGAAAACGGCAAGGTCGTCGGCGTTGACACGACCAAGGGCTATATCGGCACCAAGAAGCTGGGCATCGTTGTTGCCGGCCATTCCGGGCAGGTGGCCGACATGGCGGGATTCCGCCTGCCGGTCGAGGCGGTGGCCCTGCAGGCGCTGGTGTCCGAACCGATCAAACCCTGCATGGATGTGGTGGTGATGGCCAACACCGTCCATGGCTACATGTCGCAATCCGACAAGGGCGAGATGGTGATCGGCGGCGGCACCGATGGCTTCAACAACTATACGCAGCGCGGCAGCTTCCACCATATCGAGGAAACCCTGCGCGCCCTGATCGAAACCTTCCCGATGATCAGCCGGCTGAAGATGCTGCGCCAATGGGGCGGGATCGTGGACATGACCGGCGACCGCTCGCCCATCATCTCGAAAACCCCGCTGGGGAACTGCTTCATCAATTGCGGCTGGGGCACTGGCGGGTTCAAGGCGATTCCGGGGTCGGGCTGGGCCATGGCCGAGCTGATGGCCAAGGGCGAACCCGGACCGCTGGCCGCCGAATTCAACATGTGGCGCTTCAAGGAAGGCCAGTTCATCGATGAATCGGTGGCTGCCGGGGTGGCGCATTGATGTCCCTTTATCTTGGCAAAAATAACCCGGGGGTCCGGGGGCAGCGCCCCTGGTGCACCGGCAATGACGAGGCCCGCACATGCTGATCCTTGAATGCCCCTATTGCGGCGTGAAGGCCGAAGAAACCGAACTCAGCCCCGGCTATGAGGCGCATCTGAAACGCTTCGGCCCCGGTTCGACCGATGAAGAGTTCGAAGCCTACATGTTCGCCCGGAAGAACCCCAAGGGCGTGCATTTCGAACGCTGGCGCCATGCCTATGGCTGCGGCAAGTGGTTCCTGGCCGCGCGCTGCACCGCCACGCTGGAGGTGTTCGGCACCTATCCCGCACAAAGCAAGGAACCGCCCGCCGATCTGGTGGAGAAGATCAAGGCCAAACGGCCGGACTGGAAGGGCTACAAATGAGCACCCGTCTCGCGAAGGGGGGCCGTCTGATCGACCGGACCGCCGCCTGTGAATTCACCTTCAACGGCAAGCGTCTGAAGGGATACAAGGGCGACACATTGGCTTCGGCGCTTCTGGCCAATGACCAGATGTTGCTGGGCCGCAGCTTCAAGTATCATCGTCCGCGCGGGCTGGTGGCCTCGGGCGCCGAAGAGCCCAATGCGCTGGTGAACATGGGGCAGGGTGGCCGCTTTGAGCCCAACCAGCGCACTACCACCACGGAACTGTTCGATGGTCTGACGGCGACCTCGCAGAACCATTGGCCCAGCCTGGAATTCGATGTGGGCGTGGTGAACAACTATGCCGCGCGCTTCCTGCCTGCGGGCTTCTATTACAAGACCTTCATCCATCCGCGTTTTGCCTGGAAGCACATCTTTGAACCGATCGTCCGCCAGTCGGCGGGTCTGGGGAAGGTGCCCAAGGATCGTGACGCCGACCGCTATGAACATGCCTATGCCTTCTGCGATCTGCTGATCGTGGGTGGTGGCATTGCCGGTCTGCAGGCCGCGCTGACGGCGGCGCAGGCGGGCAAGCGCGTCTGGCTGCTGGAACAGACCGCGCATTGGGGCGGCCGCGCCCCGGTGGACGGGGTTCAGATCGACGGCGCCCCGGCAGATGTCTGGGTGAAGACCACCGTCGAAGCCCTTGCAAAGATGGACAATGTTACCTTGCGCCTGCGCTGCATGGCGGCCGGGTCTTACGATCATGGCTATGTGCTGGCCGATGAAAAGGTGGCCGATCATACACCGGGCGATGGCCGCCCGCGCCACCGGTTGTGGCGCATCCGTGCGGGTCAGGTGGTCACCGCCACCGGCGCAATCGAACGGCCCCTGTCCTTTGCGGGCAATGATGTTCCGGGCGTCATGCTGGCTTCGGCGGTGCGCGATTATGTCGTGAACCATGCCGTTGCGCCCGGCGACCGTACGGTCGTGGTCACCAATAACGATGACGCCTATCGCACGGCCATCGCGCTGAAAGAGGCGGGGTTGGAAGTGCCGGTCATCCTTGACGCCCGCGCACAAGTCACCGGTGAACTTCCGGCGCGCGCCCGCGCGCTTGGCATCCGCATCGAGGCAGGCAAGGCCATTGCCAAGGTCAAGGGCGGCAAGCGGGTTACCGGCGTTGCGATCTGTGCCCATGCCGGGCAGGGCGCGGTGCTGGAGGAGATCGCCTGCGATGCGGTTGCGATGTCGGGCGGCTGGTCGCCTGTCGTGCATCTGTGGTCGCATTGTGGCGGCAAGCTCAACTGGGACGAGGCGCAGGCCCATTTCGCCCCCGATCCGACGCGCCCGCCGCTGAACCATGACGGCTCGGCCATGGTGGTGACGGCGGGGTCGGCCTCGGGCAAGCTGATGGCGGCGGATGTGTTGGCCGATGCGGCGGCTGCCGTGGGTGGCACGGCCAGTGCCGCAGCCAGCGCCCCCAGTGAACAACCGCTGGAACCGGTCTGGATCATGCCGCAAGGGGCCCCGCCTGCGCTGCGCGCCAAGATGTGGCTGGATTACCAGAACGACGTGAAGGTCAGCGATGTGCATCTGGCTGCACGCGAAGGCTATACCTCGGTCGAACATACCAAGCGCTATACCACGCTGGGCATGGCAACCGATCAGGGCAAGCTGAGCAATATCAACGGTCTGGCGGTGCTGGCCGACAGCCTGTCGGCCACGGTGCCGCAGGTGGGCACCACCACCTTCCGCCCGCCCTATACGCCCGTGCCCTTTGGTGCGCTGGCCGGTGAATCGCGCGCCGAGATATTCCAGCCGGTGCGGGAAAGCCCGATCCATGGCTGGCACATGGCCAATGGCGCCTATATGGAGCCGGTCGGCCTGTGGCGTCGCCCCTATTGCTTCCCGCGCCCCGGCGAAACCCATGAACAGGCCGTGCATCGCGAGGTTGTCAACACCCGTGCGAATGTCGGGCTGCTTGATGCCTCGACGCTTGGCAAGATCATCGTCAAGGGCCCCGATGCGGGCAAGTTCCTGGATATGCTCTATACCAACGTCATGTCGAACCTTGGTATCGGCAAATGCCGTTATGGGTTGATGTGCAATGAACAGGGCTTCTTGTCGGATGACGGCGTGGTGGCGCGGATCGACGAGGATACCTGGCTTTGCCACACCACCTCTGGCGGGGCGGATCGTATCCACGCCTGGATGGAAGACTGGCTGCAATGCGAATGGTGGGATTGGCAGGTCTATACCGCCAATGTGACCGAGCAATTCGCCCAGATCGCCGTGGTCGGCCCCAATGCCCGCAAGGTGCTGGAACGCCTGGGAGGGATGGATGTCTCGAAAGAGGCGTTGCCTTTCATGCAATGGGCCGATGGCATTCTGGGTGGCTTCCGGGTGCGGGCCTACCGCATCTCGTTCTCGGGCGAGCTGTCCTATGAAATCGCCGTGCCCGCCAGTGAAGGCCGCGCCTTCTGGGATGCGCTGCTGGCGGCAGGGGCCGAATTCGGCATGATGCCCTATGGCACCGAATGTCTGCATATCCTGCGCGCCGAAAAGGGCTTCATCATGATCGGTGATGAAACCGATGGCACGGTGATCCCGCAGGACCTGAACCTTGGCTGGGCGATTTCCAAGAAGAAGGCCGATTATCTGGGCAAGCGCGGGCAGGAACGCACCTATCTGGCCAGCCCCGACCGCTGGAAACTGGTGGGTCTGGAAACGCTGGACGGTTCGGTCATTCAGGATGGGGCCTATGCCCCGGCACCGGGCTTCAATGCCAATGGCCAGCGCAATGTGCAGGGGCGCGTCACCTCGACCTATTATTCGCCCACGCTGAAACGCGGCATTGCCATGGGTCTGGTGAAGGGGGGCCTGACCCGGCTGGGCGAGGTGATCGAGATGACCAAGCTTGATGGCACGACCCAGCAGGTGAAGATTGTCGATCCGGTCTTCTATGACAAGGAAGGGGAAAAGCAGAATGTCTAAGATCGTCAGTGCCCTGAACGGGGCCAGCTTTGACGGCTTTGCCCGTATCCGCGAGATCGGCCCGCTGGGGATGATAAGCCTGCGCGCCAAGCCCGATCTGCCGGGTCTGGTGGCTGCCATTCAGGCGGCCACCGGCTGCGCGCTGCCCGCGCAGCGCCGGATTGTCCACAACGGGGACAAGGCGGCGGGCTGGATGTCGCCCGACGAATACCTGCTGATCGTGCCCTATGCCGATGTCGCGGCCACGCTGGCCGTGTTGGCGGAAACGCTGGCCGGTCAGCATCATCTTGCGGTGGATGTATCAGATGCCCGTGCGGTGTTCCGCATTGAAGGCGCCCGCGCGGCCGAGGTGCTGCAGAAGCTTTCGCCGGTCGATCACGCGACGCTGGCGGAAAACGAACTGCGTCGCACCCGCGCGGCCCAGGTTGCTGCCGCCTTCTGGCGTGACGAGGCAGGTTACACGCTGGTCTGTTTCCGGTCTGTTGCCACCTATGTGATGGGTTTGCTCAAGGCCAGCGCACAGCCGGGCGGCGAGCTCTTCTCGGGCTGATCATCTTTTGATTTGACTTTCCGCCAGTTTGGTTTTGCTATCACCAAAACTGAACTGGCGGAGACTCACTTGTATTTCAATATCTTGAAGGGCGCGGTTGCTGCCCTTGCCTTGACCGTAACGCCTGCCCTTGCGGAAATGTGGCGCTGCGATCTTGCTGTGACACGGGGTTTCATCCAGTCGCCGCTGCTCTTGTCCATTGATCGCAAGACCGGCGAAGGGGCCGTCTATGATCCGATCATCGCGCATTACTATGAAGAAACCCCGGTTCGGCTGAGCCATCTCAAGCTGGGCAAGGCCGAGGTTACGGCGCGCTGGCGGCTGGAGATTATCGACCGAAGCTCGGCCCGGTCGAAAGTTGACTACAAGGCCCGTCTGGATACGGCGACCGGCAAAATCTCAGTCTCTGCCAATGTGATCGCCTATCCCGAGACGAAGGGCGCGCGCGGCACCTGCGAAAAGATCAAGGACTGACCTTGGTCAATCAATTTCCACGATCGAGTGAAAGGGGTATCCCGATGAAAAAGACTGTGCTTGCAGCTCTCGCTTTGGCGGCCCTGCCAGGCATGGCTGCCGCTGAAACTGTCAAGTGGCTTTGCGTTCAGAAGAATGTAGCCAATCGCGAATGGGTCATGAAGGAAATGGTTCTGATTCAGGAAACTGAGTTTGATGTATGGTTGGTTTTTGACGGTGTGACCAAGCACTTCACGGGTGGTTCCGTTCCGGCTGACGTGAAGCGAGATGGCCAGACCGTGAAGCTGAAATGGGATGTGCGCACCCAAGGTTCGCGGGCCAGACGCGCAACTGTTTCTTATAGTGCGACCTTCAAGATAGATCAGGGCAAGATTCAGATTTCTGCGGCGCCACGGGGCTATGACAACAGCACCAATATCGGCGGAACCTGTTCAAAGCTGAAATGACCGCTTCGGCCTTACGATCCCGCGCATGACGGAAAATCACCCGCCGCCCCTTGACCTTGCGGGGCGGCGGCCTCTTATTGGCCGCAGCGGCAATCATCCCGAACAGGAGAGACTTCCATGGCCTTCACCCTTCCCGATCTGCCTTATGCCCATGATGCGCTGGCATCGTTGGGCATGTCGAAAGAGACGCTGGAATATCACCACGACCTGCACCACAAGGCCTATGTCGATAATGGCAACAAGCTGATTGCCGGCACAGAATGGGAAGGCAAGTCGCTGGACGATATCGTCAAGGGCACCTACCAGGCGGGCGCCGTGGCGCAGAACGGCATCTTCAACAATGCCAGCCAGCACTGGAACCACAACCTGTTCTGGGAAGTGATGGGCCCGGGCGAAGACAAGAAGATGCCGGGCGATCTGGAAAAGGCGCTGGTCGAGGCGTTCGGGTCTGTCGCCAAGTTCAAGGAAGATTTCGCCGCCGCCGGTGCGGGCCAGTTCGGTTCGGGCTGGGCCTGGCTGGTGAAGGACGCAGATGGCGCGCTGAAGATCACCAAGACCGAAAACGGTGTGAACCCGCTCTGCTTTGGCCAGTCTGCGCTTCTGGGTTGTGATGTGTGGGAACATTCCTACTACATCGATTTCCGCAACAAGCGCCCTGCCTATCTGACCAACTTCCTCGACAAGCTGGTGAACTGGGAAGCCGTCGCCGCCCGCATGTAATCGGGCCGCACCGGCAGACATCAGCCCGCCCGGATATCCTGTCCGGGCGGGCTTTTTCGTGCCATCGGCAAAGGGCGGTCAGTCGGCGCGGGTGGTGGTCGCGGGGGCGCTCAGGTCGCCCTGAAACACCGCCGACACCTCGGCCCGGATGATGCGGGCGATCAGCGCGCAATCCTCCAGACTGAAGGTCAGCGGCAGGCGCATGTCCACAATGCCGTGCAGGATACGGTCGGTCGCGGGCATTGGCGCGCTTGGCGCATAACGCCAGTTTTCATAGCGGCTGGTAAAGGCCACAGGGTCCGGTGCGCCGAACCATTTCAGCTCCACCCCCCGTGCGGCGCAGCGGGCCAGGACAGCGCGGATGGCATCCGCGTTCCAGTCGAGCAGCAGGAATTGAAAGGAGGAGGCCACGAAATCCTCGGCGGCAGGGCGTTCGATCAGCGTCAACCCGGGGGTTGCGGCCAGACCCCGTTCCACCACGCGGTAACGATCGTTCCAGCGGGCACATTGGCGGGCCAGATCGGCCAGTTGCGGGCGCAGGATCGCGGCGCGCAGATTGTCCATCCGGCCCGAGATATTGGGCGTGACCAGCCGCAGGTCGGCAAAGGCTTCGGGGGGCGGGGCGGCGCGGTGGCGATCATAAAGCATATAGCTGCCCGACAGCAGCACCGCCCGCGCCATGATCTGCGGATCATCCGAAATCAGCAGCCCGCCTTCGCCGGAATTCATGTGTTTGTAGGTCTGGGTGGAAAAACAACCCACCGTCCCCCAACGGCCCGTAGGCCGCCCGGCCCAGCCCGCGCCCATCGTATGGGCACAATCTTCGATCACGATTACGCCCGCCGCATCACACAGCGCCATCAGCCGGTCCATGTCGCAGACATGCCCGCGCATGTGGCTGAGCATCAGAACCCGGGCCTGATCCAGCTTGGCCGCCAGATCCTCCAGATCGATCACCAGCCCTTCGGTCACCCCGACGAAGACCGGCACAGCACCCAGGCTGGCAATCGCGCCAGGCACGGGGGCCAGCGTGAAGGCATTGGTCAGCACCCGGTCGCCCGGCCGCACGCCTACCGCCCGCAGCGCGCAGGCAAGCGCATAGCCGCCAGACGCCACTGCAAGGCAATAGCGCGCGCCGGTCAGGGCGGCAAACTCCTCCTCCAGTGCGGCGGCTTCGGCGAGCTCGCCGGGGGCGGTGTTGTAGCGGTGCAATCGCCCCGATTGCATGACCCGCAGCGCCGCTGCGATGGCCGCCTCCGGGATCGGTTCCTGCTGGGTGAAACTGCCGGTAAAGTTTTCCATGCTTTCCTTTGCGTCGGCACTGCCTTCCTGTCAATCCGGCCGTGCGGTGATGGCTTGGCAGCGCCTGAAAGACGTGCAACCAAGGGCTGCACCTGTTCGAGGGATTTCGATGCGTCTTGCCTGCCTGTTTCCAGCCGTGCTTTCGGGGCTGTGCCTTGCCGCCCCTGCCGCTGCCGCCACCACCTATGAAGGCCGCGATCAGATGCTTCTGCACTGCGCCGGGCTTTTGCTGGAGGTCTCTGAAAGGCTGACCCGGGCAGGTCATATGACCAAGGAAAACTATGCGGACTCCCAGGCGCTTGCGCTGTTGTATCTGGCAGAGTTGCCGGGCAGCGAACGCGACCGCGTCAATGCGTTGAAATCCTTCCGCAAGCGGGTGCTTGATCCGCTCAGCTTCAATGAGCTGTCGGACGAGTTGGACCGCAAGGTCGATGGCTGCAAGAAGCTGATTGATGTCGGCTGACGATCAGCCGATCAGCCGCGCGACCAGACCGGGCAGATCGGCGTAATGGTCCAGCAGGGCCTCGGGGTTCAGGCGGGCCACGCCCGGCCCTTCGGGGCCAAAGCCCACAAGGATGCACGGCACGCCCACCGCTCGCGCCGTCAGCCGGTCGGTTTCGGTATCGCCCACGATCAGCGACCGCGACACGATGCCGCCCGCCTGTTCGACTGCGGCCAGATAGGGCGCGGGGTCGGGTTTTCGGGTGGGCAGCGTGTCGGCGCCGATCAGGCTGCCGAAGAGGCCGCGGATGCCCAGGCGGGTGACCAGCGTTTCGGCCAGACCCTCGGGCTTGTTGGTGCAGATGGCGGTGGCGTAACCGGCGCTGCGCAGTGCCTCCACCGCGTCAGTCGCCCCGGGATACAGCCGGGTATGGGTGTCGATCCCGTCAGCATAGGCTTTCAGAAGCACGGGATATTGCGCGGCGATCATCGCTTCATCCAACTGCCCCAACCGTGCAAACCCCAGCTTCAACATGGCGCGGCCGCCATGGAAGGCGGTGAGCGCATCGGCCACCGGATCGAGCAGGTCGCCATGACCCAAACCCCGGAAGCAGGCATTGGCAGCGGCGATCAGATCGGCGGAGGTATCGGCCAAAGTGCCGTCCAGATCGAACACCACGGTTGGCTTGGTCTGCAACGGCATCTTGAAACCTGCGGTAAGGATGTGTGAAAGCGGACCGCTTGCGCCGCCCGCCTGCAGGGTTAAAACGGGCGCAACGATTTAGGAAGGGGTGTCATGCCGGTTTCTCTTGTCATTCTTGCGGCCGGTCAGGGCACGCGGATGAATTCCGATCTGCCGAAGGTGCTGCACAAACTGGCCGGTGCGCCGATGCTGCACCATGCCATGCAGGCGGGCGCGAGCCTTGCGCCGGAGCGCGTGGTGGTGGTGACCGGGCATGGGGCCGATCAGGTTGCGCAGGCGGCCCTTGCCTATGACGAAACCTGTCTTACCGTGTTGCAGGCTGAACAGCTGGGCACCGGCCATGCGGTGGCGCAGACCCTGCCCGTGCTGGAGGGGTTTTCCGGCGATGTGGTGGTGCTCTATGGCGACACCCCGTTTATCCAACCTGAGACGCTGGAGGCGATGCTGGAGGCGCGCGCCCGCCATGCGGTGGTGGTGCTGGGCTTTGATGCACGCGATCCGGGCCGCTATGGCCGCTTTGTCACCGAAGGCGACCGTCTGGTGCGCATCGTCGAATACAAGGATGCGACCGAGGCGGAACGCGCGATCACCCTGTGCAATTCGGGCGTGCTTTGCGCCGATGCGGGGCTGTTGCGCGATGTGCTGGGGCTGCTGAGCAATGACAATGCCGCGGGCGAATATTACCTGACCGATGTGCCCGCGCTGGCGGCAGCGCGGGGGCTGAGCTCAGGCTTTGTCATCTGCGCGGAATCGGAAACCCTGGGCATCAATACCCGGGCTGAACTGGCGCAGGCCGAGGCCGCCTTTCAGGCCCGCGCCCGGGCCGAGGCGCTTGACAACGGCGTGACGCTGACGGCGCCCGAAACCGTGTTCTTTGCACTGGATACCCATATCGGGCGCGATGCGATCATCGGGCCGAATGTGGTGTTCGGCCCCGGTGTGACCATCGAAAGCGGGGCGGAGATCAAGGCCTTCTGCCATCTGGAGGGCTGCCATGTGTCGCGCGGGGCTGATGTCGGCCCCTTTGCCCGGCTGCGCCCCGGGGCGGAACTGGCGGAATTCGTGCATGTCGGCAATTTCGTGGAAATCAAGAACGCCATTCTGGACGAAGGCGTGAAGGTGGGCCACCTGACCTATCTGGGCGATGCCGATGTGGGCGAGAATACCAATATCGGCGCGGGCACGGTGACCTGCAATTATGATGGCGTGATGAAGCACCGCACCCGGATCGGCAAGCGGGCCTTCATCGGATCGGATACCATGCTGGTGGCGCCGGTCACAGTGGGTGACGGGGCGATGACCGGATCGGGCAGCACGATCACCGAAGATGTGCCAGCGGGGGCGATTGCGCTTGGCCGCGCCCGACAGGTGAACAAGCCCGGTCTGGCGGTGAAGCTGTTCGAACGGCTGCGGGCGATCAAGGCGTCGAAGGGGAAAGCATAATGTGCGGGATTGTCGGCGTTCTGGGCAACCATCAGGTTGCGCCCCTGCTGGTCGAGGCGCTGAAGCGGCTGGAATATCGCGGCTATGACAGTGCCGGCATTGCCACGCTGAACGAGGGTCGGCTGGACCGTCGCCGGGCGGTGGGCAAGCTGGTCAATCTGTCCGACCTTCTGGTGCATGAACCGCTGGCCGGTCGGGCAGGGATCGGGCATACCCGCTGGGCCACCCATGGCGCGGCCACGGTGGCCAATGCGCACCCCCATCGCGCAGGCGGCGTGGCGGTGGTTCATAACGGCATCATCGAGAATTTCCGCGACCTGCGGGCCGAGCTGATCGGGCTGGGCTATGGCTTTGAATCGGAAACCGATACCGAAACGGTGGCGCTGCTCATGCAGCATCAGCTGTCGCTGGGGCTGGCCCCGGCCGAGGCGACAGCGGCGGTGCTGGGGCGGCTGCATGGGGCCTTTGCGCTGTGCTTCCTGTTTGACGGGCAGGATGATCTTCTGATCTGCGCCCGCAAGGGCTCGCCGCTGGCCATCGGCCATGGCGATGGCGAGATGTTCGTGGGATCGGATGCCATTGCGCTTGCCCCGATGACCGACCGCATCACCTATCTGGAAGAAGGCGACTGGGCGGTGATCACCCGCGCAGGGGCCGAGATCTTTGACATGGCCAATCGCCGGGCCAACCGGGCGATGACGCGGATTCAGGTCGATGCGACCCGGATCGAAAAGGCCGGATACAAGCATTTCATGGCGAAAGAGATCGCCGAACAGCCGGTGGTGCTGGCCGATGCGCTGAAGCATTATCTGGGTGCAGGCGGCCTGACCTTGCCGCATGCGCTGGATTTCACCCAGGTGGACCGGATCACGCTGGTGGCCTGTGGCACGGCGCATTACGCCTGTCACGTGGCGAAATACTGGTTTGAAAGCCTCGCCAAGCTGCCCTGCGACATCGATATCGCATCTGAGTTCCGCTATCGCGATGCGCCGCTGTCGCCGCAAAGCTGGGCCATGTTCATCAGCCAGTCGGGCGAGACGGCGGATACCCTTGCGGCGCTGCGCCATGCGAAGGAACGGGTGGCCAAGGTCGTGTCGGTGGTGAATGTGGCCACGTCGTCGATCGCGCGGGAAAGTGATGTGGCGCTGCCCATTCTGGCGGGGGTGGAGGTGGGCGTGGCCTCGACCAAGGCCTTTACCTGCCAACTCGCCGTGCTGGCGCTGCTGGCCTTGAAGGCGGCGCAGGATCGCGGCACGCTGACCGCTGACCAGGTGGCGACGCATCTGGCCGATTTCCGGCTGCTGCCGGGGCTGATGAACCATGCGCTGACCCTTGCGGGCGAAATCGAGGCGCTGTCCGAACATCTGGCCGGGGCGCAGGACGTGCTGTTCCTGGGCCGGGGGCCGATGTATCCGCTGGCCTTGGAAGGCGCGCTGAAGCTGAAGGAAATCAGCTATATCCATGCCGAAGGCTATGCTAGTGGCGAGCTGAAGCATGGGCCGATTGCCTTGATCGACAACCGGGTGCCGGTGATCGTGCTGGCCCCGCGTGACGCGCTGTTTGAAAAGACCGTCTCGAACATGCAAGAGGTGATGGCGCGGCATGGCAAGGTGGTGCTGATGTCCGACAAGCGCGGCGTTGCCGAGGCGGGCGCGGGCTGCTGGCAGACGTTGACCCTGCCGGAGGTGCCGGACCTGTTCGCGCCGATGCTCTATGCCATTCCGGCGCAGCTGCTGGCCTATCATACCGCGATTGCCAAGGGCACCGATGTGGACCAGCCGCGCAATCTGGCCAAATCCGTGACGGTGGAGTGAGATGGCCAAACAGTTCCCCGGTTTTGACGATGGTCACCGTGCCTTTGTCGCCGAACAGGCGGTGTTTTTCGTGGCCAGCACCGCGCCCGGCGCGCGCATCAATCTCAGCCCCAAGGGCATGGACAGTCTGCGCCTTTTGGGGCCGAACCGCCTGATCTGGCTGAATGTCACCGGATCGGGAAATGAAACCGCCGCGCATCTTCCGCTTGATCCGCGCATGACGGTGATGTGGTGCAGCTTTGGCCCACGCCCGCTGATCCTGCGCGCCTATGGAACGGCGCGGATGCTGCATCGGGGCGATGGCGAATGGGCGGCGCTGGCGGCCCAACTGCCCGATCTGCCCGGCGCACGGCAGATCTGTGACATGGCGGTCGATCTGGTGCAAAGCTCCTGTGGCTTTGCGGTGCCGATGATGGAAAGCCCGCGTGAACGCCCGGTGTTGCACGACTGGGCGGTGCAAAAGGGTGAGGCAGGCTTGCGCGAATACTGGGACAGCCGCAACCGGCAGTCCATCGACGGGCTGCCGACCGGGATCGGTGCCAATCTGGAGGAACGCGAATGACCGAAGCCGAAAGCGTGCAGGATTGGCCGGAAGACGCGCCCGAACCGGCTCCCGTACCCGTACCCGCCGATGCGGATGCCGCCCTTGCGCAGATCGCGGAGTGTGCGGTGCCGGGCAAGGCTGCGGATATGGCCGCCTATCACAAGGTGGATCGGGTCTATCTTGGGGCGGTCGTGCCTGACATCGACGCATTGACCAAGGCCTGGCGGGCGCAGATCGGTCTGGAAGAGCGTCTGGCACTGGCGCAGGGCCTGTGGGACAGCAATGTCCATGAAGGCCGGGTCGCGGCAGCCAAGCTGCTGACCCAGGCGCGCATCCGCCCGGATGATGCCGTCTGGGCCATGATCGCGACCTGGGTGCCGCAATTCGATGCCTGGGCCATTGCCGATCATGCCTGCAGCGCCGGCCAGAAACGGGTGATGGCCGATCTGTCCCGGCTGGATCAGATCGAAAGCTGGACCCAAAGCCCGCTGATGTGGCAGCGCCGCGCCGCGCTGGTCATCACCCTGCCGCTGGCCAAGCTCAACTTCCCCAAGTCCGAGGAAACCGCAGCGCGGGAACGGGTGCTGGATTGGGCAGCCAGCTATGTGCCTGATCGCGACTGGTTCATCCAGAAGGCCGTGGCCTGGTGGCTGCGCGACCTGTCCAAACATGATCCGGTGCGCACGCAAGTCTTTCTCGATGCCCACGGGGCCGGGATGAAGGCCTTTGCGCGCAAGGAAGCTGCGCAATATCTGCCCGCCTGAGCGCCGCCGCCGCCCTGTCAGGGGCGGGGCGCGGCATTTCCCAGCGGCACTACGGAGAGCGACATCTTGCCCGACCCTTGGGTCAGCTCGCTGGCATGGCCCAGATAGATCAGGGCATTGTTCGCCTCGTCATAGACCCGCGTGACCTTCAGCGATTTGAGGATCAGCGATCGACCCTCGCTGAACACTTCCTCGCCATCGGCGCCCCGGTCGATCTTGCCCAGCGTGATCGGCCCGGTCTGGCTGCAATCCACCGCTGAATAGCTGGGGTCTTCGAACCAGTTGCCATTGCTGAACCGGTCGATCAGCGACCGCTCGAAATAGGCCAGATGGCAGGTGACGCCCTGCACCTTCGGGTCTTCGAAGGCTTCGATGACAATATCGTTGCCCACCCAATCCACCCCAACCTTGCCGACTTCCTCGGCCATGGCCGGGCTTGCCAGCAGGGCAGACAGCAGCAGAACCTTGCGCATCGCGGGGAACCTCCATTGAACCACGCTCACAATCTGGGTTCTGGCGGGCGGTGGCGCAAGGCTGACGCTGCGATTGCGCCTGCACGAAGGGCTTGACGCGACTCGGGGGAAAGCGTTTATTGAACACATGTTCAATTCCTGGGAGGGGAAGATGTTCACATCTCCGATGCAGTTCGATCTGGGCGAAGACATCGCCGCCATGCGTGACATGGTGCATGCCTGGGCGCAGGACCGGGTGAAGCCGATTGCCGCACAGGTGGACCGCGACAATGTCTTCCCGTCGGATCTGTGGCGCGAGATGGGCAGCCTTGGCCTACTGGGCATTACCGTGTCAGAGGAGTATGGCGGGGCAGGGATGGGCTATCTGGCGCATGTGATTGCGACCGAGGAAATCGCCCGCGCCTCGGCCAGCATCAGCCTGTCATATGGCGCCCATTCCAACCTGTGCGTCAATCAGATGAAGCTGAATGGCAGCACGGAGCAAAAGGCGAAATACCTGCCCAAGCTGGTCTCGGGTGAACATGTCGGTGCGCTGGCCATGTCGGAACCCGGGGCCGGGTCGGATGTGGTGTCGATGAAGCTGCGCGCGGAAAAGCGCAACGGCTATTATGTTCTGAACGGGTCGAAATACTGGATCACCAATGGCCCCGATGCCGATACGCTGATCGTCTATGCCAAGACCGATCCGGAGGCCGGCCCCAAGGGCATCACGGCCTTCATCGTGGAACGTGGGTTCAAGGGCTTTTCCACCAGCCCGCATTTCGACAAGCTGGGGATGCGTGGGTCGAATACGGGCGAACTGATCTTCGACAATTGCGAAGTACCCTTCGAAAACGTGCTGGGCGAAGAGGGGCGCGGCGTGCGCGTCCTGATGTCGGGTCTGGATTATGAACGCGTCGTGCTGTCGGGCATCGGCACCGGGATCATGGCTGCCTGCCTTGACGAAGTGCTGCCTTATGCCCGCGAACGGCAGCAATTCGGTCAGCCGATCGGGAATTTCCAACTGATGCAGGCCAAGATCGCCGATATGTATGTCGCGATGAATTCGGCCCGCGCCTATGTCTATGAGGCTGCGCGCGCCTGCGACCGGGGCACGGTCACCCGGGCCGATGCGGCGGGCTGTGTGCTTTATGCCTCGGAACAGGCGATGGTGCAGGCGCATCAGGCCGTGCAGGCGCTTGGCGGGGCCGGGTTCCTGAACGACTCGACCGTCAGCCGCCTGTTCCGCGATGCCAAGCTGATGGAAATCGGCGCGGGCACCTCGGAAATCCGCCGCATGCTGATCGGCCGCGAATTGATGGCGGCGGTCTGATCGCCATGGCGGTCTGGGGCATCATGAAAAAAGGGTACGGGGAAACCCCGCACCCTTCCGCACCTTTCTGGTCCTTTCGGGGATCAGAACTTCATGATGTAGGAGACGCCCACCACCAGCGGATCGACCTCGACCTTGCCGACCTTCGCGCCGTTCAGATAGACGTCGCTGTCGATGTCGATGTAGCGGATATCCATCCGCAGCGCGCCTTTTTCGCTGATCGCGTAATCGGCACCCAGATGCGCGGCAAGGCCCCAGCTGTCCTTGATCTTCAGATCGCCCAGCGGCGACCGGTCTTCGAAGAAGGTGGTGTAGTTGATGCCCAGACCGACGAAGGGTTTGAAGGCCCCGCCCGTCGGGAAGTGGTAGTTCAGCGAGAGCGTCGGCGGCAGGTGCTTGGTCGTGCCGACCTTCGCGCCACCGACATTGATGTCATGCTTGAAGGGCAGGGCAGCCAGCACTTCCAGACCGATATTGTCCTTGATGAAGTATTCGAAGGTCAGCGTCGGGCGAACATTGTCCTCGATCTCGGTCGCGCCGCCAGCAACAGTGCCATTGTCGGATTTCGGGGCCACCAGACCCAGGCCAAAGCCCAGCGTCATGTCGCCGGCCGATTGGGCAAGCGCGGGGGCGGCCAGCGTCGCGGCCATCAGGGCGAGGGTGAGAGAGGTCAGTTTCATGGTCGTACTCACAGTTGCATTGCGCGCCGACCATGCGCCGATGATCGCTGTCATATCGTTGACATGGATCAACTTGTTGCGATCTTTGGGCGCGACATTCTGGCGCATAGTGATTTGAAATCACAAGAAAAGATGATTTTGACATACCGCTTTTCGTCCCAGCCTGCCGCCACACAGAACCCGCTCTGCCCGGCCCGGGCGGGGTGCCGTCTTCCCTTTGTTCCGGAAATGACCCCATGAAACTCACGTCCCGCATTCTCACCGGTTCTGACGGCTTCAAGGCCAATCGCGCGGCGCATCTGGCCATGCTGGATACTGTGGCCGAGGCGGCTGCGCTGGCCGCCGCAGGCGGGGGCGAAAAGGCCATGGCCCGCCATATCGCGCGCGGCAAACTCGCCCCGCGCGACCGGGTGGCGGGGCTGCTCGATCCCGGCTCGCCCTTCCTCGAAATCGGCGCAACGGCGGCCCATGGGCTTTACGATGGTGCGGCGCCCTGCGCCGGGGTCATCGCGGGCATTGGCCGGGTGCATGGGCAAGAGGTCATGGTGGTCTGCAATGATGCCACCGTGAAGGGCGGCACCTATTACCCGATGACCGTCAAGAAACACCTGCGCGCGCAGGAAATCGCGCAGGAATGCGCGCTGCCTTGCGTTTATCTGGTGGATAGCGGTGGCGCCAACCTGCCCAATCAGGATGAGGTCTTCCCTGACCGCGATCATTTCGGCCGCATCTTCTACAATCAGGCGCGGATGAGTGCGCAGGGCATCCCGCAAATCGCCGTCGTCATGGGCTCTTGCACCGCAGGCGGCGCCTATGTCCCCGCCATGTCCGATGTCACCATCATCGTGCGGGATCAGGGCACCATCTTCCTTGCGGGCCCCCCCTTGGTGCGCGCCGCGACGGGCGAGGTGGTCAGCGCCGAAGACCTGGGCGGCGGCGATGTGCATACTCGCCTGTCGGGCGTGGCCGATTATCTGGCCGAGGATGATGCCCATGCCCTGGCCCTTGCCCGCCGCGCGCTCAGCCACCTGAACCGTAGCCGCCCCGCCACCGTGCAATGGCAGGCCCCCGAAGACCCGGCCTATGACCCCGAGGAGATCCTCGGCGTGGTGCCGGGCGATCTGCGCACACCCTATGACATCCGCGAGGTCATCGCCCGCGTGGTGGATGGCTCGTGCTTTGACGAGTTCAAACCCCGCTTCGGCGAAACCCTCGTCACCGGTTTTGCCCATGTGATGGGCTGCCCGGTGGGGATCATCGCCAATAACGGCGTGCTGTTCTCCGAAGCCGCGATCAAGGGCGCGCATTTCGTCGAACTCTGCAGCCAGCGCAATATCCCGCTGGTCTTTTTGCAAAACATCACCGGCTTCATGGTGGGCCGCAAATACGAAAACGAGGGCATCGCCCGCCACGGCGCCAAGATGGTCACCGCCGTCGCCGCCACCAATGTGCCCAAGATCACCATGCTGGTCGGCGGCAGCTTCGGCGCGGGCAATTACGGCATGGCAGGCCGCGCCTATCAGCCCCGCTTCCTCTGGACATGGCCCAACAGCCGCATCTCGGTCATGGGCGGCGAACAGGCGGCAGGGGTGCTGGCCACCGTGAAACGCGACGGGATCGAGCGCGCAGGCGGCACCTGGTCGGCCGAGGACGAGGCCGAATTCAAACGCCCCACCATCGAGATGTTCGAACGTCAAAGCCACCCGCTCTACGCCTCGGCCCGGCTCTGGGATGACGGCATCATTGACCCGCGCAAGACAAGGGCGACCCTCGCCCTCTCGCTCTCTGCCGCGTTGAATGCCCCGATTGAACCCACGCGCTTTGGCGTGTTCCGGATGTGAGGCGTCGCATGTCGCCGGATCTTCTGGTCTATGTCGCGTTGCTGCTCGCCGGGTTGCTGGCGCTGGCCGGACGTTACGCGCCTCATGAGCAACTCAGCGAACAGGGGTGTCGGATAGGGGCGGTGCTGGATGGTGATACGGTGCATCTGATCTGCGGCACTGTCACCGAAACAGCCCGGCTTCACGGCTATGACGCGCCGGAAACCCGCGATGCGGCATGCGAGGCCGAGCGCGCATTGGGCAAACGCGCAACCTTGCGCCTGCGGGAACTGGTCGCGGATGCACAGCCCGGCATTGCCGATCTGGGGCGCGACAAATATGGCCGCCGTCTGATCCGGCTGCGCCTGAACGGGCAGGACGTGGCGGATCGCATGGTGGCCGAAGGATTGGCTACGCCCTATGCGGGTGGCAAGCGGATCAACTGGTGCAAGGGGCTGCCGCAATGATCGACACGCGCTTTACCCGCGCTTTCGGTTTGGTCCATCCGGTTGCGCTGGCCCCCATGGCGGGTGCCGCCGGGGGACGGTTGGCCGCGGCCGTTGCCCGGTCCGGGGGGCTTGGCCTGTTGGGCGGCGGTTATGGCGATGCCGACTGGATCGCCCGGGAATGGGATCTGGCCGAAGGGGCCGCCATCGGTATCGGCTTCATCACCTGGAAGCTGACGGCTGACCTTCTGGCCCGCTGCCTTGATCGCGGCCCGCGTGCCGTCATGCTGTCCTTTGGTGACCCTGCGCCCTTTGCCGCCGCAATCCAAGCTGCCGGGGTGCCCCTGATCTGCCAATGTCAGACGCTGGAGCATGCCCGCGCGGCGCTGGAGTCCGGGGCGCGGATCATCGTCGCCCAAGGGGCCGAAGCGGGCGGCCATGGTGCGACGCGCGGCACGATCAGCCTGACGCCGGAGATTGCCGATCTCATGGCCGCCCGCGCGCCCGAAACCCTGCTGCTGGCGGCGGGGGGCATTGCCGATGGCCGGGGCCTTGCGGCGGCGCTCATGCTTGGGGCCGATGGCGCGCTGATCGGCAGCCGGTTCTGGGCCGCGTCCGAGGCGCTGGTGCCCGCAGGTTTTCACCGCGCCGCGCTGGCCGCCGATGGCGATGCCACGCTGCGCACCCGCGCGGTGGATGCCGTGCGCGGGCTTGGCTGGCCCGATCCCTTCACCATCCGCGTCATGCGTTCAGGCTTCACTGACCGCTGGCACAGCACCCCAGACGCCCTGCGCGCGCCCGGTGCCGCCAATGCCCGCGCCGATTGGACTGCGGCTCAGGCGATGGGCGATGCCGAAAATGGCAGCCCCGTTGCGGGCGAAGCCATTGGCCTGATCCGCGATACTGCCCCCGCTGCCGACCTGCTCGCCTGGATCGGGGCCGAGGCCGAGCAGCGTTTGTCCCTGTTCCAACTTTCCCGGGGGGAGGTGCCTGTCGCGCCCACCCCCGATCATCCCGCAGCAGAGGTCTGAGCCCATGTTCCAGAAAATCCTGATCGCCAACCGGGGTGAGATTGCCTGCCGCATCATTGCCACTGCCCGCCGTCTGGGCGTGGCGAGTGTCGCGGTCTATTCGTCGGCCGATGCACAAGCCCTCCATGTCGCCCTGGCCGATGAGGCCGTGGCCATCGGCGGCCCGGCCCCGCGCGACAGCTATCTGCGCGGCGATGCGATCATCGCCGCCGCCCTCGCCACGGGTGCCCAAGCCATCCATCCCGGTTATGGCTTCCTGTCGGAAAACCCCGATTTCGTCGATGCGGTGCAGGCCGCAGGCCTCACCTTCATCGGCCCCTCGGGTCAGGCGATCCGCGCCATGGGCCTCAAGGATGCCGCCAAGGCGCTGATGTCGCAGGCGGGCGTGCCGGTGGTGCCGGGCTATCACGGGGCCAATCAAGACCCCGCCTTCCTCGCCGATCAAGCCGCCCGGATCGGCTACCCCGTCCTCATCAAGGCGGTGGCCGGCGGCGGCGGCAAGGGCATGCGCAAGGTGACCCGCGCGGCGGATTTCCTCGACGCCCTCGCCTCGGCGCAAGGCGAGGCCGCCACCGCCTTCGGCAATCAGGCCGTGCTGATCGAGAAGTATGTCGAAAAGCCCCGCCATATCGAGGTGCAGGTCTTTGGCGATGGCAAGGATGCCGTGCACCTCTATGAACGCGACTGCTCGCTCCAGCGCCGCCACCAGAAGGTGATCGAGGAAGCCCCGGCCCCCGGCATGCCGCCCGAGATGCGCGCCGCCATGGGCGAGGCCGCCGTGCGCGCCGCCCGCACGATTCAGTACAAGGGGGCAGGCACTATCGAATTTATCGTGGATGCCTCCGAAGGCCTGCGCGCCGACCGTTTCTGGTTCATGGAGATGAACACCCGCCTGCAAGTCGAACACCCGGTGACCGAGGCGATCACCGGCCTTGATCTGGTGGAATGGCAGCTTCGCGTCGCGAGCGGTGAACCGCTGCCCCTGCGGCAAGACCAGATCCCTCTGACGGGCCACGCCTTCGAGGCCCGGCTTTACGCCGAGGATGTGCCCGCAGGCTTCCTGCCCGCCACCGGGCGGCTGGCGCATCTCGCCTTCCCGCCGGGCTGCCGGGCCGATACTGGCGTGCGCTCGGGCGACACGATCAGCCCCTGGTATGACCCGATGATTGCCAAGGTGATCGTCCATGGCCCGACTCGCGCCGCCGCGTTGCAGCAACTGGCCCGCGCGCTGGATCAGACGCAGGTGGCAGGCACCGTCACCAACCTCGCCTTCCTTGGCGCGCTGGCCCGCCACCCGGGCTTTGCGGCCGGCGACGTGGATACCGGGTTGATCGAGCGCGACTTGGCCACCCTCGTCACCACCCCGACCCCTTCGCAGGTGGTGATCGTGGCTACCCTTCTGGCGCATGGGGCTCCTCTGCCCCAGGATGCGCAACCGGTATCGCTGACGGGCTTTACCCTTTGGGCACCGCTCAGTCGCACCCTTGCAGTGCAGCACGCGGGTGAGACGATCGAGGCGCGGCTGATCTGGCGCGACGGTCAGCCTCTGGTTTGCCTGGATGGTTCCGAACATGCCGCCCCCCGCCTGCCGGTTGTGCGCTGCGGAGATGACATCCATGTCTTCGAACATGGACAGTGTTTCACTTTCACCCCGGTCGATCCATTGGCGCACGAGGCAGCTGCTGGCGCCGCTGGCAATGCCACGCTCTCTCCCATGCCGGGGTTGGTGAAGGCGGTGTTTGTCACGCCGGGGCAGGCGGTGCAGGCGGGCGATCGTCTGGCGATCCTCGAGGCGATGAAGATGGAACATACGCTCACCGCCGCCCGCGATGGTGTGATCGCCGAGATTCTGACAGCACCGGGCGCCCAGGTCGAGGCCGGGGCCGCGCTGATCCTGCTGGCCGAGGAGGCGCCCGCATGATCCGCCTGCACCACGTTCCGGGCGCGCGCAGCTTCCGCATCTTGTGGCTGCTCGAGGAATTGGGGCTGGATTATGAGGTGCAGAACTGGCGCCTCGATGATGGCTCCACCCGCAGCGCCGCCTTCCGCGCGCTCTCGCCCATGGGCCGCATCCCGGTGTTGGAATGGGACGGGTTAACCATTTCGGAGAGCGGCGCGATCCTGCAAACCCTGCTGGAACGCCACCCTGACTCTGGGCTCGCCCCCGCCGTCACAGCCCCCGACCGGCCGCGTTTCCTCGAATGGCTCCACTTCGCCGAAACCCAGGCGCCCATTCTGGAGCAGTTGAACATCCAGCACATCTTCCTCCGCCCGGTCGAGGCCCGCTCGCCGGTGCTGATGAAGCTGCTTACCAAGCGGCTGGAGGTCACGATGAAGGTGATGGAGACCGCGCTGGAGAATCGAAAAACACTCATGGAATCAGGGTTTTCTGGCGCGGATGTAATGTTGGGATTCAACATTCCCGCCGTGTTCCGCTTTGTGCGGCGCGACAGTTACCCCCGCCTGTCCGCCTATGCTGAGGCTATGGCCGCCCGCCCGGCCTATATCCGCGCCATGGCCCGCGCCGGGGCTGACACGCTCTATACCCGTGATTTTTACGAGACCCCAAATGTCTGATTTTGTTGAAATCTTTGAAATGGGCCCGCGCGACGGCCTGCAAAACGAAAAGCGTCTGATCCCGGCGGCGGACAAGATCGCGCTGGTCAACCTCTTGTCTTCCATAGGGTTTCGCCGGATCGAGGTCACCAGTTTCGTCAGCCCGAAATGGGTGCCGCAAATGGCCGACGCGGCTGAGGTGCTGGCGGGCATCTCCCGCGCGCCCGGTATCAGCTATGCCGCGCTGACCCCCAACCTCAAGGGCTATGAGGCCGCCCGCGCCGCCCGCGCCGATGAGGTGGCAATCTTCGCCTCCGCCTCCGAAGGCTTCAGTCAGGCCAACCTGAATTGCTCGATTTCTCAAAGCCTTGAGCGTTTCGCGCCAGTGGCCGAGGCCGCCCGCGCCGACGGCATTCCGCTGCGTGGCTATGTCTCGGTGGTGACCGATTGCCCCTTTGACGGCCCAACGCCCCCCGCCCAGGTGGCCCGCGTCGCCGCTGCCCTGCGCGACATGGGCTGTTATGAGATCAGCTTGGGCGATACGATCGGCCATGGCACGCCGCATACCATCCGCGCCATGCTGAAGGCTGTGCTGGCCGAGGTGCCAGCAGCCCAACTCGCCGGGCATTACCACGATACCAGGGGCCGCGCGCTGGAAAATATCGAGCAATCCTTGGCACTTGGTCTGCGCGTCTTTGATGCCGCCGTGGGCGGCCTGGGCGGTTGCCCCTATGCGCCGGGGGCTGCGGGCAATGTCGCGACCGAGGCGGTCGCGGCGCGTCTGGCCGATCTGGGGTTCGAGACCGGTCTAAATCCCGTATTGCTGGGAAAGGCCGCTGAAATGGCGCGCAGTCTGCGTCTCGAAAATCCTTGAAATGCACGCAGAATCAAAAACAAGCGGCTCATTCCTCAAGTTACACATCAAGGTGCGAAATGTTTGAAACCCTCACCCTTGCCACCGATCTGCGCGGCGTTGCGACACTGACGCTGAACCGGCCCGACAAGCATAATACCCTGTCGGCCCAGATGATTGAGGAATTGACCCAAGCCGCACATCAGCTTGGTGCCGATCCTGCGGTGCGCGTGGTTGTCCTGACAGGGGCCGGCACCAGTTTCTGCGCGGGCGGCGATCTGACCTGGATGAAGGCGCAGATCGAGGCGGATGCGGAAACCCGCCGCGCCGGAGCCACGGCGCTGGCCCTGATGCTGCAGGCGCTGGATACTCTGCCCAAGCCACTGATCGGGCGGGTGCAGGGGCAGGCCTATGGCGGCGGGGTGGGCATGATGGCGGTCTGCGATCTGTGCATCGGCGTGCCCGAGGCGAAGTTCGGCCTGACCGAAACGAAGCTGGGCCTGATCCCCGCCACCATCTCGCCCTATGTGGTGGCCCGGATGGGCGCTGCCGCGGCACGGCGGCATTTCCTGTCGGCCCGCCTGTTCGACGCAGCCGAGGCGCATCGCATCGGCCTTCTGTCTCAGATTGTCACTGCGGCGGATCTCGATGCGGCGGTCGAGGCCGAAGTGGCCCCATTCCTGCAATGCGCGCCGGGTGCGGTGGCCGACTCCAAGGCACTGGTGGCCATGCTGGCCCCGCCGCTGGACCGCGCGCTGATCGACGCCACGATCGACCGGCTGGTTGCCCGCTGGGAGAGCCTGGAATCCGCCGAAGGAATCGCCGCTTTTCTGGGCAAACGCAAACCGTCCTGGGCAGTCTGACCGGCATTCCTTTCACAGCAATCGGTCATCGCGCGAATCTGCTTGCAGTCGTATTCCGCATGTGGAATGTGAATGCACATTCACGTGATCCGACCGGGATTGCCAGGTTGCCGCGCCGTGGTTTCTGTGGCATCAGGTGGGGGACGCCGAAACTGGACCGATGAGTTTAGCATGACCGATTTCGCCACCCGCCGCACCATGATGGTCGATACCCAGATCCGCCCGTCGGATGTGACCAAATTCACCATCATCGAGGCCATGCTTGCCGTACCGCGCGAGGCATTCGTGCCACCCGCCCGCCGCGAGGTTGCCTATGTGGGCGAGCATGTGGGGCTTGGGGCTGGGCGCGTCGTCATGGACCCTCGGGTCCTGGCCAAGATGCTGGATGCGCTGGATATCCAACCCACGGATACCGTTCTCGATATCGGGTCGGGGCTGGGCTATTCGGCGGCGGTGATCGCGCGTATGGCCGAAACCGTGATTGCGGTTGAAGAAGACGAAACGCTTGCGCGCGACGCGCAGGCGACATTGTCGGCGCAGGATGTGGACAATGCGGCCGTGCAGGTCGGGCCTTTGGCTGCCGGTGCCCCCAAGGCCGCGCCCTATGACGTGATCACGCTGCAGGGCGCAGTGGAAACCCTGCCAGAGGCGCTGGTGGCACAGCTGAAAGAAGGCGGTCGCATCGGCGCCATCTTCATGGACGGCGCGCTTGGCGTGGCCCGGATCGGCTACAAGATCGATGGCCAGATCACCTGGCGGAATGCCTTCAATGCCACGGCCCCGGTTCTGCCGGGATTTGCGGTGCACAAGGCCTTCACGCTCTGATTTCCGGCGGCGGGCAGGGCGAACACAGTTACAGGAGCAGGCGATGATCGGTTGGAAACAGGTTCTTGCGGCCACGACGGCGGCCTTCGTCTGGGTGGCACCGCAGGCCCAGGCCGAAACGCTGGCCGATGCAATGATCGCGGCCTATCGCAATTCCAACCTGCTGGATCAGAACCGGGCGCTGTTGCGTGCGGCGGATGAAGATGTGGCCACGGCGGTATCGGCGCTGAAACCTGTGCTGGAATTCACGGCACGCTTCCGGCGCAACCGTCAGTTCAACGAAAATGCCGGGCAGTTCTCTGGTTTCTCGCGGATACCTAGCGAAGACCACAGCACCTCTTATTCTTTTGAATATGTCTGGCAGATCATTCTGATGGATTTCGGCCGCACCGATGGCCGGATCGCCGCCGCCAAAGAGGCCGTGCTGGCCACCCGGGCCGGGCTGGTATCCGTCGAACAGGATGTGTTGCTGGCCACAGTGAATGCCTATGTCGATGTGCGGCTGGCGCAAGAGATTGTCGATCTGCGCAGCAACAATACCCGGGTGATCGGGCAGGAACTGCGCGCCTCGCAGGATCGGTTTGATGTGGGCGAAGTCACCCGCACCGATGTGGCGGTGGCGGAATCGCGTCTGGCGCAGGCCCGTGCTGCGCTTGCCGTGGCAGAGGGCGATCTTCTTGTGGCGCGCGAGGCCTATAAGGCGGCAACTGGTGCCTATCCGGGCAATCTGCGCGCTCTGCCCAAACTGCCCAGACTGGCCGACAGTCTGGAAGCCGCGCAATCGGTTGCGCGGCGCAATCACCCCGAAATGATCCGGGCGCAGCACTTGGTCAAGGTGCGCGACCTTGCGGTAGAGATTGCCGAAGCCGAGATGAAGCCCACCATTTCGATGGACCTGACGGCCGGGGTTTACGAAGGCACCAGCAGTGCGGCGTCTGATTTCAACCAGCTCTCCACCGGCATCACCTTCAACGCGCCGATCTATACCGGGGGGCGGTTGTCGGCGCTCTATCGTCGGGCCTTGGCCGAAGCCGAGGCGCAGCGCGCCCAGTTGCACCAGACCCGGGTGCAGCTGGATCAGAACCTTGGCAATGCCTGGGCGCGGCTGGCGGTGGCTGATGCCCAGATTTCGGCCAGTGCCCGCCAGATCGAAGCAGCACAGATCGCCTTTGATGGCCTGCGCGAAGAGGCCAAGCTGGGCGCGCGCACCACGCTGGAAGTGCTGGATGCCGAGCAGGAACTGCTGGATGCCCGCGCAAGCCGGATTCAGGCCGAGGCCTTGCGCTACAAGGCTGTTTATACTGCCCTTGCAGCCACCGGGCGTCTGACGGTGGCCGATCTGAACCTTGGCATCCCCACCTATGACGTGACCTCCTATTACAACGCCGTGAAGGATGCCCCTGCGACCTCCTATCAGGGCGAGGCGCTGGATCGCGTATTGCGCAGCATCGGCAAGGAATAAGACGCCGATCTTGCAGGAATTGTTAACTGCTGTTTCCCCATCATCTTGCAGGATGGGGGCACAGCGGTTACTGTTTCCGCAAAGCAGATAACGGGGCAGGCATGAGCGGCGAGCCGATGAGTTCCAGCGAGATCGAGGACGTCTTGTCCTCTATCCGTCGACTTGTGTCCGAAGATCTGCGCCCGTCTCAGGCGCGGAATGCTGCATCGGTGCCGGTTTCGGCGCCCCCTGCGCCCGACAAAGCCGTGGCCGATGCGCCGTCGGACAAGCTGATCCTGACCCCTGCGCTGCGGGTCATTGAAGATTCCCCTGCCTGTGAAACCGCGCCTGATCCGCAAGCCGAAGACGTGGCCGAAGCGCCTGTGGCGCTGGATGTGGAGCAGGACGAGCCGGAACAGCACAGCGCACAGGTGATCGAAGGATCAACCTTTGGCGCGCTTCTGGACCGGATTGCGCAGGCCGCACCCGAGACGCAATTCGATGATGATGGCGATAACGAGGCCGAAGCCATCGAAGGCTGGGCTGTCGGGCCCGAAGTGGTGTCCATTGACGTGGACGCCGTAGAAGAGGCCGAGGTTCTGCGCAGCATCTCGCCCGACGAGGCGCGGTTGCAGCAAGCCTGGCATGACGGGGCCTGGGCCGAGGCCGTTGTTGCCAGCCTGCATGAGCCAGAGATGGCCGATTCAGCGCGCGACGAAGCCCCCCTTGATCCCGAGCTGGCCGACCTGGCCGAAGCGGCGGCCTTGGCCGAAATCGCCCGGGCTCAGGCCGAGGCGGAACAGACCGGAACCGAACCGCATCAGGCGGCCGAGGGGCTGTTCGATCTGCCCGAAGACGGGTTCGACGAAGAGGCGCTGCGCGAATTGGTCCGCGATATCATCCGCGAAGAATTGCAGGGCGTTCTGGGCGAACGTATCACCCGCAATGTGCGCAAACTGGTGCGATCCGAAATCAACCGTATCCTTGTCAGCCGCGAGATGGGGCAGGGCTGAACCAATCTGTGTTCTGCCAATGGAAAAGGCGCCCGACGGGCGCCTTTTTGCACAGTGGCAAAGGGCTGCAGGTCACGCCGCTTCGGCGTGATCCATGTCGGCAGCAGCGCGGCGTTCGCTTTCTTCGCGCGACAGCGCAACAGAGGTCCGCACACCCTTGCCCACGAATTCCATCAGGCCTTTGACCACGCGTTCATTCGGGTCGATTCCGGCACAGGACAGCACTTCGCGCCCGTCGCGCGACCGCGCCCAGCGGGCAATCTGTTCCGGACCGTTGCCATATTTCTTGTCATCGGCAATCGCGTCATCCAGGGCCGCCAGAACCACCGCCGCAAAAAGCTTGCGCGCGCGCTGCCCTTGTTCATAGTTGAAGGCGGTTCCGTCGATGAAGTCTGCCATTTCGGTCGTCCTGTTCTTGCTCTTGCATATTCCGGCGCCACGGGAATATGACGCTTTCACGACGATTCGGTATGCCGTCTTTGGAATGACTGTCATGCGCGTGTTGCATGGCTCGCCACAGAGCTTACCGTATCTAGTTGTGTTGCGCGTCAGACGCCGCCCAGATATAGGTGTCCGCAAGAATATATCAAGCTTTTGACAAGGTTTTGCCTCAATGCCGAAGATCAGCGGAAACGAAATCCGTCCGGGTGCCATCCTGGATCATGACGGCGGCCTTTGGGCCGCTGTGAAGGTCAATCATGTAAAGCCCGGAAAAGGCGGGGCTTTCGCGCAGGTTGAACTGAAAAACCTGCGCGATGGGCGCAAGCTGAACGAACGCTTCCGTTCGGAAGACAAGGTGGAAGAGGTCACGCTGGAAAACAAGGACCAGCAATTCCTGTATGAAACCGATGGTCGGCTGGTTTTCATGGATGCCGAAACCTATGAACAGATCGAAATCGATGCCGAACTTCTGGGTGACCGGCGGCCCTTCCTGCAGGATGGCATGACGGCCACCGTGCTGTTCTACGGCGAAGAAGCGCTGAGCGTGAAGATCCCGCAAAAGGTGAAGTGCCGCATTGTCGAGGCAGAGCCGGTGATCAGCGGTCAGACGGCTTCGAAAAGCTTCAAACCGGCCGTTCTGGATAATGGCGTGCGGATCATGGTTCCGCCCTTTGTCAATCAGGACGAGGAAATCTGGGTGCATACCGAATTGATGGAATATTCGGAACGCGCCTGATCGATGACGCCGATCTGATGACAGGGCCGGGGCAGTGCCCCGGCCTTGATCGTTTCAGGGCTGCGCGCGGCGGATCGTGGCTGTGCCTGCCGTCAGCGCAGCATCCAGTCGGTCAAAGCGCAGATGGGCCAGGGCATGCCCCCCGGATTGGGTGCCCAGTCGGCCCGCCTCACGACCGTCTGCCATCAGGATCGGTGTGCCGGGCGGGGCCGAGCCGTCAATCGTAACCCGGATCAACCCCTTGCGCAGATCGGTCTTGTGCTTCATCCGCGCAGTGACTTCTTGCCCGACATAACATCCCTTGCGGAAATCAACCCCATGCAGGGTTTCGAACCCGGCCTCCAGAATGAAGGTGTCATCGGGGATCAGTTCGATCCCGGTTTCAGGGATCACATGGGCCACGCGCAGGGCTGCCCAATCGGTGTTGTCTTCGGTATGTGCGGCCCCGTAATGCCGCCATCCAAGCGCCGGGTGGCGCGGATCGGGCAGGGTGCCGTCCGGGGCAGCGCCGGTGCCCCGGCTGACAGCCAATGTGGAAGGCGCGAACTGCACTTTGGCCCGCAGCCGATACAGGGTCAGCCGTTTCAACGTCGCATCGGCAATCTGATCGGGAAGATCGATCAACAACTCTTGCCCGGTATTCACCACAAAGAAATCGGCCAGATACTTGCCCTGCGGCGTCAGCAGGGCCGCATAGACAATCCCCGGCCCGCGCCCCAGCGGCAGCACATCATTCGTCACCAGGCCCTGCAGGAAGGGCAGGGCGTCGGGGCCATCCAGGGTTATCAGGCGGCGGGTCATGGTCATTCCTGAAACTGCAGACGATAGAGATCGGCATAAAGCCCGCCCTTGGCAAGCAGGCTGTCATGGGTGCCCTCTTCCACCACGCGGCCCTTGTCGATCACCACGATCTTGTCGGCGGCGCGGATGGTGGCCAGCCTGTGCGCGATCACAAGCGTGGTGCGCCCGGCATGACTGCTGGTGGCCAGCCGGGACAGCGCCTCGGACACTGCCTGTTCAGACGCCGCGTCCAGCGCCGAAGTGGCCTCGTCCAGCAGCAGGACCGGCGCATCATTGGCCAGGGCCCGGGCGATGGCGACGCGTTGGCGCTGTCCGCCTGACAGGGCGCTGCCCCGGGGACCGGCAGGGGTATCGAGCCCTTGCGGCAGTTGGGCGACCAGATCGGACAGATGCGCATCGGAAATGGCTTGCAACAAGCGGTCTTCGGCAAGGCTGCGGCCCAGGGCGATGTTTTCCCGCAGGGTCTCGTCAAACAGCATGGCATCCTGCGACACGACCGCAAACTGCGCCCGCAGATCGGCCAGTGTCAGCGCGCCGATATCGATACCCGACAAGGTGATGCGGCCTGCCTGCGCTTCGGCCAGACCGGTCAGCAGGTGGAAGATGGTGGATTTGCCCGCGCCCGACGGCCCGACCAGCGCCGTCATCCTGCCCGCCGGGGCTGTGAAGCTGAGCCCGCGCAAGACCGGAGCATCACCATAGCCGAATTCTACGTCTTGCAGCGCGATTTCGGGCGCACCTTCGGGTGGTTTTGCCTGGCCTGCGCCGGGGCGGGGCGGGCTATGGGTGTCAAACAGCCGGTAAATGCGTTCCAGCGAGGCAGCAGCAATCTGCCAGACCCCCGCCATGTCGCCCAGACGGCGGATCGGCTGAAAGGTCAGTGACATGGCGGTGAAGAAGGCCATGAACTCGCCCGTTGTGCGGTTGCCTTCGGCAATCTCGCGTCCACCCAGCATCAGCACGGTGAAGAATCCGATGCCAGTGATCACATCGATCAGCGCCGGGATCGAGGCCCGGCCCAGCACGCTGCGCACCTCGGCGCGCACGATGGCGCCGATGATCTTGCGAAAGCGCCCGGTCTGATAGTCTTCCATGCGGTTCAGCTTGATGGCCTGAATCCCGTGAAAGATCTCGTCCAGCCGGGTGGCCCGCATCCCGGCCTGATCGCGCATCTGTGCGGTCTTGCGGCGGATATAGCGCTGCACCACGGCCGCAGGCGCAATCAGTAGCGGTGCCCCGATCAGGGCTGCGGCCGTCCAGACCGGATCGATCGACAGGGCCACCACAAACAGCGACACCAGCGCAATGGTATCGCGGCCGACACCGATGATCACCGCGCTCCACACGCCCTGCACGGCACCGGTATCGCCCACCACACGTTCCATCAAGGCGCCGGGCGGGTTGGTCTGGAAGAACCGGCTGTCCAGCGTCAGGATATGGGCCAGCAGGTCGCCCTGCATCGTGGTCGAGCTTTTCTGGGCGATGGCCGTCAGCAACCCCTTGGACAGGACCGAGGTTATGGCCCGGATCAGGAACAGCCCGAAGATCGCCGCGCCCACCCAGACCAGCGCGCCCGATCCGCCGGGGGCAAAGACCTGATCGAACAGCGGCTCCAGCAGCCAGGACAGAATGCCCAGCGTGGACCCTTCGATCACCATCAGCAGGAAGGCCAGGGCCATCTTGCCCCTGTGCGGCCGCAGATAGCCGGACCAGAGCCGGCCAAACAGGCGGCGCGAGGCATAGCGCGGGTCGCTGGGGGCTTTGGTCACGGGCGTCTCCGGCAGTTTGTCTTGGTCTAGCCTGTGGGGCCGGGGGCGGCAAGGCGCGTTGACCTTCGCCGCGCCCGGGCCTAGCCATGGGACAACCGACAGGAGACTCCGCATGACCCTTGCGCATGGACGCCGTTATCTGGCCATTCCCGGCCCCTCCACAATGCCCGACCGGGTTCTGGCGGCGATGCATCGGGCCGCGCCCAATATCTATGCGGGAGAACTGCCCGAGATGGTCGGCACGCTTTGGCCCGATCTGCGGCGGCTGGCAGGAACCTCGGGGCATGTGGCGTTGTATATCGCCAATGGCCATGGCGCCTGGGAGGCGGCGAACATGAACCTGTTCTCGCGCGGTGACCGGGCCCTCGTGCTGGCAACCGGGCGGTTTGGCATTGCCTGGGCGGAAAGCGTGAAACCCCTGGGGGTTACAGTGGAGATGCTGGATTTCGGCACGGCAAGCCCGGTCGATCCGGCCCGCGTGGAACAGGCGCTGCGCGCAGATCGGCAGCACGGTATCAAGGCGGTGCTGGTGACCCATGTCGATACGGCCAGTTCGGTCAGGAATGACATTCCCGCCATTCGCGCCGCGATTGATGCGGCGGGGCATCCGGCCCTGCTTGCCGTGGATTGCATCGCGTCGATGGGGTGTGATCCGTTCCATATGGATGACTGGGGCGTCGATGTGGTGGTTTCCGCCAGCCAGAAAGGCCTGATGGTGCCGCCAGGGCTTGGGGTTCTGTGGATTTCGGATCGCGCGATGGAACGGTGCCGCGACAGCGATCTGCGCACCCCCTACTGGAATTGGACGCCGCGCGCCACCGCATCAGAATTCTGGCAGCATTGGGCGGGCACGGCCCCCACGCATCACCTGTTTGCCCTGCGCGAAAGCCTGACCATGATCGCCGAGGAAGGCCTGCCAGCGGTCTGGGCCCGGCATGCGGCGCTCGCGCAAACCGTCTGGGCGGCGGTCGAAGCCTGGGGGGAGGGCCATCCCGACATCGCGCTGAATGTGGCTGATCCCGCGCATCGCGGCCATGCGGTGACGGCGCTGCGGCTGGGGCCTGCGCCGAATGCCACGCGCCTGCGCGACTGGACCGAACAGAAGGCGGGTGTCACGCTGGGCATCGGGCTTGGCATGGCTGCGCCCGACGATCCTGCCTGGCATGGCTTTCTGCGTGTGGCGCATATGGGCCATGTGAATGCGCACATGACCCTTGGCGCGCTGGCAGTCATGCAGGCGGGGCTGATCGCATTGGATATCCCGCACGGGCTTGGCGCGCTGGAGGCGGCGGCCCGTGTGGTGGCCCGTCTGGCGTGACCCTGCCCCGATCAGGGGGCGTTCCTGGTCAGCCAATCCTGCATCCAGGCGATCTCGGCCTCTTGCGCGGCAATCACGGCCTCGGCCAGTTTGCGGACCTCGCCGTCCTTGCCATGTTCCAGCACGATGCGGGCCATGGCCACGGCGCCCTGATGATGCGGGATCATGCCCCGGATGAAATCGACATCGGCATCGCCGCTGAACGCGATCGCCATGTCGCGATGCATCACGGTATTGGCTTCCATGAAGGCGAGGGTCGAGGCGCTTTCACTGCCGGTCATCGCATGACCGCCATGGCCTGCATGGGCCTCTTCACCTTCGGCCCCGGCGGGCAGTGCTGCGGCCAGGGCGATGGGCAGGGCCAGTAGAAGGGTGCGCATCCTATCCTCCAATTTGTGAACATGGGCAGCAAGGTGCAGGGTTCCGGTTACCGGAAGGCAAGTCAACTGGGCGTGAACCCCCTGCTGTGCCGGATGCGCAGGCGTCGCGTGCAATCACGCACCGTTCCACTGCGGGTTTGCCCTTCAAACTGCATGGGGCGGCGCGTAACATGGCGATGACAGAGGAAACGGCAAGACATGCGCAGCGAATCCCAACGCCGCCCCGTGGTGGGCATCATCGGTAACTCTTACCTGATGAATGACGAATACCCGGTGCATGCCGGGGGCCACATGAATTCCGAGGCGGTCGCGGCGGTCGCAGGGGCCTTGCCGCTGATCATCCCGTCAGACCCGCGCTTTGTCTGCGTGCAGGAATTGCTGGCGCTGTGCGATGGCTTTCTGCTGACAGGGGGGCGGCCAAATGTGCATCCCAGCGAATATGGCGAGGATGAAACCCCGGCGCATGGCGATTTCGACCGGTGCCGCGATGCGATCACCCTGCCGCTGATCCGGGCCTGCGTGGAACGCGGCCAGCCCTTTCTGGGCATCTGCCGCGGATTTCAGGAAGTGAACGTGGCGATGGGCGGCACCCTGCACCCGGAGATCCGCGATCTGCCGGGCCGCATGAACCATCGCATGCCCCCCGATGGCAGCCTGAGCGAGAAATTTGCCCTGCGCCACCCTGTCCGCTTTGCCGCGGGCGGGGTTTTCGCGCGGCTTCTGGGGGCCGAAGAGGTGATGACCAATACGCTGCATGGTCAGGGCATCGCCCGGCCCGGAGCGCGCATCGTGATTGACGGGCTGGCCCCCGACGGCACGCCCGAAGCGATCTATGTCAAGGATGCGCCGGGCTTTACCCTGTCGGTACAATGGCACCCGGAATGGAATGCCAGCGGCGATCCAGTCTCGCGCCCGCTGTTCACGGCCTTTGGTCAGGCCTGCCGAGACTGGGTTGCCGGTCAGAGACCGGTGGCAAGGGCGGCAAGCGCAAGGGCTGCGGGCAGCGCCTGAATGAACAGGATCCGCCGTGACACCGTGGCGGCCCCGAACACACCGGCCACCAGCACGCAAGACAGAAAGAACAGGGCCGGAGCCTGACCTGACTCGCCGGGACCTGCGATACAGGCCCAGATCAGCCCTGCTGCCAGAAACCCGTTGTAAAGCCCCTGATTGGCCGCCATCGCCCGGGTCTGCTGGGCGAATTCAGGGCGGAGCCCGAAGGCACGCATGCCACGCGGTGTGGTCCAGAGAAACATCTCCAGCACCAGAATATAGATGTGAAGCGCCGCAATCAGCGCGATCAGAACCGTGCAATCATCGAAAGGGCCTTTGCAGGGATGTCCCGCCCATCAGGCCCATGACAGCGATCCTGTGCAAGCCCCACGCGGGCAGGCCTGACGCAACGGAATATCCAGCAGTTCAATGCCGCGAAACGACAAAGGGCAGCCCACGGGCTGCCCTTCCGTGACTATCTGTAGGTCCGGCCTCAGGGGCAGGGCTTGCCAAGCGTTGGCACACAGGCGGCCGGGGCCGGGGGCGTTACAATTGCCGGGGCCGCAGCCGGAGCGGGGGCCGCAGGCGCGACAGCCGGTGTCGCAGGTGCAGGGGCCACAGGCATGGCAGCCGGCGTTACGGGGGCGGTGGCCGCAGGTGCGATGACAGGCGGCGTCAGGATCGGCGCGGTCATGGTCGGGAAGCCCGGGGCAGGCTTGCCCGGATTGGCCGCAGTTCCCGGCTTGGGTTGCGCCGTTGCGGGCGCCGCGACCTTCTTCACCGGTTTGGGCGGCGGCAGCTTCAGCTTGGTGGGCCGCGTGCCATCGGCATTCAGAACCACGACCTTCACCCCGTCCGGCACGCGGTTATAC
Source organism: Gemmobacter denitrificans (assembly GCF_036964905.1). Taxonomy (NCBI): domain Bacteria; kingdom Pseudomonadati; phylum Pseudomonadota; class Alphaproteobacteria; order Rhodobacterales; family Paracoccaceae; genus Gemmobacter; species Gemmobacter denitrificans. The sequence continues at coordinate 97,181 of NZ_JBALHR010000001.1, forward strand.
AGGTCGATCACATCCTGATTGATCATCCGGAAACAGCCCGACGAGGCATTGCGCCCGATCGACTTCCATTCCGGCGTGCCATGAATGCGGAACCCGTAATCCACGCCATTCGTGGTCAGGTACAGCGCGCGCGCGCCCAGCGGGTTGGTCGGGCCACCCGGCTGGCCCTTTTCCCATTTTGACAGTTCCGGCTTGCGGGCGATCATCTCTTTGGGGGGCGTCCAGGTCGGCCATTGTTTCCGGGCGGTAATCAACGCCTCACCGGCCCATTGGAACCCGTCAGCCCCGACAGCGATGCCGTAGCGCATGGCGCGGCCCGGGCCGGTGACCAGATGCAGGGTCTTCTGCGTCGGGTCGATGATGATCGTGCCCACCGGATCGGTGCTGGCATAGACCACTTCCTGCCGCTTCAGATGGGCGGGCACCTTGTCTTCCGGCACGGCGGGAATGACGAATTGCCCATCCTGCCGCGCGGCATACATGTTCACGAAATCTTCGGGCACAGGCTGCTTGACTGCAGGCTGCTGTTCTGGCGCCTTGGTTGCGCCGGTCAGCGAAGGATCGGGGACGCAGGCCCCCAATGTGCCGATCAGCAATCCGCCCACCATCAGGCCCATGACATTGCGCAGCATCTTAAGACGTCTCCCGAGAATCCGAACCCGAACGGTTGCTACCGATTACACCTTTCCAACGGATAAACGACAGTACGGGTCCGGTCCATCACGGAAAATTCACAGGCTTGTGCGCAGGTGCCACAGTTCGGGGAAAAGCTCCACTTCCAGCATGCGGCGCAGGTATTGCACGCCCGAAGTGCCGCCGGTGCCGCGCTTGAAGCCGATCACCCGTTCCACCGTGGTGACATGGTTGAAGCGCCAGCGGCGGAAGTAATCTTCGAAATCCACCAGTTTTTCAGCCAGTTCATAGGCTTCCCAGTACTGCTCCGGGGCGCGGTAGACGGTTTCCCAAACTGCCTGCACACCGGGATGCGCGATCCAGGGGCTGCGCAGGTCGCGGGACAGAACATCCTCCGGCACCGGCAGGCCGGACCGGGCCAGGTGGCGCAGCGCCTCGTCATACAGGCTGGGCCGGGCCAGTTCTGCCTCCAGCCGCGCAGTCAGATCGGGGCGATGGGCATGGGGTTTCAGCATCGCCAGGTTGCGGTTGCCCACCGCATATTCGATCAGCCGGTATTGCCAGGACTGAAAGCCCGAGCTTTGCCCCAGCCCGTCACGGAACCGGGTGTATTCGCTGGGGGTCATGGTGCGCAGCACATCCCATGCGGAATTGAGCTGTTCGAAGATCCGGGCCACGCGGGCCAGCATCTTGAAGGCCTCGCGCGCGGCACCTTCGGCAATGGCGCGGCGTGCGGCATCCAGTTCGTGCAGCGCCAGCCGCATCCACAGTTCCGACGTCTGATGCTGGATGATGAACAGCATCTCGTCATGGGCGCCGGTGCGCAGCGATTGCGCATTCAGGATGGTGTCGATCTGCAGGTAATCGCCATAGGACATGCGTCCGTCGAAGGACATCTGCGCGCCGTCGCTGGCGGGATCATAGGTGGTCATTGTTTCTCTCCATGTGAAATGGCAGGGGCGGCGGTCAGCCGCGGCCCTGCCGGTTCAGCACCGAAAGATTGCCGATCCGCCGCCACAGGCAGGCCCAGCCCGCCGGACGGCACAGCGGCGGGCAGTCACCCTGGCGATGGCGCAGATCAGGTAACAAGGGCGCGGGTCTTGTATTCGGGCCGATCCCACAGCCGGTTCTGCATCACATCGGCGATGATGGCGATTGCGCGGGCCACATCCTCGGCATTAATGAACAGCGGTGTAAAGCCGAAGCGCAGAATGTCGGGGGCGCGGAAATCACCGATCACGCCCCGCGCGATCAGCGCCTGCATCATCGCATAGCCCTCGGGGTGGCGGAAGCTGACCTGACTGCCGCGGTCGTGATGGGTGCGCGGGGTGGCCAGAACCAGATCGGGGCAGGCGGCCTCGACCCCGGCGATGAATTGATCGGTCAGGGCCAGCGACACCCGCCGCAGATCATCCAGATCGACCTGATCCCAGATGTCGAGCGAAGCCTCCAGCGCCGCGAGTTGCAGGATGGGTGGTGTGCCGACCCGCATCCGCTCCACCCCGGTGCCGGGGCGATAGGACAGATCAAAGGCAAAGGGGGCGGCATGGCCCAGCCAGCCCGACAGGGCGGGACGGGCCACTTCGGCATGACGCGGCGCAACATAGATGAAGGCCGGGCCACCGGGGCCGGAATTCAGGTATTTGTAGCTGCAGCCCACTGCGAAATCGGCGCCGCCGTTGGCCACATCCACCCGGAAGGCCCCGGCCGAATGGGCCAGATCCCAGATGGCCAACGCGCCAACGGCATGGGCCCGCGCGGTCAACGCCGCCATATCGTGCCGCCGCCCGGTGCGATAATCCACCTCGGTGATCATCATCACGGCGACCGTCTCATCCAGCGCGTCCAGAACGTCTTCCGGGGCGACGGTCTTCAGCTGATAGTCCGGCCCCAGCGTGCGGCACAGACCTTCGGCCATGTAAAGATCGGAAGGAAAGTTGCCAGTATCGGAAAGCACGACTTTCCGGCCGGGGTTCATCTCCAGCGCCGAAGCCAGCGCCTGATAGACCTTGATCGACAGCGTATCCCCGGTGGCGACATGGCCCGCTTCGGCCCCGATCAACCGGGCGATCCGGTCGCCGATGCGGCTGGGCTGCGTCATCCAGCCGGCCTTGTTCCAGCCGGTGATCAGCATCTGGCCCCATTCCTCGGTCACAGTGCGGGCGACCCGGGCCGCGGCCATTTTCGGCAATGGTCCCAAGGAGTTGCCGTCCAGATAGATCACGCCTTCCGGCAGGTCGAACTGCGCGCGTGTCGCGGCGAAATCGGTGGTCATGTCTGCTGTCTTCCCATGTTGCCGCCCGGCATCAGTCTGACGCTGCCTGTCCGGTGCTGCAAGACGGTTAGCAGGGCAAGTCATATGTTTCAAGCTTGAAATTAAATTGAGGGGTGCCCTCAGGGCAGCGGCGGCACCGGTTTGGGTTGCAAAGTCGGGTTCATGCAGGAATATGCCGGTTGCGGCAGGTTCCGGTCATTCCGGCTGTCATGCCGGAAGCCCGGGGTCGCTGCGCTGCAAAGTAATTTTGCCGCATGGCAGCGATGAATATTGAAATATTGTTGCGCAGTGATATGCGTGGCGTGGGACAGAACCGGAAACTGGCGCTGCGGCGCCTGCGAATTGGGGGAGAATCCGTGAAGATCGGAGCACCAAGAGAGATATTCGAGGGCGAGAACCGGGTGGCAATGACGCCCGATTCGGCGCTGCAGCTGCAAAAGCTGGGCCATAGCTGCGTGATCGAGGCCGGGGCAGGGATCAAGGCCGGTTTCTCGGATGCGAGTTACCAGAAGGCCGGGGTCGAAATCGTCAATACCGCCGCTGACCTGTTCGCCGCCGCCGATGTGGTGGTCAAGGTGCGCGGGCCGGAAATGTCAGAGGTGGAACGGCTGCGTCAGGGGCAGACCCTGATCAGCTTCTTCTGGCCGGCGCAGAACCCCGAATTGCTGGAAGCCGCCAAGGATCGCGGTGCGACCGTCGTCGCCATGGATATGGTGCCGCGCATCAGCCGCGCGCAGAAGATGGACGCGCTGTCGTCGATGGCCAATATCGCAGGCTATCGCGCGGTGATCGAGGCCGGCAACAACTTTGGCCGCTTCTTTACCGGTCAGGTGACGGCGGCGGGCAAGGTGCCCCCGGCCAAGGTGCTGATCGTGGGCGCAGGTGTGGCGGGGCTTGCCGCCATCGGCACGGCTGTCAGCCTTGGGGCCATTGTCAATGCCTTTGACGTGCGCCCAGAAGTGGCCGAACAGATCGAAAGCATGGGGGCGAATTTCGTCTTTCTGGAATTCGAAGCCAGCCAGGATGGGGCGGCGACCGGTGGTTATGCGGCACCCTCCAGCCCGGAATTCCGCGAAAAGCAGTTGGCCAAGTTCCGCGAACTGGCCCCCGACATGGATATCGTGATCACCACCGCGTTGATCCCCGGACGCCCGGCCCCCAAGCTGTGGACCGAGGACATGGTGGCGATGATGAAGCCCGGCTCGGTCATCGTGGACCTTGCGGCCGAACGGGGCGGCAACTGCGACCTGACGGTGCCGGACGAAAAGATCGTCACCGAAAACGGCGTGACCATCGTGGGCTATACCGATTTCCCCAGCCGGATGGCGGCGCAGGCCTCGACGCTCTATTCCACCAATATCCGCCACATGCTCACGGACCTGACGCCCAAGAAGGATGGCGTCATCAACCACAATATGGAAGATGACGTGATCCGCGGCGCGACCGTGGCGCATCAGGGCGCGGTGACCTATCCGCCGCCGCCGCCCAAGGTGGCCGCGATTGCGGCCGCCAAGCCCAAGGAAAAGCCCAAGGAACTGACGCCCGAAGAAAAGCGCGCGCAGGAAGCGGCGGCTTTCAAGGCCGAAACCCGCAACCAGTTCATCCTGCTGGGTGTGGGCGGTGCGCTGATCCTGCTGGCGGGCCTGTTCGCCCCGGCCAGCTTCATGTCGCATTTCATCGTTTTCGTGCTGTCCTGCTTTGTCGGCTTCCAGGTGATCTGGAATGTCAGCCACAGCCTGCACACGCCGCTGATGGCGGTGACCAATGCGATTTCGTCGATCATCATCCTGGGCGCGCTGATGCAGATCGGATCGGGGTCATTCCTGGTGATCGTGCTGGCCGCGCTGTCGGTGTTCATGGCCGGGATCAACATTTTCGGTGGCTTCATGGTCACCCGGCGCATGCTCGCCATGTTCCAGAAGTCGTAAGGAGGCAGGGATGGAATACGGATTTACCACGGCGGCCTATGTCGTCGCAGCGGTGCTGTTCATCCTGAGCCTTGGCGGGCTGTCGGGGCAGGAAAGCGCCAAACGTGCGGTCTGGTATGGCATTGTCGGCATGGCGCTGGCGGTGGCGGCCACGCTTTACGGCCCGGGTGCCGGTTACTGGTGGCTGTCGGCCCTCTTGATCGCGGTGGGCGGCGCGCTTGGCTGGGGTGTGGCACAGCGGGTGCAGATGACGGAAATGCCGCAACTGGTTGCGGCGATGCACAGCCTTGTCGGTCTGGCTGCCGTGTTCATCGGCTATAACACCCAGATCGAAATGGCCGGGATCGCCGCGCTGCAGGCAGCAGGCGATGCCGATGCGCTGACGGCTTTGTCGGGCTTTGCCCACAAGATTGCCGAGAAGTCGGGCGCGGCAATCGCCATCCTGCGGGTGGAAACCTTCCTTGGCGTCTTCATTGGTGCCGTCACCTTCACCGGTTCGGTCATTGCCTATGGCAAGCTGGCGGGCAAGGTGGATGGCAAGGCCAAGAAACTGCCGGGTGGCCATCTGCTGAATGCCGCTGCGGCGGCGATCTCGGTCGTGCTGCTGGTGGTCTATCTGCAGAACGGCTCCAGCCTTGCGCTGATCATCATGACGGTGGCGGCGTTGTTCATCGGCTATCACCTGATCATGGGCATCGGCGGGGCGGATATGCCGGTCGTTGTGTCGATGCTGAACAGCTATTCCGGCTGGGCTGCGGCGGCCATCGGCTTTTCGCTGTCGAATGACCTGCTGATCGTGGTGGGCGCGCTGGTGGGTTCGTCGGGTGCGATCCTGTCCTACATCATGTGCAAGGCAATGAACCGGTCGTTCATCAGCGTGATCCTGGGCGGCTTTGGCGGCACCACGGGCCCCGCGATGGAAGTGACCGGCGAGCAGATCGCCATCGATGCCGATGGCGTGGCGGCGGCGCTGAATGATGCGGATAGCGTCATCATCATCCCGGGCTATGGCATGGCAGTGGCACAGGCGCAGCAATCGGTCAGCGAACTGACCCGCAAGCTGCGCGCCAAGGGCAAGAATGTGCGTTTCGCCATTCATCCGGTGGCGGGCCGTCTGCCGGGCCATATGAACGTGCTGCTGGCCGAGGCGAAGGTGCCTTATGACATCGTTCTGGAAATGGACGAGATCAACGAGGATTTCCCCGAAACCGACGTGGCCATCGTCATCGGCTCGAACGACATCGTGAACCCCGCCGCGCAGGAAGACGCCAACAGCCCCATCGCCGGGATGCCGGTGCTGGAATGCTGGAAGGCCAAGCAGGTGTTTGTCTCGAAACGTGGGCAGGGCACCGGCTATTCGGGCATCGAGAACCCGCTGTTCTACAAAGAGAACACCCGGATGTTCTATGGCGATGCCAAGAAAAGCATCGATGCCCTGCTGCCGATGATCGAATAAGCCGGATTTTCAGGCACATGATCCGCAAGGGCCCCGGGCACACCCCGGGGCCCTTTGCATTTGTGCAACAGGCAGTTTGCATACCCGCGTATGCCTCGATTTGGCTGGAACAGGGCCGGGGGGCTGACCCATCAAGAGCAAAACGCCGGAAAAACGACATGCCTGCCATTCCCGACCATCCGCTCCGCTATCCGCTGGTGAACGAACTTCATGCCCGGCCCTTTCCGGTGCTGGAGGCCCCCTGCATGGCCGCCTATGTGGCCATCAAGGAACCGCAGGAGGCGCATAACCGCGACCGCAATGCCGACAGGGCGCATCTGATCGATCTGCTGGACCGGCATGGATCAGCCCATCCCCAGCCCGGCGCGACGCATTTTTCAGGCCCGATCGGGCGCGCATCGCTGAAATGGGAAAGCCATACCGAATTCGTGACCTATTCGGCCTTCTCCCCCGGCCTGTCGGATCGGCCCTTCGATCCGATGGAGGCGCGGGTCTTTCCGACCGACTGGCTGGCCGAAGCCCCAGGCAAGCGTGTGGCCTCGGTGCTGATCCGGGTGGAACGGATGCCCGACACCGAAGCCGAGATGCTGGACCGGGTCGATGGCTGGTTCGTGGCGGAAAGCCTGGCCATGGCGCGCGTGGTCGATGGGGCCGCCGTCATTGCGGGGGATTTCCGCATTGATGAAAATGGCCATATGCGCTTTGCCGTCTTTGTGCGCCCCGATACCGGCGCGCGGCGGGTGGGCCGGATCGTGCAGCGCCTGTGCGAGGTGGAAACCTATCGGGCCATGTCGATGCTGGGGTTGATGCGGGCGCGTGAACTGTCCAGCCGGCTGAATGAACTCGATCCCCGGCTTTCGGCGCTGGTCACCAGCCTGGATACGCTGGACCGCAGCCCCGAAGCCCTGCTGCACGATCTGCTGTCGATCTCGGCCGAGCTGGAGGCGCTGTCGGTGCGGTTTTCCTTCCGCTTTGGCGCAACCGCGGCCTACGAGGCCATCGTGAACCAGCGCATCACGGTCATGCGCGAGGAACGCATCGCCGGGCGCCAGACCTTTGGCGAATTCATGATGCGCCGCTATGATCCCGCGATGCGTACTGTGAAATCGGCCGAGGCGCGGCTGGCCACCATGGCCGAACGGGCCGCACGCGCCGCCGAATTGCTGCGCACCCGGGTCGATGTGGATCGCAGCGCGCAGAACCAGAAACTGCTGGAAAGCATGGACCGCCGCGCCGATCTGCAATTGCGGCTGCAGCATACGGTCGAAGGCCTGTCGGTCGTCGCGATCAGCTATTATGCCGTCAGCCTTGTGGCCTATGCGGCCTATCCGCTGGGCAAGGCGCTTGATCTGTCGAAGGAAAGCCTGACGGCGCTTCTGGTGGTGCCGGTCATTCTGGGGGTCTGGTTGATGATCCGCCGTATCCGGCAGGCCATGCACTGATCCCGGGGGCAGGGGGCGCGTGGTCGCGCCCCCGTTTCGCAGTCAGCGGCCGCGAATACGCGGGTCCAGCGCATCACGCAGGCTGTCGCCCATGTAGTTCACGCTCAGCACCGTCAGCGAAATCGCAAGGCCGGGGAAGATCACCCGTTCCGGATACATCTGCATGTATTCCAGCCCTTCGAACAGCAGGCGGCCCCAGGTCGGGAAATCAGGCGGGAAGCCAAGTCCAAGGAAGGACAGCACGGATTCGGTGATGATCGCCTCGGCCACGCCGAGGGTGGCAGCCACCATCACCGATGACACCACATTGGGCAGGATGTGGCGCAGGATCACACGGCGCGGCGGGGCCCCGATCGACCGTGAGGCCAGCACATATTCGCGCTCCTTCAGTGCAAGCACCTCGCCCCGTACGATACGTGCCGCATGCATCCAGCTTGTGACCCCGATGGCCGTCACAATCAATGTGAAGGCCCCCATTTCCGGCCCCATGATCCCGGCCAGCCGATCCCGGAACAGCATCACCATGACAAGGAGCAGCGGCACCAGCGGCAGCGCAAGGAACATGTCGGTCAGGCGCATCAGCGGGCTGTCCAGCCGTTTGAAATAGCCCGCCAGCACGCCGATCAGCGTGCCAAGGAAAATGGCCAGCACCATGGCGACAAAGCCGACCGCAAGGCTGACCTTGCCTGCCGCCATCATCCGCTGCATCTGGTCGCGGCCCAACTGGTCGGTGCCCATCGGATGGGCCAGACTGGGGCCCAGATTGCGCGATTTCAGCGCCTCGGCCACCGACAGCTTTTCCGGCTGCCAGACCAGCGGCCCCAGCACGGAAAAGGCGATCAACAGCCCCAGCACAACCAGCCCGAACAAGGCCCCCTTGTGCTTCTTGAACTGGGTCCAGACGGCACGGCCAAGCGAATCCGGGCGGGAAGCAACCGAAGATTGGGTATCAGTCATAGCGGATCCTCGGGTCAAGCATGCCATACAGGATGTCGGCGATCAGGTTGAACAGAACGATCAGGATGGCAAAGATGAAGGCGAGGGTCTGCACCATCGGCAGATCATTGCCACGGATGGCCTGGATCAGGGCCGAACCGATCCCGTTCACCCCGAACAGGTTTTCTGTGATGATCGCCCCGCCAAAGATTGACGGGATGCCAAGCGCGATCACCGTAACGACCGGGATCAGCGAATTGCGCAGCACATGTTTCAGCACCACGGTGCGTTCGCTCATGCCCTTGGCGCGGGCGGTGCGGACGTAATCCTGCCCCATGTTTTCCAGCATGGACGACCGCATGTAGCGGCTGATGGCTGCGGCATTGGCCAGACCCAGCACCATCACCGGCATCGCCATCTGCCGCAATTGCTGCAGAAAGCTGTCCCAGTCGGTGACCACAAGCGAAGTGTTGTATTTGGTCGGGAACCAGCCCAGACCCACGGCGAAAATGATGATGAACAGGGTTCCGGTGAAGAAGGTCGGCACTGAAAATCCGATCATCGCGAACATCGTGCCGAACTGGTCGAACAGCGAATACTGGCGATAGGCGGAATAGATGCCGATCGGCAGGGCGATCATCACACCCACCAGATAGGCCGTGCCGATGACGGTCAGGGTCTGGGGCAGGCGTTCCGCGATCAGGGCAAAGACCGGCGAGCGGCTTTGATAGCTGATGATGCGCTGCATGCCCTCGGCATAACTGGTGCCGAAGATGGCGTCGATGCCGTTCAGCGGTTCAACCCAGAAAAACTGTTTCAGCCACAGCAGATAGCGGACATGGACAGGCTCGTTCACCCCCATGGATTCGAGAATCTTCGCGCGCACTTCTGGCGGAACTGTCAGCGGAATCTCTGAAGCCGGGCTGCCGGGGGCAAGATCCACCAGCAGGAAGATCAGAAGGCTGATCAGCAAAAGGGTGGGAATCGCCGTCAAAAGCCGGCGCAGCGTGAAGGTGAGCATGGGCGGGTAATCTCGCTTGGGGTGAGGCTGAACAATAGGCGGGGGCGTCATCGCCCCCGCCCGCAGGCCGACAATCCTGCGCGGCCTACCTCAGGTCACACTTACTTGATGCGGAACCAGTCCTGGGCGTTCCACATTTCGGTGTCCCAGGTGTTCAGGATCACACCGCCAAGGGTGTTCGAGGCTGCCGAAAGACGTCCGCGATCCACCAGCGACACCACGGTATAGCTGTCCTTGGTCAGCATGTCGTTCAGCTTCTTGGCGATTTCCGCGCGCTTGGCCATATCTGCGGTCTTGGCCAGTTCAGCCCAGAGCGTGTCATAGGCCGGATCGCAGAAACGGTTGATGTTTTCACCCTGCCACTGGTTGGCGGGGCCGGGGATCTTGTCGCACAGATACTGGCCCAGATAGGGTTCCGGATCGGTGCCGTCGAAGTTGTTGGCATACATTTCGACATCGGCATAGAACTTCTGGAACGTGTCGGGCGAACCGGCATCACCGCCAAAGAAGACGCTGGCATCGATGTTCTTCAGTTCGACTTCGACGCCAAGTTCGGTCCACCAGTCCTTGATCACGGCCTGGAAGTCCTGACGCACGGGGTTGGTCGAGGTCTGGTACACAAGCTTCAGCTTGGCGCCATCCTTGTCGCGGATGCCGTCGCCATCGCTGTCTTTCCAGCCAGCCTCTTCCAGCAGGGCCTTGGCGCCATCCATGTTCTGCGGAATGCACTCGGTATTGTCCGAGGCGAACATTTCCGGGGCGGGCACCAGGTTGCAGGTCGCGCGGCCAGCCGAGCCATAGCCGATATCAACCAGGATCTGCCGGTCGATCGCCATCGACAGCGCCTTGCGGACGCGCAGGTCGCTCAGGATCGGGTGCGGATGCTTGGTGGTGGACCGTTCGCCTTCCGGCAGGGCCGGGTCAGGGTTGGTCATGTTCATCTCGATCCGCTCGACCAGCGTGCCGAAGCCGTTCAGCAGCACGCCCTTGCCGGCGGCAGACATCTGGGCCTGCATTTCCGGGTTGATCTGGGTGTTCCAGGCGTAATCGAATTCGCCGGTTTCCATGACAGCACGCGCAGCCGCCTGCGCATCGCCGCCACCCTTCACGGTCATCGTGGCGAAGGCGGGCTTGGCCGCGTCGCGGTAATTCGGGTTGGCTTCCAGCTCGACCACGTCATTGACCTTGAAGTCCTTGACCATGAAGGGGCCGGTGCCGATCGGCTTGAAGTTCTGCTCGGTGCAGGTCGAGGCTGCCGCGCCAAGGCAATTGGCGAACTGGGCGGCCTGCAGGATCGGCGAGGTGCCGCCGACAAAAGCCTGATAGGGGTTGGGCTTGGGCGCTTCGAAGGTGATCACGATGGTCTGATCATCGGGCGTGTCGATCGACTTGATGCCTTCATAGCGCGCGGCCTGGGCACAGCCGCCTTCGGGATGGGTGCAATATTCCCAGGTGAACTTGGCGTCTTTCGAGGTGACCGGCGTGCCATCCGACCACAGCATCCCCGACTTGATCTTCCAGGTGATCTGGGTCAGGTCGGCGGAAACGCCACCATTTTCAACGGTCGGGATCTGTTCGGCAAGACGTGCGAACACTTCGCCCCTTTCGTCAAAACCTGCCAGACCCTCCAGGATCAGCGACGAGGTTTCGACATCCTTGGTGCCCGACGACAGGTAGGGATTCAGGATCGACGGAGCTTGCCAGTACAGCACATTGACATGGCCATCGGCGCCACGGTCCGCAAAGGCTGCGGGGGCAAGGCCCACCAGCGCCACGGCACCCAGAAGGGCGGTTTTCATATTCATCGGTTTACACTCCTTGTTGTTGGCTGTGCTCTTGTGCCCCGGATCGGCCGGTTTGCCCGGCTCTCGCGGCGTCTATCGGGGTGATCAGGTGACAGGCGACATAGCGCCCGGGTTCGGCCTCGGTCAGCACCGGCTCCACTTCGCGGCAGATGGGCATGACCTTGGGGCAGCGGGTGCAGAAGTTGCAGCCCTGCGGCGGATTGGCGGGCGAGGGCACATCGCCCTTCAAAATGATGCGTTCGCGCTTTTCGGCGCGCGACGGATCGGGGTCCGGCACCGCGGATAGCAGCGCCTCGGCATAGGGGTGCAGCGGGCGTTCATACAGCGCGTCGCAAGGCGACAGTTCCGCGATCTGGCCCAGATACATCACCGCCACGCGGTCGGCGATATGGCGCACCATCGACAGATCATGGCTGATGAACAGATAGGTCAGCCCAAGCCGGTCCTGCAGATCCTCCAGCAGGTTCACCACCTGTGCCTGGATCGAAACATCAAGCGCGGCAATCGGTTCGTCGCAGACGATGAATTTCGGGTTCAGGGCCAGCGCCCGTGCGATGCCGATCCGCTGCCGTTGCCCGCCCGAAAATTCATGCGGATAACGATTGGCAAAGCGGCGGTTCAGGCCGACCTGATCCATCAATTCGTACACCCGCGCCAGCTTTTCATCACGGGTCATGCTGGTGTGTTCATCCAGCGGTTCGGAGATGATGTCGGCCACGGTCATCCGCGGGTTCAGGCTGGCCTGCGGGTCCTGGAACACCATCTGCATCTTGGGGCGGATCGCGCGCAATTCGCTGCTGTCCAGCGCCAGAACATCGGCCCCATCCAGCATGACCGACCCTTCGGTCGGCTCGTACAGCCGGATCAGACTGCGCCCGACCGTGGATTTGCCACAGCCGGATTCGCCCACCAGCCCCAGCGTCTCGCCTTCGAAAATGTCAAAGCTGACATTGTCCACGGCCTTTACATTGCCGCTATGGCGCCGCAGCAGTCCGCTATAGATCGGGAAGTACATTTTCAGATTGCGTACCCGGACCAGCGGGCGAAGGGCGTCGTCACGCATGGCCGGGCTCCGGGCTCCAGTGGCAGGCAACGTCATGGCCAAAGCCCAGCGGCTGGCCATCGACGGGGCGGCGTGCGGGGTTCTGGCTTTCGCAGACCGGCATCACATGGGTGCAGCGGCCCCGGAACGGGCAGGCAACCGGAGGGCCGACAAGGATCGGCGGCTGGCCTTCGATGGCCTGCAGCCTTTCGCCACGCTGCCCGCCAAGGCGCGGAATGGTGCGCAACAGCGCGCGGGTATAGGGGTGCTGCGGGTTGCGGAACAGCTCTTTCACCGGGGCCTGTTCCACGACCTGACCGCCATACATCACCAGAACGCGGTCGGCAATTTCGGCCACAACGCCCAGATCATGGGTGATCCAGACAATCGCCATGCCCAGCTTCTGGCGCAGTTCCTTCACCAGTTCAAGGATTTGCGCCTGAATCGTCACATCCAGTGCCGTGGTCGGTTCATCGGCAATCAGCACCTCGGGGTCGCAGGCCAGGGCAATGGCGATCATCACCCGCTGGCGCATCCCGCCGGAAAACTGATGCGGATAGGCTTTCAGGCGTTTGCGCGCATCCGGAATACCGACCAGTTCCAGCAATTCCACCGCCCGCGTTTCGGCTTGGGCTTTCGTCATGCCCATATGGGTGCGCAGCGGTTCCATGATCTGATTGCCGACGGTGAAAACCGGATTCAGGCTGGTCATCGGGTCCTGAAACACGAACCCGACCCGCGCCCCGCGCACCTGACGCAGTTCTTCGGGGCTGGCCTTCAGCAGGTCCAGCCCGCCCAGCAGCACCTGCCCGCTTCGCATTTCGGCCGGGGGCGAGGGCAGCAGGCGGATCAGCGACATCATCGTCACCGATTTTCCCGAACCGCTTTCGCCCACAACGCCCAGCAATTCGCCCGGCATCAGGTGAAAGTTCACGTCATTGACGGCATGAACCTCGCCGCCGCGGGTGTGAAACACGGTTTTAAGGCCGCGAACATCAAGCACGGGCTGCGCCCCATCGGGCATAGGTAACCCCCCAGTTCTTTGTTTTTGTTCTTATTTCGTGCCAAGATTACGGCCCTTGGCTTCGTTTCTTCCTCGAGTGTTAGAGATTTTTCAACGTCTCGCAAGCGGCTTTCGGCAGAATGCCCGCTGCGAATGGCAGGCTGCTTATCGCGCTGACCGGGCTTGCCTTTGCCTTTCCCCGGCGGCAGGCTCGGCCCGACAAGACGGAGAAAGACATGCCCGATCAGCACGCGGCCCGTGAAATCCTGCAACATCTGGTCAGCTTCCCCAGCGTCAGTCGGGACAGCAATCTGCCCCTGATCGATTGGGTGGAAGCCTGGCTTGCAGGGCATGGCATCACCGCGACACGGGTCTGGCACCCGGGCGGGCAGAAATCTGCACTCTATGCCCAGATCGGTCCGGATGTGCCGGGCGGGGTGATTCTGTCCGGGCACAGTGACGTGGTGCCGGTAGACGGGCAGGACTGGACTTCGGATCCCTGGACTGTCACCGAACGCGATGGTCGGCTGTACGGGCGCGGGGTCTGCGACATGAAGGGCTTTGTCGCCCTTGCGCTGGCGGCGATGGGGCGGGCGGCGCAGGCCCCGTTGAAGCGCCCGCTGCAGATCGCGATTTCCTATGATGAAGAACTGGGCTGCATCGGGGCAGAACCGATGATCGCCGAAATGGCTGCCCGCCTGCCGCGCGCGGCGGCAGTGGTGGTGGGCGAACCCTCGCAGATGCGCATGGTGAACGGGCACAAGGGCGGACACGGATTTCGCGTTCATGTTCAGGGGTTTGAGGTGCACAGTTCCATCATGCACACCGGGGTTTCCGCCATCATGGAAGGCGCGCGGCTGATCGACTGGGCCAACCGGATCAATGCCGAAAATGCCCTGCGCCCGCCGTCTGCCATGGCGGCGAGCTTTGATCCGTCCTGGACGACGCTGCATGTCGGCACGATCCGGGGGGGCACGGCCGAAAACATCACTGCCGCCGAATGTCAGTTCGGCTTTGGCTTCCGCGTTGTGCCTGGCGAAAACCCGCAGGATTGGGTGGCAAAGCTGCGGGCCGAGGTGGCACGGATCGAAACCGGCATGCAGGCGATCCGGCCCGAAACCGGCATCCGTCTGGAACAGGTGTTCTTTGTCCCGCCGCTTGTGCCTGAAACCAATGGCGCAGCCGAGGCGTTGGTGCGCAGGCTGACCGGGGACAATGCCACATCCGTGGTGAGCTATGGCACCGAAGCCGGGCAGTTCCAGGCCGTCGGCTATTCGACGGTTGTCTGCGGCCCGGGCGATATTGCACAGGCCCATCAGCCCGATGAATGGTTGGCCGTCAGCCAGTTCGAGGCCGGCTGGCGCTTCATGGAGGCATTGGTTCAGGACCTGTGCCAATGACGCCCTTCCCGATTTCCGAAGCAAGCCCGATCCGCTTTCCCGGCCCTGCGCCCAAGGCCTGCGATGCGGTGGTGATCGGCGGGGGCGTGATTGGCGTCATGACCGCCTGGCATCTGGCCGAACGCGGGCTGAAGGTGGTGCTGTGCGAAAAGGGCCGGATTGCCGGTGAGCAAAGCAGCCGCAACTGGGGATGGGTGCGTCAGCAGGGCCGCGATCTGGGCGAATTGCCGATCATGATCGAATCGCTGCGGCACTGGAAAGCCCTGTCGCAAGAGTTTGGCGAAGCGTTGGGGTTCCGTCAGGAAGGCGTGCTGTATCTGGCCAAGACCGATCGCGAAATGGCTGGGTTCGAAGATTGGTTGGCCCATGCCCGCGCCCATGGGCTGGATACGCATATGATGACCGGGGCCGAGGTTGCAGGCCGGATAGATGGCGCAGCCAAGGTCTGGAAGGGTGGATTGTTCACCCCCTCTGATGCGCGGGCGGAACCTTGGGCTGCGGTGCCCTTGTTGGCGAAAGGCGCGGTGGCGCGCGGTGCGGTGATCGTGGAAAACTGCGCCGTGCGCGGGCTGGATCTGGCGGCGGGTCGCGTGGTCGGTGTCGTGACCGAACAGGGCCGCATTGCCTGCGATCAGGCAGTGCTGGCAGGCGGGGCATGGTCGTCGCTGTTTGCCCGGGCGGAAGGCGTGGTGATCCCGCAGCTTTCGGTGCGGGCCACGGTTCTGGCCACGGTGCCCTTGCCGCAGGTCTTTGCCGGCAATGCGGCCGATGATGATTTCGCGTTCCGCCGCCGCGCCGATGGCGGCTATACTCTGGCGCCGGGGGCGTCCCATGATTTCTTCATAGGCCCGGATGCGTTTCGCAACTTCGGCGCATATCTTCCTGTTCTGAAAAAGGATTTCAGGTCAACACGCTTTCATCCGCGCGCCCCTGCCGCCTATCCCGATGCCTGGGGCACGCCGCGCCGCTGGGACAAGGACAGGCCGAGCCCGTTTGAACGGATGCGGGTCCTGAACCCTGCGCCATCGGCCCGGATCGTGGCCGAGCTGCAGCAGGAATTTGCCCGCGCCTTTCCGGCAATCGGCCAGCCCAAGCTGCAATCGGCCTGGGCGGGCATGATCGACACCATGCCCGATGTGGTGCCGGTGATCGACCGGGTGGCGGCGATCCCCGGCTTTGTGCTGGCTACGGGCATGAGCGGGCATGGCTTTGGTATCGGCCCGGGGATGGGGCGCGTTGTGGCCGATCTGGTCGCCGGGCAGGCCGTGGGGCATGACCTGCAACGATTCCGCTTGTCGCGTTTTACCGATGGATCAAAAATCGCGCCCGGACCGTCACTTTGACAGGTTCGGGGGGCTTGCGGGCGGCGGGGCTTCGGCGCAGGCTGGAGGCCTGACTGCAACAGGACGAAGAACATGCCGCCCAAGAACCGCTTTGCCGAATTGCTGCCCGAAATCACCGCCTGGCGCCGTGACTTTCACGAAAACCCGGAACTGCTGTTCGAAGTGCATCGCACGGCTGCGAAGGTGGCCGATCTGCTGCGCAGCTTTGGCTGTGACGAAGTGGTCGAAGGCATCGGTCGCACCGGCGTTGTGGGCGTGATCAAGGGGCGCAGCGATACGTCGGGTCGCGTCGTGGGGCTGCGCGCCGACATGGATGCGCTGCCGATCACCGAACAGACCGGGCTCGATTACGCCAGCAAGGTGCCGGGCAAGATGCATGCCTGCGGCCATGACGGCCACACGGCCATGCTGTTGGGCGCGGCCCGCTATCTGGCCGAGACGCGCAATTTTGATGGCACGGCTGTTGTGATCTTCCAGCCTGCCGAAGAAGGCGGCGGCGGCGGGCGGGAAATGGTGCAGGACGGAATGATGGACCGGTTCGGCATTCAGGAAGTTTATGGCATGCACAACATGCCCGGCATCCCGGTTGGCCATTTCGCCATTCGTCCCGGTGCGATGATGGCAGCGGCGGATCAGTTCGACATCGTGGTCACGGGCAAGGGCGGCCATGCCGCCAAGCCGCATGACTGCGTCGATACCACGGTTGTCGCGGCCCATATCATCGTGGCGGCCCAGACCATTGCCAGCCGCACTGTCGATCCGCTGAAACAGGTGGTGGTGTCGATCTGCACGGTTCAGACCGACAGCACGGCCCATAATGTCATTCCCCAGGTGGTGAAGATGAAGGGCACGGTGCGCACGATGGATGCGGCGGTGCAGGATCAGGTGGAACAGCGCCTGAAGGAAATCGTCGAGGGCACGGCTCTGGCGCTTGGGGCCCGCGCCGAACTGCACTACCAGCGCGGCTATCCCGTGACGGTGAATGCCGCGGAGAATACCGCCTTTGCCGCCGAGGTCGCTCGGGCTGTTTCAGGCAAGGTCGATACCGATACAGCGCCACTGATGGGTGCCGAGGATTTCAGCTTCATGCTGAACGAACGTCCCGGTGCCTATATCTTCCTTGGCAATGGCGATACGGCGATGGTGCATCACCCCGCCTATAATTTCGACGACAGTGCCATCCCCTTCGGTTCCAGCTGGTATGCCGGCATGGTGGAAAGCCGGATGCCCGCCGCCTGAGAACCGGGCTGACACAACCGACCGGGGCCTGACCATGGCCCCGGCCCATGACATCAAAGATGATCATGCGGGTCAAACAGGCCGTGCGAAGTCTTGTCCCACCAGAACGGGGCCTTGACCATTTCCCAGACGGCCTTGTAGGCCGCTAGCGCACCCAGCGGAAAATAGAAATGCAGAACCAATGCCCAGACTGGGTTGATCCGGTTGGGCGACTGCCGCATTGCCGCGAGGGTGACGGCCAGCAGCACTGCCTCGGTAAAAAGAAAGGTGCCTGACAGGGCAATACCCATGAGCGGGGGCAGCGCGTCAGCCACCGGGTGGGGCAGGCCGAGAGGCACGGCCCAGAAAGTCCAAAGCACGGGAGCCAGCAGGAACTGCGACAGGGTGGTCAGGAAAAACACCTGAAAGCCCGCAAACTTCCACCATCCCAATTGCCGCAGCAGCAGGCCAGGGCGGCGCATATGCACGGCATAGGTCATCATGTACCCCTTGAGCCAGCGCGATCGTTGCTTGATCCAGGGTACAGCCCGGCAGTTGGACTCCTCAAAGGTGGTGGTGTCGATCAATTCGGTCCGAAAGCCATGCCGGGCCAGCCGCATCCCCAGATCGGCATCTTCGGTCACATTCCACGCGTCCCATGCCCCCAGCGATTCCAACGCTCCGCGCCGGAAGAACAGCGTGGTGCCGCCCAGCGGGATGGGCAGCCCCAGGCGTTCCAGTCCTGGCAGGATGATGCGGAACCAGGCCGCATATTCCATGGTGAAGCAGCGGCTGAGCCAGTTTGTATGTGCATTGTAGAAATCCAGCACGCCTTGCAGGCAGGCCACCTCGGGGCCGCGATTGTGGAAGCGCTGGACCACGCGTCGGATCTGGTCGGGCTCAGGGGCGTCTTCGGCATCATAGACCCCGATGATGCTGCCGCGACAACAATCCAATGCGTGGTTCAGCGCCCGCGGCTTGGTCTTCAATCGCCCGTCGGGGACAACCACAATCCGCATCCAGGGTGGCAATTCCGCCTGTTGCAGGGCGCTGCGGGTCATCTCGTCCTCTTCTTCGACGACAAGAAGAATATCGAGCAATTCGCGCGGGTGATCGAGCCGGGACAAGCGACGCACCAGTCGCGGCGCAATGGTGCTTTCGTGATAGAGCGCCACCATGATCGAAACGACAGGCTGGCGTTGCACAGGTTCATGGTCGGGTTCGGGGGGCGGGCGATGCAGGGCTGCGAAAGCGGCCGCAGTTTTCAGAACAGTGGCCAGAAACAATGTACCGACAGCCCAGATGACCAGCACCCAAAGCAGACTGAGCGGCGCAAGCCAGAGCCAGATCGCCAGAAACGCGACGCCGAAGCGAAGCCAGTTGCGCTGTGTGTCGCTGCCCCAGCCACGGCAGCTTTCCTCGGCGGGCACACTGGTCAGCGCGCGCCGGTCCATCTCGGGGCCGCGCATGGCAAGGATGGCCGCCTCGATCTGGCCCAAAGGGGCCAGAGCCATCGAAACCTGACCGAATACCGAAATCAGGCCGGCACGATGCCGTTTGAAATCCTCGGGATGTGCGGTGACGACCACGGTCACATTGCCAATCTGTCGCCACGGCAGCAGACCGTCTCGCAGGGCGGTGGCTGTTCCCAATTTGTCAATCAATCGTGGGTCCGGGGGATCCTGTTGCAGATCGACGATCTGCGCGGTCCATTGTCGCGCCAGCGCCCTGAACAGCGCAATTTCGCTGATCATGCCGCGTGAAAGCAGGATGTCTACCAGCCGCCCCCGCTGCTGGGCATGCAGAGCCAAGGCCTGCACAAGATCGTCGGGCGCAACCAGACCATCGCGCACCAATTGAATGCCAAGGGTTTCGGCGTTTGGCCCGCCCGGTGCCCAAGGCTTGGAAACCCCAAAGGGCTGCATCGGCGGTGTGAGGTCCGGAAGCAGGCCTTGGCGTTGCAGCGTCATGGGGTTTCTCTTGCGACACACAAGCATCGCAGAGAAAAGGTTAATGAATGGTTAACGCGAGCGAGTGATCTGCGGCGTATTCAACTGAAATGCCGGATATCAGCCCGCACGACGTTCCTGCATCGCCTTGGCGAAACGGTCGAACAGATAGAAACTGTCCTGCGGTCCGGGGCTGGCTTCGGGGTGATGCTGCACCGAGAAAACCGGCTTGCCTTCAATCGCGATGCCGCAATTGGTGCCATCAAACAGCGAGACATGGGTTTCAATCACCCCTGCCGGCAGGGTCTGGGCATCGACCGTGAAGCCGTGGTTCATCGAGGTGATTTCCACCTTGCCGGTTTGCACTTCCTTGACCGGATGGTTGGCTCCATGGTGGCCATGGCCCATCTTGACAGTCTTGGCCCCAAGCGCCAGCGCCAGCATCTGGTGGCCAAGGCAGATGCCAAAGACCGGCAGGTCACGCGCCAGCACGCCCTGGATCATCGGAACTGCATAGACGCCGGTCGCCGCCGGATCGCCGGGGCCATTCGACAGGAAGACCCCTTCGGGGTTATGGGCCAGCACCTCTTCGGCGGTGGCTGTTGCGGGCAATACGATCACCTCGCAGCCTACTGATGCCAGACAGCGCAGGATATTGCGCTTTGCGCCATAATCCACCGCCACCACCTTCAGACCGGGGCCTTCGCGGCGGGTATAGCCGTCCGGCCAGGCCCAACGCTGTTCATCCCAGACATAGGATTGGGTACAGGATACACCCTTTGCCAGATCAAGCCCGACCAGCCCTTTCCAGGCCCGCGCCTTGGCGACGAGCGCCGCGATGTCAAACTGGCCCTCGGGGTTGAAGGCCAGCGCCACATGCGGTGCGCCCTGCTGGCGGATCGCCCGGGTCAGGCGGCGGGTGTCGATGCCACCAATACCGATCCGTCCCTTTGCCGCCATCCATTGCTGCAGGTCCGACGTCGCGCGCCAGTTGGACGGCTCTGTCGGGTCCCATTTCACCACCATGCCTGCCGCAACGGGATCGGCCGTTTCGTCATCTTCTGCCGTCACCCCGGTATTGCCGATATGGGGAAAGGTGAAAGTCACGACTTGCCCGGCATAGGAAGGATCGGTCATGATCTCCTGATAGCCGGTCATTGCGGTGTTGAAGACCAGTTCCGCCACCGTTTCACCCGGGGTGCCGAATCCTTTGCCGTAGAAGATCGTTCCGTCTGCAAGGGCAAGGCAGGCGGTGGGTGCGGTCTGGCTGGGCATGGCGACTCTCCGGATAAACGGCTGGGAACCTACGGGCAGGGCGATCCATGGTCAAGGGCGCATCGGTCGACAAAGGGTAAATTAAATAATCGTGCACGATCAATGGCTTGCCTTGGCCGTTCACAGTTGTCACGCCTGCAGCCAGCCTGTATCCTCACAATCTGGCGAAACCGATGGATGACATGACCATGAGCTTGCGTGAGCAGCTGCAAACGGCGCTGAAAGAAGCGATGAAGGCCAAGGAGGCGGATCGCCTCTCCACCCTGCGCCTGATCAACGCCGCAATCAAGGATCGCGAGATCGCGCTGCGCGGCGAGTCCGAGGCGGGCGAAGTGGATGATACCGCGATCACCGCGATCCTGGGCAAGATGGTGAAGCAGCGGCAGGAAAGTGCCCGCGCCTATGAAGAAGGCGGGCGGCTGGAACTGGCGGAAAAGGAAATGGCGGAAATCGGGGTGATTTCCGAATTTCTGCCACGTCAGCTGGAGGCCGGTGAAGTGGGGGCTGCGATTGACGCGGCGATTGACGCGGCCGGGGCGACCAGCATTCGCGACATGGGCAAGGTGATGGCCGTTCTGAAGGCCAAATATACCGGCCAGATGGATTTCGGCGCGGTGGGTCCGATGGTGAAGGACAAGCTGGCCTGACAGATCGGGGCATCATTCGGGCGAGCTGGCATGTATCGCGGCTGCAATCCGGGCCGGTTTGCATCTGGCCCGATGGCTGTCGCGATGTGATCTGGGTGCAGATGCCCGGTGTCGCCCCGTTCTGGAAGCTTTCCACGCTCGATCCGCAGCGGCGGGTGTTGACAGGCGCGGCAGGGGCCGCGCTGATCGGGCATCGGCTGGCACCCGGCGCGCAGGTGCCTGACGATCTGTTCCATCAGTTGAAGGCGGATGATCCCGAAGCCGGGCAGGCGGCTGTGGCGGCGCTATGTCATGTGCCCGCCCCGGTAGAGGATCTGCTGGTCGAGGCACGGCAGTACCCGGCGGTCGGGGTTACGGGCCTTGCACGACGATTGGGGGTCAGCCCGCGCAGCCTGCAGCGGATGGCGCGACACCTGACCGGCCAGCCGCCGCTGTTCTGGCTGCGGCTGATCCGGTTGCGGCAGGCGCTTTCCCTTGCGCGGCAAGGCATCCCGCTGGTCGAGGCGGCGGTGGATGCCGGGTTTGCCGATCAGGCCCATTTCACCCGGGAGGCGCGCCAGTTTCATGCCGCCACGCCCGCCCGGTTGTTGGCCGATGCCAGGGCCATGGACGCCATTCTTGCGCCCGGACTTTAGGCCGGATCAGCCGACTGCGGTGCAGATTTCGACCATGGTGCCGTCCGGTGTGCGCACATAGGCGGTGGTCTGGCCCCAATCCATCTGTTCGACCCCCTGCACCAGTTCGGCCCCGGCGGCCAGAGCGCGGTCCAGCGCCGCCTGCACATCATCGGTTTCAAAGGCAATTTCAAAGGCGGGCAGGGCGGACGGTTCGGTTGCAACCTTCTTGCCCAATTGTCCCATCAGCGCGATGGAACAGAAGCTGAGTTTGGTTTCGCCGGTCTGCAATTCGCCGAAATCGCCCGAGTCGTGCAGAAATCCCTGCGTCTGGCCAAAGGCACGGGCATAGAAATCCAGCGTGGCGCGCACGTCCTGCACATAAAGAATGGTATAGCGGAAGATCATCGTCAGGCTCCTGTCTGATGGTCTTGCCATATGGGCCGAATTGCGCGCCGCTGTATTGAAGAAACGCGCCAGAAGCCCCCTGACACTCAGCGCCGGGTCGCCAGCCGCAAGGTCAGGTCGCGTGCCAATGCCTGCCGTTCCTCGGGGGTCAGGAAGGCGCCAAGCTCCACCTCGCGTGGGCCGCCCTGCAGCGTCAGATAGTGCGGCACCGGCCCGCCGGTCGTATGCAGCGCGATACGCACCCAATAGGGATTTGCCTCCCACTCCCTGCGGGTGCCGCGTGGGCCGTGGCGCGTCAGGGTAATGCGGCTGTCGGTCAGCTGCAGGTCTTCCAGAATTTCGCCATCACGATAGGATCGCTGCAAGGCCCACCACAGGAAGGCAATGGCCAGGCAAAGAAAGGGCAGCAGCCCCCAAAGCACGGGCGAGCCGATCACCGTCAGCAATGGGACTGCGATCAGGGCAGCCGTTCCGCCCACAAACCAGACAAAGCCCCTGCGCGGCAAGGACCGGTAGGGCCAAAGGTGAAGGCGGTCACCTTCTGAGGAGGAAGGAAGCCATTCATAGGGCATGGGCGAAATCATATGTCCGGCGCGACAAAAGAAAAGGGGGTTGAACCGGCAATGGGTGGCTGCAATGCTGCAACATCAGCCTCAGAAAGGATGCCCTATGCCCAAGCGTGCCCTCGCAGTCTTGGCCCTGATTGCGGCGCAGCCCGCGTTGGCGGCGCTTTCGCCTTATTACGACAGCGCCGAAAAGATCACGGCGATCCTGGGTGATGCGGCCGTGGCCGATGCCGTCCGGCAGGCTCCGATCGGTGCGATCAGCAATTCGGGCACAACCAAGGACGGGCGCGATATCTGGACAGTGCGGGTGCAAGACTGCGATCTGACCGTGCATTTGACGGCGGTTCTGCCCCAAGGCCCAGGCAAGACCACCTATCTGGTGGAGCTTGCTGGCCCTTGTTCATAAGCGGCAATAGCCTTTAGGGCTTGGCCGTCGGACAGGTTCAGGCCACCCATTTCGGCATTCTTCCGCCCGATGCCCTGATCTGGAACCGGGACATCAGCCCTGCGAGACGACTTGCATCCGTATGCAGCGCCTTGCAGGCAGAGGTGGCTTCCTCGACCATCGCGGAGTTGCGCTGCGTGGCCTGATCCAGTTCGCGCATTCCGGTGTTGATCTCGTTCAGGCCATTGGCCTGTTCCATTGCGCCCTGCGAGATGTTTGTCACCAGACCCGAGATTTCATTGACCCTGTGAACGATCTGGCCAATCGATTCCCCGGCATTCCGGACCAGCAGGACGCCCTTGTCCACTTGCTGGGTGCTGTCACTGATAAGCTGTTTGATCTCGGTCGCGGCATCGGCCGAGCGCTGTGCCAATCCCCGCACTTCGGTTGCGACGACGGCAAAGCCGCGACCGGCATCGCCTGCGCGCGCGGCTTCTACCCCGGCATTCAGGGCCAGCAGGTTGGTTTGGAAGGCAATTTCGTCGATCACATTGATGATCTGGGCAATTTTCTTGGCCGAGCTTTCGATTGCCTGCACCGCGACCACGGCGTTGCGGACAATGGCGCCGCTTTGTTCGGCTTCGGTACGGGCCTGCCCCATCACCTGTTCCACATTCCGTGCCCCCTCTGCCGCGGACCGGACAGAGGCTGTCATCTCAGCAATGGCAGCGGCGGTTTCTTCCAGGGTTGCCGCCTGGCTTTCCGACCGACGGGACATGTCTTCCGATGCCCGCGTCACGTCTTTTGCGGTGTCGTCGATCCCCATGGACGCGGCGACGACCTCGTTGATCGTTTCGTTCAGCGCGGCAACCGTGGCGTTGAAGGTTTCGCGCAATTGTTCATATTCCGCCGGGAAGTTCTGCGGAATTTCACAATTCAGATTGCCCCGTGCAAGCTCGGCCAGATGTTCACCAAACACGGCGACAACCTGTGCCGCATATCTCTGGTTTTCGATGGCTGTGGCCTCTGCGATGGAGGCGGCTTCGGCCTGGGCCTTGACAGCTTCTTGCTGCAGCAGCACTTCGGCGCGCGCTTCGCTTCGCAGCTTCATGCTGATCAGCAGAACACCGGTTTCCATCAGAACGATGACCGCGTGAAGCACCGTCCGCGCCAGGTTCGACAGCAGATCACCCCCCGGATAGACAAGGCTTGGTATCACGATGCTGAACGACAGATGGTGAACCGCCACAAGCGCCGTGGCAAAGAGCAATGCCATCGGATTGCCCAGGGTTGAAACGATCGCCAATGCCGCGAAAAACAGCATATGCGTATCCATCTGCCACGGATGGCCCGTCAGCGATGCGGTGAACAAGATGCAATGGGCCACGAAACAGAAGCTCAGCACATAGTCGCGCGTGTCGGGCTGCATGGATTTTGTCTGATCGGTCAGAACCCCAAGGCCAATACTGATGGCCGCGAAAATCCACCAGGTGGACAGATCATTCAGGATCAGCGCCGCCAAAGCGGGAACCGGGATCATCACCCATGAACAGACCTTCAGCGCGGCACTTTCATTGCCGACGAATGACGTTCCTTCTGCCAACCATGACAGGTTGCTTTTCAACTGCTGCATAATTCCAGAATCCTTTGCCCATTGACCACAAACCAGGCACCGTTTTCGTAGAGCCGGGTGACAGAGCCCTCGTCTCCCAACTTAACCAGAACACCGATCGGCGCGCGTTCCGGGCCGATTTCCTGGATGTGCGCATCCTGCGCGACTTGCGCGGCTGCCTTGCCCCAGGGCGCGGCGACCACGAGCGCAACCCCCCCTTCAGGCGGGGGCGCAGCGGCAAACAGCGCCAGAAGCGGCGAAAGAGCCACGGCCACCACCGAACTGCCCATCACAAATCCATTCATCGCGACCTCTCCACATCTGGCCTTATACGGAGGATTTCTTTCCCAATGCTTTCCGGGGATGAAATCAGGCGCGATCCCTGGGGCTTCGCTTCCGTAGCGGCATGTGTTGGCCCAATACGGGACGGCCGGGCCACACAAATGGGGCCGGATCATCAAGGCTGTGGGGGGCAGGCCTGTTCAGGCAGGTTATGGGCTTCAGCCCCGGGTCAGGGCGTCACTAAGATCGGCTTGCAGGCGCGTCACATCCGGCACGATGGAAAACAGCTGCCGCATCGTGGCATCGGCAAACCCTTCGGCGATAATGTGATCGAGAAGCCCGATCAGGGGCTGCCAATAGCCCTTCACATCCAGCAGGAAGATCGGTTTGCCATGCAGCCCGATCTGCGCCCAGGTCAGCACTTCGAAAAATTCGTCCAGCGATCCGGCACCGCCCGGCAGCACCACAATGGCATCGGAATTCATGAACATGACCTTCTTGCGTTCATGCATGTCCTGCGTGATCACAAACTGGGTCAGGTCGCGCTTGCCGATTTCGCGCTGCATCAGATGAACGGGGATCACCCCAAGGCTGGATGCACCGGCGGACATGGCACTGCGCGCCACTTCGCCCATCAGCCCGACATCCCCCGCCCCATAGACCAACCGCCATCCTTGGGATGCGATCATCGCCCCGGTTTCGCGCGCTGCGGTCGCATGGGCAGGGTTGGTGCCGCTGCGCGCGCCACAGAAGACACAGATGGAATGGGTGAAGGACATGGCGACCCCTGAAATCCTGTTTCTTGCCCTGAATCCTGTTGCTTTTTCAGGGTGTATCGGGGTTTCTGGGCAAAAGGAAGCGGCGCCGGACAAGAGCGTCGGGAAGGGGATGTGATGTCTGGAAACAAGATCTTCGGCGGGGCAGGTGCTGCAACGGCGGGGGCCGTGGCGGTTGGGGTTGCAGCGGTGGTGGCCTTGTTGTGGTATGTGCAGCGCCCACCTGCACCCGCCCCGGTGCCCCTGATCAGTGCGGGATCAGAGCCTGCGTCGGTGCCAACCCCCGAACCCGTGCCGTCCGCAGAGCCGGCACCTGTGGCAGAACCAACAGGCCAGCCGGTTTCGGGGCAGGCCACCGTTGCCGATCCCGCACCCCTGGCGGCCCCCAGTTTTGATACTGTGCGGATCACACCCGAGGGCGAGGCGCTGGTCGCCGGACGTGCGCCGGTCGGCGCCTCGGTCGCGCTGTTGGTGGATGGGGCGGAAACCGCGCAGGCCGTGGCGGATGGGGCCGGGGCTTTTGTGGCGATGTTCAGCCTGCCTGCCTCGGATCAGCCACGGCTACTGACCATGGTTGCAAGGCTGGACGGACAAGAAAGCGTTTCGGACCAATCCGTTGCCATTGAACCTGTGGTGGGTCCGGATCCGGCAACCGTCGCAGAAGCCACGACGCCAGAGGGCGCAGCCGTGGCCGAGTTGGCGGCAGAGCCTGCCGCAGCAGAACCGCAGGCGCCCCCAACGGCCATTCTGATTGATGACACCGGGGTTCAGGTTCTGCAGGGCGAAGGCTCTACAGCCGACCTGACCATTGCCGCCATCACCTATCTGCCCGATGGGGCGGTGCAATTGTCGGGGCAGGGCCAGCCCGGGGCGACGGTGCGCCTTTATCTCGACAATGCCGAAATTGCGCAGGCTCTGGTGTCGGCCAATGGCAGCTGGATGAAGGTGCTGCGCGATGTGGCGCCCGGGCTTTACACCCTGCGCGCCGATCAACTCGATGGCAGTGGCGCAGTGACCGCCCGGTTTGAAACGCCGTTCCAGCGCGAAACGATTGAGGCGCTGGCCGCTGTCATCAAGCCCCCTGCCGCACCCGGTGTGCCGCTGGCGTCAGGTGCGCAGGCCGGTGCGACCGAGACCAGCCCCGCCGCACAGGCCCAGCCCGACCCCGCGCCGCAAGCTGGCACCGTGCCCGACACACCCGCCGAGCCTGCAGCCACGGCTGCGGCCCCGGCCACTCCTGCGGCTGAACCGGACGCGGTGGCTGCGACGGGTGCCGCAGCGCCTGCAGCCACCACAACGGCCGAACCCGCGCCAGCTCCCCAGCCGGTTACCGTAACCGTGCAGCCGGGCTTTACCCTGTGGCGCATCGCACGCGACAATTTTGGCGACGGGGTGCTTTATGTGAAGGTGTTCGAGGCCAACAAGGATCAGATCCGCGACCCGAACCTGATCTATCCGGGGCAGGTGTTCACGGTGCCGACAGGGAACTGAGCCCGCGCGCACCATCGCAACAGGCGCGCACTTCGGGATGATCGGCGCAGCAATCGGCCAGAAGATAGTGAATCATCTGGCCGATGGCCGCCGTGTCCACCGCATAGATCACATTGCGCGACACCCGCTGCGATCGCAACAGCCCGGCCTGTTCCAGCGCGGCCAGATGAAAGGACAGGCGCGAGGCGGTCAGACCCAGTTCCCGCCCGATATCGCCGGCTGCCATCCCGGCTTCGCCCCGGCGCACCAGCAGGCGCACCAGATCAAGCCGGGCCTCATGGGCCAGGGCGGACAGGCAGGCGAGGACTTTACTCCGCTCCATCTTTCAACTACTCATGAAACGTTGAATTGAACCTGTGTAACCCAGCCTTGCCGCGCGATCAACCGGCAAGGGCAAGGAAGCCCGCATGCGCCGACCGACCGACTCGATGACTTCTTCCGATGCCGATACCCCCAGCACCAGCGGCTGGGTGACTCTGCGCCGCGTGGCCCCCTATCTCTGGCCCCGGGGCGAAAGCTGGGTAAAGCGCCGCGTTGTCATGGCGCTGGCAATGTTGGTGGCGGCCAAGATCGTGTCGGTCTCGACCCCCTTCTTCTACAAACAGGCAGTGGATGCGCTGGCGGGCGATACCCCCGATACTGGCACGCTGATCGGGCTGACAGCGGTGGGGCTGACGGTGGCCTACGGCCTTGCGCGCCTGGGGGCAGTGGCGTTTGGCGAATTGCGCGACGCGGTGTTCGTGCGGGTCGGGCAACGGGCGCTGCGCAAGCTGGCCTTGGAAACCTTTACCCACATCCATGCACTGTCGCTGCGCTATCACATCACCCGCAAGACCGGCGGGCTGTCGCGCATCATCGAACGCGGGGTGAAGGGCGTCGATTTCCTGCTCCGCTTCATGCTGTTTTCGATCGGGCCGCTGATCCTCGAACTGTCCATGGTCGCCGCGATCTTCGCCTTGCTGTTCGGCTGGCAATATATGGTGGTCGTGGTCGTGACCATCGCGCTGTATGTCACCTTTACCCTGAAGGTGACAGAATGGCGCGTGGCGATCCGGCGCCAGATGAACGATCAGGACACCGACGCAAATCAGAAAGCCATCGACAGCCTGCTGAATTTCGAAACTGTCCGCTACTTTGCCGCCGCCGGGCGTGAAGCCGCGCGTTATGACCGCGCGATGGAGGGATATGAGGCCGCGGCCGTCAAGACCGGGCAGTCGCTGGCGTTTCTCAATGCCGGGCAATCGCTCATCATCACCAGCGGTCTGGTGGCGGTCATGGTCATGGCGGCCAAAGGTGTGCAGGCGGGGGTGCTGACCGTGGGCGATTTCGTCATGGTCAATGCCTATATGATCCAGATCACCATGCCGCTGAACTTCCTGGGCACGGTCTATCGCGAAATCCGTCAGGCGCTGGTCGATATGGGGCAGATGTTCGGCCTTTTGCTGCAGCCGGCTGAAATCACCGACAAGCCGGGCGCAGCTGCGCTGCGCGTCGCGGGGGGGCATATCCGGCTGGAAGATGTGCATTTCGCCTATGACCCGGAACGGCCGATCCTGCAGGGCATCACGCTGGATGTGCCACCCGGTCAGACTGTGGCGCTGGTGGGTCACTCGGGGTCGGGCAAATCGACCATCGGACGGTTGCTGTTCCGGTTCTATGACGTGACCGCCGGGCGGCTGACGATCGACGGGCAGGATATCCGCGAGGTGACCCAAGACAGCCTGCACCGGGCCATCGGGGTGGTGCCGCAGGATACCGTGCTGTTCAACGATACAATCTATTACAACATCGCCTATGGCCGCGCCGATGCCACTCAGGCAGAGGTGGAGGCCGCAGCCAGGGCCGCGCGCATCCATGATTTCATCCTGTCGCTGCCCGATGGCTATGCCACCACGGTGGGGGAGCGCGGATTGAAGCTGTCAGGTGGGGAAAAGCAGCGCGTGGGCATTGCGCGCACCTTGCTGAAAAATCCGCCGATCCTGCTGCTGGACGAGGCCACTTCGGCGCTGGATACCCAGACCGAAAGCGACATCCAGCATTCGCTGCGTGAAATGGGGCAGGGCCGCACCGTGATCACCATTGCGCACCGGCTTTCGACCATTGCCGATGCCGACCGCATCGTGGTGCTGGAGGCAGGCCGCATTCTTGAAGAAGGCACCCATGAGGCGCTTCTGGCACGTGGCGGGCGTTATGCGGCCATGTGGGCGCTACAGGCCGCCGAGGAAGAGGCCGAGGCCGCTTGACCTAGGGGCGGCTCGGGTCTGTCACCAGCGCGATGTCATCGAGCGTCAGGTTCTGGCCCCCCAGAACCTCGGCGATCACCGCGCCGTCAAAGCGGATGATGCCAGCCGTGCCATCCTCATTGGCGGTGACGGTAATCTCCGGGGTGATCGCATTGCCCTCATCATCGGTGGCAGGGGTGTAGAACAGCTCCAGCCGGTCGCCTGTGCCGTAATCGGTGATCTGGGTGATCTGATCCAGTTCATCGTTGCGCCGGTCGATCTGGAACAGATCATTGCCCGCGCCACCGGTGCCACGATCCCCAAGGCCCAGCAACAGCCGGTCATTGCCCGCGCCGCCTTCCAGCGTGTCGAGCCCATCCACCTGGGCATCGCCTTCATTTTCGCTGCGGGTTTCCGACATGCCCGACAGGAAATCATCACCATCCCCGCCATAAAGCATGTCTGATCCGCTGCCGCCCAGGACGGTATCATTGCCGACATGGCCGGCAAGCAGATCATTGCCGCCATTTCCATCCAGTTCATCGTCGCCCTCGCCACCGGAAACCGTATCGAAGCCCACGCCGGAATCGATGGTGTCATTGCCGGTGCCGCCCATCGCGATGTCGTTGCCCTCCCGCAGAAGGGCCAGATCATCGCCCGCGCCAAGATTGGCGTAATCATCGCTGTCTGAACCGTCCAGACTGTCATCGCCATCCAGAAGGAACCAGGCAAGGTTCTCTTGGCCGGCGGGCGGTTCAAGGTCATCATCGCCATCGGTTCCGTCGATACGGGCTGAATAGTCTTCGGCCTCGTAAAGCGGGTTCTCGGGATCGACGGGCGTTGGCGTTTCCTCGTCGTCATCCGAACTGAACAGGCCCAGATCCATGCCCATGAAACCCAGGAACATCAGGATGTACAAAGTATAGGTCGGATCCATCTTCTGCCCCGGCACATGAACGATTGGGCTGGGTCTAGGCGATAATTGTGGTGAATCATGGGCAATTCTCCTGCATTTCCGTGCCCTGCCGGAACTGCGGCGGTTGCATCCGGGCAAGGGGCTGACCTAGGATTGGACCATGACGAAAAGCAATCCCGCAGCCACGATCTGGCACAATCCTGCCTGTTCCAGCTCGCGCAAGGCTTTGGCCGCGCTGGAGGATGCGGGCCTGACGCCGCGGGTGATCCGCTACCTGGATACGGGCTGGACAGAGGAAAGCCTGCAGGATTTGCTTGCGGCGGCAGGCCTGCGTCCTTCCGATGCGTTGCGCCACAAGGCGCCCGGTGCTGCGGCGCTGCGGGGCGCCGCAGAAGCCACGATCCTTGCTGCAATGCTGGCGGATCCGGTTCTGGTGGAACGGCCCTTTGTGCAGACAGACCGGGGCACCGCGCTGTGCCGCCCTCTGGCGCGGCTTGAGGATCTGTTGCCTCTTGGCGCAGACCCTGCCAAGGGTTAGGCTGACCCTAACCCAAATCAGCGAAAGG
Organism: Gemmobacter denitrificans; assembly: GCF_036964905.1. Taxonomy (NCBI): domain Bacteria; kingdom Pseudomonadati; phylum Pseudomonadota; class Alphaproteobacteria; order Rhodobacterales; family Paracoccaceae; genus Gemmobacter; species Gemmobacter denitrificans. The sequence continues at coordinate 128,392 of NZ_JBALHR010000001.1, forward strand.
CGACGGATGCCCCTGCGCTTTACCTTGCGCCAGTTGGAATATCTGGTCGCTGTCGGCGAATATGGGTCCATTGCTCAGGCGTCGGACAAGGTGAATGTGTCATCGCCTTCCATTTCGGCGGCCATTGCACAGTTGGAACAGGAATTCGGACTGCCGCTTTTCGTGCGCAAACACGCCCATGGCCTGTCGCTGACTCAAGGCGGGCGGCAATTTGTCGAACAGGCCCGGGTGGTGCTGGCCCAGGCGGCGCAGTTGAACGATCTGGCCAACCGCATCACCGGGCAGGTGGGTGGGCCCTTGGCGGTAGGCTGCCTTGTGACCTTTGCACAGGTCGTCCTGCCGCGTCTGCGTCGCAGTTTCATCGACCGGTATCCGGCTGTCGATTTCCATCAGTTCGAACGCAATCAGCAGGAAATCTTTGATGGGTTGCGCCGGGCCGATCTGGATCTGGCCCTGTCATATGATCTGATGATCCCGCCCGATCTGGAATTCGTGCCGCTGGCCGAGCTGCCGCCCTATGCGCTGTTTCCGGCGGGGCATCCGCTGGCCGGGCGGGGTTCGGTCAGCCCGGGCGATCTGGCCCCGCATCCGATGGTGCTGCTCGACCTGCCGCTGTCGGCCGACTACTTTCTGTCGCTTTTCGCCGCTGCCGGTCTGCGCCCCCGCATCGCCGAGCGCACCCGCGACATGGCGGTGATGCAAAGCCTTGTGGGGCAGGGCTTTGGTTATTCCATCGCCAATATCCCGCCCTGGTCGGATCGCAGCCCCGATGGCTGCCCGCTGGTTTTTGTGCCACTGGACGGCGGCGCATCTGCGCCTGTGCGGACGATCCGTCTTGGGCTGGTTCTGGCCGAAGGCGCGCGTGCCGCCCAGACAGTGCGGGCCTTCATCAGCCATTGTGCCGCCGAAATGACCACGGGTTTCGCCCGTTGAAGGCAGGTGCTGGACAATCGCCATGCCCCGGCTATCTCTGGCCTCAGCCAAGGGGGACCCATGACCGATGAAGCCAGCCGCCGTGCCATTCTTGTGGCCCATGGGTCGCCCGCCGATCCGCAGCCGCAAGAAGGCTGGATGATGGCGCTGGCGACACGGGTGCGCCTGTGGTTGCCGGGCTGGCAGGTGGCGGGCACCACGCTGGCCTTGCCGGGCGCCTTGGAGGCCGCATTGGCGGCCTTGCCCGATGCGGTGATCTATCCATTTTTCATGGCCGAAGGCTGGTTTACCCGCAAAACCCTGCCGCGCCGGTTGCAAGAGGCGGGGGCAGGAGGTTCCGAGCAACTGCCTGCCTTCGGCCATGACCCGGGCATGGCCGATCTGCTGGGCCAGACGGCTGCGGCGGCCCGTGTCGCCCATGGCCTGCCTGCTGACGCCACGTTGCTGCTGGCAGCGCATGGCTCGCAGGTGTCACGCGCCTCGGCCACAATAACCGAATCCCTTGCTGCGCGGCTGCGCGCGGCGGGGCCCGCGCCGGTTGTGACAGGCTATGTGGAAGAAGCCCCTTTTCTGGCCGATGCGGCAGCGGCGATCCGTGGGCCTGCGCTTTGCCTGCCCTTCTTTGCCACTCGTGCGGGCCATGTGTCGGATGATGTGCCGCATGCCCTGCGTCGGGCGGGCTTTTCGGGCCCGCTTTTGCCTGCCATCGGCGAACATCCGGATGCCGCACGGATGATTGCGCAGGCTTTGATGAACGGACGTTAGATTTCCCGCACCAGGCCCTGCGGTGCCTTGAACGCCGTCCTCCCGCCATCCTGCCCTTGGCAAGCCCTTGGCCTTGCGTGTAAGACAGCACAAAGAATGGGAGAGACCGGTGAGCAACCCCGAAAGTTTCATCGACGAAGTCACCGAAGAGGTGCGCCGCGACAAGCTTTTCGCGATGTTCCGCAAATATGGCTGGATCGGCGTCGTGCTGGTGCTGGCCGTGGTCGGGGGCGCCGCCTGGACGGAATGGCAGCGTGCCAGCGCCGCAGCGCGGGCGCAGGCCTTTGGGGATGCGCTGCTGACGGCGCTGGAGGCCGACACGCCCGAAGCCCGCAGCGCCGCCCTGGCAGCCGTGCCTGCCGATGGTGAACAGGTTGCGTTGCGCGATCTGATGCTGGCATCTGATCCGGCGCGCGACCGGGCGGCAGCACTGGCCGCATTGGACAAGGTGGCGAATGATGCCAGCCTGCCGCAGGTCTGGCGCGATCTGGCCGTCCTGCGCCGGAGCGCCCTGCAGGGCGCTGATATACCGCTGGCCGATCGCCGCGCCGCGCTGGAACCTTTGGCCCAGCCGGGCCGGGTGTTCCGGGTGATGGCATCAGAACAACTGGCCTATCTTCTGATCGAGGAAGGCCAGACCGATGCGGCCATTGCCAGCCTGCGTGCGCTTGTCTCGGATGCCGAGGCCCCCGGGGGCTTGCGCAACCGGGCCAGCCAGATGATTGTGGCCCTTGGCGGCGATCCGGCGCAGGGCTGATTTGCGCTGTCCCACCACGCCTTTTGCCTGACCGGGAGTGATACCGTGACGCTGCTGAAATCCGCCGTATCCGGCCTTGCCCTTGTGGCGCTGCTGGCCGCCTGCGAGAAAGAGGTCATCCTGCCGGGTGAACGCTTTGGCACCCGTGTCGATCTTGAGGCCAGCCAGCCCAGCGAAACCAATCCCCGGCCCAGCGACCCGACGGCGCAGGTGGTGAATGCAGCGCGGCCCATCGCCTTGCCCGCCGCCCAGGCCAATGCCGAATGGACACACCGCGCCGGCAATGCCCGTCATCTGTCGCCGCATGGCGCGCTGTCAGCGGCACCGCAGCGGGTGTGGAGCGTGGCGATCGGTACAGGCTCCAGCCGCCGCAACCGCATCTCGGCTGCTCCCGTTGTGGGCGATGACCGCATCTATACGCTGGATGCCAATGCCGGGCTGCAGGCCACCGGGTTGAACGGGGCGGTGCAATGGTCCATCGATCTGACCCCGGCCACCGACCGCGCGTCCGAGATTTCGGGGGGCGGGCTGGCCTATGGCGGGGGCAAGGTGTTCATTGCCACGGTCTATGGCGAGTTGATCGCCGTGGAAGGGGCCTCGGGGCGCATCCTGTGGCGGCAACGTCTGGGGGCCTCGGTCGCCGGTGCCCCGGCGGTGGAAGGCAATACCGTCTATGTGGTCGGCCGCGATGGCTCGGCCTGGGCGGTTGAAACCACCGATGGCAAGGTGCGCTGGCAAGTGCCGGGCAGCGATGCCGCGCTTGGGGTTGTCGGGTCCTCCGCCCCTGCGGTGATGGATGGATCGGTGCTGTTCCCGATGGTTTCGGGCGAGCTTGTCTCGGCGCTCAAGGCAGGGGGCACGCGGTCCTGGGGGGCCAATGTCGTCGGCAACCGGCTGGGCAAGGGCTATGCCGGGATCACCGATCTGACCGGCGATCCGGTTGTGGCGGGTGATCGCATCTATGTGGGCAATATGGCCGGGCGCACCTATGCGCTCGATACCGCTGGCCAGACGGTCTGGGTTGCACCCGAAGGGGCGCAAGGGCCGGTTCTGGTGGTGGGCGGTTCGGTGTTCCTGGTCAATGACGAGGCCCGCCTGGTCCGTCTTGATGCCACGACGGGCGAGCGTATCTGGTCGGTGGAAATGCCCTATTTCGAAAAGGCCAAGACCAAGAAACGCCTGCGCGTGACGCCGCATTATGGCCCGGTTCTGGCAGGCGGTCGGATTGCAGTTGCGTCTGGCGATGGTGTGCTGCGGCTGTTTTCGCCCTCCGATGGCACGCTGGTCGCGACGGCAGAAATTCCCGGCGGGGCTGCGGCGCAACCGGCACTGGCCGGGGGGATGCTGCTGGTCGTCGGCACCAACGGGCAACTTCACGCTTTCCGTTGAGGCCGATCCGGTGTAAGGCCGTCCGCTTGACCTGTATGACCCGCGCCCCCGGAGGGCAGAGATGACCTTTACACTCGCCATTGTCGGCCGTCCCAATGTCGGCAAATCCACGCTGTTCAACCGTCTGGTGGGCCGCAAGCTGGCACTGGTCGATGACCAGCCCGGCGTGACCCGCGACCTGCGCGAAGGCGATGCCCGGCTGATGGACCTGCGCTTTACCGTGATCGACACGGCAGGGCTGGAAGAGGTCACCGATGACAGCCTGCAGGGCCGGATGCGGCGGCTGACGGAACGCGCTGTCGATATGGCCGATATCTGCCTGTTCCTGATTGATGGCCGGGTGGGGGTTACTCCGTCAGACGAGGTGTTTGCCGATATCCTGCGCAAGCGGGGGGCCACCGTGATCCTTGGCGTGAACAAGGCCGAAGGCAAGGCCGGCGATGCCGGCGCGATCGAGGCCTGGGGGCTGGGTCTGGGTGAGCCGGTCCGGCTGTCTGCCGAACATGGCGAAGGGATGGAAGACCTTTACCACATCCTGCGCCCCCATGCCGAAGGCTTTGCCGAACGCGCGGCCGAAGATGCCCCGGTGGTCGATGTCGATGTGACCGAGGCCGAGGCCGAGGAAGAGGCCGATCTTGAGGCGCACAAGCCCACCGCAAAGCGCCCGCTGCAGATCGCGGTGATCGGGCGGCCCAATGCCGGAAAATCGACGCTGATCAACAAGATCCTTGGCTATGACCGGTTGTTGACAGGCCCCGAGGCGGGCATCACCCGCGATGCGATTTCGGTGCGCACCGAATGGATGGGCACGCCCACGCGCATTTTCGATACGGCCGGGATGCGCAAGAAGGCGCGGATCAATGACAAGCTGGAAAAGCTGTCGGTGGCCGATGGTATCCGTGCCGTGCGTTTCGCCGAGGTGGTCGTTGTTTTGCTGGATGTCGAAATCCCGTTTGAAACTCAGGACCTGCGGATTGCCGATTTCGCGGAAACCGAAGGCCGCGCCGTCGTGGTGGCGGTGAACAAATGGGATCTTGAAGACGAGAAGCAGGAAAAGCTGGCCGAACTGAAAGAGATGTTCGAACGCCTGCTGCCGCAATTGCGCGGGGCGCCGATGGTGACCGTTTCGGCCAAGACGGGCCGCGGGCTTGATCGCCTGCACGCGGCCATCCTCAAGGCGCATGATGTCTGGAACCGCCGCATCACGACGGCGCGGCTGAACACCTGGCTCAGCGCGATGACCGAGGCGCATCCGCCGCCCGCCCCGCAGGGCCGCCGCATCAAGCTGCGTTACATGACCCAGGTGAAGACCCGTCCGCCGGGCTTTGTGGTGATGTGTTCGCATCCCGATCTGATGCCCGAAAGCTATCGCCGCTATCTGGTGAACGGCTTGCGCGATCATTTCGACATGCCGGGAACACCGATCCGCGTCACCTTTCGCGGGCAGGGCGAGAAGAACCCGTTCAAGGATCGCAAGTTCCACACGCCGAGCCGCTTGCGCAAGCATATCGAAGGCCGCAAGGATTGATGAAAAGGCCGCCCCGAAGGGCGGCCTTTCGCATTTGGGCGGGCCGTGGCGCGCTATTCCGCCGCGATCTGGATCACCGGCTCCATCGTGGCAAATACCTCGGCAGGAAGGTGGCACTTGATCTGATGGCCCGAAGCCAGATCGCGGATCGGCGGCACCTCGCGTTCGCATAGCCCACCCGGAACCTGCGATTTCCAGCGGCAGCGCGTCTGGAACGGGCAGCCCGGTGGCGGGTTCATCGCCGAAGGGATATCGCCCTCCAGCACGATGCGGTTCTTCTTCACATGGGTATCGGCAATCGGCACGGCAGACAGCAGCGCCTCGGTATAGGGGTGATAGGGCGGCTGGAACACCTGATCGGTGCTGCCCATTTCCACCACATGCCCCAGATACATCACCATCACCCGGTCTGACAGATACCGCACGATCGACAGGTCATGGCTGATGAACAGAAGCGTGGTGCGGTTCTCGCGCTGAATATCCATCAGCAGATCGGTCACCGCCGCTTGCACCGAAACATCCAGCGCCGAAACTGGTTCATCCGCCACCACCACCTTGGCGCCGCCCGCAAAGGCGCGGGCGATGCCCACCCGCTGCTTTTGCCCGCCCGAAAGCTGGCGCGGCATCCGGTCGGCAAAGGCGCGCGGCAGTTTCACCAGATCAAGGAGTTCCAGCATCCGCTGCTTGCGGTCTTCATCGGACGCGCCCTGCCCAAAGATTTCCAGCGCCCGGATGATCTGGCGGCCCACGCTCATCGACGGGTTCAGCGTGTCGAACGGGTTCTGGAACACCATCTGCACGCCCGACACCGTATCGACATTGCGCTTTTCGATGGGCGTATTCTGGATGTCGCGATCATAGAGCATGATCTTGCCGCTGGTCGCGGTTTCCAGCCCCATCAGCACCTTGGCAAAAGTGGATTTGCCACAGCCGGATTCGCCCACGATGGCCAGCGTTTCGCCTTCGCGGGCCTCGAAGCTCAGGGTTTCATTGGCCTTGACCACCTTCTTCATGCCGCCGCCAAAGACGCCACCGCCGGCTACTTCATAGTATTTGCGCAGGTCTTCCATGCGCAGCACCACCTCGCCCACCGGGGTCTTTTCATGGGTCTTGCGCGCGGCAATCGGTGCATCCCAGTCGATTTCAGACCAGCGCAGGCAGCGGCTTTCATGGCGCGGGCCCACATCGGCCATCGGCACATCAGCCCCGTTGCAGCGACCATCCTGAAAATAGTCGCAACGCGGCCCGAAATTGCACCCCTGCGGGCGTTCATGCGGCAGCGGGAAATTGCCCGGAATGGCCACCAGCGGGCGCGAATTCTTGTCGGCCCCGGGCAGTGGGATCGACCGGAACAAGGCCTGCGTATAAGGGTGGCGCATGGTGTTGAACACTTCGGCCACGGCGCCGGTTTCCACCGCTTCGCCGGAATACATCACGGTAATGCGGTCACAAACTTCCAGCACGAGCCCAAGGTTATGGCTGATGAACAGCATCGACGTGCCGTATTTCTCGCCCAGATCCTTGACCAGATCGACGATCCCGGCCTCGACCGTCACGTCCAGTGCGGTGGTGGGTTCATCCAGGATCAGCAGCGCCGGTTTCGACATCAGCGCCATGGCAATGACGATGCGCTGCTGCTGCCCACCCGAAAGCTGATGCGGATAGCTGGCCAGCATCCTGTCAGGGTCGGGCAGGCGCACATCGGCCACGATCTGCCGGGCCAGTTTCAGCGCATCGGCCTTTGACATGCCTTCATGGATCATCGGCACTTCGGCCAGTTGTGCGCCGATGGTCATGGCCGGATTCAGGCTGGCCATGGGTTCCTGATAGATCATCGCGATTTCACTGCCACGGATACGCGCCAGTTCGGCCTCGGACATGGTGGTCAGGTCACGGCCCTTGAAGCGGATCGACCCTTCGGTGATCCGGCCCGTCTTGCCCAGATAGCGCATCACGGCCAGCGCCACGGTGGATTTGCCGCAGCCGCTTTCGCCCACCAGCCCCATGGCCTCGCCCGCCATGACAGAGCAGGAAAAATCCATCACCGCCGGGATTTCGCGCAGCCGGGTGAAGAAGGAAATCGACAGATTGTCGATTTCAAGGATCGGTTGGTCGGGGGTCCAGTCTGCCATGGCGGTTCTCGCTTGGTTGGGGTCGGGACCGGGGGCCTGATGGCCCCCCGTGAGAGATGTCTGCGGCGCTGCGACGCGAGGTCAGTCCTTCAGGCTTTCCTCGCGCAGCCCGTCGGCCAGCAGGTTCAGGCCCAGCACAAGGCTCATCAGGGCCAGCGCGGGCACAAGGGCCGGATGGGGGAATTGCGACAGAAGCTTGCGCCCGGAATTGATGGTTGATCCCCAATCCGGGCTTTCGGGCGACACACCCAGACCAAAGAAGCCCAGCGTTCCCAGCAGGATGGTGGTATAGCCGATGCGCAGGCAGAAATCGACGATCAGTGGCCCGCGCGCATTGGGCAGGATTTCCCACAGCATGATGTACCATGGCCCTTCGCCCCGGGTCTGCCCCGCCGCCACATAATCGCGCGATTTGATATCCATCACGATGCCGCGCACGATGCGAAACACCGTCGGCGCATTCACGAACACCACAGACACAAAGACGTTCAGCAGGTTCGGCTCCATCGCCCAGATGCCAGTGGGATCGGCATTGAAGGCCAGCCCGATATAGACCCACAGCCCTAGGGCCAGTGTGATGCCCACATAGATGTTGCGCTGGCGCGGGTTGGTGAAGAAGCGCGAATTCCACAGGATGGTGAAGAACACGATGGGAAAGGCAAAGAGCACCGCCGCCAGAACGTTGGGGATTGACGCACGCCAGCCCAGAATGGCCGGGCCTGCTGCCTGAATTTCGGGGGTGACCAGCAGGTAGAACAGCAGGATCACCGGGAAAGCCAGCACGAGATTGGCAGCAAAGCTTAGCGATGTATCGAGCCGCCCACCGAAATAGCCCGCGGGCAGGCCCAGCGTGATCCCGACCATGAAGGCAAAGGCGGTGGCGGCAGGCGCGATTGACAGCACCGATTGCGCTCCCATCACCATGCGCGAAAACACATCGCGGGCCAGGTTGTCGCCGCCCAGCAGATAGTGCTGATAGATGCCTTCGCCGGGATTCTTCACCGCCGCGCCGGGCCAGGCGTTCTTCATGCCCGACAACTGGGTCAGCGGATCATGGGTAATGATGAGCGAGGCAAAGATCGCGGTAAAGACCCAGAACATCACGATGGCAAAGCCGGTCATGCCCACCGGGCTGTCAAACAGCTTGCCATAAAGGCCCAGACGGCGCTTGAAGCGGATCGACAGCGCAAAGGTCACCGCCAGTGCCAGCCAGACCGGCCAGAACTGGCCGATGATCGCAGTGGTGATTTGAAGGGCGGTCAGGTTTTCCATAGGTCTTGCCCTTTCACGACAACCGGATACGCGGGTTCAGCCAGGCATAGCCCAGATCGGAAATCAGCTGCGTGATCAGCACCACCATTACAGCGACAACCGAACAGCCCAGCAGAAGATTGATGTCGTTGTTCCCGGCAGCCTGCACCAGTGTCCAGCCAAAGCCTTTGTAATTGAACAGTGTTTCCACGATCACAACACCATTCAGCAGCCATGGGAATTGCAGCATAATCACGGTGAATGGGGCGATCAGCGCATTGCGCAGCGCATGACGGATCACCACCTGCCGGAACGACAGACCCTTGAGCAGCGCCGTGCGGATGTATTGCGCCGTCATCACCTCGGTCATCGAGGCGCGGGTCATCCTGGCGATATAGCCAATCCCGTAAAGCGCGATGGTCAGCACTGGCAGGAAAAAGTTTTCAAAGGTGATATCATCCATCGCGCTGGTGGCCGACCCCTTGAACCATTTCAACCCGGTGACGGATGAGGCAAAGATGGTGATGAACAGCACGCCCGACACATATTCCGGTGTCGCGGTGGTGGCGATGGAGAAGGTGGAGAGAGTGCGGTCGGTCTTTGACCCTTCGCGCATCCCGGCCAGAACCCCGATCAACAGCGATACCGGCACCATCAGCAGCATGACCGACATCATCAGCCAGCCCGTCAGCCCAAGCCGCACCGCGATGATCTCTGACACCGGCTGCTTGAATACGTTCGACCAGCCCCAGTCACCCTGCAGGATGCCGCAATAGCGCGGGGCCAGTGCCGCGTCGCTGCCGCGCGGGATGCAGCGGCCTGTCACCGTGCCATCCTCGGCCGTGTGGGTCCAGCCCGGCACAACGCCCAGCCATTCGCCATACCGCAACAGGGCAGGGCGGGCATAGCCGTTCTTTTCAAGCCAACTGGCCACTTCGGCATCCGAAATCCGGCTTCCGGCCTCGGACTTGGCGATTTTTTCCAGGTTGGGGGCAAGGTTGGTCAGCAGGAACACCAGAAAGGTCAGGCACAAGGCCGTGGCAATCATGGTGAACAGGCGACGGAACAGGAATTTGGCCATAGGAAACGGGCCTTTCCACGCAAAGGAGAAAGGGGCGCGGGCATCAGATGTGCCCACCACGAAAATGGAAAGGCGCGCGCGCCAGTGGCCGCGCGCGCCAGTCAGTCAGCCGATCAGGCAGCCATCCACCACTTGTAGTGGTGATGTTCAAAGGTCGGGTGCATTTCGGCGCCCTTCACTTTGTCGGTCATGTGGCGATAGAGCGAGCGCCAGTAGGGCTGGATCAGCACGCCCTGCTCTTGCATGATCTGCTCCAGCCGCACCATCACTTCGCGCCGCTTGTCGGCATCCAGAATGGCCAGCGCCTCGGCCAGCTTGGCGTCGAACTCTTCGTTCGAGAAGGCGGTTTCGTTCCATGCCACGCCCGACTTGTAGGCCAGCTGCAGGATCTGCACACCCAGCGGGCGCATGTTCCATTCGGTGGCCGAGAACGGGTATTTCAGCCAGTCGTTCCAGAAGGTCGAACCCGGCAGGATGGTCCGCTTCACATTGATCCCGGCATCGCGCATCTGCGCGGCGACGGCATCACAGGTGGCGGCCTGCCAGTTATCATCCAGCGAGATCAGCTCAAACTCGGTCGCGCCGTGGCCGGCGGCGTCCAGCGCGGCCTTGGCCGCGGCAGGATCGACGGTCAGCGGCGGAAGTTCGGCGTATTCCGGATGGATCGGGCAGACATGGTGGTTTTCCGCGACCTGGCCCAGACCGGCATAGCCCAGTTCCAGCACGACCTTGTTGTCCACGGCAAGCTGCAGCGCCTTGCGCACTTCAACATTGTCATAGGGTGCAGCGGCGTGGTGGAAGCGCACGGCCAGCGTGCCTGCGGTGATGGCTTCCGATTTGCCCCAGCCCAGACCATCGAAGACCGAAACGAAATCGCCCTCGGTGCGGTAGGTGGCGTCAATCTCGCCCGATTCCGCAGCGGCGACGACAGCAGCCGGATCGGTGCCGTAATCGATATATTCGATCCGGTCGAGCCAGGCACCTTCGCCCCACCACTTGTGGTTGGCATTCTTCACCAACACCTGCTTTACGCCCACTTCGTTGGTTTCGGGCAGGTAGGGGCCGGTGCCGATCGGATTGGCGGCCGGATCGCCATTGTCATAGGATTTGTGCACGATGGCGGCGGGATAGTCGGCCATACCCGCGATGATCGAAATATCGGGCGCCGGCAGAACCAGCTTGACCGTGTGGTCATCAACCTTGGTCACGGCACCGGCGCGTACTTTCTTGGTGGTCTCATCGACCAGACCGCCCATGCGCGCTGCCATCGAGTTGCCTTCAACCCCGGCATCGCACCAGCGCTCGATGTTGTGGACAACGTCATCGGCGGTGAAGGCATCGCCATTGTTCCAGGTCACACCCTTGCGGACATTGAGCGTGTATTCGGTGGCGTTGTCATTGGCAGTCCAGCTTTCCAGCAGGCGGCCTTCGAACGAACCGTCGCTGTTATACTGCACCAGGTATTCCAGCCAGCCACGGGCGAAGTTCGCCAGTTCCGACCAATCCCAGGTGCGCGGGTCTTTCAGCGCGCGGGTTTCCATGTTCATCCGCAGCGTGCCACCGGCGACCGGGGTTTCCTGGGCCAGGGCCGGGGTGGGCAGCGCGGCACCGAGCAGCCCATAGGCCGCAGCAGCAGACACGCCAAGCGCGGTGGTGCGGGTCAGAAATTCGCGGCGAGACAGCGTGCCCGCACGCACCTCATCGGCATAGCCGAGGGCGGCGTGGTGCAGCGGCTTGTGGTGGATCATCTTCAACTCCCTGACAGTTTGGTTATGCGCATTCCGGTCTGGCGGTTTTGGCGGCCGATCCGGCGGCCCCCGCTCTTGAAGTTTGACTGTTTCGCCATTGCGCCCTGTTTTCGCCCATACGTCAACGCCCGCTTTGCGCGGTTCTATGTCTGTTTGCGACACAAGGGGACGTAATCTTGGTATTTGCCCAGCGAAAGCCATCGCAGCGGGCAAAGCAGTTCCGTTAAAACGGAATCACTCGGGTTCAGGGCGCGCGGCGGAAAGCCGACGGCGACTTGCCGACCTGATGCTGAAAGGCGCGGGTGAAATAAGCGGGCGAAGTAAAGCCGAGGCTGGATGCGATGAAGCCCACCGGCAGATCGGTTTCGGTCAGCAAGCGGCGGGCCTCGAAAATCAGCCGGTCATGCAGCAATGCGCTGGCGGGCCGCCCGCAGGCCTGTTTGCAGCAACGGGTCAGATGGGTGGGGGTGACCCCGAGTTTGGCCGCAAATTCCGCGACCCCCATGCCCGACCGGAATTCCTTTTCCAGAAGGCTGGTATAGCGCGCCACCAGCCGCTTGGCAGCATCGGGCTTTTGCACATCGGGCGCAGCCTTGGCGATCTGCCGCTCCAGCCAGACGCCCAGCAGCCCAAGGTAATGCAGTGTCGCCCGGTCATTGGCAGGGCTGGAACTGTCCATCTCGCGCAGAATGGCGTCCAGCGTGATGTTCATTTCCTGCGCGGCAAAGGTTTCGCGGATGCGCAGGTGATGCGGTTCCTTCGGCAGGGTGATGTCGGTATCCTTGCCAAAGAAGACAGCGGTGCCGAAGACCTGCGGGCCGACCTCGAACCCATGCATGACGCCGGGCGGAATGAAGATCGCATTATTCGCGGTATAGCCACGGGTCGATCCGGCCAAGGTGATTCGGCCCTGGCCCTTGGTGAACCACAGCAGGCAGGGTTCGGAATAGGCCCGCATGGCCTCAACCCGCCAGCGACCACCGGCGGCCAGGCGCGGAATCGCCACCAGACGCAGTTGCGAGACGGGATTTTGCTCATTCATCGGGTAGGTCTTTCCGGCGGTGGCTGAGGGCAGACGACAACAGGTTCACTCGGCGACATGCCCAGATAAACCGGCCTTGCCCCCGGACCCAAGCGAAAAGATGGCAAAGGCGTGAAACTGTCGCGGCCTTGGCTCAATCACACCTAAATATGTGGATAAGCCGGTGGATAAGGCTGTGAATTTACATTTTACAACAATTTGACCGTTTGCCACGCGCCCATGCGCGACCGGAACCATGTGCGCTGGCGTTTGGCATATTGGCGCGACGCCAGCTTGGCTGCAGCGATCGCTTCATCCAGGGGCAGACGGCCTTCAAGATGGGCCACCAGTTCCGGTGCACCGATGGCGCGCGCCGAAGGCCGCTCAGGCTGCCAATGCGGCCATTCGGCGCGCACTTCCTCCAGCGCGCCTTCTGCCATCATCTGATCGAAACGGCGGTCGATCCGGGCATTGAGCCAATCGACATCGGGGCGCAGCACCAGACAGTCGGCCTGTTCGGGCGGCAGCAGTGGGGCAGGCGTTGCCTTCTGCCAGTCGGCCAGCCCGCGCCCGGTGGCGCGTTGCACCTCCCATGCGCGCTGCACCCGCGCCAGATTGGCCAGATCGGTGCGCGCCGCCGTTTCCGCATCCAGCGCCGCCACCATCGCAGAAGGGTCGCCGTGTCGCAGCGCATCGCCTTCGGCCCGTACCTCGGGCGGGATCGGCGGGATTTCGGCCAGCCCTTCGGTCAGCGCCATGAAGTAAAGCCCGGTGCCTCCCACGATCACCGGGCGCGGCCCCTCGGCCAGCACTGCGCGCAGATCACGCAGCCAATGGCCGACCGAATAGTCCTGATCGCGCTCGACATGCCCATAGAGCCGATGGGGCGCCGCCGCTTCCTCGGCTGCCGAGGGCCGCGCTGTCAGCAGCCGCCAGCAGCCATAAACCTGCAGCGCATCCGCGTTGACGATGATCCCGCCTTGTCGTGCCACGATCTCCAGCGCCAGCGCCGATTTGCCGCTGGCGGTGGGCCCGGCAATCAGCACGGGCCGTTCTGCCGACAGGCCTTGCAGCAGCTTTTCCACCCTTGCATCCCCGCTTTCCGCCAACAGCCCCGGCAAAGCGCCGGTGAGCGGTTGATCCTGCCCGCGTTTTCCGACATTTTGCGCTGCAGTCAACACGGGTGCCATCCGAGCGCCCGAACAATCACGCCACAACCAGACCCAAAAAGGTTCCCCCATGACCGCCGAGACCGCGCATCCGCCCCTGAAATACAGCCGTGTCATGCTGAAAATCTCGGGTGAGGCGCTGATGGGCGATCAGGGCTTTGGCCTGCATCCGCCCACCGTGGCCCGCATCGCCGCCGAGGTGAAATCGGTGCGCGACATGGGCGTCGAGGTCTGCATGGTGATCGGTGGCGGCAATATCTTCCGCGGCCTGGCCGGTTCGGCACAGGGGATGGAGCGCACCACCGCCGATTACATGGGCATGCTCGCCACCGTGATGAACGCGCTGGCCATGCAATCGGCGCTCGAACAGCTCGGCGTCTTCACACGCGTCATCTCGGCCATCCCGATGGATCAGGTCTGCGAGCCCTATATCCGCCGCCGCGCCGTCCGCCATCTGGAGAAGAAGCGGGTCTGCATCTTTGCAGCCGGCACCGGCAACCCCTATTTCACCACCGATACCGCCGCCACGCTCCGCGCCAATGAAATGGCCTGCGAGGCGATCTTCAAGGGCACCAAGGTTGATGGGGTCTATGACAAGGACCCGAAGAAGCACGCTGATGCCAAACGCTATGACAAGGTCAGCTATGATGAATGTCTGGCCAAGCATCTGGGCGTGATGGATGCCAGCGCCATTGCCCTGGCGCGTGACAATGATCTGCCGATCATCGTCTTTTCGCTGGATGAACCCGGTGGTTTCCGTGGCATCCTTGCGGGGCAGGGCACCTATACCACCGTTCAGGGCTGAACGTCGCAGCCCCTCTGCCCGATCCGGGCACGGGCAAGGCCCTGCCGATCCACCGAAACCCCGGTATCCATGCGCGGGCCAGCCTGCTATAGAGCGGCGAAGCGTTCGCGCAAGAATTGACCGGCCTGCATCACGACCTGCCTGCCAAGAAAAATGAGGACTGCAATGTCTGCTGACGATCTCGATATCGACCTTGACGCCATCGAGCGCCGGATGGATGGCGCGCTTGCGGCGCTGAAGATGGAATTCGCCTCGCTGCGCACGGGCCGCGCCTCGGCCCAGATCCTCGATCCGATCCAGGTCGATGCCTATGGCCAGATGACGCCGATCAACCAACTGGGTACCGTGAACGTGCCGGAACCGCGCATGGTGGTGATCAATGTGTGGGACAAGGGCATGATTTCCAAGGTGGAAAAGGCAATCCGCGAAAGCGGGCTGGGTATCAACCCGGTGACCGATGGGCCGCTGATCCGCCTGCCGATCCCCGAACTGAACGAACAGCGCCGCCGCGAACTGACCAAGGTCGCCGCGCAATATGCCGAAAGCGCCAAGATCGCCATTCGCAATGTGCGCCGCGACGGGATGGATCAGATCAAGAAGGCCAAGGCCGCCGGCATGGGCGAAGACGATCAGAAGATGTGGCAGGACGAAGTTCAGGACCTGACCGACAAGCATATCGTGCTGGTGGACAAGCTTCTGGAAACCAAGCAGCAGGAAATCATGCAGGTCTGAGGACTTGCATGATCCCCTTTCCCCGCGTCCCGATCCGCGACGGAGTCTGATCTTGGCCCCCAGCCCCTCTTCCGTAAACGCCGCCGAAGCCGGTTCCGGTCGCCGCGCCGAGCATGTTGCCATCATCATGGACGGCAATGGCCGATGGGCCACCGAACGCGGCTGGCCGCGTCTGGTGGGCCATCGCAAGGGGGCCGAACGGGTGAAGGAAATCGTGCGTTGTGCGCCCGATCTCGGCATTCGCTGGCTGACGGTCTATGCGTTTTCCACCGAAAACTGGAAACGCTCCACCGAAGAGGTGCTGGGCCTGATGGCAATCTTTGCCCGCTATATCGAGCGCGAGGCCGACCGGCTGGCGGCGGAATCGGTGCGCATGCGGTTCATCGGGGATCGGTCGCGCCTTGATCCGAAATTGCAGCGCCTGATGGCCGGGATTGAATCGCGCACGGCCGCCTATGACCGGCTGAATTTCACCATTGCCATCAATTATGGCGGCAGGGACGAAATCACCCGCGCCACGCGTGACATTGCCCATGCGATTGCTGCGGGCCTTCTGAAACCCGAACAGGTGACCGACCAGCTGATCAGCCAGCATCTGGATACCGCCGATCTGCCTGACCCGGATCTGGTGATCCGCACCAGCGGCGAGACGCGGACCTCAAACTTCCTGCCCTGGCAGACGGCCTATGCCGAATATGATTTCACCCCGACACTCTGGCCCGATTTCACGCCAGCCGAACTGGCAAAGATCGTGGGTCGCTTTGGCCATCGTGAGCGCCGCTTTGGCGGGGTTGTCGGCGCATGAGCGCGGATTGGAGCGATCTGCGCACCCGGCTGCTGTCTGCCTTGGTGCTGATTGCCGTGGGCGGGGCTGAAATCTGGCTGGGCGGCTGGAATTTTGCGGCGCTGGTCATCATCGCCACCGGCTTCATGATCTGGGAACTGGCCCGGATGACCGAAAGCCCGGGCGCCATGCCTGCCCCGGTTCTGGGGGGGATTGCGGCGATCTGCCTGTTGGCGATCAAACTGCTGCCGGGTCTTGGCTGGTTGTTCCTGTTGCTGATCCCCTCGCTGGCCGGCAATGCGCTGCCGCGCCGCGACCGCGCTGTCTGGTCGGCCTATGCGCTGGTCATCATGCTGACCGGGCTTGGCCTGATCGTCTTGCGAGACGGGTTCGGTGTGGTGGTGATCCTCTGGCTGGTGCTGGTCGTCGTGGCTTCGGATGTCATGGGCTATTTCGCGGGTCGCGCGCTTGGCGGGCCGAAATTCTGGCCGAAGGTCAGCCCCAAGAAAACCTGGTCGGGCACCATTGCAGGATGGATTGGTGCGGGTCTGGTGGGGCTTGGGTTCTGGTTCGGCGGCTGGGCCAATAGCGCTGCGATCTGGCTTTCGCCCTTTCTGGCCTTTGCCGGGCAGTTGGGTGACATTGCCGAAAGCGCCATCAAGCGCCGTGCCGGCGTGAAGGACAGCTCGCATCTGATCCCGGGGCATGGGGGTGTGCTGGATCGCTTTGATGCGCTGGCCTTCGCCGTGGTGCTGGCCGTGCTGCTGGCCCATCTGGGCGGGTTGCCCTTTGCAAAGGTCTGATTAGGATGCGGCGGGTTTCGGTCTTTGGCGCCACCGGCTCGATCGGGGAAAGCACCTTCGACCTGCTGATGCGGCAGGGTGGGCCGGAGCGGTATCGCACCATCGCCCTGACCGGCGGGCGCAACATCGCCCGGCTGGCCGAAATGGCCCGCGCCCTGCAGGCCGAAATCGCCGTGACCGCCCATGACGAATTGCTGCCCGATCTGCGCGCGGCATTGGCGGGCAGCGGGGTTACGGTCGCTGCCGGTGCCGCTGCCTTGCTGGAGGTCGCAGACCGCCCTGCGGATTGGGTCATGTCGGGCATTGTCGGGGCGGCGGGACTTGCGCCAGGCTTTCGTGCCTTGCGCCATGGCGGCACGCTGGCATTGGCCAACAAGGAAAGCCTGGTGACGGCAGGCCCGCTGCTGCTGGCCGAGGCCGCGCGCCACAAGGCCCGCATCCTGCCGGTAGACAGCGAACATAGCGCGATCTTTCAGGCGCTTGCGGGCGAAGACATCACGGCGGTCGAACGCATCATCCTGACGGCTTCGGGGGGCGCGCTGCGCGACTGGCCGCTGGAACGGCTGCAACATGCCACCGTGGCCGAGGCGCTGGCCCATCCCAACTGGTCCATGGGGCCGCGCATTACGATCGACAGTGCCTCGATGTTCAACAAGGCGCTGGAAGTCATTGAAACCCGCGAATATTTCGGTGTCGCCCCGGAACAGGTGGAAGTGATCATCCACCCCGAAAGCATCATTCATTCCATGGTCGGCTTTCGCGATGGGGCGATCATGGCGCATCTGGGCGTGGCCGATATGCGCCATGCCATCGGCTATGCCCTGAACTGGCCTTCGCGCGAGGCATTGCCCGTGGCGCGGCTGGATTTCGCAGGGCTGACCCGGCTCAGTTTCCGCGCGCCCGACGACATCCGCTATCCTGCCCTGCGCCTTGCGCGCGAGGTGATGGCGCTGCGCGGCGGCGCAGGCGCGGTGTTCAACGCCGCCAAGGAAATCGCGCTGGATCATTTCATTGCGGGTGGCATCGGCTTTGCCGATATGGCCGCCGTGGTGGAAGACACGCTTGCCGCACAATCGCGCGAGTCTGGCCTTGGAAATGCCCCCGGCAGTCTTGAGGATGTGCTGGCCATTGACCATCTTGCACGCAGGATCGCCACCGGCATCGCCGAAACCCTGGCCCGTCGCCGCGCGGGCTGACCGCACGCCTGCCGGGCTGACAGAAGGAAGACCCGTTGGATCTCTCGACTTTTCTGCCGGATTTCGGCTCGGCCTCGTTGACCTTGATCGCCTTCATTGTCGCCATTTCGATCATCGTGGCGGTGCATGAATATGGCCATTACATCGTGGGCCGCTGGTCGGGCATTCATGCCGAGGTCTTCAGCCTGGGTTTTGGCCGGGTGTTGTGGAGCCGGGTGGATCGCCACGGCACCCGTTGGCAGATCGCAGCCTTGCCCTTTGGCGGATACGTCAAGTTCATGGGTGATGCCGATGCGGCGTCCGGCAAGGATGGCGAGGTGATGTCGGGCCTGTCTGACGCCGAACGCCGCCGCACGATGCATGGCGCACCGCTTTGGGCCAGGGCGGCGACGGTGGCCGCGGGGCCGATGTTCAACTTCATCATGTCAGTCCTTGTTTTCGCTGGGTTTTTCTGGATCAACGGGATCGCGACAGATGATCCCGTCGTGGGCGAGGTGAAAGACCTGCCGGGCATCGCCGACGCCCTGCAGCCCGGGGATCGCATTCTGGCTGTCGCGGGTCAGGAGACCCCGGATCTGGCGCGTTTTCTGGAAGTTGTGCGCGATCTGCCACCTGCGACCTCGACCGAATATCGTGTCGCGCGGAGCGGGGCTGAACAGGTGGTTCAGGGGCCCTATCCCTTTCCGCCACTTGTCGATTCCGTCCAGCCAATCAGTGCGGCCGCCGATGCCGGGGTGCAGCCCGGCGATTACATCCGTGCCATCAATGGCCAACCGGTCATGGCCTTTGGCGATATGCCGGCGATGGTCGAGGCGACAGGTGGCAAGCCTGCGGTGCTGACGGTAGAACGGGAAGGCGCGCAGATCGACCTGAACATCATCCCGCAGCGCCGCGATCTGCCCTTGCCGGAGGGTGGTTTTGAAACCCGATGGCTTCTGGGGTTGAATGGTGGTCTGGTTTTCGTGCCCGCAACGCGCAGCGCAGGCCCCTTTGAGGGAATTCAATTGGGTGTGCAGCAACTCGGGGCTGTTGTTTCCACCAGCCTCTCAGGTTTGTGGCATATGGTGACCGGCGGCATTTCGCATTGCAATCTGCAAGGCCCGGTCGGGATCGCGCGTGCTTCGGGGGCTGCCGCCTCAATGGGGGGCGAAAGTTTCATCTGGTTCATAGCCATGTTGTCGGCGGCGGTGGGGTTGATGAACCTGTTTCCCATTCCCGTGCTGGATGGGGGGCATCTGGTGTTTCACGCCTATGAGGCCGTCACCGGCAAGCCTCCTTCGGATGGGGCAATGCGGGTGTTGATGACTGTGGGGCTTTCCTTGCTTCTGGGCCTGATGGTCTTTGGTCTGGGCAATGATCTGATCTTCTGCTGATCGCTGGTTCTGCGCCCCAATCGTGCCACATTCGCCTGCTAGATGGGCATCGTGGGGAAAGGGGTATCATCATGCAAACCGTCATGAATGGCTATCGTGGGCTGTCTTTTCTGGTTGGCCTGAACTGGGACTGGCTTTTCACGCTGGGCACCATCGTCGTGGGGCTTCTTGCAGGGGCCTTCCTTGGCACGCAACTCGTTGCTCTGCAGTGATTTTCCCTTCGGACAGGGCAGGGCTAGTGGCAAGACGACACTTTTCCCCAAAGCCTTGATTTCAGGCTTTTGACAAGCCCCGCCAATCCCGCTAGTCAGGTGCAAGGATTTGCATAAGGTGTGGGACGGGCCATGGATCAGGGCAAGCGCGCAATCGGGCCGCAGGGCAATCGCAAGGCGCATCTGATGCGGACCGCGGCAATCACGGTTTTTCTTGCATCTACAACACTTTCTGCGCCGATGTTGATGCAGGCCCACGCGCAGGGCCTGAATGTCAGCCAGGTGACGGTCGAGGGAAATCAGAACATTGATGCCGCATCGATCCTGAAACTGGCCGGAATCGGGCGGGGCGAGACCACGGCAGCCCAGTTGAACGATGCCTATCAGGCGCTGCAGAATTCCGGCCTGTTCGAGACAGTCGAGGTTCTTCCGCAGGGCTCGCGCCTTGTGATCCGGGTCAAGGAATATCCGCTGGTCAACGTGATTTCCTTTGAAGGCAACAAGCGCCTGAAGGATGAGGCGCTGGCCGAAATCATCCAGTCCAAGGCCCGCCGGGTCTATTCGCCCGCCAAGGCCGAGGCGGATGCCGCGCTGATTGCAGAAGGTTATCGCGAACAGGGCCGTCTGGCCGCTTCGGTCGAACCCAAGATCATCCGCCGGTCTGACAATATGGTCGATCTGGTGTTCGAGATCGCCGAAGGCAAACCGACCGAAATTGAGCGGCTGGCCTTTGTCGGCAACCGCGCCTTCAGTGACCGCCGTCTGCGGCAGGTGCTGGAAACCAAACAGGCAGGTCTGCTGCGCACCTTCATCCGCCGCGACACGCTGCAGCCCGACCGGCTGGAACTGGACAAGCAGTTGCTGAAGGATTTCTACCTGTCGCGCGGCTATGTCGATGTGCAGATTCTGGATGCCAGCGCCGAAGTGGCGCGCGAGCGCGATGGTGTCTTTGTCACCTTCACCCTGCAGGAAGGCCAGCAGTTCACCTTTGGCAAGATCAGCGCCGCCAGCGAGATCGAAGGTCTGGATGCAACGGAATTCGAAGCGGCGCTGAAACTGCGCCCGGGCAGCGTCTATTCGCCCTCCGGCGTGGAAACCAACATCACCCGGCTGGAAAACCTGGCTCTGAAAAAGGGCCTGACCTTCGTGTCGATCGAGCCGCGGATCACCCGCAACGAAAAGACGCGGGAACTGGATGTGGTCTTCACCCTGGTGCGCGGGCAGAAGATTTTCGTTGAGCGCATTGATATTGAAGGAAATACCACGACCTTGGATCAGGTGGTGCGCCGCCAGTTCCGTACGGTCGAAGGCGATCCCTTCAATCCGCGCGAAATCCGTCAGTCGGCCGAACGCATCCGTGCGCTTGGCTATTTCGCCGATGCACGGGTGAATGCCGAACCGGGCACCAGCCCGGATCAGGTTGTGGTCAATGTGGATGTGGAAGAACAGCCGACCGGATCGCTGTCCTTCGGTGCAAGCTATGGCGTGTCTTCGGGGCTTGGATTCTCGATCGGGTTGACCGAGACCAACTTTCTTGGTCGTGGTCAGACGGTCGGCTTCAATATCTCGACCGGAACCGACAATACCAACAGTTCCATCACCTTTATCGAACCGGCGTTTCTGGGCCGCGATCTGAAGCTGAAGTTCAACACCTTTTACAACGAAACCGACAATCAGGATGCCACCTATGATACCCGCCTTGCGGGGATCGTTCCGGCCATTGAATTCCCGGTCAGCGAGTTGGGTCGGCTGGAACTGCGCTATTTCCTGCGCTACTCGGATCTGAAGGATCTGCGGCAGGCGGTGGCGGATGATCCGGCAACGCCGGATGTCGATGAAACCGTATTGCCCACCTCGCCGATCATCGGGCGGGACGAGGCACGCGAAGGCCTGTTCTATTCGGGCATCGGTGCGACCTACAGCTATGACAGCCGGATTTCCGGGGTGAACCCGAATGGCGGAGTGCTGCTGCGTTTCGGGGTGGATTATGCCGGTCTGGGCGGCGATGTGGACAGCATTACCGCGACAGCTCTGGCCTTGGCTGAAACCAAGGTGTGGAATGAAGAGGTCACCCTGCGCGCCGTGTTTGAAGGTGGCGCGCTGCATATGCTGAACGATGACCCCAGCCGGGTGACCGATCGCTATTTCGGCGGCGGCAAGATCCGTGGCTTTGAACCGGGTGGCATTGGCCCGCGCGATCTTGCCACCGATGATGCACTGGGTGGCAACTTTTTTGCTGTTGCCCGGTTCGAGGCCGATTTCCCGCTGGGCCTGCCCGAGGAATATGGCATTTCCGGCGGTCTGTTTGCCGATTTCGGTTCGGTCTGGAGCCTGGATGACGTGGCAGGCCAAAGTGGCGCGGTGGATGACGGGTTCCACCTGCGGTCCTCTGTCGGTGTCTCGATCTTCTGGACCACACCGATCGGCCCGCTGCGGTTCAACTTCTCCAAGGCGCTGGACAAGCAGGACTACGACAAGGAACAGTCCTTCGACCTGACGATCTCGACCAAGTTCTGATCATGTCGGGGGCGATCCGCGCTCTGACCCTGATGGCGCTGCTGATGGCGGCGGCGCCAACCTATGGCCAGCAGCCGCAAAGTGATCTGGCGGTAATCCAGATGGATCAACTGTTCCAGCGCACGATTTATGGCAAGGCAATGCAGGCGCGGGATGACCAGGCACGGGCCGATCTTCTGGCGGAAAACCAGCGGATCGAAGCCGCGCTCGAGGCCGAGGAACGCGATCTGACTGCCCGACGTGCCACGATGCCGGCCAGTGAATTTCGTGCCTTGGCGGATGCCTTCGATGCCAAGGTCGAAGATATCCGCAATTCGCAAACCACCAAGAGCAGGGCGCTGGTCCGACAGGCCGAAGAGGACCGTCAGCGGTTTTTCGACGTGGCCGGGCCGGTGCTGTCAGACCTGATGGTTGCCTTGGGGGCCACGGTTCTGATCGACCGGGCCAATGTGATTCATGCCACCGGCACCGTTGACATCACCGATCAGGCCATTGCCCGGATCGATGCCGTGCTGGGCGATGGCACCGCCCTGCCACCCCCATCCTCACCGGGCCAGACCGCGCCCTGATCCCACGACGCCGCGCGCAAGTCGCGCGGGCAGCCAGGAGACCCAGATGACCGACACCGCGACCCAGACCGCCGCGCCGCTGACCGCCGATATCGCGCTGATCCAGCGCATCCTGCCGCATCGCTACCCGTTTCTGCTGGTGGACAAGGTGCGCGACATCGTGATCAATGAAAGCTGCGTCGGCATCAAATGCGTCACGATGAATGAACCGCAATTCACCGGCCATTTCCCCGAAATGCCCGTGTTTCCCGGCGTTCTCATCATCGAGGCCATGGCGCAGACCTCGGGCATCCTCGTCGGCCTGTCGATGGATCTGGTCGATAAAAACGCCAAGGTCTTCTTCATGGGCGTCGATGGCGTGAAGTTCCGCCGCAAGGTTGGCCCGGGCGATGTGCTGGAACTGCATGTCAAGGCGCTGCGCGGTGGCGGTCGGGTCTGGAAATTCGAAGGTCGGGCCATGGTCGATGGCGAATTGTGCTGCGAAGCGCAATTCACCGCCATGTTTGACGTACCAAAGGCCTGATCCCCATGGAAAGCCGCATTCACCCGATGGCCGTTGTCGAACCCGGTGCCCAGATCGGCCCGGGCTGCGAGATCGGCCCCTTCGCCGTCATCGGTCCCGAAGTCACGCTGGGCGCGGGCGTGGTGGTCAAACCGCATGGCATCGTGACCGGCTGGACCGAAGTGGGCGAGGGCACGGTAATTTTCCCCGGCGCTGTGGTGGGCGAGGTGCCCCAAGACCTGAAATTCCGGGGTGAGCGTACCCGGCTGATCGTTGGCAAGCGCTGCAAGATCCGCGAAGGGGCGACGCTGAACACCGGCACCGAAGGCGGCGGCGGGCTGACACGGGTTGGCGATGATGTGCTGATGATGACGGGGGCCCATATCGGCCATGATGCGATGGTGGGCGATCGGGTGGTGCTGGCCAATCAGGCCGCCATCGCAGGCCATTGCCAGATCGGCGATGATGTGATCATCGGCGGTCTGTCGGGGGTGCATCAATGGGTGCGCATCGGGCGCGGGGCGATCATCGGCGCGGTGACCATGGTCACCAATGATGTGGTGCCCTATGGCCTTGTGCAGGGGCCGCGTGGCGTGCTTGACGGGTTGAATCTGGTCGGGCTCAAGCGGCGTGGGGTGGACCGGTCCGAAATCACCGCCTTGCGTGCTGCCTACCAGATGCTGGCGCAGGGCGAGGGCTCGTTTCTGGATCGTGCCCGCCGTCTTGCCGATGAAACGGACAGCCAGCATGTGCGCGAGATGACCGATTTCATCCTTGCTGCCACCGACCGCAGCTTCCTGACCCCGAAATGAGCCGTATTACCATCATCTCGGGGGCGGGTCGTCTGCCTGCGGCGCTGGCGGCGGAGCTTGACGCGCCGCTGATCTGCGCGCTGGACGGCTTCGCGCCCGAAGGGCTTGAGCCCGATGTGACATTCCGCGTGGAACGCCTGGTGCCTTTCCTGCGCGACCTGACGGATCGCGGGGTGGAGCGGGTGATTTTTGCAGGCGCCGTCAGCCGCCCGCGATTGGACCCTTCTCTGTTCGACATGGGCACCGCGCAGATGGTGCCGCGCCTGCTGGCCGCCATGCAGGGCGGTGATGATGCCACGCTGCGGGTGGTGATTGCGCTGTTCGAAGAAGCAGGGTTCGATGTGGTCGGCGTTCCCGATGTGGCGCCCGGCCTGTTCCTTGCGCCCGGCGTCTATGGCGCAACGGTTTCAGACGCTGATCAAGCCGATGCCACCCGCGCGGCGGCCATTGTCGCGGCCCTTGGTTCGGTGGATGTGGGGCAAGGTGCAGTTGTGGCGCAGGGCTTGTGCCTGGCGGTGGAAACCCTGCCAGGTACGGATCAGATGCTGGATTTCGTGGCCAGAACTGCCCGCCGCCCCAATCCGGCAGGCGCGCGCGGGGTATTTTTCAAATCCGCCAAACCTGGTCAGGACCGCCGGATCGATCTGCCGACCATTGGCCCCGAAACGCTTGCCCGCGCCCATGCCGCAGGGCTTGCGGGGATTGCCTTTCCGGCCCGGGACGTGATCGTCCTGGATCAGAAAACAGTCTTGCAAGATGCGGAGCGGCTTGGCCTTTTTCTTTGGGCGCAGCCGTGAAGCTGTTTCTGGTGGCCGGTGAGCCCTCGGGGGATCGCCTGGGTGCCGCGCTGATGGCAGGGTTGAAAGCCCTGTCCCCTGATGTGCGGTTCGAAGGTGTGGCCGGCCCCCTGATGCAGGCCGAGGGGATGGGCAGTCTCTTCCCGATGGAAGAGTTGTCCGTCATGGGTATTGCCGAGGTTTTGCCAAAATATTTCAAGCTCTTGGCGCGCATTCGCGAGACGGCAGATGCCGTTCTGGCCTCGCGCGCGCGGGCGCTGGTCACGATCGACAGCCCGGATTTCTGCCTGCGCGTGGCGCGGCTGGTCAAGGAAAAACGCCCTGAAATCAGGGTGATCCACTATGTTGCGCCCTCGGTCTGGGCCTGGCGACCGGGTCGTGCGGCCAAGATGGCCAAGGTGGTGGATCACGTTCTGGCGCTGCTTCCGTTTGAACCCCCTTTCATGACCGCCGCTGGTATGACCTGCGATTTCGTCGGTCATCCGGTTGTTGCGGAACCCCTTGCGCGCCCCGAGGAATGCGAAGCTTTCCGTGGCAATGGCCCCTTGATCCTGGCGCTTCCCGGCTCGCGTCGGGGCGAGGTCAGCCGATTGGCCCCGGTGCTGGGTCAGGTGTTGGCACAGGTGAAATCTGCCTATCCGCTGGCCCGGGTTGCTTTGCCTACGCTGCGTGGCGTGGCCGATCTGGTGGGCGAACTGACTGTCGATTGGCCGATCCGCCCCGAGATCATCACCGACCCCATGCGCAAACGTGCGGCCTTTGCCGCCGCAGATGCGGCCATCGCGGCTTCGGGCACCGTCAGTCTGGAACTGGCGGCGAATTCCTGTCCGATGGTGATTGCCTATAAACTGCATCCGATCAGTTTCTGGCTGATGAAACGCGCGGCCCTGATCGATACGGTGACGCTGGTGAATCTTGTGTCCGATACCCGCGCCGTGCCGGAATTCCTTGGGCCCGAGTGTCAGGCTGATGCCATTGCCCCGGCGCTGCTGGAGCTGTTGCAAGACAGCCCCCGGCGCCAGGCCCAGCTTGGGGCCATGGCGCTGACCATGCAGCGTCTGGGGCAGGGCGGAGAGCCGCCGGGCCTGCGGGCGGCGCGATCGGTGCTGGCCGCGCTCTGAGCGCCAGCTCTCGCAATTGGCCGCGACAGCGGATCAGCGCCCGCGCCAGATCCAGCCGCCCCCCAGAACGCGCGTGCCTTCGCTGGCGTAAAATACGCAGGCCTGCCCGGCGCTGACGCCGTCTTCGGGGTTCAGCAGTTCCACAGTGGCTTCGGTCGCTGAAACCGGCCGCACCACAGCCGGGCGCGGTGGCCGGGTGGAGCGGACCTTGACCATGACCTGCCATTCCGGCTGGCTGTCAAAGGGTGCGTCGCCCAGCCAGTTGATCTCGCGCAGCGGCACCACCCGCGTTGACAGCGCCGCCTTTGGCCCCACCACCACGCGGCGGGTTTCCGGGTCCAGCCGCACGACATAGACCGGCTCGCCCAGCCCGCCGATGCCCAGCCCCTTGCGCTGCCCGATCGTGTAATGGATCACGCCGCGATGCTGGCCCACCACGCGGCCCTCCAGATCGACAATCTCGCCCGGTTCGGCTGCACCGGGGCGCAGCTTTTCGATCACGGCGGCATAATTGCCATCGGGCACAAAGCAGATGTCCTGACTGTCTGGCTTGTCCGCCACCGGCAGCCCATATTTCGCGGCCAGCGCCCTGGTTTCGGCCTTTGACACCAGATGCCCCAGCGGAAAACGCAGGTAATCCAGTTGGTCCTGCGTCGTGGAGAACAGGAAATAGCTCTGGTCGCGGGCCGGATCGGCGGCGCTGTGCAACTCGGCCTTGGCCGCGCCCATCTGGCGCTGGATATAATGCCCGGTGGCCATGCAATCCGCCTCCAGATCCCGTGCCGTGGCCAGCAGATCCTTGAATTTCACCCGTTCATTGCAGCGGATGCAGGGCACCGGTGTCGCGCCCGCCAGATAGGCATCGGCAAATTCCTCGATCACCGCCTCGCGGAAGGTGTTTTCGTAATCCAGCACATAATGCGGAAAACCCATCGCCTCGGCCACGCGGCGGGCATCATGGATGTCGCGCCCGGCGCAGCAGGCCCCTTTCTTGGCCAGGGCTGCGCCATGATCGTAAAGTTGCAGCGTCACGCCCACCACATCATAGCCCTGATCCTTCAGCAGCGCGGCCACGACCGAACTGTCCACACCGCCCGACATGGCCACCACCACGCGGGTTTCCGACGGGGGCTTGGGCAGCCCCAGCGAGTTCAACGGCTGGTCAAGCATGATCTGGTTCCGGGGATGGGTCTGACTTCGCTGCAATATAGGAAAATGCAAGACACTCTCAAGGTCACGTTTCACCAAGGGTTAAGCGAGATTGCCGACACTTCCCCGCATGGAGAAGGGGTTTGCCATGTATCTGAAACGTGTCGATGGTCCGCGTCAGGTGACCTTGCCGGATGGCTCGGTTCTGACGCGGGCCGATCTGCCGCCTGCCGATACGCAGCGGTGGGTGGCCTCGCGCAAGGCAACCGTTGTGCGGGCGGTGCAACATGGGTTGATTACGGAATCGGAGGCTCTTGAACGCTATTCCCTGTCGGAGGAAGAATTCGCCTTGTGGCGTGCTGCGGTCGAACGACATGGGGTCAAGGCGCTGAAGGTAACGGCGATCCAGAAATACAGACAACTTTAAATTGTTTTTTGCGCAGTCTCTGTCACAGTAACCGCCAGTTAACCATTGCCCCCCAGTATCATTAACGAAGTTGGCGCCGGCGTGGAGGCAATAGATGCGCATTCTTTTGGTCGAAGACGATCCCACCACCTCGCGCAGCATTGAACTGATGCTGACCCATGCGAATCTGAACGTGTACTGCACAGATCTTGGGGAGGACGGTATCGATCTAGCCAAACTGTATGATTACGACCTCATCCTGCTTGATCTGAACTTGCCGGACATGAGCGGGCATGAAGTGCTGCGTCAGCTGCGTCTGGCCCGAATCGAGACGCCTATTCTGATTCTCTCTGGCGCGGACGATACCGAAAGCAAGCTGAAGGGATTCGGCTTTGGCGCGGATGATTACATGACCAAACCCTTCCACCGCGAAGAACTGGTCGCGCGTATCCATGCCATCATCCGCCGGTCGAAGGGGCATTCGCAATCGGTGATCCGCACGGGTCGGGTGACTGTCAATCTGGATGCCAAGACGGTCGATGTCGATGGCAAGACGGTGCATCTCACCGGTAAGGAATACCAGATGCTGGAGCTTTTGTCGCTGCGCAAGGGCACCACGCTGACCAAGGAGATGTTCCTCAATCATCTCTATGGTGGGATGGACGAACCGGAACTGAAGATCATCGATGTCTTCATCTGCAAGCTGCGCAAGAAACTGGCCGAGGCGACCGGGGGCCAGAACCATATCGAAACGGTCTGGGGCCGTGGCTATGTGCTGCGCGATCCGGCCCCGGCGGAAGTGGACCGTCGTTTCGCCCTTGGTGCCTGATACCCGCCATGATCGCCGCATGGGCCCAGACGGCCTGCGGCGGCTTTACCTCTGCGCGCGGCTCTCCTACATCTGACGGGCAAGGTGGTGAGGGAGACAGGCGGATGATCCCGGTGGAACGGATGACCGAGGCCGAGGCGCGCGCAGAACTGGCCCGGTTGGCGGCAGAAATCGCCCGGGCGAATACGGCCTATCATCAGTTGGACGCCCCCGAGCTTTCGGATGCGGATTATGATGCCCTCAGACAACGCAATGCAGCCATCGAAGCGCGCTTTCCTGATCTGAAGCGCGCCGATAGCCCGTCAGATCGGGTGGGCGCAGCGGTGGCTGATGGCTTTGGCAAGGTGCGGCACGATGTCCGTATGCTCAGCCTCGAAAACGCCTTCGCCGCCGCCGATGTTGCCGATTTTGAAGATCGCATCCGCAAATATCTGGGGCATGACTCCGCGCTGAGCTATACAGCCGAACCCAAGATCGACGGGCTGTCCTTGTCGCTGCGCTATGAAGATGGGGTTCTGGTGCAGGCGGCCACCCGGGGGGACGGCGAGACCGGCGAAAATGTCACTGAAAATGCCCGCACCATCGCCGATATTCCGCAACTTTTGACCGGTGCGCCCGCGCTGCTGGAGGTCCGGGGCGAGGTGTACATGTCGCACGGGGATTTTGCGGCACTGAACGCGCGGCAGGTGGCTGCGGGCGACAAGACCTTTGCCAATCCGCGCAACGCGGCGGCCGGATCACTGCGCCAACTGGATGCCACTGTCACCGCCAGCCGCCCGTTACGCTTTTTTGCCTATGCCTGGGGCGCCCTTTCAGAACCGCTGGCCGATACGCAGGCCGAGGCCATCGCCCGGCTTGGTGCGCTTGGGTTTCAGGTCAATCCCTTGACCCGGTTGTGCCACGGGCCTGACGAGTTGTTGGAGCATTACCGCCGGATCGAGGCGCAGCGCGCCACCTTGGGCTATGATATCGACGGCGTGGTTTACAAGGTCAACGATCTGGCGCTGCAGCGCCGCCTTGGCTTTCGCTCGGCCACACCTCGCTGGGCCATTGCCCACAAGTTTCCCGCCGAACTGGCCTGGACCCGGTTGGAAGCCATCGACATTCAGGTCGGTCGCACCGGGGCGCTCAGCCCGGTGGCGCGGCTCACCCCCGTGACGGTGGGGGGCGTTGTCGTGTCAAACGCCACGCTGCACAACGAGGATTACATAGCCGGTCGCGACAGCAAGGGTGAACCGATCCGTGGGGGCAGGGATATCCGGGTTGGCGATTGGGTGCAGGTCTATCGGGCGGGCGATGTGATTCCCAAGATCAACGATGTCGATCTGGACCGGCGCCCGGCTGACAGCATCCCCTTTGCCTTTCCGATCCTCTGCCCGGAATGTGGATCCGAGGCGGTGCGTGAGGAAGGCGATGCTGTCCGTCGGTGCAGCGGCGGTTTGATCTGCCCAGCACAGGCGGTGGAGCGGTTGAAGCATTTCGTCAGCCGCAACGCCTTTGATATCGAAGGTCTTGGGGCCAAGCAGGTCGAGGCTTTTTTCAACGATCCCGACCTGCCGATCAAGGCCCCGGCCGACATTTTCACGCTGGAACAGCGCGATGGTGAAAGCCCGTTGAAAAAGCTGAAGAACCGGGATGGCTGGGGTGAAACTTCGGTCCGCAAGCTGTTTGCCGCCATCGAGGCGCGCCGCACCATCCCTTTGAACCGCCTGATCTTTGCGCTTGGCATCCGCCATGTCGGCGAAAGCTCGGCGGCCCTGCTGGCCACGCATTACGGCAACTGGGCGGCGTTTGAAGCAGCCATGACGGCCGCCCGGATCGGCGAGGGCGCGGAATGGGCGGAACTGACGGCCATCGATGGCGTTGGCGCGGTGCTGGCCGGATCGCTGGTCACCGCCTTTCATCAGGGGGCCGAACGCGCCGCGATCGATGATCTGGTCACCCATCTGACGGTGCAGGACGTGCAGGCCCGCGCCCCGGTGGACAGTGCGATCGCCGGCAAGACCGTGGTGTTCACCGGCACTTTGGAGAAGATGAGCCGTGCCGAAGCCAAGGCCCGCGCCGAGGCGCTTGGGGCCAAGGTCGCCGGGTCTGTCAGCGCAAAGACCGATCTGGTCATTGCCGGCCCGGGTGCGGGCAGCAAGGCCAAGCAGGCCGAAACCCTGGGCATCCGGATCATTGATGAGGATGCCTGGCTCGCGCTGGCCAGCCAGGGCTGACATGAGCCGGCCCGAAATCCTCTACCCGCTCTTTGCCGATCTGGAGACATTGGAGGGCGTGGGCCCCAAGACCGCGCGGGCAATGGCCGGGTTGGGGGTGGAAAAGCCGAAGGACCTGTTGTTCCTGTTGCCCCATTCCGGCATCGACCGCCGCCGTAGGGCCAGCCTGCGCGATGCTCAGCTGCCCGGAGTGGCGACGGTCGAGGTGATGGTGGGCAATCACCTGCCGCCGCGCCAGAAGGGGCGGCCCTACCGGATCAATGTGCGCGATGCCGAGCTGGATTTTCAGCTGGTCTATTTTCATGCCCGTGGGGACTATCTGACGAAACTGTTGCCGACAGGGCAGCGCCGTCTGGTGTCCGGCAAGGTGGAGCTTTTTGATGGACTGGCGCAGATGGTTCACCCCGATCATGTGCTGCGCCCCGAAGAGGCGGCAGAGATGCCGGAATTCGAACCGGTCTATCCTCTGGTCGCGGGCGTGACACAACGTGTGCTGGCCAAGGCGGCGCTGGCCGCCCTGGCGCGAACGCCCGACCTGCCGGAATGGATCGATGGTCCGCTGAAGCTGCGCGAAGGCTGGCCGGATTGGCGTGATGCCGTAACTGCGGTGCATGCCCCGCGTACGGCTGCCGATCTGGCCGCCCATGCACCCTATCGGCAAAGGCTGGCTTATGACGAGTTGTTCGCCCATCAGCTGACGCTGGGGTTGGCGCGGGCACAGGCCCGCAGGGGCAAGGGGCGATCTTCAAAATCTGATGGAGGATTGCAGCGGAAGACATTGGAATCCCTGCCATATGCCCCAACGGGCGCCCAGCTGCGCGCAGTGGCCGAGATTGCTGCTGATATGGCATCTCCGCTGCGCATGAACCGTTTGCTGCAGGGGGATGTGGGGGCGGGCAAGACCTTGGTGGCCTTTCTGGCGCTGCTGATCGCGGTCGAGGCGGGTGGCCAAGGCGTGATGATGGCCCCGACCGAGATTCTGGCGCGTCAGCATCTGGAAAGCCTGGCCCCTCTGGCCGCCGCTGCCGGAATTCGGCTGGACGTTCTGACAGGCCGCGACAAGGGGGCCGAACGGGCGGCCAAGTTGGCGGCCCTGGCTGCGGGCGACATCGCGGTTCTTGTTGGCACCCATGCGGTGTTTCAGAAAGACGTTCAGTTTCGTGATCTCAGGCTTGCCGTGGTCGATGAACAGCACCGCTTTGGGGTAGCGCAGCGCATGGAACTGGGGGCCAAGGGGGCAGCAGCGGATGTGCTGGTGATGACGGCAACACCGATTCCGCGCAGCCTTGCCCTGGCCAGCTATGGTGACATGGATGTGTCGGTGCTGGACGAGAAACCCGCCGGGCGCAAACCGGTCAAGACGGCCATGGTCAGCACGCAGCGGATAGACGAGGTGGTCGCCCATCTGCGCAAGGCGGTGGCCGAGGGGCGGCAGGCCTATTGGGTCTGTCCGCTGGTCGAAGACAGCGAGGTGGTCGATTACGCCAGCGCCGAAGCACGGTTCGAACATCTGCGCGCGGCTTTGGGGGATCGGGTCGGATTGGTGCATGGGCAGATGCCTGCGCCCGACAAGGATGCCGCCATGGCCCGGTTCGTGGCAGGCGAGACATCGGTTCTGGTGGCCACAACTGTGATCGAGGTGGGGGTAAACGTGCCCAATGCCTCGATCATGGTGATCGAGCGGGCAGAGGTTTTCGGCCTGGCGCAACTGCACCAGTTGCGGGGGCGGGTGGGCCGGGGTTCGGCGCAATCCACCTGCCTTCTGCTCTATCAGGCACCGCTGAACGAAAGCGGTCAGAAACGGCTTCAGACCCTGCGCGATACCGAGGATGGGTTCCGCATCGCCGAGGTTGACCTGGCGATGCGGGGGGCGGGCGATCTGATCGGCACGGCGCAGTCAGGTCTGCCCCGCTTCCGGGTGGCCGATCTGGAACGACAATCCGCCTTGATGGAGATCGCACAAAGCGATGCCCGGCGGCTATTGGCCGAAGACCCCGCGCTGGAGGGCCCCCGGGGGAGAGCCGCGCGCAATCTTCTCTGGCTGCTGGATCAGGATCGCGCGATCCGCTTGATTTCGGTCGGGTAAGCTCCTTTCCGGCCAGGCTACGGGAACAAGGCGGGCAGGGGTGTTCCGCTTTGTTCTCAAATGTTCCCAAAAAGTTCTTTACAGATCGTGAATCATGTGAGAACAATTGGGCAACAAAGCACAGGAGGCACCGATGCTGAAGGAAGTGAAGGCCATCATCACCCGTTCATCCGCCACTCTGGTCGAGGATGTTCTTGGCACGGTATCGCTGTTTGTGCTTTTGATCGCCGGCCTGCATCTGCCGGGGATTGTCTGAGGAATTTCAACTGCCTGCGGTCTGCCCTGCGGGTGCATCGGTCCCCAAGCGATGCCCGCGCCTGTCCCGGCGCCCATGCCCGCCAGACACGCCACTTGCCGCCGCAGCCCAAGGGTTGCGGCGGTTTTTTCATTCCACCTGGGCCATCGCCTCGGTCAGCGCATCCAGGGCCAGCAGGATAGAGGCATGGCGGTTGCGATAATCGCGCGCCGGGATCAAGACCTCATATCCGTCAAAGGGTGCGGCGGGCGGCGGGGCGCCGTCTTTCAGCATGGCGGCAAGCGAATCGCGGGCCGCCATCACCTCGGCCCGGTTGCGGCCAAGGGCAACGGCCCCCAGAATCGCCGCCGAGGCCTGACCGAGCGCGCAGGCCTTCACATCCTGGGCGAATTCCGCAATCCGGCCATCCCGCAGCACCACATCGGCGGTAACGGTCGAGCCGCAGATCGGCGAGCGTTTGCGGGCGCTGCCTTGCGGCGCGGCCAGACGGCCCTGATGCGGGATCGCGGCCGCCAGTTCCAGAATGCGCCCCGAATAAAGCTTGATGAGATCGCTGTCGCTCATGCCTGACGTCCCTGGCCCGGCTTCCCTTGTCCGGCCACAGCGCATAGATAGACCCGGTTCATCCGATTGCAAAGGAGGGCCGCGATGGCTTTCGACCCGACCAGCCTGAAATATGATGCCCAAGGCCTGATCCCCGCCATTGCCCAGGATCATGCCACGGGCGAGGTGCTGATGATGGCCTGGATGAATGCCGCCAGCCTGCAGCGCACACTGGACAGCGGGATCGTCACCTATTGGTCGCGATCGCGTCAGGCATTCTGGGCCAAGGGCGAAACCTCGGGCCATGTGCAGCATCTGGTCGAACTGCGCATTGATTGTGATCGCGATTGTCTGCTGCTGCAGGTGACCCAACAGGGCCCTGCCTGCCATACCAACCGCCGGTCCTGCTTTTACACGCTGGTGGAAAACGGCGCGGAACGGATCACATCCGATCCAATCTGCTAAGCAGTGCGGCAGTCTGCGGCATCCGTGCCAGGCTGCGGCCGATATGGTCGCGCCACTTCGGCCCGCGTGACAGCGCATCCTGCCAGGCTTCGGCCAGTTCATCAGGCCGGTCTTCGATCAGGGCCGCGATCAGAAAGGCCGCCTGCCTGCGGTCTTTTTCCGATTTCAGCGCATCCGGGCCACCCTGACGGCGATCCGCCACGATCAGCTTGTGGATGGCAAAGGCCTCGGGGCGCGGGATCTGGATCAGCACGCCCGACCGATAGAGCAGTGCAGCCGGAATCGGCGCGGCAATCAGGAAGTTCAGGAAATGCAGCGATTGCGCCGAAACGCCAAGCGCGGGCAAGGGGCGGATGTCTTCCTCGGGGCGGAAGGACGGGGTCAGAAACTCGACCAGCGTATCCGACCGGGTCTGGCTCCACCGCCAGATGGCGCCCGGCTGCAGGGCTGGAACGGGGGTAAAATCCAAGGACTGAAAGGTAGTTGCAAGCTGATCTTCAACCTGATCGCCAAGCGCCAGTGACAGGCGTTCAAACTGGGCAATATCCAGATCGCCGGTCTGGGCCGTATCGTCAAAGCTG
This sequence comes from Gemmobacter denitrificans, assembly GCF_036964905.1. Classification (NCBI taxonomy): domain Bacteria; kingdom Pseudomonadati; phylum Pseudomonadota; class Alphaproteobacteria; order Rhodobacterales; family Paracoccaceae; genus Gemmobacter; species Gemmobacter denitrificans. Next base: position 162,923 of record NZ_JBALHR010000001.1, read on the forward strand.
TAGCGTATCCCCAATTCGCCTTCATACAGCCGGAAGGCATGGGTGCCCACGATGGTGCCACCCAGCCGGAACACGCCCTGATCGGCCATCGCTTTCAGGATCGAACCAAAGCGCGCCTCAACCGGCAGGAAATCTTCGCCGCGCAGCAGCCGGACAAGCCGGGTCCGATGGGCCGCGCGATCCTTGGCTTCGGCCTGCAGGCGGGCACGTTCGGCGAGATCGGCGGCAAGCTCAGGGCTGTCTTCGCCGATATAGCGGCGGCGCACCGTGCTGCCGATCCGCCGGGTTTCATACCAATAGGCACGGCCATTGGCGCGTTCTTCACGCATGACCGACCCACGCACCTCGGCCGCACGGTCAGATTTCAGACTGCGCAGCAGATCGTGATAGGCGCTGTGGGCAAGGGTGGAATGGCGGTCTGGCATGGGCCTGTACTACATTTTCAATGATTGTAGTACAGGGTTCTGTACTACGCCAGGTCCTTTTGTAGTACACGCACTCGGCAAAAGAAAACCGCGCGAAGGTTGCCCCCCGCGCGGCAGTGTTTCGGATCGTCAGATCACTCGTCCGAAGCGGCAGCCCCGACTTCGTCGAACAGTTCTGCGATTTCGAATTCAGCAGCGGCTTCGGCTTCGGCGGCCAGCTCCTGGATCGATTTGCCCGAAGCCTGCAGTTCGGCTTCTTCCACCGAACGGGCCACGTTGATCGTGATGCGCACCGAAACTTCGGGGTGCAGCACGACGGACACAGAATGCAGGCCCAGGTCCTTGATCGGACGGTCCAGCACAACCTGGCCACGGCCAACCGAGAAACCGCCAGCGGTCGCGGCATCTGCCACGTCGCGGGTGGTCACCGAACCATACAGCGCACCAGCGTCGGATGCCGAACGGATCACGATGAAGGCCTGACCGTCGAGCTTGGCGCCCACGGCTTCGGCTTCTTTCTTCGTTTCCAGGTTCTGGGCTTCCAGCTGGGCCTTGCGGGCTTCGAAACCTTTGATGTTGGCTTCGGTGGCGCGCAGCGCCTTGCCTTGCGGCAGCAGGAAGTTCCGGCCGTAGCCGTCCTTCACCTTAACCACATCGCCCATCTGGCCAAGCTTGGCCACGCGCTCAAGAAGGATCACTTGCATGGAAGTCTCTCCTTATTTCACGGCATAGGGCAGCAGGGCGAGGAAGCGGGCACGCTTGATGGCCTGGGCCAGTTCGCGCTGCTTCTTGGCCGAGACGGCGGTGATGCGCGACGGAACGATCTTGCCGCGTTCGCTGATATAGCGCTGCAGCAGACGCACGTCCTTGTAGTCGATCGCCGGGGCATTATCGCCCGAGAAGGGGCAAACCTTGCGGCGGCGGAAGAAGGGTTTGTTCGCCATGATGATGGTCCTTTCCCTGTCAGATCAACGACGACGGTCGCCGCCGAAGCTGCGCTCACGGCGTTCGCCGCGGTCACCACCTTCGGGACGGTCACCACGATCGCCACGCTCACGCTCGTCGCGCTTCTGCATCTGGACCGACGGGCCTTCGGCATGGGTGTCAACCTTGATGGTCAGCACGCGCATCACATCGTCATGCAGGCGCATCAGGCGTTCCATTTCCTGCACGGCAGCGGCGGGCGCGTCCGACTTCAGGAAGGCATAGTGGCCCTTGCGGTTCTTGTTGATCTTGTAGGCCATCGTCTTGACGCCCCAGTACTCGTGTTCGACGACCTTGCCGCCGTTATCCGCGAGGACGGTGGAGAAATGTTCGATGAGACCTTCGGCTTGCGTGTTGGACAGGTCCTGACGCGCAATCATGACATGCTCGTAAAGCGGCATGTAAGCTCCGTATCTGTCTGGGCGCATTTCATAGGTCGGGCCTTTTGCCTTCCGCGGCCCGTCCACGAGAGGCTGCGCCGGTTCATGGGTCTTGCGGAAGGATGTGTGCCCTTACACGCAAGGCTACCCTTGGGCAAGCGCGGCCCGCATGAAATCGGCCCATGGGCAAGAAAATGCCACTGAAATCCGGCGACAGGCTGTGTGTTATCGCATAGCGGGGCATCCCGGGGCATTGAGGATGGCAATGGCGAGGCCGGGCAGGGTACCGCGATTCGCCATGACCAGACGTTGCAGGAAAGGACAGCCCGCATGAAACGGCTTTTCATCACCACCACCGCGCTTTCGGTGGCCCTGAGCCAGATCAACCCGGCGATGCTGATGGCGCAGACCGCCATCGACATTGACGGCCAGGCGGTCGTCTGCCTGCCCGGCAAGAAGGCTGCATGTCCCGAAGGGGCGTTTTGCGTGGTGGCCAAGAACCCGGCCAATTGCGAACGCAATGCCCGCAAGGCGCTTGGCCTGACACCGGATGAAGAACCTGCCGCCGGGGAAGACTCGGCTGCCGCAGAGGCCGAGGCTGCCGCAGAGGCCGAGGCTGCCGCCAAGGCCGAACGCAAACGCAAGAAGGCCGAAGCTGCGGCTGCCGAGGAAGCCGCCGCCGCCGAAGCGGCTGCCGCTGCCGAAGCCGAGGCCGCCGCCAAGGCCGAACGCAAACGCAAGAAGGCCGAAGCCGCAGCTGCCGAGGAAGCCGCCGCCGCCGAAGCGGCTGCCGTTGCCGAAGCCGAGGCCGCCGCCAAGGCCGAACGCAAACGCAAGAAGGCCGAAGCCGCCGCTGCCGAAGAAGCCGCTGCAGCGGCAGAGACCGCTGGCGAGGCCCCTAATGCCAGTCCGGCACCTTCCGAATCTGCCGCAGGCGAGGCGGTCGAACAGGTGCTGACAGCCGAAGAACGCGCCGCATTGCGCGCCGAACGCAAGGCGAGGCGGGAGGCCGCCCGCGAAGCCGCTGCCCTTGCCGCCGCCGAAGGCGCGCAGCCGGTGGCCGAGGATGGAACCCTTCTGCCGGTCATTGCCCCGGCGGAAGGCGTGGCCGCTCCAGAACCGGAAGCCGTCGCAGCCCTGTCAGAGATTCTGACCGATGATGCAGAGCCCCTTGCCGCCGAAGTGGTGGACGGTGGAGCCGAGGCGGCCCCCGCTGAAACCCCGCGCAAGAAGCGCAAGAAAAAGCCGGCGGCAGCCGATACCGAAACCGCCGCACCTGCCGTGACAGTGACCGAAACCACAGTGACGGCCGAAGATGTGCGCGGGTCGGATGAGGATTTCGCAACCGGCGCCCTGACGCCCACTGCCGAAGCCGAGGCCGCACCCAAGGCCGAAAAGAAGCGCAACAAACTGTCCGATCTGGAAAAGGCCGGTCTGGTGGTTCTTGGCGCGCTGGTGGTCGGCTCACTGCTGAAGAATGGCGAAAAGGTCGTATCGAATACCGGTGACCGTGTGGTGCTTGATCAGGGCGACGGGCGCTATGTGCTGTACAAGGATGACGATACGCTGATCCGCCAGCCGGGCAGCAATGTGCGCACCGAAACCTTCAATGACGGCTCCACCCGCACCACCGTTCTGCGCGCCGATGGCACCAGCATCGTGACCATCCGCGACGCGGCGGGCCGCGTGCTGCGCCGCGCCCGGGTCAATCTGGATGGCAGCCAGACCCTGCTGATCGACGATCTGCGCGATGACGTGGTGGTCTTCGATCCGCGCGACCTGCCCAAACCCCGGCCCGGCGGCATGGTGATTTCGACCAAGGCCGAAGATGCCGCCTTGCGCGCCGCCCTTCTGCGCTTGCAGGCCGAGGAACTGGATCGTGATTTCACGCTGGGCCAGATCCGCGATTATCGGCAGGTGCGTGAACTGGCGCCGATGGTGGATGTCGAAAGCATCACCTTCGAAAGCGGCTCGGCGGCGATCCGCGCGACCGAGGCTGCCAAACTGGCGGAACTGGGCCGTTTCATGACCGAGATGATCGACACCAATTCCGGCGAGATGTTCCTGATCGAAGGCCATACCGATGCGGTTGGCAATGCCGCCTATAATCTGGCGCTGTCGGATCGGCGGGCGGAAAGCGTGGCCAAGGCGCTGACCGAATATTTCGGGGTGCCGCCAGAAAACATGGTGGTGCAGGGCTATGGCGAGGCGGAACTGCGCATCCCCGTGCTGACGGACGAGCCGCGCAACCGCCGCGCCGCCGTGCGCATGATTTCGCCCTTGATGCGCAAACTGGCGGCAAACTGACCATGGCTTGACACACATCAAGGAAAGGGCTGCCGGATCGGGCCAATCTTTCGGATATCGGCCCTTTCCTCCCTGTTCGGGCCGCGACTTCCCTGCCGGGGCCTTTGGGGGCACCCAGGCGCTCACGCCGCGGCTGCTTGCAGCCTGCGGCGTTTCTTTTGAAGGCTTGCCAGGCCCCGACCTTGGTAGGATGGTCGGTCATGCGGGGCCGTGGCACAGTTGCGGCCATTCGGGCCACAGGGCCGAACAGGGGGCAGGGCATGGAGTATCGGCACGACCAGATCCCGGAAATCGCGCTGGACTGGCATCGTTCGGGGCGCGGGGCCGCATTGGCCACGGTGATCGAAACCTGGGGGTCGGCCCCCCGCCCGGTGGGCAGTCAGTTGGTGATCGATGGTGCGGGGCGGATCATGGGATCGGTTTCGGGCGGTTGCGTGGAGGGCGCGGTGATCCTGGAGGCCGAGGCCGCGCTGGCCGACGGCATGGCGCGCCTGCTGACCTTCGGGGTCAGCGATGACAGTGCCTTTGCCGTGGGTCTGGCCTGTGGCGGCACCATCCGTATCCTGCTGGAACCGGTGGGTGCGGCGCTGCCTGAGGCGCTGCTGGCCGATCTTGTGGCGGCCCGTGCCGCCCGCGCCCCGCGGGCCTATGTGGTGAACCTGACAAGCTGGGAGCGGCGTTTGACCGCAGGCCCCGGCGATCCGCTGGAAGCCGCGATTGCCACCCGACTGCGGGCCGATCGGTCCGGGCTGGAAGAGGGCGACTGGTTCATCGGTCTGCACAATCCGCCGCTGCGTATGGCCATCGTGGGTGCCGTGCATATCGCCCAGCCGCTGTGCCAGATGGCCCGGGCCTGCGGCTATGACGTGACGCTGATCGACCCGCGCGATACCTTTGGCAGCGCCGAACGGTTTCCGGGCGAAACCATCCGCGACGATTGGCCTGACGAGGCGCTGGCCGCACTTGGGCTGGATGCGCGCACCGCAGTGGTAACGCTGACCCATGATGCCAAGCTGGACGATCCGGCGATCCGCGCCACGCTGGGATCGGATGCCTTCTATCTGGGCTGCCTTGGGTCTACCCGCACCCATTCCAAACGGGTGGAACGGCTGGCGCAAGCCGGATTTACCCCCGAACAGATCGCCCGCATCCATGCGCCGGTCGGGCTGGATATCGGGGCCAAAAGCCCGGCGGAGATCGGGGTGTCGATCATCGCGCAGGTGACCCGTGTGCTGAGGCAGGGGGCATGAAGTTCGGCCCTGTTCCGCTGGATCAGGCACAAGGCGCGATCCTGGCGCATTCGGTGCCGCTGCCACAGGGGCGGCTGCGCAAGGGCTGTGTCTTGGGTCCGGAGGATCTGGCCTGTCTGGCAGCGGTGGGCCTGACCGAGGTGACGGTGGCCCGGCTGGATGTATCGGACCTGCATGAAGATGCCGCCGCCCTTGCGATTGCGCAGGCCTTGGTGCCCCGGCCCGAGACGGTGGGCCTGCGGCTGCGCCCGGTGGGAACGGGTCGCGTGAATATCCACTCTGATGTAACTGGAATTGCAGAGGTTTTCGCAGATCGTATCCACGCCCTGAACCGGATCGATCCGATGATCACGCTGGCCACGGTGCCGCCATGGCACAGGCTGAAGCAGGATGAAATGGTCGCCACCGTCAAGATCATCGCCTATGGCGTGCCGCAGGCGGCGGTGGCCGCGGCCTGTGCCGCCGGTGCCGGGGCGCTGCGGATGCGCCCGGTCGCCCGGTCGAGGGCGGTGCTGATCCAGACTGCAACAGCGGATGACGACGGCGAAAAAGGCCATCGCGCGATCCACAAACGGCTGGAGGCGCTGCGGGTCGGGCTGAGCCACAAACAGGTGGTGCGCCACCACGAAGCCGATCTGTCACAGGCGCTGCTGGCAGTGGAAGGGGCGGAGCTTGTGTTGATCCTGACAGCCTCGGCCACGTCGGATATCGATGATGTGGCCCCTGCGGCGCTGCGCCGCGCCGGGGGCGTGGTGGAGCGTTTCGGGATGCCTGTCGATCCCGGAAACCTGTTGTTTATCGGTCAGTTGCGCGGCATTCCGGTGATCGGCCTGCCGGGCTGTGCCAAAAGCCCCGCGCTGAACGGGGCGGATTGGGTGATGGAGCGGGTGATCTGCGGTGTTCCCGTCACCGGTGACGATATCGCCGCAATGGGGGTTGGCGGCTTGTTGAAGGAAATCCCGCAACGCGGCCGTCTGCGCGAGGCGCGCCCCGAATGACAAAGGGGGCCGCTGCGGCCCCCTTTCTGCAATTCCGGTCGCTGACGCTTATTTCGGCGCGACCATCATCACCATCTGGCGGCCTTCCAGCTTGGGCATCGATTCAATCTTGCCAGCCTCACCCACATCGGCGGCGACACGGTTCAGCAGATCCAGACCCAGTTCCTGGTGCGCCATTTCGCGCCCACGGAAGCGCAGGGTGACCTTCACCTTGTCGCCTTCGCCCAGGAATTTCAGAACGGCGCGCATCTTGACCTGATAATCATGGTCATCCGTCCCGGGGCGGAACTTGATTTCCTTGATTTCAATGATCTTCTGCTTCTTGCGGGCTTCGGCTTCACGCTTCTGGGTTTCGTATTTGTACTTGCCGAAATCCATGATCTTGCAGACCGGCGGTTCCGCATTGGGCGAAATTTCCACCAGATCAAGCCCGGCCTCTTCGGCCATGGCCATGGCGCGAGAGGGCGTCACGATGCCCACATTCTCACCATCGGCCCCGATCAGGCGGATTTCCGGCGCGCGGATGCGTTCGTTCACACGGGGGCCCGTTTCGCGTTGCGGCGGGGCGTTGTGGGGTCTGCGGGCTATGGCTGTGATCCTTCTGGCCATTGATGATGCGCGCGCAAAATAAGGCCTGCGCGCGGTTACTTCAACCAGATTCCGGCAAGACGGCGCCGATGCGCCGCCAAAGGCAAAATTCCCCCCCGTGATCACAGTGCGCGGGCCTTTTCAATCCGGGGGGGCGATGCCATCTAGGGGCGGTACGCGGGGATGTGCCCCGCACTGACGGGAGTATCAGGATGAACAGCAAGGTTCTTATCGGTGGCGCAGTGATCGTGGCCGCTGCGGCGGGGTATTATTTCTTTGGGCAGGCCGAGGTCGAGAAGGCCGCCACCGCCACGACCGAAGCCGCAGGTGCCGCAGCCACCGCCACGACCGAAGCTGCCGGCGCTGCTGCGACCGCCACGACCGAAGCTGCCAGCACTGCCGCCGAAACGGCAACCGAGGCGGCAGGGGCTGCAGCAACGGCGGCGACTGACGCTGCCGATGCAGCCGCCAATGTCGCGGCAGATACCGCTGCTGCAGCGACCGCCGCCACAAACGAGGCCGCTGCGGCGACCACCGAGGCTGTGACCGCGGCGACCGAGGCCGCCAATGCTGCGGCCACCGCTGCCACCGAAACGGTTGAAGCAGCCACCACCGCCGCCACCGAAGCTGCAGACACCGCTGCGACCGCCGCCACCGAAGCTGCTGGCGCTGCCGCAGCGGTGGCCAATGATGCGGCCAGCGCGGCCACTGCCGCCGCGACCGAAGCCGCCGGTGCTGCGGCCACAGCCGTGACCGAGGCGGCAGGCGCTGCCAGCCAGGCCACCGACGCGGCTCTGGGCGATGCAGCGGCCCTGCTGAACCCGGCGCAATTTGATGCGGCAAAGATCACCGCCCTGATCGATGGGTCGTCGCTGGATGATGCCACCAAGACCACGCTGAAATCGGCAGTGGACGGGGCGGCGAAAAACCCGGCTCTGGTTGAGGCCGTGGTGACCCAGGTCAAGACCGCGCTTGGCATGTGATCGGCGCGTCGCACCAAAAGAAAGGGCCGCTCCGGGCATCCGGGGCGGCCTTTGCTTATGTGGAACGCGCTTCTGGTTCCCGGCGCGACGTGTCAGAAACTTCCGGTAATGAAATGAAATAGAACAGAAAAGCCGCAGATAGCAATCTGCGGCTTTTCTGATGTCGTTCGGTCAGATCACACGCCTTCGCCGACAAAGGCCTTTTCCACCACGAATTCGCGCGGTTCGGAATTGGCGCCTTCGCGCAGGCCAAAGCCTTCCAGAACTGCCATCACATCCTTGTTGAAGGCAAGGCTGCCGCAGACCATGGCGCGGTCTGTCGCCGGGTCCATTGGCGCGATACCCAGATCGGCAAACACCTTGCCCGAGGTGAGGTTGTCGGTGATGCGGCCCGTATGGTGAAACTCTTCGCGGGTGGTGGTGGGGTAGTATTTCAGCTTGTCGCCCACCAATTCGCCGATCAGCGGATCGTCCTTCAGGCTTTCCACCAGACGGCGGCCATATTCCAGCTCGGCCACCGTGCGGCAAGTATGCATCATGATGACTTCGTCGAATTTCTCATAGGTTTCCGGCTCGCGCATCAGCGAGGCGAAAGGGGCGATCCCGGTGCCGGTGGCCAGGAACCAGACCCGCTTGCCCGGCAGCAGCGCATCATGCACCAGCGTGCCCACTGGCTTGGGGCGCAGGATGATCTGTTCGCCCGGCTGGATATGCTGCAGCTTCGATGTCAGCGGGCCATCCGGCACCTTGATCGAATAGAACTCCAGCTCCTCATCCCATGCGGGCGAGGCGATGGAATAGGCGCGCAGCAAGGGTTTGCCATTGTCGCCCAACAGCCCGATCATCACAAACTCGCCCGACCGGAAGCGCAGGGATTGCGGGCGGGTCACGCGGAAGGAAAACAGGCTGTCGGTCCAATGCGTCACGGCAGTGACGGTCTGCGCATCGGGCAGGGTGACTTTGGCGGCGGCGATCTCGGACACGGGTTTTTGCTCGGTCATGGAATGTCGTTTCCTGAATATGTCAGGCAGGGGCGCAAGGAAAGCCGCAAATCAGGCGCGCAGGCGCGACTGATAGTCATGGGCCTTCCAGTCGGCGCGGAACTGCCACTGGCTTTCGGGTTGGCGGGCGGCCAGATCGTCGGGGATTTCGACCGCGTCAAAGCCCACCCGACGCGCCATCGCATATTGATCGGCAATCACCGGCCCAAGAGCCCGCAACTCGCCCACATAGCCCATCATCCGCAACCTGCGGGCAATGGTGAAGGCGCGGCCATCGTTGAAGGCGGGAAAGCCCACCCGGATCAGCGTCAGTTGCGCCAGAACGGGCGCCACCGCCGCCGGATCATCGGTATGGGCCAGATCGAGTGCCTGACCATCGCCCAGATCGGCCAGACCGGGGTTCACGCTATCTGCCACGGGGGTAAAGCCCGTATCGGTGACGATCACGCTCATACCGCGCTCTCCGTTGTGGTTTGGCCGCCCCGCACGGGCTTGCCGTTGATGAAATGGATGCCGCATTCGGTTTTCTGGCTGCCGCGCCAACGGCCCGCTCGCGGGTCCTCGCCGGGGGCAACCGGGCTGGTGCAGGGCGCGCAGCCGATCGACGGATAGCCCTTTGCCACCAGCGGATGCCGGGGCAGGCGGTTGTTGACCATGTACTCCTCAAGGTCCTCGCGGCCCCAATGTGCCAGCGGGTTCACCTTGATGCGGGTTTCGCCTTCGGCTTCGAAGAAGTCCACCTCTTGCCGCGTCGCACCCTGAAAGCGTTTGCGCCCGGTGATCCAGCCATCAAATCCCTGCAGCGCACGTTCCAGCGGTTCAACCTTGCGCACAGCGCAGCAGGCATCGGTGTTGAACTGGTGCAACGTGCCGTCGGGATCTTCGAACTCCACCTTCTTCGGATGGGCGCGGATCGTGCGCAGGTCGCACAGCGCCAGTTTTTCGGCCAGTTCACGCTGGTAATCCAGCGTTTCCTGGAACAGCATCCGGGTATCGACGAACAGAACCGGGGTTTCCGGGGCGATCACCGAAACCAGATGCAGCAGCACCACCGATTCCGCCCCGAAAGAGGACACCAGCGCCACGCGGCCCAGATCGGGGTCTTTCAGCGCATGTTCCAGCACCGCCGTCGCCCCGTGATGGCGATAGCGGGCATTCAGCGCCGCAACCCGCTCGGCCACGCTGCCCAGGGGCCCATGGGATGTGTCACGCGGCATCCTGTGTTCCTTCCGCCGGGTACAGGGCGGCCTTGAACGGCGCCAGACCCAGACGGCGATAGGCCTGCAGGAAGGTTTCGCCCGGCTCCTGACGCAGGTCCAGATAGGCCCTCACGATCCGTTCGATGGCAGGCACGATCTCGTCATAGGCAAAACCGGGGCCGGCACGTTCGCCGATCACCGCATCTTCGGTGCCATCGCCGCCCAGCGTGATCTGATAGTTTTCCACGCCCGCGCGATCCAGCCCCAGAATGCCGATATGGCCGACATGGTGGTGACCGCAGGCATTGATGCAGCCGGAAATCTTGATCTTCAGCGGTCCGATATCATGCTCGAGCTTCAGCGCGTCAAAGCGGGTGGCAATCTCTTGCGCCACCGGAATCGACCGGGCCGTGGCCAGCGCGCAGTAATCCATCCCCGGGCAGGCGATGATGTCGGAAATCAGCCCGACATTCGCGGTGGCCAGACCATGCTGCGACAGGATCGCATGCAGGGCGGGCAGGTCGGATTTGTGGACATGCGGCAGGATCACGTTCTGTTCGTGGCTGATGCGCAGTTCATCATGACCATAGCGTTCGGCCAGATCAGCCATGACACGCATCTGTTCGGCGGTGGCATCGCCCGGGGTTGCGCCATGGGCCTTCAGGCTGATGGTCACGATGGCGTATTGGTCATTGCGATGCCGGGCCAGATTGGTATCGGCCCAGGCCCGGAACACCGGATCTGCCGCATAGAAGGCGTCATAGCCATCAACCGGCGCATTGCGGAAGGCCGGAGGTGCGAAGGCCGCCTTGATCTCGGCCAGCAGATTTTGGTCATTGCCGCCAAACAGCGGGCGCAATTCGGCAAAGCGGGCTTCGATCATCCGGGTGATTTCGGCCTTGCCGGTTTCGTGCAGGGTGATCTTGATACGGGCCTTGTACTTGTTGTCGCGTCGGCCCAGCGTGTTGTACACGCTCAGCACAGCCTCGACATAGGGCAGCAGATCTTCTTCGGGCAGGAAATCGCGCACGGCCATGCCCACCATCGGCGTACGGCCCAGACCGCCGCCCACCAGCACGGTAAAGCCAAGCTCGCCTTGCGCATTGCGCACCAGCCGCAGCCCGATGTCATGCGCCCCGGTCACGGCACGGTCATTTGGCGCACCGGTGATGGCGATCTTGAACTTGCGCGGCAGGAACTGGAATTCAGGGTGATCCGTGGACCATTGCCGCAGCAATTCGGCATAGGGGCGGGGGTCTTCGACCTCATCCGCCGCGGCGGCGGCGAAATGGTCCGATGTCACGTTGCGCACGCAATTGCCGCTGGTCTGGATGGCATGCATTCCCACATCGGCCAGCGCCTGCAGCATTTTGGGCACATCGGGCAGCTTGGGCCAGTTGAACTGGATGTTCTGCCGGGTGGTGAAATGGCCATAGCCCTTGTCCCAGGTCTGGGCGATATGGGCCAATTGCCGCATCTGGCGCGGGTTCAGCGTGCCATAGGGAATGGCCACCCGCAGCATATAGGCATGAAGCTGCAGATAAAGCCCGTTCATCAGCCGCAGCGGACGGAACTCTTCTTCGGTCAGCGACCCGTCGATCCGACGCGCCACCTGCTGGCTGAACTGGTCCACGCGGGCCTGGACGAAAGCCTGATCGAATTCGGAATAGCTGTACATGTCGCTTGGGTCCTGGCCTTAATTCAGCTCGGTCTGCTTGCCATGGGCATAGTTCGAAGGGCCACGGGTACGGAACACTTCGCGGAAATGAACCGGTTCGGGGCCGTTGGGGCCGGGCCTGGCATCCGCCAGATAGGCCCCCACAACGATGTTCTTCTGTGCCATGCCGAACAGCAGCCGCAACTGGGCATGGGCCTCGTCCTCGATCAGCTCGGCCTCGTGATGGTGGCGCGACCAGCGGTCATCGGCGGTCAGATAGACCACGTCGCCATCAAGCAGATCGTTGGCGGTCACCACCTTGGGCGTGAAACGGGGCATGGCATGAGCCTTCGATAGAAGAATTTCCTCTTGCTATATAGAAGAATTTCCCTGATTTTGGCCAGATGCCCGCGCAGATAAGGACATTTGTTCTGTATATGCAGGCAAACTGAACCCTGTTCCCGCCAAAACGGAGATTTGCGGAATGTCGGCCCGTCTGGATGAAATCGACCGGAAAATCCTTGCCGAACTGCAGGAGGATGCCGAACAGTCGCTGGACGAAATCGCCCGCAAGGTGGGCTCCAGCAAGACCCCGGTCTGGAATCGCATCCGCCGCATGAAAGAGGCCGGGGTGATCCGCCGCCAGACCGCGATCCTTGACCCTGAATCGCTGGGGCTTGAGGCGTGTTTCTTCGTGCTGATCCGCACCAGCGAACATGAGGCCGACTGGCAGCGCCGGTTTCTGGAAACCCTGCGCGCCCGCCCCGAGGTGCTGGAGGCGCATCGGCTTGCGGGGGATATCGACTATATCCTCAAGGTTCGGGTCAAGAACGCGCGGGCCTATGACACCTTCTATCAGGCGCTGATTTCGCAGGTGAAGATCCACAATGTGACGGCATTGCTCAGCATGGAAGAGATCAAGTCGGAAACCGCGCTGCCCTTGTGACGCCCGATCCCCTTGACGCACGGCCCCTTGTGCCGTGCGCCCCTTGGGTCAATCCGCGCGGACCATCAGACGTGTCAGGCCATGGAAATGATACACATTGCCATAGCTGGGCGGCGCGGTCATGCGCAGGCGCGGCAGGCGGTCGAACAGGATGGGCAGGGCGGTCTGCAATTCCAGCCGTGCCAGCGGCGCACCGACGCAGAAATGCAGCCCCATGCCAAAGCTGAGATTGGGTTTCACCGGCCGCCCGGGCAGAAACTGGTCCGGCGCGTCCCATTGGCCCGGATCGCGGTTGGCGGCGGCCAGCAGCAGTTGCACCTCGGTTCCCTTGGGGATCAGGGTGCCCATCACCTCGACATCTTCATAGGCCCAGCGGGTGAAGATATGCAGAGGCGGGTCATGGCGCAGGATTTCCTCGACCGTCGCTTCCACGGAATCGGGGCGCAGCGCGGTGGGCGGTGTGGCCGTTTCCAGCAGGCGTTTCACCCCGTTGCCAAGGCTGTGCACGGTGGCTTCGTGCCCGGCATTCAGCAGCAGGATGCAGGTGGTGATCAACTCGTCGGTGGTCAGCTTTTCGCCTTCCTGTTCCGCCGCGATCAGGGCGGAAATCAGATCGTCGCGCGGCGTGCCGCGGCGGGCATCGACATAGCTGCGCATGAAGGCCACGAAGGCCTCGGTCGCGGCGACAGCCGCATCTTCGCGCGCGCGGTCGCGCCCGGCCATATACATGCCCACCATGGCATTCGACCAGCCCAGCAGATCATCTGCCATGTTTTCCGGTACGCCCAGAAGCCGGGCAATCACGATGACCGGCAGGCGCTGGCCGAACTGGCGCAGCAGATCAAATTCGCCTTCGGGCAGGGCATCAATCAGATCATGGGTCAGTTGCGCGATTTCCGGCTGCAAAGCCGCGATCCGGCGCGAGGTGAAGGCACGCAGCACCAGACTGCGCAGTCGGGTATGGCGGGGCGGCTCCAGTTCCAGCATGGAATGGGCTTCGACCGCATAAAAGGGTTTCAGATGATCGGGCACGGGGCTGCGTTTGTCGGCTGGCACCTCACGGCCAAAGCGCCGGTCGCGGAAAATCGCATTGCAGGCCGCGAAGTTGCCCGAACTGATCCGGTCATACTCCGCCCAGCGAAAGAACGGCCCCGCCGTACGGGCGCGTTCATAGAACGGATAGGGGTCTTGCACGAAAGCGGGATCGGTCGGGGATTGGGAAAGCGTTTGCATGCCGGTTCAGACAGGTTGGGATTGCGCGCGAGGGGCGCTTTGCGCGATCAGCACGCCCGCGCCGACAATGGCCGCGCCAAGCGCTTGGGTCCAGTTCCAATCGGCGCCCAGCAGCCAAAGGAAGATCATCACATAGAACGGGGCCGCGTTCATGTGCAGCGAGGCCTGCCCGATACCCAGATGGCCAACCGAGGCGATCCACAGAAGCTGGGTCAGCGACAGGCCAAGAATGGCAAAGACCGCCAATGCCAGGGCCTCGCGCGGGCCAAGCGCTTGCCATTGCACCCCCGGAAGGTCGGCCAGGTGGCCCACCAACGCCACGCCGATACAGGCGATGGCGGCTCCGGCCAGGGTCAATGTGGTGCGGCCCAGCGGTGTCAGCCCCGGCAGGACCGTGATCGTCAGCCGTGACCCCAAAGTATAGCACAGGATCGAGCCGAAGGCCGCCGCGGCCCCCAGCCCGAGGCGAAAGCTGCCCATCGCCTCGGCATAGGCCAGAAGCCCGCCGGTCAGCGACAGAACCAGCCCCGCCACCAGCCGCCCCGTCAGCCGCCGCCCGTCCAGCACACATTCCAGCGCGATGCCCAGCACCGGCATAGAGGCCGAAATCACCGCCACAGTCACCGCATCGGTGCGCGACTGCGCGATCACCAGCAGCACACCCGCCATGCCCAGCATCAGCCAGCCAATGGCGATGCCCCGGCCCCAGGGGGCAGCAGTCAGCGCCCGCCGCCCCTCGATGACCCACCACAGCGGCAAAAGCACCGCGGCTGCCAGCGCCATCCGCGCGGCAGTCAGTGGCAGGGGCGGCACCGGCCCGATCAGATAGTTCGCAGCAGGCAGGCCCATGGCCCAGACCAGCATGGACGACAGGCAAAGCAGATTGGCCTTCAAGGGCGACAAAATTTTTGACTTTCTTCAGGAAACCCTGACAACTTGGCAGACCTGCCGCCCCGTTGCTGGGCAGTGGGCGACAAGGAAAGTGCGGTTCCCGTCAGGCTGTCTGAGTGGCGCTTTCAGAAAGGGCCGCGACAATTGCACCGAAATCGGCGGCCTTCAAACTTGCCCCGCCCACCAGCGCCCCATCGACATCGGGCAATGCGAAGATGTCGGCGGCATTCGCCGGTTTGACCGACCCGCCATACAACAGCCGCATCCCGCCCGCCTCTGCACCAAAACGGGCGGTCAGCGTGGCGCGCAAATGGGCATGGACCTCGGCGATTTCGGGCAGGGTGGGCGTGCGACCGGTGCCGATGGCCCAGACCGGTTCATAGGCAATCACGCAGTTGGCCGCAGTCGCCCCGTCCGGCACCGATCCGGCCAATTGCCGCCCGACCACGGCCAGAGTGGTGCCGGCGTCCCGTTCGGCCTCGGTTTCCCCAACGCAGACCACCGCAACCAGACCGGTGGCCCATGCGGCGCGGGTCTTGGCGGCAACCTGATCATCGGTTTCATCATGATCGGCGCGGCGTTCGGAATGGCCCAGGATCACATGGCTGGCCCCGGCATCGGCCAGCATTGCGGCGGCAATATCCCCGGTATGTGCACCCGAGGGTGCGGCATGGCAATCCTGCCCGCCGATGCGCAGCGCCGATCCGGCCGCCAGATCAGCCAGCCGCGCGATCAGGGTCGCGGGCGGGCACAGCAGCATTTCGCAGGCCGGGGCAGGGTGGGCAGCCAGAAGGGCGCGCACCTCATCCAACGCGGCGGCGGTGCCATTCATCTTCCAGTTCCCGGCGGCCAGCTTCTGCATCGCGATCCCCTTCTGCATGCGGTCTGGCCTATATGCCATCACCACCCGCCAAGGGAAAGCGGTTGCGCAAACATCGGGCAGATCAGCCGGTGGGTTGATCCTTGAACTTGATCGATTCGCCGCAGCCGCAGGCCTCGGCCACATTCGGATTGTTGAACTTGAACGAGGCTTCCAGCGCGCTGACCTGATAGTCGATTTCCGTGCCGAACAGGAACATCTGCGCCATGGGGGCGATGGCCACGCGCGCGCCATCCTGTTCGACCACTTCATCCATCGGGTTCAGCTCGGCCACATAGTCCATGGTGTATTCCATGCCCGCGCAGCCGCCCTTCTTGACCCCGATGCGCAGCCCGCGCGCGCCCTGCCGTTCCATCAGGCGCGCGATCTGCTTTGCTGCCGCAGGGGTCAGGGTGACGGCCTGTTTGCCGGGAATGCCGAACATCGCAGTGATCCTTTTGCTATGCCGCAAAGATAGGATTTCGCGGATGGTTCCTCAAGGGGGCCGACATTTCGGCCCGCGCTGACGCTTACATGAAGCCCAGTTCCAGCCGCGCCTCGTCAGACATCATGTTCATGCCCCAGGGCGGATCGAAGGTCATCTGTACCCGCACATCCTGCACGCCCGGGACGGCCGAGACCGCATTTTCCACCCAGCCCGGCATTTCCCCCGCCACCGGGCAGCCCGGTGCAGTCAGCGTCATGATGATATCCACCATATTTTCTGATGAAATATCAATCGTATAGATCAGGCCCAGATCGAAGATATTCACCGGGATTTCCGGGTCGAATACCGTGCGGCAGGCCTCGACCACGCTGTCATACAGCGTGTGGTCGGTGCTGGAGGGCTTGATCAGGGGGGCGCCTTCAAGCGGCGGCTGGGCCTCGGTCATCTGCGTCTCGCATGTTTAGTTGACCGATTATATAGGGATTGCCGCAGCAAAGGTCCAGCGCCCGCCAGAAAAACTGTAGGCCGGGCTAAAGCAACCGCCGCGCAAGGCCCGACCGGATCAGGCCCCAGGTCATCACAAGCGCGATCCCGAGCGTCAGCGCAAAGATCACCGGGCGGCTCAGATCCTCGCGGAAATAGCGAAACAACAGGGCGCAGGGGGCAACATGGGTGAAATAGATGCCATTGGCATATTGCCCCAACTCGCGCCCCGCTGAGCCTAGGGGCAGGCGCAGTGCCAGCATCACCAGCGCAGGCGCAGCCAGAGCCAGCGACAGCAGGTTGTCATGCGCCACCCCATGCGGGGCAAGGGCAGACAGCAGCAGCGATTCCGCCAGAACCGCCACCACGCCAAGGCCCGCCATGAGGCCGAGTGCAGGCAGGGAAAAGCGCGCGGCCAGATCATGGCGGCGGATCAACAGCCCGGCCAGAAAGAACGGCAGACATAGAAACAGCCCGTTGCGGTGGTACCAGATCTTGCCCTCGATCCCCCCCCAGGAGACGGCCCAGGTAATCGCCAGGCCGCAGCCGAAACTGGTCAGCATCACCAGAACCAGCGCGCGCGTGCCCCAGCCGCGCATCAGGATGACTAGTGCCCCGGCGAGAAAGGTGCCGGACAGATACCACAAATGCCAATAACCCAGCACCGCATCGCGCAGGATGCCCGTCAGCGGCTGGGCTTCAAAGCTGCGCCAGCTGACCGGCAGATACAGCACCATCCACGCCACATACAGAAAACCCAGCCGCTTCAGCCAGGCGCGCATGGGTGCCCCTTCGGCAAGCTGGGCAAAGAAATAGCCGTTGATCACCAGAAAGACCGGCACCGCAATGCGAAACAGCCCGTCGCCGGTCAGCAGGATCGCCGTGCGCCCCAAGGGCGCAACCGGATTAGCATGGATGCCCACAACCGCGATGGCCATGGCGATTTTCAGCAGGTCCAGCGCCCGGCTGCGGGCAGGGTTGGTCATGGTGGGCTCTCCGGTCTGGCAGTGCCGTCAAACCACGGCGGCGCCGCGGCGGCAAGCCACCTGTCAGGTTTCGCGCCCCGCCAGCCTGCGCCGCACGATCCGCGTCAGTCGCCGATGCACGGGCGAGATCCGGTGGCGCAGATGCAGCGCGGCATAGACCGGCTGGCGCAGCACCGGCGCATCCTCGACCCGCCGGAACCGGCCATCGCCCAGCAGAGTTTCGGCAGTTTTTTCCAGCACATAGCCCGCGCCCCCCATGGCCCCCAGCAACGAGGCCACCGTTCCGCTTTGCCCCACGGAAATCGCCGCAGAGACCAGTTCCGGTGTGACCTGACGGTGCATGGCCTCGAATGCGGGCGAGAAATGCGCGAAGATGAAGCTTTCCGGCGCCACCTCGGCCAGCCGCGTGGTCTCTGACGACACCATCACATAGGGCACTTCGCCCACCGTTTCGAAATGCAGGTCGGGGTGGGGTTTGGGCGAAAACATCACCGCAAAATCCTGCACCCCGGTCAGCAGATCGGCGCACATCTGGTTGGAATAATCGGGTTCGATGTAAAAGGCGGTTTCGGGCAGGGCGCGGCGAAACTCGGCAACCCATTCGCCGATATGCTGGGCTGCCAGATCGTTCTGGATGCCCAGCCGCACCAGATGCGCCGCGCGGTCGGGCACCTGAATGCGCCGCCGGGCCTCGTTCCATTCATGGCGCAGACTGCGGGCATGGGCCTCGAACCGGCTGCCTTCCATGGTCAGATCGGTGCCTGCGCGCGACCGATCGAAGAGCCGCGCCCCGATTGCCCCTTCCAGCGTCGCGATCCGGGCCGAGACGGTGCTTTGCGTCACGCCAAGCCGTTCTGCGGTGCGGTTGAAGCTGCGGGTTTCGCAAAGGTCCAGAAAAGTGTCGAGAAGTTCGATCTGCATGGCGGCCCCTGATCGGTTTTATCGATCAATACCCCAGGTCGCGCCGAATTGAAACCCCGCATGCCTTGCCCGATACTGACCGCAATCAGGGAGCATGTCATGGCGGATTTTCCAACTTCGGCCCGGGTCGTCATCATCGGGGGGGGCGCCGTCGGGGCCTCGGCGCTGTATCATCTGGCCAAGGCCGGGTGGACGGATTGCGTGCTGCTGGAAAAGAACGAACTGACCGCCGGGTCCACCTGGCATGCGGCGGGCAATGTGCCCACCTTTTCCTCCAGCTGGTCGATCATGAACATGCAGCGCTATTCGGCGCAGCTGTATCGCGGCTTGGGCGCCGAGGTCGATTATCCGATGAACTATCACGTTACCGGATCGGTGCGCCTGG
This sequence comes from Gemmobacter denitrificans, assembly GCF_036964905.1. Lineage (NCBI taxonomy): Bacteria > Pseudomonadati > Pseudomonadota > Alphaproteobacteria > Rhodobacterales > Paracoccaceae > Gemmobacter > Gemmobacter denitrificans. The sequence goes on from NZ_JBALHR010000001.1 coordinate 181,847, forward strand.
GGCATAGCCGCGAACGGCTGCAGGAGTTCAAGCGCGTGGTCGGCATGGGCCGCTATCAGGGCATGGATCTGGATATCCTGACGCCAGACGAGATCAAGACCCGCTATCCCTTTGTGGAGACCCATGATCTGACCGGCGCGCTCTATGATCCCAATGATGGCGATATTGATCCGGCCCAGCTGACTCAGGCGCTGGCCAAGGGGGCTCGGCAGATGGGCGCGCGGATCGAACGGTTCTGCCCGGCCACAGGCGTGCGCCGCGATGGCGATGACTGGGTGGTTCAGACGCCAAAGGGCGATATCCGCTGTGAAATCGTCGTGAACGCCGCAGGCTATTACGCCCGCGAAGTGGGCAAATGGTTCGGGCGCGATCTGCCGATGATGGTGATGAGCCATCAATACATGCTGTTCGACACGATCCCCGAAATCGAAAGCTGGTCGCGCGAGGTGGGCCACAAGCTGCCGCTCTTGCGTGATGTGGACAGCAGCTATTACCTGCGGCAGGAAAAATACGGCTTCAACCTTGGGCCCTATGAGGGCAATTGCCGCGCGCATTGGGTGACGCCGGATGATCCCTTCCCCGAGGATTTCAGCTTCCAGCTTTTCCCCGATGATCTGGAGCGGCTGGAATGGCACATTGCCGATGCCATGGCCCGCGTGCCGCTTTTGGAAAAGGCCGCGCTGACCAAGGTCATCAATGGCCCCATCCCCTATACGCCGGATGGCAACCCGCTGATCGGCCCGATGCCCGGCGTGCCCAATGCGTTTGAGGCCTGCGTCTTTACCTTTGGCATCTGTCAGGCGGGCGGTGCGGGCAAGGTTCTGGCCGAATGGGTGACCGAAGGTGCCACGGAATGGGATATGTGGTCCTGCGATCCGCGCCGCTTCACCGGGTTCGAGGATGCGGATTACTGCGTGAAAAAGGGGATGGAGGTCTATGGCCACGAATATGCCATCCACTTCCCGCATCACGTCTGGCCCGAAGGCCGGATGAAGAAACTGTCGGCGGTGCATGACCGGACGGCGGCGCTTGGCGCGCAATTCGGGCCGTATAACGGCTGGGAACGCGCGTTGTGGTATGCCCGCCCGGGCGATGATACTTCGGGGGACGCGCAGCGCACATGGGATCGTCAGGGGCCATGGTTCAACGCGGTCAAGGCGGAATGCGAAGCGGTGCGCGATGCGGCGGGTATCCTGGACCTGCCGGGCTTTTCGCGCTTCCGGCTGACGGGGGACGGCGCCGCCGATTGGCTGGCCCGGCAGATCACCGGCAAGCTGCCTTCGGTCGGGCGGCTGGGGCTGGCCTATTTCGCCGATGCCAAGGGGCGGATCGTCACCGAAATGTCGGTGGCCCGGCTTGCCGAAGAGGAATTCACCCTGATCACCGCCGCCACTGCCCAGTCGCATGATCGGGAATGGCTGCAAAAGCATCTGGCCCCGGGCCTGACCCTGACCGACCATAGCGATGAATGGTCCACCCAGATCCTGACCGGGCCCAAGGCACGGGAGATACTGGCGCAGGTCGCCACCGCCGATCTGGCGCGCGGCTGGCTGACCCATCAGACCGGCACGATTGCCGGGGCCGAGGTCTGGCTCTGCCGGGTGTCTTTCGCTGGTGAACTGGGTTGGGAAATCCATTCCCGCCGCGCCGATACGCCCCAAGTCTGGGATGCAGTGATGGCGGCGGGCACGCCGATGGGGCTGAAACCCTTTGGCATGTTCGCGCTGAATTCGCTGCGGGTGGAAAAGGGCTATCGGGCCTGGAAGGGCGATCTTTCGACCGATTACACCGTGCTGCAGGGCGGTCTTGACCGGTTTGTCGATTGGGCCAAGCCAGAATTCCGCGGCAAGGCCGCGCTGGAGGCCGAACGCCAGGCCGGGGTGGCCAAGCGCTTCTGCACGCTGGTAATCGACGCGGGCGATTGCGACCCGCCCTACATGTCTACCATCTGGCACAAGGGGCAGGTGGTGGGTGAACTGACCAGCGGCTATTTCGGCCATCGGGTCGGGGCCTGTATCGGGCTGGGTATGCTGCGCGCCGATCTGAACCAGCCCGGCACGTCGGTTGAGGTGGAAATCTTCGGCCAGCTTTATCCGGCCACGGTGCAGGCAGATGCCCCGCTGTGGGATCCGGCAAATGCCCGGCTGCGGGCATGACCGGCCTGCCTGACCGGATGTGCGGCGTGCAACTGACCGGCCATGGCGGGCCCGAGGCGCTAGTCTGGCGCGAGGATATCCCCGTGCCGCGCCCCGCTACGGGCGAGGTGCTGGTGCGCGTGCTGGCGGCAGGCGTCAACATGACCGATCTGAACACCCGCAAGGGGTGGTATGGGGGCGAAGGTCGTGCGGCGGGCTGGGCTGGAGAGATGGCCTTCCCCCGCATTCAGGGGTCTGATCTCTGCGGGCGGATTGTCGCCCTGGGCCGGGATGTGGCGGACCTGCCTCTGGGCGCGCGGGTGATCTGCCCGACCAATCAGCATGAACCGAATGCGGCAAACCCGATCCATTTTGTCTCTATCGGGTCCGAATTCGACGGGGCGTTCGCGCAATACTGCCTGCTGAAGGCGCGGCATCTGCATGATGTGACCGCTTCGCCGCTTAGCGATATCGAAATCGGGGCCATGCCCTGTGCCTATGGTACGGCCCACAATCTGCTGACCCGGGCACAGGTGGCGGTGGGTGAACGGGTGCTGGTCACCGGGGCTTCGGGCGGCGTCGGGCTGGCAGCGGTGCAACTGGCGCTGTTGCGCGGGGCCGAGGTGACCGCGCAATGCAGCCTGTCGAAATCCGCGCCCTTGCGGGGCTTTGGCGCGCAGATACTGGGCCGCGACACTGCGCCACCGCCCCGCGCCTTTGATGTGGTGATTGATGTGGTCGGGGGCGATGGCTGGCAGGACAGGCTGGATGCGCTGCGCCCCGGCGGACGCTATGCCACCAGCGGGGCCGTCGCGGGGCCGATGGTGAAGGGCGATCTGCGGCGGGTCTATCTGAATGACCTGACCATCCTCGGCGCAACCCATCAGCCGCGCGAGGTCTTCGCGGGGCTTGTCACGATCATCAATACCGGGCGCATCCGCCCCGTGGTGTCGAACACCTATCCGCTGCGCGACATTGCCCGCGCGCAATCCGATCTGGAGGCCGGGCGCTATCCCGGCAAGCTTGTCCTCATTCCCCCGGAGACCACATCATGACCCTGCCAAGCAAAGCCCGCGCCGTCATCATCGGGGGTGGGGTGTCAGGCTGTTCGGTGGCCTATCATCTGGCCAAGGCGGGCTGGACCGATATCGTCCTGCTGGAGCGCAAGCGGCTGACCTCGGGCACCACATGGCATGCGGCGGGGCTGATCGGGCAGTTGCGCGGTTCAGCCAACATGACGCGGCTGGCCAAGTATTCCGCCGATCTTTACGTCAAGCTGGCGGCGGAAACCGGGGTGGAAACCGGGATGCGGCAGGTTGGCTCCATCTCGGTCGCGCTGACGCGCGAACGGCATGAGGAATTGCTGCGCCAGGCAACGGTGGCGCGCATCTTCGATGTGGATGTGACCGAAATCAGCCCCTCGGATGTCAAGGCGATGTATCCACATCTGAACACCGATGGCGTGGTGGGCGCGGTCCATCTGCCCCTGGATGGGCAATGCGATCCGGCCAATATCGCGATGGCGCTGGCCAAGGGCGCGCGGATGCGCGGTGCGCGGGTTGTGGAAGGGGTCAAGGTCACCGGTGTCACCGAAAACATCGGACCAAAGGGCCGCCGGGTGACTGGCGTCAACTGGCAGATGGGCGACGAAGCGGGCCATATCGCCGCCGATGTCGTCATCAATTGCGGCGGCATGTGGGGGCGTGATCTGGCCGCCGAAAATGGCGTGACCCTGCCGTTGCATGCCTGCGAGCATTTCTATCTCATCACCGAACCGGTGGAAGGTCTGGGCCATATGCCGGTGCTGCGGGTGCCGGATGAATGCACCTATTACAAATCCGATGCGGGCAAGATGATGGTCGGCGCGTTCGAGCCGGTGGCCAAACCCTGGGGCATGGGCGGCATCCGTGAGGATTTCGAATTCGACACGCTGCCCGAGGATTGGGATCATTTCCAGCCCATTCTGGAAAATGCCATGAACCGGATGCCGCTGTTCCAGACCGCAGGCATTCATACCTTCTTCAACGGCCCGGAAAGCTTTACCCCCGATGACCGCTATTATCTGGGCGAAGCGCCGGAACTGGGCGGCTACTGGGTAGCGGCGGGTTACAATTCGGTCGGGATTGCCAGCAGCGGCGGCGCGGGCATGGCGCTGGCCCATTGGATCACCGAAGGCGAGCCGCCCTTCGATCTGTGGGAGGTGGATATTCGCCGCGCCCAACCCTTCCAGAAGAACCGCCGCTATCTGAAGGAACGCGTCACCGAAACGCTGGGCCTGCTTTATGCCGATCACTTCCCCTATCGCCAGATGGCCACGGCGCGGGGCGTGCGGCGCAGCCCGCTGCACGACCATCTGAAGGCGCGCGGTGCAGTCTTTGGCGAGGTGGCGGGATGGGAACGCGCCAACTGGTTCGCGCGACCGGGGCAAGAGCGGGACTATCGCTACAGCTGGCAGCGGCAGAACTGGTTCGACAACCAGCGTGAAGAACATATGGCCGTGCGCGAAGGTGTCGGCTTCTTTGACATGACCAGCTTTGGCAAGATCCGCGTCGAAGGTCCGGGGGCGCTGGATTTTCTGAACCGGCTGTGTTCGGCACAGATGGATGTGGCGGCGGGGCGGATCGTCTATACCATGCTGTTGAACGATCGCGGCGGGATCGAGGCCGACCTGACGGTCACGCGCCTTTCGGAAACCGCCTTCCTGCTGGTGGTGCCGGGGGCCACCTTGCAGCGCAACCTGGCCTGGTTGCGGGCCAATCTGGGCGATGATCTGGCCATCATCACCGATATGACGGCGGCGGAATCCGTGCTCTGTGTCATGGGGCCGAAGGCGCGCGACCTGATGGCGCGCGTGTCGCCAAACGACTTTAGCAATGCTGCACATCCCTTTGGAACTGCGCGGGAAATCGAGATCGGCATGGGGCTGGCCCGTGCCCATCGCGTGACCTATGTCGGTGAATTGGGATGGGAGCTTTATGTCAGCACCGACCAGACAGCCCATGTGTTCGAAGCTCTGGAAGAGGCCGGCGCCGATCTGGGGATGAAGCTGTGCGGGCTGCACACGCTGGACAGTTGCCGCATCGAAAAAGCCTATCGCCATTGGGGCCATGACATCACCGACGAAGATCATGTGCTGGAGGCGGGCCTGGGCTTTACCGTCAGCCGCAAGAAGGCCACCTTCCTTGGCCGCGATGCCGTGTTGCGCCGCGAAGAGGCCGGGCTTGCGCGCCGGATGCTGCAATTCCGCCTGAAAGACCCGGCCCCGCTTCTGTTCCATAACGAAGCGATCGTGCGCGATGGCAAGATCGTCGGCCCGGTGACCAGCGGGAATTATGGCCATTACCTCGGCGGGGCGATCGGGATGGGCTATGTGCCCTGCGCCGGGCAGTCAGAGGCCGAAATTCTGGGATCGCGCTACGAAATCGAAGTGGCAGGGGTGCGCCATGCGGCCGAAGTGTCGCTGGCCCCGCTGCATGACCCGCAATCGATGCGGGTACGCGCCTGAAGTCGGGCCGAAAAATTCAAGGCTGACGCGGTGTTGCAGCGTGTAGCTTTCAGAAAACATGAAGTTGAAAATGCAGGCGAGGAGATGGACATGACCGATCTGGGCGAAATCTGCGAACCGGCACGGGCGCGGCGATCCGGCGGGCGGGCGGCGCGGGTGGCGGAACGCGCGGCCCCCTTGGCCGAAGCACTGCGCCCGGTGCGGCCCGGCCTGCCGGGCGGCCAGTACCGCCCGCTGACCGATGATGGTGTGGCGCAGATCCATGCCGCAGCGCTTGACGCGCTGGAGGTGATCGGCCTGGCCAATGCGCCGAAATCGGGGGTTGAAATCCTGACGGGGGCCGGCGCTGTGCAGGGCGATGACGGTCGCATCCGCTTTCCCCGTGCGCTGGTCGAGGACATGCTGGCCAAGGCCGCGCGCGACATCACCCTGCATGGCCGCGACGAAAAATACGATCTGCACCTGTCGGGCACCAATGTGCATTTCGGCACCGCTGGGGCGGCGGTGCATATCGTCGATCCGGTCACGCATGAATATCGCGATTCCACGGCGCAAGACCTCTATGATGCTGCGCGACTGGTGCAGAATCTGGACAATATCCACTTCTATCAACGCACCATGGTCTGCCGCGATGTGGTGGACAATTTCGACATGGATGTGAACACGCTGTATGGCTGCCTTGCGGGCACCAAGAAGCATGTCGGCACGTCCTTCAGCGATCCCAGTCATGTGGCGGGGTGTTTCGATCTGCTGCATATGGTGGCAGGTGGCGAAGAAGCCTGGCGCGCGCGTCCCTTTGTCAGCAATTCCAATTGCTTTGTCGTGCCGCCGATGAAATTCGCCGAAGAAAGTTGCATGGTGATGGAAGATTGCGTGCGCCGCGGCATGCCGGTCCTGCTGCTGAGCGCGGGGCAGGCCGGGGCCACGGCCCCTGCGCCCATCGCACTGGCCATCGTGCAGGCCATGGCGGAATGTCTGTCGGGGGTGGTCTATGTGAATGCGATCAAGCCCGGCGCCCCGGCGATCTTTGGCACATGGCCCTTTGTCAGCGATCTGCGCACCGGTGCCATGTCGGGCGGCAGCGCGGAGCAGGCACTGCTTTCGGCGGGCTGCGCGCAGATGCACCGGTTCTACAATCTGCCGGGCGGGGCGGCGAGCGGCATTTCCGACAGCAAGCTGCCCGACATGCAGGCCGGGTGGGAGCAGGCCATCACCAATACGCTGGCGGGTCTGTCGGGCCTGAACATGTGCTATGAATCGGTCGGTATGCACGCCTCGCTGCTGGGCTTCTGCCTGGAAAGCCTGATCATGGGCGATGACATTCTGGGCCAGGTCATGCGGCTGGTGCGCGGCATTGATGTGACCACCGATTCCACCTCGATCGAGGCGATGAAATCGGTCTGTCTTGGCGGGCCGGGCCATTACCTTGGGTCGGATCAGACGCTGCAACTGATGCAGACCGAATATGTCTATCCGGTCGTGGGCAACCGCATGTCACCCAAGGAATGGAACGAAGCCGGCAAACCTGTCTTGCTGGATCGAGCCATTGCGCGCAAGAATGAAATCCTTGCCAAGGCGGGATGCCAGATCGCGCCCGAGATCGACGCCGCCATCCGCGCCAAATTCAACATCCACTTCCGGTGACCCAGATGATCCCTGCGCAAATTTCCAGATTCTATATCAATGGCCAGTGGGTCGAACCGCTGGGAACCGAACGGATCGGCGTTGAAAATCCGGCGACCGAGGATATCGTGGCCCAGCTTCCGCTGGGGTCCGAGGCCGATGCCGATCGCGCCGTTCTGGCGGCGCGGGCAGCCTTTGACGGCTGGTGCGCAACGCCTGTGGGCGACCGCATCGCCGCCGTGAAACGCATCCTTGCGATTTACAATGATCGCTATGAAGATTTCGCCCAGGCCATGAGCCTTGAAATGGGCGCCCCGATCGAATGGGCGCGAGGCGCACAGGCCTGGGCCGGGCAGGTGCATATCGAAAGCACCATCCAGGCGGCCGAGGAAATGGCCTGGGAATATTCGCGCGGAACGACCCGGATCATCTATGAAGGCATCGGTGTCTGCGCGCTCATCACGCCATGGAACTGGCCGATGAACCAGATCGCCTGCAAGGTGGCGCCTGCATTGCTGGCGGGCTGCACCATGGTTCTGAAACCTTCGGAAATCGCCCCGCTGTCAGGCGCGCTGTTTGCCGAGATCTGCGATGCGGCGGGCCTGCCGCCCGGTGTGTTCAATCTGGTGCAGGGCACGGGGCCGGTTGTGGGGGCGCGGCTGTCCTGCCACCCCGAGGTGGATATGGTCAGCTTCACCGGATCGACGCGCGCCGGAACGGCCGTTGCCGCGGCGGCTGCGCCCACTGTCAAGCGGGTGGCACAGGAACTGGGCGGGAAATCGGCCAATATCATCCTGCGGTCGGCCGATCTGCAGACCGCAGTGGCGGGCGGGGTCGAAGGCTGCTTTGGCAATACGGGCCAAAGCTGCGACGCCCCCACCCGCATGTTCGTGCCGCGCGAAAGCCATGATGCCGCGCTGGAGATTGCCCGCGCCACCGCCGAGGCCGTGGTGGTCGGCGATCCGGCGGACAGCGCCACCACCATGGGGCCGCTGATCAGCAAGCTGCAGTTTGACAAGGTGCAGGGCCTGATCGCCAAGGGGATCGAGGAAGGGGCCACGCTGGTCTGTGGCGGGCTTGGCCGCCCTGCGGGGCTGAACCGGGGCTGGTTCGTGCGGCCCACCATCTTTGGCCATGTGACCAACCAGATGACCATCGCGCGCGAGGAAATCTTTGGCCCCGTGCTGGCGATCATCCCCTATGACAGCGAAGACGAGGCCGTGGCAATGGCCAATGACACGGTTTACGGGCTTGCGGCCTATGTTCAGGGCGAAATTGCCGAGGCGCGCGCCATTGGTCGTCGCCTGCGCGCCGGTCAGGTGAACCTGAACTACCCCGACTGGGACACTTTCGCGCCTTTCGGCGGCTACAAGCAATCCGGCAATGGCCGGGAATATGCCGGCTGGGGCATCCATGACTTCTGCGAGGTCAAGGCGCTGGTCGGTTTTGGGGAGGACTGAATGCATTACGGCTATATCGGGCTCGGCAATCTGGGGGGCCATCTGGCGGCCAGCCTGATCCGGGAAGGGTTCGAGGTGACGGTCTATGACCGCGATCCGGCGCTGGCGGAACGCCACCGGGCCATGGGCGCGCATGTTGCGCAATCGCCCGCAGAACTGGGTGCGGCGGTGGACCATGTGTTCACCTGCCTGCCCTCGCCGCAAGTGTCCGAAGTGGTGCTGGCACAGTTGCTGCCTGCGATGAAACCGGGTGCCACCTGGATCGAAAACTCGACGCTGGGTCGTGAAGACGTTCTGCGTCTGGGCCAGCTGGCGGCGGAACAGGGTATCCGCATGCTGGAGGCCCCGGTAACAGGCGGGGTGCATCTGGCGGCGCGGGGCGAGATCACCGTGCTGGTGGGCGGCGATCGCGCGCTTTATGACGAACATCACCGCGCGCTTTCCGCCATTGGCGGCCAGCACTTCCACATGGGGCCGCTGGGCTCGGCGGCGGTGATCAAGGTCATCACCAATATGCTGGCCTTCATCCATCTGGTTGCAGATGGCGAGGCGCTGATGTTGGCCAAGCGTGGCGGGCTGGACCTGAAAACCGCGTGGGAGGCCATCCGCGCCTCCAGCGGCACCAGTTTCGTGCATGAAACCGAAGGCCAGCTGATCCTGAACGGCAGCTATGATATCGCCTTCACCATGGATCTTGCGCTGAAGGATCTGGGCTTTGCCATGGGCTTTGGCAAGGAATTCGGCGTGCCGCTGGACCTGGCGTCCCTGACCAATCAGACCTTCCTGAAAGGCAAGGCGGCCTATGGGGGGGCTGCGCAATCGACCCAGATCGTGAAACTGCTGGAAGACCTGCTGGGCACCGATCTGCGGGCCGAAGGCTTCCCGGCCCGGCTGACCTAGATCAGATCAACCAGCCGCGCGGCCTCGGCCCCGATATCGGCCAGCGCCGCGCGGTCCTCGCCCGGGAAGAACCGGGCGCGGGTTGCGGTGGCCATCGGGGCAGGGGTGGCAATCAGCACGCGGGGGCCGACCTTGGCTGTTTCCTTCTGCCAGCTGCGCGCCAGCGCCATCTGCGCGGCCTTGCTGGCCCCATAGGCCCCGAAATACATCTCTCCGGCCCGCGGATCGTCCAGAAACATCGCAGTGGCGCGGGTCTCTGCGGCTTGCAGCAGCGGCTCCACCATCGGGATCAGGATGCCGGTTGCGCGGGCATTGATGGCGACCGACTTGTCCCAGTCCTTCTGGTCGATGAACGGCGCCGGCGCCAAGGGTGCGGCATGGATCGCGGCATGAACCCAGAGATCAAGCTTGCCCCAGCGATCATGGATCGACCGGCAGAGATGGGACAGCGCGTCATCCTGCGTGATGTCCATCGGGGCCAGCGTCATTTCGCCCGCTCCGGGCTGGCGCTTGGCCTTGACCCGATCATCCAGATCTTCCAGCCCGCCCACGGTGCGGGCCAGCGCGACCACATGCCAGCCGCGAGCGGCCAGTTCCTCGGCCATGGCGAAGCCAAGCCCGCGCGAGGCACCGGTCACAAGGGCAATACGGCGGGCGGATGCGGTGGTCATGGGCGAAGGCTCCGGTTCGGCGGATGAGGCAAAGGCCGGGGGTGCCAGACCCGGGCCCCGGTTTCCGTGGGATATTGGGACGCGCAGCAAGAGGCAAGATGGCAATCAGGGACCGGTTGCCGCATCTGGGCAACCTGGCCCGAAACCAGCCTTCGCTGTCAATCGGCGGGCTGCAACATCTCGAAACCTTCGGCCAGCTTGTCCGAAGGCGGGATCGGATATTCGCCCGAGAAACAGGCATCACAGAAGCGCGGGGCCTTCGGATCGCGGCCTTGTGCTTCGCCAGCGGCGCGATACAGCCCGTCCAGCGAGATGAACTTAAGGCTGTTGACCCCGATCCAGTCGCGCATTTCATCTTCGGTCATGGTCGCCGCCAGCAGTTTGGATCGTTCCGGCGTATCGACCCCATAGAAGCAGGGCCAGGCCGTCGGGGGCGAGGCAATGCGGAAATGCACCTCGGCCGCGCCGGCATCCAGGATCATGTCCTTGATCTTGCGCGATGTGGTGCCGCGCACGACCGAGTCATCGACCAGGATCACCCGCTTGCCCTTGATGAGCGCGCGGTTCACGTTCAGCTTCAGCCGCACGCCCATGTTGCGGATCTGCTCGGTCGGTTCGATGAAGGTGCGGCCCATATACTGGTTGCGGATTATCCCCATGGCATAGGGGATGCCCGATTGCTGGCTGTAGCCAATGGCCGCCGGGGTGCCGCTGTCAGGGACGGGGCAGACCAGATCGGCCTCGACCGGGGCTTCCTTGGCCAGTTCCACGCCGATCTGGCGGCGCGTTTCATAGACCGACCGGCCCTGAAGAATGCTGTCAGGGCGCGAGAAATAGACCTGTTCAAAGATGCAGAACCGCGACGGGGCCTGGGTGAAAGGCCGGGTCGAGGTGATCTTGTTGCCTTCGATGATGACCATTTCGCCTGGGTCGATTTCCCGCACGAATTCGGCCCCGATGATGTCGAGTCCGCAGGTTTCCGATGACAGCGCCCAGCCGTGATCGGAAATCCGGCCCAGAACCAGCGGGCGCACGCCATGCGGATCGCGCACGCCGATCAGCTTGGTCCGGGTCATGGCGATGACGCTGAAGGCCCCTTCGACCCGGCGCAGCGCATCCTTGATCCGTTCGGCAATGTTGGTCTGGATCGAGCGCGCCATCAGGTGAATGATGCATTCGCTGTCTGATGACGACTGGAAGATCGACCCGCGTTCGATCAGTTCCTTGCGCAGGGCGCTTGCATTGGTCAGGTTGCCGTTATGGGCAATCGCCGCGCCGCCCATGGAAAATTCGCCAAAGAAGGGCTGCACATCGCGGATGGCGGTGGCCCCCTTCGATCCGGCGGTGGAATAGCGCACATGGCCGATCGCCAGTTCACCGGGCAGCGTGTCCATCACATCGGCCTTGGTGAAATTGTCGCGCACATAGCCAAAGCGGCGGGCGGAATTGAACCCCTGTTCCGGGTCATAGCTGACAATGCCGCCGGCTTCCTGACCGCGATGCTGCAGCGCATGCAGGCCGAGCGCCACGAAATTGGCGGCATCGGTCACACCGATCACGCCGAAAACGCCGCACTCCTCCTTCAGCTTGTCGTCGTCGAACGGGGTGCTGAGGAAGCGCGTCATCTGGCTCTCCGAATCCGAAGGGGCGGGTTGTGCCCCTAGTAATGCGAAGGGGCGTGAGTGTCACGCCCCATGCCGCAGTCTTTTGTGTCAGACCTCTGTCTGTGGTCAGCCGCCGGTACCCGGCGCCGCAGCCGGAGCCGTGCCTTCAGGTGCGGCGGCAGTGCAGATCGCGGCAAGGTTCAGGTATTTCTCGATGATCCAGCCAGGCGCGTCTGACGGGATCTGCTGATCCAGATTGCCCTGGAATGTGGCGAAAACCTTGGCCGAGCGGGATTGATCCACCATCGGCACCGCGTTTTCACCGACGGCGCGGTCATAGACGATGAAGGCCACGGCCACCAGAATGACCCCGCGCGCCACACCGAACAGGAAGCCAAGCGCCTGATCCAGCCCCCCCAGCACCGACTGGTTCACCCAGGTGGACAGCAGCGGCGTGAACAGTGCGGCGATGATAAGACCCACGGCAAAGACCGCGACAAAGGCGGCCAGCACCGACAATTCGCAGCTTGCGGACAAGAACTCGCCCACCACCGGGATTTCCTTGACCAGCGGCTGCACTTGCCCGGCAAAGACATAGGCGAGGATCGCCGCGCCGATCCAGCCGGCAATCGCCATCGCCTCGCGCACCAGACCGCGCGAATAGGCAAGGATCGCCGACAGGACAATGACAGCGGCAACCACGCCGTCGATGATGGTGAAGCCTTCCATTCCCTACTCCCCGAAGCGTTCAGCCCGCCCCGAACATTTCGCCCACGAAAGCCGTCAGATCGGCCATTTCGCGCAAGCGCATCCCCTCGGCCTGCCCGGATTTTGACCGGGCCGGCAGTGTCGCCTGTGAAAAACCAAGTTTCGCCGCTTCTTTCAACCTGTTTTCCGTCTGGCCCACAGGGCGCAGCGCGCCCGACAGGCTGATTTCCCCGAAAAGCACCATATCTGGCGGAATTGCCACATCTTCCCGCGCCGAAAGCAGCGCCGCCGCCACCGCCAGATCGGCGGCGGGTTCGGTGACCTTCATGCCGCCTGCCACATTCAGGAACACATCCAGCCCGGCGAAGGGGATGCCGCAACGCGCCTCCAGCACCGCCAGAATGGTGGACAGGCGGCCCGAGTCGAGCCCGACGACAGTACGGCGCGGGGTGCCCAGGTTCGAGGGCGCGACAAGCGCCTGAATTTCGGTCAGCACCGGGCGGGTGCCTTCGATCCCGGCAAAGACCGCCGATCCGGGGGTGGCGGCCTCACGATCCGACAGGAACAGGGCCGAGGGGTTTAGGACCTCTGACAGCCCGTCGCCCGTCATTTCGAAGACACCGATTTCATCGGCCGGGCCAAAGCGGTTCTTGACGGCCCGCAGGATGCGGAACTGGTGGCCGCGTTCGCCTTCGAAATACAGCACCGTATCGACCATATGTTCCAGCACGCGCGGGCCTGCGATCGCGCCTTCCTTGGTTACATGGCCGACGATCACCACCGCCACACCGCGCCGTTTGGCGAATGTCACCAGTTCGTGCGCTGCCGCGCGCACCTGGCTGACCGATCCCGGCGCGCTTTCCACATTGTCCAGCCACATGGTCTGGATGGAATCGATCACCGCCAGATCGGGGCGTTCGGCATCCAGCGTGGTCAGGATATCGCGCAGGTTCGTTTCGGCCCCCAGCCCGACCGGCGCCTGTGCCAGCCCCAGACGCTGCGCCCGCATCCGCACCTGCGCTGCGGCCTCTTCACCGGAAATGTAAAGACATTTCAGGCCATTGCGGGCAAAACTTGCAGTGGCCTGCAGCAGAAGCGTGGATTTCCCGATCCCCGGATCACCGCCAACCAGAATGGCCGAGGCCGGAACCAGACCGCCCCCCAGCACCCGGTCCAACTCGCCGATGCCGCTGCTGGCGCGGGGGGGCGGGGCTTCTTCGGTGGCCAGATCGGAAATCGGGATGGTGCGGCCCTTGGCGGTGGGCTTGGGGCCAGCGGACAGGGGGGCTTCTTCGACAATGGTGTTCCAGCCGCCACAGGCATCGCATTTCCCGGCCCAGCGGGTATGGGCTGCCCCGCAGGCGGAACAGGTGAAGGATCGGGTTTGCTTGGCCATCAGCGCCAGACCTCGGCAATCAGGGTGAGCGACCTTTGCCGGGGCGCGAAATCATGGGTATCGGTGACCAGGATCAGCTCATCCGCGCGGGTTTCGGCCAGGATGCGATCCAGACCGCTGCGCACCTGTTCGGCGGTGCCGACGGCCTGACAGGCCAGCATGCGGCGCACCTGGCGTTCTTCCATCGGGGTCCAGTCCAGCGGGCCGGGGGGCTGCTGATAGCGGCGGTTGTTGCGCACAAGGCCCAGAAAGCCCTTTTCGACGGTGGTGAACAGATGCCGCGCCTCGGCCTCGGTGTCGGCTGCCAGCACATTCACCGCAACCATCGCATAGGGCTGTGCCAGCCGTGCCGAAGGCTTGAACCGCGACCGGTAAAGTAACAGGGCCTCGGTCAGTTGGGCGGGCGCGAAATGCGCGGCAAAGGCATAGGGCAGGCCCAGTTCGGCGGCCAGCAAGGCCCCGAATTCGGAAGATCCAAGGATGATGAACCCCACATCCGCCCCGGCAGCCGGGACGGCAGTGATGCCAAGGTCGTTTTCAGCCGCGAACCAGCCCATCAGCTCCACCATGTCCTGCGGAAAGCGGTCCGCCGCATAGGGATCGCGGCGCAGCGCGCGGATCAGGGTCGCGCCATCGGTGCCCGGCGCGCGTCCAAGGCCGAGGTCGATCCGGCCCGGAAACAATTGCGCCAGGGTGCCAAACTGTTCAGCCACCACATAAGGCGCATGATTGGGCAGCATGACCCCTGCCGCGCCGACCCGGATGGTGGCAGTCGCCGCTGCGACATGGCCGATGACCACGGGTGTCGCCGCCGAGGCGACGCCGACCATGTTGTGATGTTCAGCCACCAGATAGCGGTGGAAGCCAAGGCTTTCGGCATGGGCGGCGATCCGGGCGGCATTGCGCAGGGCCTGGGCTGGCCCCTGATCCTCGCGCACGCGGGTCAGATCAAGCAGGGAAAGCGGTGGCAGGGTCATGGCGTCTTCAGAAACAGCGAGGCAAGGATGCAACCGGTGAACAGATACAACCCCCAGGCGGTTTCCACAGTGGCAAGACCGATGCCTTTCACCAGCACGACATAGAGCGCAATCAGGAAGATATCGGCCATCGCCAGTTTGCCCAGCACCGCCAGCGCCGGTTCGGCACGCGCATCCAGCAACCCGAAATCGCGCAAGGCCCGGCCCAGAACCTTCAGCATCGGTGCGAAAATCGCACAGAAGGTGACGACCAACGCCAGCACCACATCGCTTTGCCATAGCGATTGCAGCCCGGAAATGACCGAGACTTCATCCAGCCCGAACACCGGCAACAGCCCGGCACGCAGCAGCGGGGCAAACCACGCAATTGGGAACAGGATCACCAGTGCCAGATTGACATAGCGGCCCGGCGTGGCCGTGAGAGAGGGAAATTGCATGACAGACCTGCCTTTCTTGCCCCTTGGTGGCCCGATGCCCCGGCGCCGTCAATGCCTGCTTGCCGCATCTGCGCGGCGGGTCTAGTCTGTTTGCAGATTTTTCCTGATGACACATTTGACAGAGGTGGCGGCATGGCTGCGATCACAATGGAATTTCCAATGAACACGGTCCAGTTTCTGCTGGGCAGCCTCACCGCTGTCACACAGGTATCCGGGGGCGGCAACAACGTCACCGTCACGCATGGCAGCGATCTTGAACTGGTCTTCACCGGGCAGGGCCTCAGCCTTGACGGGCTTGATCCGGTGGCGGGGCGCGTCAGCCGGATTGATGCCTATCAGCTGATCGACGGGATCACGACACTGGTGGGAACACTGGAAGTGTCTGATCCCGAGGGCTGGTTGTTTTCACGCGACGGTCTTCATGCCGGATACCGGGCCGAAGGGCATCGCATCAGCGGATCGGCAGGGTTTGACGTAATCAGCGGCGGGGCGGGCGCAGATCGGGTTTTCCCACGAGGTGGCGAGGACCGGATCTTTGCTGGCGCGGGCAACGACAAGGTGTCTATCGAAGCCTTCGTTCTGGGCGGTGTCGCCCCGCCGATGGAAGTGGACGGCGGAACGGGCCGTGATGAACTTGAAATCTTCGGGTCGCAGGGCAAGATCGACCTGCGGTCAGTGCAGATCAGCGGGTTCGAAACGATCTCGGCCGATACCGGAACCGTCATAACCCTTGGCGCGCAGCAATTGCTCGACATCGGCAGCATCGGGTTTTTCGGCACAGGGGTCACCTGGCGGGTGATCCAGTCTGCGGCAAGGCTTGATCTGCGCCCCATCGACAGTGTGGTGTTCGATCTGCTTCAGTTTGAACTCGTTGGGCGCAACGGGGCGGATGTGCAATTCGCGCATGACCAGATCGGCGCGGTGATGAAGGGGCGCGGCGGGGCAGACAGGCTGACCGGTGGCAATGGGCGCGATGACCTGTATGGCGGTGCACAATCGGATCGGCTGGTCGGGCGCGATGGCGCAGACAACCTGATCGGTGGTCTCGGGGCTGATACCTTGATCGGGGGCGAGGGCAATGATCGGCTCTGGGGCGGATCGGGGCGCGATCTGTTCGTCTTCGGTGCAGAGAGCGGCGAGGATGAGATCGTCGATTTCTCGGCCTTCGGGCCGACCTCTGACCGGATCGATCTGCGTGGGGTCGCAGGAATTACCGGATTTCGCGATCTGATGCGCAATCATCTGGTTGTCGATGGCGATGATCTGATCCTGCAATTGGGCGGCGCAAATCGGGTAGAGCTGGAAAATACGGCCCGTGCCGATCTGGACGCCGGGGATTTTCTGTTCTCTTCCTAATGCAGCCCGTCGGATTTTGATCCCGCAAGCGGCAGGGCCACCACGTTGCCATCACGCGGGTCGTCGAAATCATAGCCCAGACCGGGCAGGATTTCCTTCAGATCGGCCTCAAGCCGCCGGATCTGGTCGTGGTTGCGGCGTTCTTCGGTTTCCACATCGACCAGCCAACGGCGCAATTCATCGCAGGTCATCCGTGCAAGCTTGATGCGTTCGGCCATCTGATCGGCCTCGGCCTGCCGGGCCTTCAGGAATTCGCGGGCGCGGCCGACCTTGTCATCGCTGTAGGCCCGCGCCAGATCACGCGACTGGAATGACATTTGCGCTGCCAGTTCCAGCAGCTCCGGTTCCACATGGGTCAGATCCGGGTGCTTGCGCAGCAGTTCCATCCGCTGGCGCATCGCTTCGAATTCGTTCGACAGGCTGAACACCCCGGTCCGGTCGGAGGCATGGGCCAGACTGTAGGCGCGTTTCACATCCTCCATCCCGATCTGGAAAGACCGATGGGTCCGTTCCAGCCGGGCCATGCGGGCATTGGCCGGCAGGAAAAAGCACACGCAGAGCATGATCACAGTCAGCGCCAATTGCACCCATTTGCCCGCGTCAGGCACCGCCACATCCCCCCAGGACAGGGCAAGCGAGGGCCAGGGCATCTGGCCCAGCGACGCAAGGGCGCTGGACAGGGCCAGAAACGCGGTGATCGCCACAATCCCCCCGAAGGCAAGGGTCTGGGCCAGCAGCTGGGCCTGACGCATCAAGTTCGGGGTGTCGATCATCGTTAATCTCCTGCACATATCCGTTTAACTTTCGTGCAGGCCCTTAAAAATCAACACATTTTCGCCACAATTTACCAAATCGCATCCGGGCAGGTGGCAAACTGAGGATTGTTGCAGAAGCGGAAACAGACATTCGCGCAAAGGTTGCGGCGCGCGTGATCTCTCAACGCAGCGATTCGATGGGGCCTTCGGCCCGACCGTGGATGAACTGCTGGACATAAGGGTCTGGCGTTGCATCCATTTCCGAAACCGGGCCTGTCCAGCGCACCTTGCCGCCATGCAGCATGGCGACCGTGTCGGCTATCGCCCGGACGGAAGACATGTCATGCGTGATCGTCATGGCAGTGGCACCCATTTCCACCACGATTTCCCGGATCAGATCGTTGATGACGCCCGACATGATCGGATCAAGCCCGGTGGTCGGTTCATCGAAGAAGATGATCTCGGGGTCGGCGGCAATGGCGCGGGCCAGGCTGACGCGCTTTTGCATCCCACCCGAAAGCTCTGCCGGGAAAAGATCAGCCACCTGCGGGCCAAGGCCCACCCGGCGCAGCTTTTCGATGGCAATCTCGTGCGCTTCGGCCTTGGGACGCTTCAGCGCGCCACGCATCAGACGGAAGGCGACGTTTTCCCAGACGCGCATGGAATCGAACAGCGCGCCCCCCTGGAACAACATGCCAAACCGCGCCAGAAAGGCATCACGGTCGCCGGTCGTCACATCCTGACCGTCCAGCGTGATGCTGCCCGCATCAGGGCGCACCAGCCCGAGGATGGATTTCAACAGGACCGATTTGCCCGTGCCCGATCCGCCGATGATCACCATAGACGTGCCGGTGGCGATGGTCAGATCGACCCCGCGCAGCACCTGATGCGATCCGAAGGCCTTATGCACAGCGCGGAGTTCGATCATGAGAAGAACAGCTCCGTCAGCAGGTAGTTCGCCGCAAAGATCAGGACCGAGGCCGACACGACGGCGGATTTGGTGGCCCGGCCCACCCCCTGTGCCCCCCGCGCAGAATTCATCCCGTGATAGCAGCCCATCAACGCCACGATGAAGCCGAAAGCGGCGCCCTTCAGCAGGCCCGAGGTCACATCCCAGAGTTCCAGAAAATCAACGGTGTTCTTGATATAGGCGGCAGAGTTGAAGTCGAGCCGGTTCACCCCGACCAGCCAGCCGCCCATGATGCCGATGCTGTCGCCCACCGCCACCAGCACCGGCACAGCCAGCGTGGCCGCCAGAACGCGCGGCACGGCAAGGTATTTCATCGGGTTGGTGGACAGGGTGACCAGCGCGTCGATCTGTTCGGTCACCTTCATGGTGCCGATTTCGGCCGCGATGGAAGATGCCACCCGTGCCGCCACCATCAGCCCGCCCAGAACCGGGCCAAGCTCGCGCGCCATGCCGATGGCAACGATGGCAGGCACCACCGCCTCGGCGCTGAAGCGCGCGCCACCGGCATAGATCTGCAGCGCCAGCGCGCCACCGGTGAACAGCGCGGTCATCCCCACCACGGGCAAGGAAAACCAGCCGATCTGCATCAGCGCATGCAGGAATTCGCGCGGATAGAAGGGCGGGCGGACCATGTGGCTTACGATCTGCGCAGCAAAGATCGCAACCCGCCCGATGCTGGCCAGCAGATCCAGCGTCAGGCGGCCAAGCGCGGCAACCGGCGACAGAGAGCTCACGCCTGACCCCGGACAAGGGTCGAGGCATAGCGCCGGGTATAGCGGTGGCCAAGCGTGGTCAGCACCTCATAACCGATGGTTCCGGCGATATCGGCCAGATCATCCACGCCCTGCATCGGGCCCAGAATATCCAGACTGCGGGGAATTTCGCGCAGATGGCTGACATCGACCGTGATCAGGTCCATTGATACACGCCCGACGACCGGGCAGGGGGTCTGGCCATCAAAGACATTGATCGCATTCGAATAACGCCGGGTCAGCCCATCGGCATAGCCTGCCGCGACCGTTGCGATCAGCCGGGGTTCCGGGGCGGTATAGCCGCAGGCATAGCCCACGATCTCGCCCGCCGCCACTTCGCGGATCTGGATCACCGGCAGTGACAGGGCGACGACGCGCTGTGCCTGAACGAAGGGCCGCCCGCCATAAAGCCCGATCCCGGGCCGGGTCAGTTCGAAATGGTAATCCGCGCCCAGCAGGATGCCCCCGGTCGCCGCAAGACTGCGCGGCACGCCGATCCCATCGGTCATCGCGTGAAATTCGGCCAGTTGCGCCGCGTTCATCGCGTGATCGGGTTCATCGGCACAGGCCAGATGGCTCATCACCAGTTCGGGGTTCTGCTCCAGCACCAGCGCGGCGACCGCTTCCCATTCGCCGGCTTCCAGACCCAGCCGGTTCATCCCGGTATCAAGCTGCACGCCGAAGGGATGGCCGGGCAGGCTTTCCAGATGCCGGGTGATCTGTTCGACCGAATTCAGCATCGGCGTCAGGTCCAGATCATGGATCATCTCGGTATCGCCGGGCATATGGCCCGACAGGATATTGACCTGCGGCCCGGGGCCAAGTGCCTGACGCACCACGGCGCCTTCTTCGGCCACGGCCACGAAAAAGCGCCGAGCCCCCGCTTCGGCCAGGGCGCGCACAACACGGCGGGCGCCAAGCCCATAGGCATCGGCCTTGACCACCGCGGCGGTCTGCGTGGTCGGGTGGCTCAGACGGTCCAGCGCGCGCCAGTTGGCGGCGATGGCGTCGAGGTCAATGGTCAGGGTTGCAGTAGCCATGATGCGGGTTTTGACAGGGCCTGAGGGAAGGTCAAGGGGAAATGCCGGGCGGTTATGTCACGTCGGGCGGGAAAAGGCGGCGATGGGTCAGTAATCGCCGCCACCTTCGCCCGCCTGCCAGGCCTGTACAAGGTTGCCAAAGCGGGTGAACTTGCCCTCGAACGACAGTTCCACCGTGCCGATCGGCCCGTGGCGCTGCTTGCCGATGATACATTCGGCCTTGCCATGCACCCGTTCGGCCTTTTCCAGCCATTCGGGAAAGCGCGGATCATCTTCCGGCGGCTTCAACCGTTCGTGATAATATTCGTCGCGATAGACGAACATCACCACGTCGGCATCCTGTTCGATCGACCCGGATTCGCGCAGATCGCTCAGTTGCGGGCGCTTGTCATCCCGGCTTTCCACCGTCCGGCTCAGCTGGGACAGGGCGATCACGGGGATGTTCAATTCCTTGGCAATGGCCTTCAGGCCCTGGGTGATCTCTGAAACTTCCTGCACCCGGTTGGTTTCGCCCCGACCGGTGCCTTTCAGCAGTTGCAGATAGTCCACCATCAGCACATCAAGCCCATGGGTGCGCTTCAACCGCCGCGCCCGCGCCGCCACCTGGCTGATCGGCAGGGCCGGGGTGTCGTCGATATAGAGCGGGCAGGCCTCCAGCGATTTCGCGGCTTCGACAAAGCGGCGGAATTCGGTTTCGGTCATGTCGCCACGGCGGATCTGTTCGCTGGGCACTTCGGACGCTTCTGAAAGGATACGCGCGGCCAATTGCTCGGCGCTCATTTCAAGGCTGTAAAAGCCCACCACCCCGCCATCCACGGCGCCCTCGCTCCCATCAGGCAGGCGCCCGCGCTTGTAGGCCTTGGCAATGTTGAAGGCGATGTTGGTCGCAAGCGAGGTTTTCCCCATCGACGGACGACCGGCCAGGATGATGAGGTCGGACGGATGCAACCCGCCCAGTTTGCGATCCAGATCAATCAGCCCGGTGGAAATCCCGGCCAGACCGCCGCCGCGCTGATAGGCGGCATTGGCGCTGTTCACCGCTTCGGTCACCGCTTTCAGGAACGAGGTAAAGCCGCGTTCGGCGACGCCCTGTTCGCCCAGCTTGTACAGCCGCTGTTCGGCTTCGGTGATCTGTTCGCGGGGTTCCGAGGTCAGTTCGACCTTGGTGGCCTTGGCGGCAATATCGCGGCCCAGCCGGATCAATTCGCGCCGCACCGCCAGATCATAGATCATCTGCGCATAGTCGCGGGCGGCAAAGCTGCTGATCGCGGCCCCTGCCAGACGGACAAGGTATTGCGCGCCGCCCAGTTCCTTCAGCCCCGGATCATCCTCCAGAAAGGCCTTCAGCGTGACGGGCGAGGCGAGAGCGTTTTTCTGGATGCGTGCGGCCGCGATCTCGAAGATGCGGGCATGGACCGGATCGAAGAAATGCTCGGCCTTCACAAGGCTCGCGATGCGGTCATAGACATCGTTATTGGTCAGGATTGCGCCAAGAAGCTGCTGTTCGGCTTCGGTATTGTGCGGCAGCGCCTCGGTCTCGAGACTATCCGGAAGGGCGGCCGGCTTCAGCGCCGTGATCTCGTTCATATGCCTCGTCCCGTTTCTGCTTTTGTCGTTCCCGCTCTGCGATAGCCGCAGATGCCCTTGCAGGCAATCCGCGCACAACTCTGTGGACAAGATCAATGTCCCGTCCGCAGGTAGGGGTGGCCCCGTCCAACCCTACCATATTTCGTGGCATCATTGCACTTTAACCACGGCCCTGCGATTCGGGGCAGCGGTTATCCGCAAATTGCCCACAGCTTTGCCCACAGCCCGGCAGGGCTCTGGGCGGAAAGCCGCCGGGTCATATGGTCTGTCGGTCAGCCCTTGCTGCGTGCCGCCTGCCAGGCGCGGGGATCGCGCAGGAACTCTTCCACCCCGGCCAGGGTCTCGGCGTCAAAGCTGCCTTGGGCACGGGCCTCGGCCAGCATGTCCCACCAGGTGCAAAGGTGGATCAGCTTCACGCCATGATCGGCCAGACGCGCCTCGGTTTCGGGGAATATGCCGTAGTAGAAGATCACCGCCGTATGGCCACAGGTTGCGCCGGTGTCGCGGATCGCATCGACGAAAGACAGTTTCGAACCGCCATCGGTGGTCAGATCTTCCACCAGCAGCACACGCTGCCCCTCGGTCATCGCACCTTCGATCCGGGCATTGCGGCCATAGCCCTTGGGCTTCTTGCGCACATAGGTCATCGGCAGGGCCAGCCGTTCGGCCACCAGTGCGGCAAAGGGGATGCCCGCCGTCTCGCCGCCCGCGATATTGTCAAACGCCTCGAACCCCGCTTCGCGCATCACGGTGACGGCCATGAAATCCATCAGGGTGGAGCGGATGCGCGGGTACGAGATCAGCTTGCGGCAATCGATATAGGTCGGCGAAGGCAGGCCCGAGGCCAGCGTGAAGGGCTCGCGCGCATTGAAATGCACTGCGCCGATTTCCAGAAAGGCGCGCGCGGTCAGGCGGGCGATTTCTTCCTTGGGCGGAAATGAAGTCGGGATCATGTCGGTCCTTTCTGCCGGAGGGCGGCTGCGACCGGCTTAGCCGAGCCCGGGCCGGAAGAAAAGACTGCCGGGGCAGCGTTGGCTGCTCCGGCAGATGGGATCAGAACAGGAAATCGCCCGCCGAAAGATCAGAGATTTCAATCCCGATTAGGGTGATCGTGTTGCCCCTGCCATCATTGATGACGGTATCGCCATTCTCTTCTGTCAGGTGATTGCGCTTCAGATCGCGGAAGGAGGTGATGGTGGAAACTCCCGCAAGGCTGATCTTTTCAATCCGCGACTCGAAGCCAAAGCCGGTAATGACGTCATCGCCGAAACTGCCGCGGAAGATGAACAGATCCTCGCCGATATTGCCGCGCAAGGTGTCATTGCCCGCGCCGCCTTCCAGCGTGTCGTTCCCATCGCCGCCATCCAGAGAATCGTTCCCGGAAAGGCCGGAAAGGCGATCATTGCCCAATTCGCCTTCCAGCGTGTTGGCAGAGCGGGTACCGGTCAGCCTGTCATTGAAATCACTGCCGCGCGCAGATTCAAAACTGCGCAGCGTATCGCGGTCCCCGAAGCCATCTATGGCAAAGCCTTTGCCCAGATTGACCGTGACACCATTCTCGCCACCTTCATGACGGCTGTCACGATCATAGCGGACCTGATCGCGGCCTTTGCCGCCATCGAGTGTATCTGCACCAGCCAAGCCACGGATGATGTTGTCACCTGAATTTCCAGTCAGCCTGTCCGCATGGTTCGAGCCGCGCAGCATCTCGATGCTGGAAAGAACATCCCTGTTCCCCCAGCCATCAACCGCACGACCCGTGGCAAGATTGGCAATCACACCGTTCGGGTCATGTTGGAACGTCACCTGATCGTAACCCGTGCCACCCAGATAGGTATCATTTCCCTGGCTGGAGTAGAAGTAATCGTCGCCTACACCGCCCGAGAGCCGGTCACGACCGACGGTGCCGATCATCTCGTCATCTTCGGTGATGCTCTCGGGGTTCAGGCTTGACCAGCGGATCGAATTGCCTGCCGCAAAGTCTCCGGTCGCCGCCCCGATCGCCGAAATGCTGTCATCAAGCCTGTTCCATTCACTTACAGTCAGATCAGTCGGGATCGGGTCACCGGCCAAGGTGAAGATGTGGAGGCTGTCACTGTTGGGACCAGTTTCGATATCAAGAACCAGGACAGTCGATCTGTTGCCACCCCAGGTAACAGAGACAATGCTGGCGGTTACGTCGCTGGTTTCTTCAAGCGCATTCAGCGACTGCCAATCCAGCAGGATCTGAGGCATTGCGCCATCAAGTTCCAAAACTGGCAAATCATCTTCGATGCCGGTAATGCTGTAACTGAATGTCGTGTCGCGGCTTGGCACCGTGATCATGAGTTGCGTTTCGCCCGTTGAGACAGTGCTGTCCCCACGATGTTCCACCCTGAGCCCGGTCAGTGTTACTGTGGTCATCTGCGCCTCATGAAAACCGGAAAGCCGCGCTTGAATAGCTTGCAGCCCTATATCCGTGCGATCATAGAAGAGGGTGGTCTGTGCAATGGCGCGCTGTCAACCAGAAATGCAGGGTATCAGTGCAAATTGGCCCAGTCAGGCAACCCCCCAGAAAAGCGGGAAACCGGGATCGAAGACCGTTACCGGCCCCGCCTCGGTCATGATTTTTGAGGGATAGACGTGCGGGGTGTCCTGCTTCACCAGCCGGATCGTGCTGTCATTCACCGGCAGGCGATAGAAGGCCGGGCCATTGAGCGAGGTAAAGGCCTCCAGCCGGTCCAGCGCGCCTTCTTCCTCGAAGACATGGGCAAGGCAGGACATGGTATTGGTGGCGGTGAAGCAGCCGGCGCAGCCGCAGGCATGTTCTTTCAGCGCGTCCACATGCGGTGCGGAATCGGTACCAAGGAAGAAGCAGGCCTCGCCGCTGGTGGCGGCAGCGCGCAGAGCAAGCCGGTGCTTTTCGCGCTTGGCCACAGGCAGGCAATAGTAATGCGGCTTGATCCCGCCAACCAGAATGTGGTTGCGGTTGATGATCAGGTGATGGGTGGTGATCGTCGCACCCAGATCGGGGCCGCCCGCGCGGGCATAGGCCACGCCTTCCTCGGTGGTGATATGTTCCATCACCACGCGCAGGCCCGGCGTCGCGCGGCGCAGCGGATCCAGCACGGTGTCGATGAACACGGCCTCACGGTCGAAGATATCGACCTCATGGGTTGTCACCTCGCCATGAACGCAAAGCGGCAATCCGATTTCCGCCATGGTTTCAAGAACCTGCCGGACATTGTTGAAGTCGCGCACCCCGCCATGGCTGTTGGTGGTGGCGCCTGCCGGGTAGAGCTTTACGGCCTTCACCAGCCCGCTGGCATGGGCGGCGCGCACATCTGCCGGATCGGTGGCTTCGGTCAGATACAGCGTCATCAGCGGTTCGAACCGCGCGCCCTCGGGCAGTGCCGCCAAGATCCGGTCGCGATAGGCAGCAGCCTGATCACCGGTCACCACAGGCGGCACCAGATTGGGCATGATGATCGCGCGGCCAAAATGGCGGGCGGTTTCGGGCAGGACACCCTTCAGCATTGCGCCGTCGCGCAGATGCAGGTGCCAGTCATCGGGGCGGCGAAGCGTAAGCGTCTGGGTCATGCTCTGCCGCTAGCATCCTGCTTGCGGTTTTTCCAGTGGGCTCTGGCTTTGCGTGCGCAAATCTGCTGGATTGGGGCGCAACCTGAAGGAATACCCGCCATGCGTCTGATCCCCGCCGCCCTGATCTGCCTTGCCCCGCTGACCTTGCCCGCTTTCGCGCAGCAGGTCGATTGCACCAATGCCAGCAGCCAGAACGAGATGACCTTCTGCGCCGAGCAGGACTGGATGGCCGCCGATGCCGATCTGAACGCCGCCTACAAAGCCGCGCGTGACCGGATGCGCGCGGTGGATGCCGACCTTCCCAAAGACCAGCAGGGGGCTGAAGCGCAGCTGAAACAGGCGCAGCGCGCCTGGGTGACCTTTCGCGACGCGGCCTGCGCCGCCGAAGGCTACATGATGCATGGCGGATCAGCCGAGCCGATGGTGATCTATGGCTGCCGGGCCTTCCTGACGCGCCAGCGCGCCGAAGGGCTGTGGGGGCTTGCTGATTTCGAAGGCTGACGGGGCGGGCCCGGGTCAGCTTTCGCCGCCGGGCAGACGACCGCTGCTTTTCAGCCAGGCCAGATAGCGACGGAATTTCGGTGCGCCCGACCGCGCGATCACCGAATTGCAGATCATCACTTCGCGGTGATGCTTGCCTTCGGCATGGTTGGCGGCCAGCAGGTCGCGCAGATAGGGGCCAAACACCCGCCGTTTGCGCCAGAGCTGATGGAACATAGCGGGCGTCAGGCTGCCCTGTCCTGCTGCGGTGAGGAGTTGCGGCAGGATTTCCATATTGGCCAGCGCGCTTTCCACCCGGTCGCCCAGAAAGGGTGTCCGCAGTTTGTGGACATAGGGCGCGGCCAGAAGTGCAGCATGCATCGCATCTTCGGCCTGCCGGGGGTCGAACACCACGAATGTCTGCGCTGTGCCTTCGATCATCGCCGGGGCATAGCCGAAGCGGTCTGTAAAGCACAGTTTGCGCGCGGACAGATGGCGACGATCCCAGCCGGCCTGATCGGGGTTCAGCGTGGCGCGGGGGGAAATGGCCAGAACGGTGGCCCCCGGCGCGCAGACCGAAAAGGCACAGGCCGCATAGCCGCCGATTCCCGCCCCATAGAACAGGACCCGGTCAAAATCCTCGAAGAAGGCGTCATCGACCAGCCGGTCGAAATAGCGATAGACATAGGGGTCGCGATACCAGGTTTCGCCTTCTGCGATCAGGCACAGATGCGACCATCCCTGGTCATCGGCCACGGCTTGTGCGCCCGGCACCTGAGTTGGGCGCGCGCGCACCGAATCGTAGCTTTCAAAGCTGACAAGAAGGGTCGGGCCCTGATCCGCGAACCAGGCATGATGGCGTGGCCCGACCGGATCAAAATGGCCGTCCTCTTCGAAAATTACCTCCATCCGCGCCAGCCAATCCTCGCGGGCCTGGGCGCCGGAGGCATCATAGCGGCTGGTGGGTTCCACGGTTTCGGCGGTCATGGCTGGCAGGCCTTCTTGTCGGTCGATGCTGTTATCTGCCCTGTTCTGCCCGGATTGCGTGTCGAAACCGGGCAGACAAAGGGGCAAGCCCGTGGCGATGTGCCGTGAAACAGGAAACAAATCCGGGGCATTGTTTCATGGCTGCAGTGTCAACGCGCCTCGGTCTCTTCCGCCACGTCACCATCCCCGGCATAGGCCACGTCTTCAGGCTGATCGCTGTCGTCTGCGGCGGCCATCCGGGCGCGATGCGCCTCGATCCGGGCAATCATCTTGCGGAAATCGGGGGCGGCATGCAGTTCGGCGATCTTTTCCTGATGCCAGCGGACGGCGCGCTGATGCAGGGTGTTCAGTCGCCGGTCCTCCAGCAATTCCGACATCCAGCTTTCGGTCGCGGTGTCATAGCGGCGGATCAGATCGCAGCTTTCCTCGTTGCTGTCATTGCGCGCCCAGTAACCGAATTCCATCTTGTCATTCACATGGTTCACCTTGCCGCGCGCCGATTTCACCAGAAAGCTGTCCATCGACCGCAGCTGATAGTGGTTCACCTGCGCCACTGAATAATCGGCCTGCACATGCAGCATCGACCGGCCCGGGATCACCGGTTTGCCGCCCGGAACCTCGCGGCGGAAATCGCGCCCGAAATCGGGGCTGACCAGCGGGATATGTACCCCCAGCCGGGTGACATGGGGGATGATTTCCGCGCGGAACAGGGTCTTGGGAAAGGCATCGGGAACCCATTTGGGCCCTTGGGTCGCATTGGCCATGGTGAATTGCTGCGAAATGCGGCCTTCGCGGAATTCTTTCTGACCATTGGTACCGAAGGTGCGCCACGGCACCGAGATCGCCTCGACATCCGGGCTTGCCGCCTTCACCAGATCGCGCACCGATCCGTCACCGGCGCGGCTGGCCAGAAATTCATCGGCATCGCAGACATAAACCCAATCCGATGTGCCGACCTCTTCATATTGCATGGCCTGGCGCAGGGCGCGGCGCTGGATCGACTGGCCGGGCCGGTAAACCGTGGCATGGTGGCGGGCCAGCCCCAGCTTTTGCAGCCGCACCACCATCTGGCTGGTCGTGTCTTCGCAATCATTGGTGCAGATGATGAGATTGTCGAAGCCAAGCGCCTTGTGATGCGCCACCCATTCCAGAAGGAAGGCGCCCTCGTTCTTCATCGTCGTGATCAGCGTATAGACATCGTTACCCATGGAACCTCCGGGGCGTCAGTGCTCGGCTTCGCCGTGGAACTCCACGGTAAAGAAATAATCGGCGGGCAGGTCGCGTTCGTGCAGATCGGCCGGGATGACCCCCGGCCCGGCGGCAAAGACATTCGATCCGAAATGATGCTGCAACCGGCAAAGCTTTTCCATGCGCGCGCCGGTCAGTTCGGCATAGAAGGCCTGATAATTCGGGGTCTGCATCAGCTCGGCGATCTTGGCGCGGTGGCAGGCGACCGAATGTTCATGCGCGGCGCGAATCTCGGGATCGGCCATCAGCCTGTCAAATTCGGCCTGCGCGGCCGGGATCATCCGCTGGATCGACCGATCCTCGTCGATATTGTGGTTCATGCGGAACCAGTAGTTCAGCCCCTGGTCGCGATCCACATGGTTCACCCGGCCCCGGTCGCGTTTGACCAGAAAGCTTTCGGCGCTGCGCACCGCGTAATGGTTCAGCTGCACCCAATCATAGCCATAGGTGTCGGTCGTCGAACGCCAGGCATTGCGATAGGCCTCTTTCGGCATGGGGCGGCCCGACCCGTTCAGCCAGCGCACCTCGCTCCACAGATCGGGTTTCAACCCCTTGGGGCGATGAACGCCATATTTCTTGTAAAGCTCGATATTGCGGAACAGCGTCTTGAAGCCCCAGGCCTGATGCGGCTTGCGGATCAGTTCCGGTGCGCAGCGGGTGAACTGGTCGATCAGGAACCGGTCTTCATAGGCATGAATGTCGGAATTGCCGAACAGCCGCCATGTCAGCGAGATCATGTTCGCCTCACCCATCGCGGTGTAAAGCGCGCGCAGGGTGCCATCGCCGATCTTGATGTCGATGAATTCATCGACATCCATGCAGATGCCCCAGCCGCAATTCTGCATCACCGGTTCCTTTTCGGCGGCCTGCAGCGCGGCATGCTGGGGCTTCAGATCCGTCTGCCGGAACGGGTTTTCGCGCCATTGGCAGATCCCCTTGCGTTCCAGCATCTGCAGCATGGTATCGGTGCCATCGGTGCAATCATTGGTGTAGATGAGAAAATCATCCACCCCGATCGCCCGGTGATAGGCAATCCATTCCAGAATGAAGGGGCCTTCATTCTTCATCGTGGTCACGATGGCGGTGCGCCCGGCCTCAACCGCCAGCCCCGGCGCAGTCCGCGGCTTGGATACCGGTGCCCGGATCGGGCGATGGCCAAAGGGGCCGGTTGCCAGGGCGATCAGGGCTTCATCCTCGATCAGCGAGGATTTGGGTGCCAATTCACCCGAGGCCCGGCCGGGCACCTTGATCGCCATGGCACGGTAGAAATGCGCCACGCCCTCTTCATCGGGCTTGGCATAGCTGACGCGGATCAGCCGCCAGCTGTTTTCCAGCCCGGCCTTGCGCGGGACAACCCCCCAGCGGGCGATGCCACGCCGCCCGTCGAACTGACGGCAGATGTGATCGCCAAATCGGGCCTCGCGGCCCGGTCGTACGCGCCAGGGATAGATACGATGCCCGACCAGCAGGATCACCCCTCCCGGCGCGGTGGCCAGCATGTCGAACACGCCGGGCGCATCCGCCTGACGTGGGGCAAGGATGTCGGTCACGTCCAGCAGCAGCACTGCGCGCGCCTTGGCCAGAAATCGCCACTTGGCGATTTCAAGGATCAGGCCTTCGCCCAACGGGCTGCGCCAGGGGTCGGGGGCGGGGTGTTCCATCCGGTCCTTGCCCGGCGCATCGGGGGCCAGAAACACATGGCTTTCCGGCCCAAGCCCGGGCTTGCCCAGGGGCAGGGGGCAATCCAGCACCACGACCGTGATGTTGTGGCGGTTCAGCGCGGCGGCCAGATCTTCGGCAAAGCGATCCTCAGGCCCGCCGGGGACACGGTTGAAGATCAGCGCCCCGTCCAGCCCATGCACGCGGGCATTGTGGATCAGCCCTTCGGCCACCTGTTCGGCGCTTTCTTCCAGCCGGAACCCCATGGAGACATTCAGTCCGGCCAGCAGATCGGTTTCGTCACAGGTGGCTTGCAGGTCCAGCGTGCTGCCATCTGCCAGTGCCAGCCGATGCAGCCCCGGGCCACTGCTTTCGGCCACCACCATCAGCGATCCTGAAATCTGGCGCAGTTCCAGCGGCAAGGCGCAACCCGGCGCCCCGTCGGGTGCAAAGGCTGTGGCTTGGCTGCCCTGACCGAAAAAGGCGCGCAGCTTGCCGTCGCTGACCACGGCGTCCAGCCCATCGCCCAGCCCGTTCATTGTTGCGCAAAACACAGCAAGTCGGCGGCGAATCACTGTCGCGCGCCCTTCGGGGCGCTGCTTTGCCCCAGCCTTGCCTGATTGGTCCTTCGGCATGTTGCCGCGGCCCTTTTTCACCTGCATCGCACCCCTGCCGGCAAAATATCCGCCAGCCTTTTCCAGATGCTTAACACAACTCTTGCAGATTGGCCAAGCTTGCAGGCCATCCCCAAGTCCCGTCTTGGCAAATCACGCGAAAATGCGCAGTGTCTGGTTTGAAAACGGGAAACAATCGGCACTGGGCCGGACCCGTCGGGCCAGACCCCGGACCACGGGGCGCCGATGCGCAGGGGCAGAACCCTGAGAGCAGGAAGTGAGGAGGCAGTAGATGGTGCGCGTGCGTGAAGTCGGGTCGCTGTGGATCGGCGGAAACCTGAGCTGGATGGAACAGCTCTGTCTGAAATCCTTTGTCGATGCCGGTCAGAAGATCACGCTGTTCCATTATCAGCCCATCGCCAATGTGCCCGAAGGCGTGGTGATGCGCGACGGGCGCGAAATCCTCGATACTGACAATTTCATCAAATACGAGGGCAAGGACAGTTACGCGCTGTTCGCCGATCTGTTCCGCCTGCACATGATGAAGAAATGCCCCGGCATGATCTGGGTCGATACCGATGTCTATTGCTGGCGTCCGCTGGATTATGACAGCGACTATGTCTTCGGGTTGGAACTGCGCGAGGTGAGCCAGGGCAGCCCGCGCATCAACAATGCCGTGCTGGGCCTGCCCGCCGACAGCCAAATGCTGAACGAGATGCTGGAATTCACCAGCGACCAATATGCGATTCCGCCCTTTCTGAAACCGCGGATCAAGGCCGAATACAAGGCGCTGGCCGATGCGGGCACGCCCTTGCATGTCAGCCAGCAGAAATGGGGGGTCTGGGGCCCGACCATGGTGTCCTATTTTGCCCGCAAACTGGGGCTGACCGATCTGGCGCTGCCGGTCGATGCCTTCTATCCTGTCACCTTCCCCGAACGGCTGGATATCATCCGGGCGGCGCGGCGTGTTCATGCAAGGATCACCGATCAGACCACCGGGATGCATCTTTGGGCATCGAACAAGCGGGAACTGTCACTGCGTCACAATGGCGTGCCGAGCAAGGGCAGCTTCATTCTGGAACTGATGCAGAAACACGGCTTGCGGGCCGAAGATGCGCCGCTGCGCAGCCGCGGCTGGCGGGTTCTGGATGGCGAATTGGCCGAACAGGTCAATCTTGAAAAGGTGGGGGTCTTTGCCGATCTGGGCGGCCGGTCGCGCCCGCTGGCCTATGAAATCTGGAAGCGTTTCGATGCCGAGGTGCTGATTGTCGATATCGACAAGGCCGGGCGCTTCCCGGACACCCCCAGCCCCAGCCTGATCGAATATCGCGATTACCTGATCGAACAGGGGATGGACCCGGCACGGGTGACGCTGGTCTCGGATCCTGCCGCATTGCGGGCGGCGGATGTGGTGGCCTATCTGACGGGCTTTGACCGTGACAGCAAGCTGAAGGACATGATGCCGGTTCTGGGGCACCTGATGCGCCCGGGCACGCTGCTGTTCACCGATATCCGCAAGGGCTCGGGCGGGTTCGGGGTTCTGCGGGGCATGGGCAGCTCTGAAATCCTGTCGGAACGCGAAAGCGATGCCACCCATGTCAGCCGCATCCGGTTCCGCGCTGGTGACAACCTGCCCGCCATTGCCGCGCCCATTGCTGGCGCAGCCGCGAAACCTGCCACCAACAGTGACGGCTGGGCCGAGATTGCCGCCACCCTGACCGGCAAGGACGGCTGGTTCCGTGACAGCCCCGACCACAGCTTCCTCTATGTGCCGCGCGGGTCGGATACGCTGGTTGTGACCTTCGACAATCTCGATATTGCGATGGAAAAGCGCGAAGAGCGCCGCCCATGGGGCTTTGGCTTCATTGAAAAGCAGGGCTGGTCCATGCTGGGGGTGATGGCCAATGGCTGGACCTGGTATCGCGACCCCTGGGTCTGGGATCAGTTCGACGATCTGGCCACATCGGATTTTTTTGATCGCTACAAGCGCGTGGTGTTCTACGGTGCCTCGATGGGGGGCTATGCCGCCTGCGCCTTTTCCGCCGCCTGCCCGGGCTGCGAGGTGGTGGCGATCAGCCCGCAATCGACGCTGGACAAGACCCTGGTGCCTTGGGAAACCCGCTATGTCACCGCCTGGAACCGCGATTTCAGCGGCCCCTATGGCGATGCGGCGCAGGTCTCGGCGGCGGCGCGGCGGGTCACGCTGCTCTATGATCCCTATGAACCTCTGGATGCCGGTCACGTGGCGCGGTTCGAAAATCCCAATGTGCTGAAACTGCGGGCACCGCTTCTGGGGCATCGGCTTGGGTCAAGCCTGCAGCAGATGGGCATCCTGTCGCCGATCACGCTGGGGGCCCTCAACGGCACGCTGAGCGAGGTGGAATTCTATCGCACGCTGCGCGCCCGCAAATCTTCCAGCCGCTACCAGAAGGAACTGTTCAAGAAGGTTCTCGCCCGCGGCCATGTCGGGCTGGCACGGCGGATGGGCCGCTGGGTTCTGACCCGCGGCGACAACCGGTTCATCCGCAAGGAACTGGCGGCCCTGGGCTGACCCGATCCAAAAGTCGTAGGGCCGCGCTTGGGGCTTGACCCCGGCGCGGGCGCGGCCTTTGCTGGCATCATGCCAGCAGGAGGGCCGCGCATGACCGCCATTCCCCAATCCATCGACGGCGTCGCGGCAATGCTGGCCGGGCAGGGCTATGTGTCGTCCCGCGCGCTGGCCACGGTGGTGTTTCTGGCGCTGCGTCTGGGGCGTCCGCTGTTTCTGGAAGGCGAGGCCGGGGTCGGCAAGACCGAAATCGCGAAGGTCATCGCCGCAGCGCTTGGCCGCCGCCTGATCCGTCTGCAATGTTACGAAGGGCTGGATGCGGCTTCGGCGGTGTATGAATGGAATTTTGCCGCGCAGATGGTGGCGATCCGCACGGCCGAGGCGGCGGGGGGCGCCGATCGGGCCAAGCTGAAATCCGAACTGTTCACTGAAGATTACCTCGTTGAACGCCCGCTGCTCACGGCCATGCGCCCGCAACCGGGGGGGGCGCCTGTGCTGTTGATCGACGAGTTGGATCGCACCGATGAACCGTTCGAGGCTTATCTGCTGGAGGCGCTGTCGGATTTTCAGGTCACCATTCCCGAGCTTGGCACGGTGCAGGCGCCCGAGCCGCCCATTGTGATCCTCACATCCAACCGCACGCGCGAGGTGCATGATGCGCTGAAGCGGCGCTGTCTGTATCACTGGGTCGATTATCCCGATGCGGCGCGCGAACTGGCGATCCTGTCGGCCCGCGCGCCCGAAGCGCAGGCTGCGCTCAGCCGCGAGATCGTGGCCTTTGTGCAGCGGCTGCGCAGCGAAGACCTGTTCAAGAAGCCCGGTGTTGCCGAAACCATAGACTGGGCGAAATGCCTGCTGGCACTGGATGTGATCTCGCTCACGCCCGAGGTGATTGCCGATACGCTGGGGGCGATCCTGAAATATCAGGACGACATCCAGAAAATTCAGGGGTCCGAGGCGAAGCGGCTGCTGGATGACATCCGCAAGGAGCTTGCCCCGGCATGACAAAGGCGCTTGGTCCCGTCACACCATGCATATCGCGAAAGGTGCGGGGGGCGTAGCGCCCTCTGCTTGCGCGCATGGCCCGGTTTGCCGATCTCGACCTGCCCGAAGATGGCCAGATCAGCCGCAACATCCTGTGGTTCGCCCGGGCGCTGCGCAAGGCCGGGCTGCCCATCGGGCCGGGCCGGGTGATCGACGCGATCCATGCCGTGCAGGCGGTGGGGTTCACCGAACGGCGCGATTTCTACTGGACCCTGCACGCCTGTTTCGTCAGCCGTCCGGAACATCGCGCGGTCTTTGCGCAGGTCTTCCGGCTCTATTGGCGCGACCCGCGCTATATGGAACACATGATGAGCCTGATGCTGCCGGCAATCCGGGGCGTGCAGGAAGAAAGGCCCGCCGAGGCCGCCGCCAAACGGGCCGCCGAGGCGCTGCTGGATGGGGCCAACCGTGATCTGCCCGATGCGCCCGAGACGCCCCCGGGCGAGGAGCAGGTGGAAATTGACGCCTCCAGCACCATGGCGCGCGAAGAACGGCTGAAACATCTGGATTTCGAACAGATGTCGCTGGCCGAAATCGCCGAGGCCAAGCGGATGTTGGCGCGGCTCTCGCTGCCGGTGAAACCATTGCCTTCGCGCCGCCGCGTGGCCTCTGCTGCCGGAACGCAGATCGATGCGCGTGCCACGCTGCGGGCGGCGATGCGGCGCGGCGGTGAGATTGCCGCCCTTGCCCGCGCGGAACCGGCAACCCGTTGGCCCAATCTGGTGGTGCTGTGCGATATTTCCGGGTCGATGTCGCAATATTCGCGCATGGTGCTGCATTTTCTGCATGCAGTGGCCAATCGCAAGGGGCAGGGCTGGGCGCGGGTGCATGGCTTTACCTTTGGCACAAGGCTGACCAACATCACCCGCCACCTGCGTCAGCGCGATGTGGATGCCGCGTTAAAGGCGGCCGGGGCCGAGGCGCAGGATTGGTCTGGCGGCACGCGGATCGGGGCTTGCCTGCATGGTTTCAACCGCGATTGGTCACGCCGTGTTCTGGGGCAGGGGGCGGTGGTGCTGCTCATTACCGATGGTCTCGACCGCGACGATGCGGGGCAATTGGCGCGCGAGATGGAGCGGCTGCATCTGTCGGCCCGCCGCCTGATCTGGCTTAACCCGCTGCTCCGCTGGGAGGGATTTGCCCCCAGGGCCACCGGCATCCGTGCCATGCTGCCTCATGTCGATGCGTTCCGTGCAGGCCATTCCATCGCCTCGCTGGAGGGGCTGGCTCAAGCGATTTCTGACCCGGGCGATGCGGGGCAAAAGGCCCGGATGCTGGCCAGTCTGCGCAGCTGACACAGACGCGTGACTGCCGCATGCGCGGTGGCGCAGATGTGATGGTGCGTGATTGAACAGCCGCTGTTCGGCTTTGGCGAATTGTGCGCAGGCTGCGCTGCACGCATCTTTGCCGCCATGCAGCATGGGCTGCGCGCAGACGATCCTTTCAGACGGAGTTTCCGATGATCCGCCTTTCGACCCTTTCGCTTCTTGGCGCCCTGATCGCCGCCCCCGCACTGGCCGCGCCCGAGGCCTATGTGCTGGACCCCAGCCACAGCCAGATCGTGTTCAGCTACAACCATCTGGGCTTTTCGACCAGCTACGGCATGTTCTCGGGCTTTGAAGGCAAGATCAGCTTTGACGCCGAAGCCCCTGCCGCCTCTAGCGTCGAAGTGTCCTTCCCGGTGAAATCGATGCTGATCGGCTGGCAGGAACGCTTTGACCACTTCATGTCGCCCGATTTCTTTGGTGCCAATGCCGACAGCATGGTCACCTTCAAATCGACGGCCATCGAAGTGACCGGCGAAAAGACCGCCAAGATCACCGGCGATCTGACCCTGAACGGCGTGACCAAGCCGGTCGTGCTGGATGCGGTGATGACCCAGGCTGGCGAACATCCGATGGCGAAAAAGCCCTGGATGGGCTTTACCGCCACCACCGAAGTGAAGCGCACCGATTTCAACCTTGGCCAGTTCGCCCCCTATGTGAGCGACGAGGTTGCCATCCAGATCTCGATCGAAGCCGCCAAGGCCGAGTGATCGCAGGATCGTCATGCGTTTGGAAGGCCGGGCATTGCCCGGCCTTTTGCTTTCCAGGGGTCTTTGGATCGGACCGCGAGCCGGTAAAAAAACGCCGCCCCGAAACCGGGGGCGGCGCTGATCAGTGTGCCTGCCTTCTGGTGTGGGTCAGCGGCGTTGGGCTGTCAGGTCCACCGAGACCTGAACGGCGAACCCCACGCTGCTTTCATCGCCATAGCTGGCACCCATGCCAAAGGCGCGGCGGTCCAGCGTGGTGCTGCCGGTCATCCGGGCGGTATCACCCTGCAGATCAAGCGTGAAAGGCAGTGTCACCGCTTCGGCCTTGCCGCGCAGGGTCAGCGTTCCTTGCGCCTCATATCCGCTGGCGGCAGGCAGGATGTCGGCTTCGAACAGGGCAGTGGGATGGGTGGCGGTATCGAAGAACTCGGCCCCTTTGGCCTGATCCGTGACCGATCCCAGTGTCAGCGTGGCGGTATTGATTTCAACCCGCACCTTGCCGTGCCGCCCATCGACGGGTGTTTCGTCAAAGGTGATCTCGGCCTTCCAGTCGGGCAGGTTGCCTTGCACATCGGCGCCCATCTGCTTGACTGTGAAGCCCAGGCTCCCCGACAGGACCTGCCACCCACCGGCGGCAACAGGGGCGCCGGCCTCGGCAGGGGCGGCTGCGGTAGCTGTGATGTCAGAGGCCGGGGCCAGCAGCGTGACTGCGGCGCCGGCGGCCAGGGCATAGATGGCGAGTGCCGTCAGGGCCGGGGCCAGCGCATGGCTTGCGCCCGGCTGGCCGGCTTCGGTGCCGCGGGTCATCCGCGCCAGTGTCGCGTCGCGGTCGATGACCGCATGTTTCACCGCACCCGCGACATGCAACAGGATTGATGCGATCAGCACCTTGGAAAACAGCCAGTGCATCGCCCCAGCCAGTGCCGCAGTGCTTTCGGATTTCGGAACCATGGGCAGGTTCTGGCCAAAGGGCCACAGGATCGGCGCAAATCCATCGACGGCAGCGTGATGCACCCAACCCGCCAGAGGCACCATCAGCATGGACCCATACAGCGCCCAATGCACGGTGTCGGCCGCAAAGGTTTCCAGCCGCCGTTCGGGGTGCAAGGGGACCGGGCGCGGCTGGGTTAGCGCCCAGAGGATGCGGGCCAGCGCCACAAAAAAGGCGGCAACCCCGATGGTCTTGTGCAGGGAAAAGACCTGTGCCTTGGCCGCCAGCGTCTCGGACGTGTCATAGGGCAGGTTTTCGGCATAAAGCCCAAGGCCGATGGCAGACAGGATCAGCAGCGCGGTCAGCCAATGCAGGCTGCGGGCGACGCCGCCATAGGATGTGGCGGTATTCTGGGCGGGCATGGTTCACTCCGGTTCACAACAGTTTCGGGGTCACAACGGTTTGGACCAGCAGATAGCAGTTTTTCCCGGGATGCAGTATCTCGGGGTATCGCACAGCACCTGTGCATCCCGCCACGGGGCGCGCCCATCGGGGGGCAAAGCACGGGGTGATTGCGCCCCGGGGCGTCGCGGGGTAATCCGGAACAAAGGATCCTTGGAGGAAGCATGAGCCGCGCATTCGTTTTTCCCGGTCAGGGGGCACAGACCATCGGCATGGGCAAGGCCCTGGCAGACAGTTATCCGGCCGCACAGGCCGTGTTCGACGAGGTGGACGATGCCTTGGGCGAAAAGCTGTCGGCGGTGATCTGGGAGGGCGACATCGCCACCCTGACCCTGACACAGAATGCCCAGCCCGCGCTGATGGCCACGTCGATCGCCGCCCTGCGCGCCCTGCAGGCCGAAGGGATCGACCTTGATCAGGCGCAGTTTGTGGCCGGGCACAGCCTGGGGGAATACTCGGCTCTTTGCGCCGCCGGGGCGATCAGCCTGAGTGATACGGCGCGGCTGCTGCGCATCCGGGGCCAGGCGATGCAAGAGGCGGTGCCGGTCGGTGTGGGGGCGATGGCAGCCCTGCTGGGGCTGGATTTCGCGACGGCGACCGAAGTGGCGGCGGAAGCGGCACAGGGCGAAGTCTGTCAGGCGGCCAATGACAATGATCCGGCGCAGGTGGTCGTATCGGGGCACAAGGCGGCGGTGGAACGGGCGGTGGAGATTGCCAAGGCGCGCGGTGCCAAACGCGCCCTGCTGCTGCCCGTCAGCGCGCCGTTCCATTGCGCGCTGATGCAGCCTGCGGCCCATGTGATGGCCGAGGCTCTGGCTGCGGTGAACATCGTCAACCCTGCGGTTCCGGTGGTGGTGAATGTGCGGGCCGAGGCGGTGATGGAAGCCGATCGCATCCGCGATCTGCTGGTGGCGCAGGTCACCGGATCGGTGCGCTGGCGCGAGAGCGTGCTGTGGATGGAACAGGCGGGTGTGACCGAATTCTGGGAAATCGGAGCAGGCAAGGCACTGTCGGGCATGATCAAGCGTATCGCCAAGGGCGTGGAAACCCGCGCCATCGGCACGCCCGAAGACATCGCCGCCCTCAAGGGTTGACGGCGTTCTGACGGAGATCGGGGCGGGGGGCTGTCTGCCCCCCAAGGCCTGCGGCCTTTCCCCCCGAGGATATTTGGGAACAGATGAAAGTGCGCGCCTGCGACTTTCGGAAAAGGGACAAACCATGTTTGATCTGAGCGGAAAAAGCGCCCTTGTGACCGGGGCTTCGGGCGGGATCGGGGGCGAGATCGCCCGCGCGCTGCACAAGGCGGGGGCGACGGTCACGCTGTCGGGCACCCGGTTGGCCCCGCTGGAGGCGCTGGCCGCAGAACTGGGTGAGCGGGCGCATGTGGCGACCTGCGATCTGTCGGATGCAGCCAGCGTCGAGGCATTGCCCAAGACCGCCATCGAGAAGATGGGGGCGATCGACATTCTGGTTAACAATGCCGGGATCACCAAGGACAATCTGTTCATGCGGATGTCGGATGCCGAATGGCAATCGGTGATCGATGTGAACCTGAC
Organism: Gemmobacter denitrificans; assembly: GCF_036964905.1. NCBI lineage: Bacteria > Pseudomonadati > Pseudomonadota > Alphaproteobacteria > Rhodobacterales > Paracoccaceae > Gemmobacter > Gemmobacter denitrificans. The sequence continues at coordinate 220,863 of NZ_JBALHR010000001.1, forward strand.
ATCGACCTTCCGGCTGTGCCGTGGCGTGCTGCGGGGCATGATGAAGGCCCGTTGGGGGCGCATTGTGAACATCAGTTCGGTTGTCGGTGCGACGGGCAATCCCGGCCAGGGCAATTATGCGGCGTCCAAGGCCGGGATGGTCGGCATGTCGAAATCACTGGCGGCCGAAGTCGCAAGCCGGGGAATTACTGTCAACTGTGTTGCACCGGGGTTCATCACCACGGCGATGACCGAAAAGCTGAACGATGACCAGAAGGCGCGCATCCTGACGCAGGTGCCGGCGGGTCGCATGGGCGAAGTGCAGGAAATTGCCGCGGCTGTGCTGTATCTTGCCAGCCCCGAGGCGGGCTATGTGACCGGCACCACGCTGCATGTGAATGGCGGCATGGCGATGCTGTAATGCAGCCGTGGCAGGCAGGCGGATTGGAAAGGGTTTGCCAAGCCCCCGCCCGCTTGCTATAGCCGCGAACGGAACCACCGGGGCCGCAAGGTCCGGGTGCCCTGCCACACGCGGGGGAAACAGCCAAGGGTCGAACCTGCGGCAGGGACACCAGACCGGGGCCGCGCGCCCCGCAACGATATGAGGAAGTGACATGAGCGACATCGCAGATCGCGTGAAGAAGATCGTCGTCGAGCATCTCGGCGTCGAAGAGGACAAGGTGACCGAGAACGCCTCGTTCATCGACGATCTGGGCGCGGACAGCCTCGACACGGTCGAGCTGGTTATGGCCTTCGAAGAAGAATTCGGCATCGAGATCCCCGATGACGCCGCCGAGACCATCCAGACCTTCGGCGATGCCGTCAAGTTCATCTCGGGCGCCGTCTGATCGCCCGAGCGTTATCGCCGCCGGGCAACCGGTGCGACAGGGCCTTCCTTCGGGAAGGCCCTTTTCATTTGGTCTGCAGCCGGGCAGCGAGGCTTTCCAGCGCGGCGATGCTTTCGGCATAGGCTTGGCCGGATTTCGGGAAATCGACCGGCTGGCGGCGGTAGAATTCGAGCCAGCGGTCCAGATCGGCCAATGGATAGGTGTTTGACCAGGCCCCGCGTGTGAGCGTGAAGCCGGTGCCGTCGGGGGTGAGTTCTGCCTTCATGGCGCGGTTTTTCCCGATGCGGCGGCGGCGGTCAAGCAGGCATGGTGCATCAGCGCGCAAGTCCCGCGCGGCCATGGGCGATGACGCAGGGCTGATCCGCGCCTATCTTCGGCCAAACCGCAACAGGAGGCCAAGATGAGCTGGAACCCCGCGCTTGATCCGACCATTCCCACCGGCGATGCGGTGGACAGTATTGAAACCGTTATCGTGGCCCGGGCGCGCGATCTGGGCGGGTTCGAGGTGCGCCGCGCCTTGCCTTCGGTCGCACGGCAGATGGTCGGGCCGTTCATCTTTTTCGATCAGATGGGACCGGCCGAGTTTCTGACCGGGCAGGGGATCGATGTTCGGCCCCATCCGCATATCGGTCTGTCAACGGTCACCTATCTGCTGAAGGGGCGGATGCATCACCGCGATTCCCTTGGTACAGACGCCTGGATCGAACCGGGCGCGGTGAATCTGATGACGGCGGGCATTGGCATCACCCATTCCGAACGCACCGATGGTGACATGCGCAGCCGTCCCCATGCGCTGTTCGGGCTGCAAAGCTGGATGGCGCTGCCCAAGGATCGCGAGGATGATCCGGCGGCATTTCACCACGCCGCACGCGAGACGCTGCCCGAACTGGAGGGGGAGGGGAAGCGGTTGCGCTTGATCCTTGGCCATGGTTGGGGCGAACGTGCGCCTGTGCCGGTGGCGACCGAAACCCTGTATGCCGATGCGGTCTTGCATCCGCATGCAAGGCTGCCTTTGCCCGACGATCACGAAGACCGTGGCGTCTATATCGTGGAAGGTGCGGTGTCGCAGGGCGGGACAGAGTATCAGGCAGGCCAGATGCTGATCTTTCGGCCCGGCGATGCAATCAGCGTGACAGCCGGTGCGCAAGGCGCGCGTGTGATCGTGCTGGGCGGGGCCACGATGGATGGGCCGCGCCATATCTGGTGGAATTTCGTGGCCTCCAGCAAGGAGCGGATCGATGCCGCGAAAGAGGCGTGGCGGGCCGGGGATTGGGCGCATGGCCGTTTTCGCCTGCCGCCCGGTGATGATGCCGAATTCATCCCCGCGCCGGAAAAGTGACGCGGTTGCAGGGATTTGCGCCTTGGGCAAAAATTATGTGACCGGGCGCTTGACGCCGCCCGCACCGCCCCGTAAACAGCGCGCACATCCGGGCGCTGGCTCGGGCGGCATGCGGTGGTAGCTCAGTTGGTTAGAGTACCGGCCTGTCACGCCGGGGGTCGCGGGTTCGAGCCCCGTCCACCGCGCCACCGCCCAAAGCCAGCCCCGGATATATTGCGCGGTGGTAGCTCAGTTGGTTAGAGTACCGGCCTGTCACGCCGGGGGTCGCGGGTTCGAGCCCCGTCCACCGCGCCACTTTCAATAAGCCCTCGCGCAAGCGGGGGCTTTTGGTTTTCTGGCGCTGCGGGATGGAAGGTCGGCTTGCGCAGTTCTGCGCGAAGACTGGGCGCGCCGGGCAGATGAATTCGCGCTTGACGGCCTCCCGGCCTTCCCTTATCCACCCCGTCAGCCGCGCGGTGGTAGCTCAGTTGGTTAGAGTACCGGCCTGTCACGCCGGGGGTCGCGGGTTCGAGCCCCGTCCACCGCGCCAGCTTCAGAACCGCCCCCTCGGGGGCGGTTTTTGTTTGTCTGGGACGCTGCCTAACCTTGCAGCTTCAACCGATAGCGCACATGGCCGTCGTAGGGGGCATAGCTGTCATAAAGCGCGCGGGCGCGCGCATTGCCTTCATCGGTATGCCAGTAGAGCCGGTGCCAGCCCCTTGCCCGGGCCAGCGCAGCCAGATCGTCGATCAGGGCGCGCCCGATCCCGAGCCCGCGTGCGGTATCGGCCACAAACAGGTCTTCGAGATAACAGTCGTCGCCGGCCACCCAGGTGGAACAATGGTGGTGAAACAGCGCAAAGCCCTGCATCACCCCATTCACAAAGGCAAATCGGCCCGACATTGGCGAAGCCGGGTCCATCAACCTATTCCAGGTATGGGCCGTGACGGCGGGGGACAGATCCACCTTGTAAAACCGCAGATAATCTGACCACAGCGACTCCCATGCCGGGCGGTCCTGGGGGTTGGCATCGCGTAGTTCCATCATGGCTTCCCTTGCACGCATCAGGCCAGCCGGTCCAGCAGCCGCGCCCAGCTGCGGATGCCCTTGTGGAAACACTCCAGATCGTATTTTTCATTGGGCGAATGGATCTGGTCATCGTCGCGGCCAAAGCCCAGCAACATCGCATCCATGCCCAGATGGGTCTTGAAATAGCCCGCAATCGGGATCGACCCGCCGCAGCCGACATAGGCCGCCGCGCGGCCCCATTCATCGGCCATGGCTGCGCGGGCAGCTTCAAAGGCCGGGTGGGTGATCTGCATCATCCCTGCGGGCGAGGCACCGTGATCGGCGAATTCGGCGGTGCAATCGCCGGGCAATTGGGCGCGGACCCAGTCGCGGAAAGCGGCGCGGATCGCCTGTGGGGCCTGATCGCCCACAAGGCGGAAGCTGACCTTGGCATGTGCCTGCGCAGGCAGCACGGTCTTGAACCCGTCGCCGGTATAGCCGCCCCACAGCCCGTTGATTTCAGCGGTCGGGCGCGACCAGATCATTTCCAGCGGCGTGCGGTCGATTTCGCCCGCAGGCAGCGCGAGGCCGACATCCCCCAGGAATTTCGCATGATCGAAGGCCAAGGCCTGCCATTGTGCGCGGATCGCCTCGGGCAATTCGGTCACGCCATCGTAAAAGCCCGGGATGGTGATGCGCCCGCTCTCGTCATGCATGTTGGCCAGGATGCGCGACAGCACCCGCAGCGGGTTCTGGGCCAGCCCGCCGAACATGCCCGAATGCAGATCCTTGTTGGCGGCATGGATGGTGATTTCTTCGCCCAGAAGCCCGCGCAGCATGGTTACGATGGCGGGTGCGGTATCCTGGAACAGGCCGGTATCGCAGATCATCGCCAGATCGGCCTGCAGTTCGGCCTTGTTCTCTTGCAAGAAGGGAATGAGCGAGGGCGATCCCGATTCCTCTTCGCCTTCCAGAAAGATCGTCAGGCGGCAGGGCAGGCTGCCATGCACGGATTTCCAGGCCCGCAGCGCCTCGAGAAAGGTCATCAACTGGCCCTTGTCATCCGATGCGCCCCGGGCGCGGATCACCTTGCCCTTGGGCGTGTCCTGCAATTCCGGGTCAAAGGGATCGCGGTCCCACAGGTTCAGCGGATCGACCGGCTGCACATCGTAATGGCCGTAGAACAGCAGATGCGGGCCGCCCTCGCCGCCATGGGCCACCACCATCGGATGCCCCGGGGTCGGGCGCGCGGCGGCGTCGAATCCCAGGCTTTGCAGATCGGCCACCAGCCAATCGGCGGCACGGGCGCAATCGGGCTTGAAGGCCGGATCGGTAGAAATCGACGGGATTCGCAGCAGCGCCATCAGGCGCTCCAGCGCCTCGGGCAAATCGCTGTCGATCCGGGCCAGAACGGGGTCAAGGCGCATCGCGCTCTCCTTCTCGTGACTTTTGCGCCACCCTATCAGGCGGGCCCTCCCTGTCCAGAGCCGGTGCGAATGGCTAAAATGGCATGACGGATGATGGAGATGACGACGATGACGCGTTTCGGTGCCCTTGCCCTGTCGGCAATCATGCTGCCCTGCCTGCCTGTCTTTGCCGAACCGGTGACAGGCGAGGTGGCGGCCAAACTGGTTTTTCCGGTGACCGAAATGTCCGCCGTGGAAATGACCGGCAAGGGCGGCCTGTCAGAGACCGATGCCAAGACGCTGCAGCTGGTGGGGGCAGGCCAGCCCTTCTATGGGGCCATCGCGATTTCCCCCGATGAAGGGATCATGGTGGAGGCGACGGTTGCAGCCGTGAACCATCACAGCACCGAGGCGGCCGAGGCTGCGGCGTTGAAGGGCTGCGAAGACAAGCGCAAGGGCAAGGCGGCCTGTGCGGTTGTGGCACTGATCCGGCCCGAGGGCTGGGAGGCGCGGACACTGTCGCTTTCGGCTGATGCGACGCGCGCGCTCGGGGCGGATTACAAGGCGCCGGGTGCCATGGCCGTGTCGCCTGCAACCGGCATGTTCGGCATGGCCAAGGGCGATCAGGCGGGCGATACCGCGATCAAGGCCTGTGAAGAAAAGGCCAAGACCGGCGATTGCGTGCTGGTCATACAGGACTGATTTTTCCGATCTTTCGTATCAATCGGCCTATCCGGGCTTGCGCGGCACCGGTCTGCCCTTATTCTGGGCAGACTTTGCACCACGAGGGGCGGCGAGACAAATTGCCCACTTCCAGATGCAGGATTTGACCAATATCAAGGCGGCCACCCAACAGGCGGCCTAATGACAGCCCAGCAAGGCCCCGTGCCGGACAGCCAGGGAGACGGACATGGACTATGACAAAGCCCTCGATGCAGCGATTTCGCGGCTGCACGATGAAGGCCGCTATCGCACCTTCATCGATATCGAGCGCAAGCGCGGCCATTTCCCCCATGCGGTCTGGACCCGGCCCGATGGCACCGAACAGCAGATCACGGTCTGGTGCGGCAATGATTATCTGGGCATGGGGCAGCACCCGGCTGTGCTGGCGGCGATGCACGAGGCGCTTGAGGCCACAGGTGCCGGTTCGGGCGGTACGCGCAACATTTCCGGCACCACGGTCTATCACCGCAAGCTGGAGGCCGAAATCGCCGATCTGCATGGCAAGGAGGCCGCGCTGGTCTTCAGTTCGGCCTATATCGCCAATGATGCCACGCTGAGCACGCTGCCAAAGCTGTTTCCCGGTCTCATCATCTATTCCGACGCGCTGAACCATGCGTCGATGATCGAAGGGATCAAGCGCAATGGCGGCGCAAAGCGGGTGTTCCGCCACAATGACGTGGCGCATCTGCGCGAACTGATCGCGGCGGATGATCCGGCGGCGCCCAAGCTGATCGCCTTTGAATCGATCTATTCGATGGATGGCGATTTTGGTCCGATTGCAGAAATCTGCGATCTGGCGGCTGAGGTCGGCGCGCTGACCTATCTGGACGAGGTGCATGCGGTGGGCATGTATGGCCCGCGTGGTGCCGGTGTGGCCGAACGGGATGGGGTGATGGCCCGGGTGGACATCATCAATGCGACACTGGGCAAGGCTTTCGGCGTTTTTGGCGGCTACATTGCTGCAAGTGCGAAGATGGTGGATGCCATCCGTTCCTATGCGCCGGGCTTCATTTTCACCACCTCGTTGCCGCCGGTGGTGGCCGCCGGGGCTGCTGCCTCGATCGCGCTTCTGAAGACGGATGAGGGCCAGAAACTGCGCGATGCACAGCAATTGCACGCCCGTATCCTGAAGATGCGGCTGAAGGGGCTGGGCCTGCCGATCATTGACCATGGGTCACATATCGTGCCTGTCCATGTCGGCAACCCCATCCATTGCAAGATGCTGTCCGACATGCTGCTGGCCGAGTTCGGCATCTATGTCCAGCCGATCAACTTCCCGACGGTTCCGCGCGGCACCGAACGCCTGCGGTTCACGCCGTCGCCCGTACATGATGCCGGTCAGATTGACGCACTTGTGAAGGCGATGGACGGGCTGTGGCGGCATTGTGCGCTGAATCGTGCCGAGGCCAGTGCCTGACCGGGCTTCTGCGGATGCAAAAACCCTTGCCCTGTGGTAGAGATGTCAGCAATAGGGCAGGGATGAGTCGGATTGTGGGGAATCGGGCCATAACGACTCGGACACTTGCGGCACAAGACGGGGCAGGGGCGCATGATCTTCCGAAGGACCAAACCTTCGACGGGTGATCTCGACAAACCAAAGGGCTTTGACGATTTCGAACTGCGTCTGGGGGATGTCATGCGGGGCGAACGCGCCACGCTTGGCAAGTCTCTGCTTGATGTTCAGCGCGAGCTGAAGATCAAGGCCACCTATATCGCTGCCATCGAAAATTGCGATGTATCGGCCTTTGAAACCCCTGGCTTCATCGCGGGCTATATCCGGTCTTATGCGCGCTATCTGGGGATGGACCCGGATTGGGCGTTCCAGCGTTTCTGCGCCGAGGCGAATTTCGAAGTTGCGCATGGCATGTCGGCTGCGGCCACGCCCGCCACCATCACTGCAGCGCGCAATCGCACCGCCAATCTGGAGCCGCGCGATCCGCTGGCCAATCCGAATGCAATCTTCATTCCGCGCAGCGAAAGCTGGGTGCACCGCATTGAACCCGGCGCTGTCGGATCGGTGCTGGTGCTGGCCCTGCTGATCGGGGCGCTTGGCTATGGCGGCTGGTCGGTTCTGCAGGAAGTTCAGCGTGTGCAACTGGCCCCGGTTGATCAGGCCCCGGTGGTGGTGGCCGAGGTGGACCCGCTCAATCAGGTGGATGGTGTAGCGGCGGCCCGCCCGCGCGGCGAATTGTCCGAGGTTCTGGCGGCCGAGGCTGCCATCTCTGATCCGCTGAGCCGTGTGACGCGTCCGCAGGCGCTTGACCTGCCGGTCATGGTATCGCGTGACGGCCCGATCGCCGCCATTGATCCGCGCACAAACGGCACTCTGGCCGGTCAGGGCCAATCCGCTGCGGCGGGCCAGTCCATTGCCTCAGTCGGAGATATTGGCGCCGATCTGGATGCGGGCGTGGTTCAGGTGACCGAGGCCCCGAAGCCGGGTGTTGATATTCTGGCGGTCCGCCCCTCCTGGGTGCGGATCTATGCCGCCGATGACACCGTTCTGTTCGAGAAGATCCTGGATGCCGGCGAACGCTATACGGTTCCGCAGATCGAACAGGCCGCCTTCCTGCGCTCGGGCAATTCGGGGTCGGTCTATTTCGTGATCGGTGGACAGACCTATGGCCCGGCCGCCCCCGGCCCACAGGTGGTGAAGAACATCGACCTGTCGGAAGAGGCTTTGATGGCCAAATACCAGGTTGCCGATCTGACCGGGGATGAAGCCTTGGCCAAGATCGTGGCAGAAAACACCGCAACACAGGCCCCTGCCGATCAGTGATCGGGGACGGTTGGCCCTGAGGGATACGGTAGGAATGACGGGTCCGTGATCCTGTCCCGGATACGAAACGGCCCCGGCGGCATTGCCCCGGGGCCGTTTCGCTTTTATCTGTGGCGGCGCAGCCCTGCGAGAGGTACGTCATGACCCATAACCCGATCCGCCCCTGGCGCAATATCGAACGCCGCAAGTCGCGCCAGATCCGCGTGGGCAAGGTGCTGGTCGGGGGCGATGCGCCGATCTCGGTGCAGACCATGACCAATACCATCACCTCGGATGTGAAGGCGACGCTGGATCAGGTGCTGCGCTGTGCGGTGGCCGGGGCCGATATCGTGCGGATTTCAACCCCCGATGAAGACAGCACGCGCGCGCTGAAAGAGATTGTCGCCGAAAGCCCGGTGCCGATCGTGGCGGATATCCATTTCCACTATCGCCGCGCGATTGAGGCCGCCGAGGCGGGCGCGGCCTGTCTGCGCATCAACCCCGGCAATATTGGCGATGCCAAACGCGTGGCCGAGGTGGTGCGGGCGGCGAAGGATCACGGCTGTTCCATCCGCATCGGAGTGAATGCCGGCAGTCTGGAAAAGCACCTGCTGGACAAATATGGCGAACCCTGTCCTGCTGCGATGGTGGAAAGCGGGCTCGACCATATCAAGCTTTTGCAGGACAACGATTTTCACGAATTCAAGATTTCGGTGAAGGCCAGCGACGTGTTCCTGGCCGCCGCCGCCTATCAGGAACTGGCCGAGGCGACCGATGCACCGATCCATCTGGGCATCACCGAAGCGGGCGGCCTGATGTCGGGCACCGTGAAATCGGCAGTGGGACTGGGCAGCCTGCTCTGGGCTGGCATTGGTGATACGATCCGGGTCTCCCTTTCCGCCGATCCGGTGGAAGAGGTGAAGGTCGGGTTCGAGATTCTGAAATCGCTGGGCTTGCGCCATCGCGGCGTCACCATCATCAGCTGCCCCAGCTGCGCCCGGCAGGGCTTTGACGTCATCAAGACCGTGGCGGCGCTGGAGGAACGGCTGGCCCATGTCACCACCTCCATGAGCCTGTCGATCATCGGCTGCGTGGTGAACGGGCCGGGCGAGGCGCTGATGACCGATATCGGCTTTACCGGCGGCGGGGCCGGGTCGGGCATGGTCTATCTGGCGGGCAAGCAGAGCCACAAGCTGTCCAACGATCAATTGATCGACCACATCGTCGAACAGGTGGAGCGCAAGGCCGCCGAGATCGAGGCGGCAAAGGCCGCCGAATAGATCAGACGCACTTCAGTGCCTCGGCCAGATGATCGATGAAGGCGCGCAGCCGCGCCGTCACCGAATGGGCCGAGGGATAGACGAAATACAGCCCGCGCCGTTGGGTCGTCCACTCCGGCAGAACCCGGACAAGACGGCCCGTGTCCAGATCCTCGCGCATCATCAACGTGGGAACTGCGCCAATCCCGGCCCCTGCGCGCAAGGCATCGCGGATGGCCAGATGCGACCCCAGTTGCAGCACTGGATGGGCGGGCAGATCAATGCGCCGGTCGCCGCTTTCCAGCGGCCAGGCAGCGCGCCAGGCTGCGGCCAGACCCACCAGCGGAAAGGCCAGAAGATCCTCGGGATCGCGGATCCGGTCCAGACCCGGCAGCTCGGGATGGGCGGCCAGCACGGCCTGGCCATGCAGCATCAGCCGGGCAATGCGGCTGCTGTCTTCCAGCGGGCCGAAATGCAGACATCCGTCAAAACCCTCTTCCAGCAGATCGGGGGCCCGGTCGAGAAAATGGATTTCCAGCGTCACATCGGGATAGCGCGCGCGAAAATCTGCAGCGATCCGTCCCATCATCAGCGTGCCCAGGGTCGGGGTGACAGAGAGGCGCAGATGGCCGCGCGGTGCGCCATCGGGTTCGCCCAGGGCGCGACGGATATCCTCTGCCTCGCCCAGCAGCCGGTCGGCCCGGCTGGCCAGCACTTCGCCTTCGCGCGTGGGGCGCAAGGCGCGGGTGCTGCGTTCGATCAGCCGCACGCCCAGCTCGGTTTCAAGATCGGCGATCCGCTTGGACAGGGTGGATTTCGGCACCCGCAGCGCCAGCGCCGCGGCCGAGAACGAGCCTTCGCGCAGCACCATCCGAAAGGCACGCAGGGCGGTCAGGTCAATGTCATTGTCCATATTTCTGGACATACCTTGCAATCATGGCTATCTGGTTCAATTTTGTGAATTCCGTCACCCTGCGCAAGACAAATGTTGCGAGGACAGGATGGAACAGACTGAAACACCCCCGCCCGGGCGCAGAGTGGCTTTGGCCGTGCTGGGGCTTTCTGCCATGACGATCATGGCCAATGCGACGGTGGCGTCATCCTTGCCGGGTCTGAAGCGCCACTTCGCCGATGTGGCGGGGATCGACACGCTGGCAGGGTTGATTGTCACTCTGCCCTCTCTGGCTGTGGTGATCACCGCCGGGCTGATGGGGTGGCTGGCCGACCGGATGGACCGGCAGAAGCTGCTGGCCTTTGTGGCGTTGTGCTATGGGTTGGGCGGCACTTCGGGGCTTTGGGCCGAAAGCCTGAATGCCATCCTGGCGGGGCGGCTGTTGCTGGGCGTGGGCGTCGCGGGCACCATGACGCTGGGGATGACATGGAGCGCCGATCTCTGGCAAGGGGCTGCACGGGCGCGGTTCCTTGGGCTGCAGGGGGCGGCCATATCGGTCGCCGGGATCGTGTTCATGCTGACGGGCGGGGCCTTGGCCGGGCTGCATTGGCGCGGTGCCTTTGCGGTCTATGCGCTGATCCTGCCGGTGGCCGTGCTGGCCCTGCTGGCATTGGCACCCTATTCCCGAGAACGGCGTCGGGCGGCACCGGTCGCGAAGGGGATGGCACGGCAGGCAGGCTTTCCTTGGGCGGCCTTTGCCTTTGTCGGCTCGCTGGGCTTCGTGTTTCAGGCGGCCTTCTACATCACCCCCACGCGGCTGCCGTTCCGGCTGGAAGAGCTTGGCGTGGCCAATCCGCTGGCTGTCGGGGCGTTGATGGCGGCATTGGTCGCAGTTTCGGCACCGGTGTCGCTGGCCTATGGGCGCATCCGTCGGCATGTTTCGGCCATGTCGGTCTTCGGGCTCAGCTTTGCGCTGATCGGGGCCGGATTTGTGGCCCATGCGCTGGCGCAGGATTGGCATGGGGTGCTGGCAGGATCGGTGATTGCCGGGTTGGGGATGGGCCTTTCGATGCCCAATTACACGACATGGTTCCTCGCGCGGGTGCCCATGGCCATGCGCGGTCGGGCTTCGGGTTTGCTGACCACGGCCTTCTTTCTGGGTCAGTTCGCCTCGCCGCTGGTATCTGCCCCGTTGGTGGCACATTTGGGGCTGGCCGGGGCGTTCGGCGCTGTGGGGGGCACGCTGATCGGGTTGGGCCTGCTGCTGGCGGTGGCACAGATCTGGTGGCCCGAACAGGCCCGGCCCGAAACGGCCCCGGCTGCGGTGTCCTGAAACCGTGCGATGAAAAAGGCGGCCCTGCCGGGCCGCCCTGATGCCGTTGCAGCGAAGCGATCAACCGTCCTGCCGCTGGCCTTCGACGATCTGGCGCATCCCATCCAGCGGCACATAGCCACGCACCATGGTACGGTCGATGATGAAGCTGGGGGTGCCATTGATCTGCATCGTGGTGCCAAGTGCATGGTTGGCCTCGATCACCGCGGCCACTTCGGGGCTGGACATCTTGGCGCTGATGGCCGCCGCGTCCAGGCCCAGCTCCCCGGCCAGTGCCGCCATGCTTTCTGCCGTGGCATCGCCGCGCAGGGTGATCAGCGCATCATGCGCGCGCTTGTAGGCTTCGTCCCCTGCAACCATCCGCACTGCGATGGCAAATTGCGACGAGATCAGAGATTCTTCGCCCAGGATCGGGAACTCCTTCACCACAAAGCGGATATTGCCATCCGATTTGACCAGCTCGTTCACTTCGTCATGTGCCTTGCGGCAATAGCCACAGCGGTAATCAATGAATTCGACCAGTGTGATATCGCCTTCGGGATTGCCGCCGGCCCAGTCATTCGCGTTCTGGAAAATGGCCTCGGCATTGTCTTCCAGCAGTTTCAGATCATCTTCGATCGCGGCGGCCTGCTGGCGGTCTTCCAGCACGCGCACGGCTTCCATGATGACTTCGGGATTCTCGATCAGATAGGCCCGCACCTGCGCACCAAAGGCCTGCTTTTCGGCGTCAGACATGGCGGACAGGTCAAGGGCAAGGGCCGGCAGGGAAAGACCCAGCGTCAGAGCAGTGGTGGCAAGGAAGGTGCGGGTCATCGGGTCTCTCCAAGGGGCAGGGGCCCCTTTTGGGGGCGGCTTGACGCGCGCGCCCTGCCGGGCCAGTGTCGCGCCGACTTTAAGGGGGCATGCATGCAGGTTTCAAGACGGGCTCTGGTCGATCCCTTTATCGTGATGGACGTGATGGAGCGCGCCCGTGCCGCCGAGGCATCGGGGCGCAGCATCATCCATATGGAGGTGGGGCAACCCGGCACTGCCGCCCCGGCGGGGGCGCGCAAGGCCTTGGCGCGGGCGATGGAGGCGGGGCCGCTTGGCTATACCGTGGCGCTTGGCCTGCCCGAACTGCGCCAAGGGATCGCTGACCTCTATCGCCGCTGGTATGGAATTGACCTCAATCCCGACCGTGTGGTGGTGACGGCGGGGTCATCCGCGGCCTTTCTGCTGTCATTCACCACGTTGTTTGATGCGGGGGACCGGGTGGCCCTGGGCGAACCCGGCTATCCGTCATACCGCCAGATCCTGAAGGCCCTGAGCCTTGAGGCTGTGGGAATCCCGTCGCGGCTGGAAAACCGGTTGCAGCCCGTGCCCGCCGATTTGCAGGGTGTCACCATGGAAGGGCTGATCGTGGCCAGCCCCGGCAATCCGTCGGGCACCATGCTGGGCCGCGCGGAACTTGCGGCCCTGATCGACCATTGTGCCGGGCGCGGGGTCCGGTTCATTTCCGACGAGATCTATCACGGGCTGCATTACGGTGACCGGGCGGTTTCGGCGTTGGAAATTGCCGATGACCTGCATGTCATCAACAGCTTTTCCAAGTATTTCAGCATGACCGGCTGGCGGATCGGCTGGATGGTGGTGCCCGAATCGCAGATCCGGGTGGTAGAGCGGCTGGCGCAGAACATGTTCATCTGCCCGCCCCATGCCAGCCAGATTGCCGCGCTGCATGCGCTTGATTGTATCGACGAGCTGGAGGCCAATCGCGCGATCTATGCCGAAAACCGGCGTCTGATGCTAGAAGGCCTGCCAAAGGCCGGGTTTACCCGGATCGCGCCGCCGGACGGGGCCTTCTACATTTATGCCGATGTCAGCGACCTGACGACGGATTCGCTGGCCTTTGCGGCGCAGATCCTCGACGAAGCCGGGGTGGCGGTGACACCGGGGCTTGACTTCGATCCGCGGCGGGGGGCGCAGACGCTGCGCTTTTCCTATGCCCGGGCCACGGCCGATATTGCCGAAGGTCTGGCGCGGTTGCAGGCCTTCATGGCCCGCCGCAAGGCGTGAATGGTGCGAATGCGCAGCCTGCGCTAGGCTGTGCTGCAGCAGGAATGGGGCGGTGCATGCGGGTTCTGATACTGGCTATTGCGATGATCTGGGCGGGGCTGGCCACCATGGCGCAGGATCTTTCGGCGCTGGCGCGACTGGTGCCGGAGCAATCCGAAATCAGCTCGTATGCGGGCGGGGGGATCACCCTTGAACTTGCGCTGTCGCAACCCGTGCCGTGGCGGGTGCGGCTGCTGGACCAACCGCCGCGCCTGGTGCTGGATTTCCGCGAGGTGGACTGGCAGGGCATCGACCGGGTGGCGCGCAGCGGTGTGACCGACCTGCGGGCGGGCAGCTTTCGGCCCGGATGGTCGCGGTTGGTGGCCCAATTGCCGGGGCCTTTTGTGGTGCAGCGCGCGGGGATGGATACATCTGACGGCGCGGCGCGTCTAAGCCTTGCCCTGATCCCGGCCAGCGCCGAAACCTTTGCCGAAAAGGCAGCCGCCCCTGAACCGCCCGGCTGGGCGCTGCCAAAACCGGCCGATCTGCCGCGCCCGGTGGCCCGGGGGGCAGGGCCGCTGGTTGTGGTGCTTGACCCTGGTCATGGCGGCATTGACCCGGGGGCCGAACGCGACAGCGTGACCGAAGCCGATCTGATGCTGACATTCGCCCGCGAATTCAAGGAAGTGCTGGTGCGGGATGGCGGCTTTCTTGTGGTGATGACGCGCGAGGAAGATGTCTTCGTACCGCTGGAAACCCGCATCTCCATCGCCCGTGCGGTGGGCGCGCATGTCTTCCTGTCGCTGCATGCCGATGCGCTGGCCGAGGGTGAGGCCGTGGGGGCCACGCTTTACACCCTGTCGGATGAGGCATCCGATCAGGCCGCCAAGACCCTTGCCGAACGGCATGATCGCGCCGATCTGCTGGCCGGGGTCGATCTGACGGATCAGGATGATCTGGTGGCGCAGGTCTTGATGGACATGGCACGCACCGAAACCGCCCCCCGCATTGACCGGCTGGCCGGGGCGCTGGAAGGCGCGATCAAGGGTGCCGATCTGAAGATGCATCGCCGCCCCCATCAGACTGCCGGGTTCAGCGTGCTGAAATCGCCTGACATCCCGTCCTTGCTGATTGAATTGGGGTTTCTGTCGTCAGATCGTGATCTGGCCCGGCTGCAAGACCCGGACTGGCGTGCCCGGATGGCCGCAGCCCTGCGCGACGGGTTGAAAGACTGGGCCGCGCAGGATGCCGCGCTCTCGGGGCTGAACAGGCATTAGGTCGTCGCGTCAGCTTTCACATTGGCGGGAAACTGCCCGCAAACGGCCCGCGATGTTTTGACCTTGCGCCGCTTTGGCCCTATATCGGTGCCACGTCTGATCGGGGGTTTTGCGTGCTGCGCTTTGTCGGGTCCTTTTTCGGGGCCATCTTCACCATGCTGACGCTGGGCCTGCTGTTCGCGGCCCTGACCCTTGGCGCTGTCTTCTGGGTCTATTCCCGCGACCTGCCAAGCCATGAAAGCCTGCTGCAATATACCCCGCCGACCATCAGCCGCATCTATGATGGCGAAGGCCGTCTGATTGACGAATTCGCGGAAGAGCGCCGTCTTTTCGTGCCGGCCGAAGATATTCCGGCTCTGGTCAAGCAGGCCTTCATCAGCGCCGAGGACAAGAATTTCTATACCCATCAGGGTTTTGATGTGATGGGGATTGCCTCGGCTGCGCTGGACGCGCTGAAAGGCGGGCGGCTGCGCGGCGCTTCGACCATTCCGCAGCAGGTGGCCAAGAACTTCCTGTTGTCGGGGGACCGGACGGCAGAACGCAAGATCAAGGAACTGATCCTGTCCACCCGGCTGGTGGGAACCCTGCCCAAGGAGAAGATCCTTGAACTCTATCTGAACGAAATCTTCCTGGGCGCCAATTCCTATGGTGTGGCAGCGGCGGCGCAGACCTATTTCAACAAATCCTTGCGCCAGCTGACCGCGGGCGAAGCGGCCTATCTGGCGGCCCTGCCGAAAAAGCCCGCCGATCTGCACCCGGCCCGCCAGTACGAAGACGCGGTGGATCGCCGCAACTATGTGCTGCGCGAAATGCTGCAGAATGGCTATATCGATCAGACCATCTATGAGACGGAGAAAGTCCAGCCGCTGCGCACTGTGCAGCGCGGCGATTATCCGCCCTTCCGCCAATCGCTGCCGCCACGCGATTACTTCACCGATGAAATCCGCCGCGAATTGTCGGGCAAGTTCGGCGAGAAGGAGTTCTTCGGCGGTGGTCTGGCGATCCGTGCCACGGTTGACCCGGAATTGCAGGCGGCGGCGGCCAAGGCGCTGCGGCAAGGCCTAGAGAAATATGATCGCGGTCAGGGTATCTGGCGCGGCACCCGCAAGACCATTTCGCCCGACCGGCTGACCGCCGAGGCGGATTGGCGCGCGGCGCTGTCCGAGGTGGAGGTGCCCCGTGACATCGAAGGCTGGCATCCGGCGGTGGTGCTGTCGCTCGGCGAATCCAGTGCCCGGATCGGCATTGAAGGCGTGGACGAGGATGAAGACGGCCATTTCATCCCGGCCGATGATGTGACCTGGGCGCGCAAGCGTCAGGCCGATGGCAAGCTGGGCAGGAAGGCCCGCGTTGCCTCCGATCTTGTCAGCGTGGGCGATGTGGTTCTGGTTCGTGCCGTCACCAGCGATGAGGACGGCAGTTTCAAGCGCTGGTCGCTGCGTCAGGTGCCGGAAGTGCAGGGCGCCTTCATGGCGATGGACGTGTTCTCGGGCCGTGTGTTGGCGGTGCAGGGCGGCTTTTCCTATCAGGATTCGGTATTCAACCGCGCAACACAGGCCACGCGCCAACCGGGGTCGAGCTTCAAGCCCTTTGTCTATGCCGCCGCTCTGGACAGCGGTTTCACCCCGGCCACCATTGTCGTCGATGCGCCCATCGAGGTGGATACGCCGCAGGGCCTGTGGCGGCCCAAGAACGCGTCGAACAAGTTCTATGGCCCCACCCCGCTGCGCACCGGCATCGAACAGAGCCGGAACCTGATGACCGTGCGGATTGCCCAGGAAATCGGGATGGAAACGGTGGCGGGCTATGCGGAACGCTTCGGCGTCTATGACCGCATGCAGCAATTCCTCTCCAATTCGCTGGGCAGCCAGGAAACCACGCTGTTCAAGATGGTGGCGGCCTATGCCATGTTCGCCAATGGCGGCGAGAGGGTGGAGCCGACGCTGGTGGACCGTGTGCAGGATCGCTATGGCAAATCGGTCTATCGTCACGACACCCGGGAATGTGCCGATTGCGCCCTGGCCGATCTTCCGCAGGGAAGGGCACCCCGGATCGTGTCAAAGCGCGAAAGGGTGATGGATGCGATCACCGCCTATCAGTTGACCAGCATGATGGAGGGCGTGGTGCAACGCGGCACGGCACGGGGGATCAACCTGCCCGTGCCGGTGGCGGGCAAGACCGGCACCACCAATGACGCCAAGGATGTCTGGTTCGTGGGCTATACCTCGAACATCGCGGCGGGTTGCTATATCGGCTATGACAATCCCCGGTCACTGGGCAACAGCGCCTCGGGCGGCGGGTTCTGTGGCCCGGTCTTCGAAAGCTTCATGAAGGCGGCCATCAAGAAATACGGTGGCGGCAAATTTGCCGTGCCGCCGGGCGGCTATTTCATGAAGATCGACCGTTTCTCGGGCGCGCGCCTGTCAGATGATGCGCAGGGCGACAATGTCGTGTCCGAATACTTCCGCGAGGGCGAAGAGCCGCTGTTCGGGGTTGGCGCGATGGTCGATGGCGGCTTTGCCATGGGGGCGAACCTGCCGCTGTTTGCAGCGGGCGAGGTGGAAAGCGGCGGCGGCTCGCAGGTGACCACGGCATCGGGCAAGACCAAGGTCATCCCGAAGAAGGCCGATTTCGGCACATTGTCCTCGGGTGGGCTCTACTGATCTGCAATCCGCCGCCGTGGCCTTGCCCGGCGGCCTTCCAGCGGGTATCACCCGCGCCAAATCTGTTTGTCCGACCGGAAAGAGACCCGAGCCATGCGCGCCGAAACCGAAAAAGATGCCGAAGCCATCCGCAAGTCGCTGGCCCTGCTGGCACAGCGCATGGATCACGAGACCGCGCCGCATCGCCTTGAGGAATTCAATGCGATGATCGAGGACCCGAACCTGTGGAACGATCCGGCCAAGGCGCAAAAGCTGATGCGGGAACGTCAGGCGCTGATGGATGCGCTTGGCACCTATCAGCTGATCGAGACCGGGTTGAAAGACAATATCGAACTGATCGAGCTGGGCGAGATGGAAGGTGATGCCGAAATCATCGCCGAGGCCGAGGCCGCCATCAAGGCCCTGGTCGAAACCGCACGCGGCAAGGAGTTGGAGGCGCTGCTGGATGGCGAGGCCGATGGCAATGACACCTTCCTTGAAGTGAATGCCGGGGCAGGCGGCACGGAAAGCTGCGATTGGGCCAGCATGCTGGCGCGGATGTACACCCGCTGGGCCGAAAAGAAGGGCTACAAGGTCGAACTGCAATCCATCTCCGAAGGGGAAGAGGCCGGGATCAAATCGGTGGCCTACAAGATCAGCGGGCCCAATGCCTATGGCTGGCTGAAATCCGAAAGCGGGGTGCATCGTCTGGTGCGCATTTCGCCCTATGACAGCGCGGCGCGGCGCCATACGTCGTTTTCGTCGGTCTGGGTCTATCCGGTTGTCGATGACAATATCGAAATCGAAGTGCTGCCGCACGAAATCCGCATCGATACCTACCGGTCGTCGGGCGCGGGCGGACAGCACGTGAACACCACCGACTCGGCGGTGCGGATCACCCACCTGGCCACCAATATCGTGGTGACCAGTTCGGAAAAATCGCAGCACCAGAACCGTGATATTGCCATGAAGGCGCTGAAATCGCGGCTGTATCAACTGGAGCTGGACAAGCGCAACGCCGCCATCAACGCTGCGCATGAAGCCAAGGGCGATGCCGGTTGGGGCAACCAGATCCGGTCTTATGTGCTGCAGCCCTATCAGATGGTGAAGGATCTGCGCACGGGGGTGGAAACCTCGGATACGCAGGGTGTGCTGGACGGTGACCTGGACAAGTTCATGGCGGCCACGCTGGCGATGGATGTGGCGGGCAAATCCCGCGCCGAAGCCAACGCCGAAGACTGATCCGCAGGGGCGTCTGGCCGTGGGTAAACCTGCGGCGCAGAAACAACTTTGCACCCGGCGCTGGCCTGCCTAACCTGTTGCAGAACGGGAGGATCAGCCACATGTCGCAGACGGAAACCGGGCCACCATATGAACCCCAGATCAACGAAGTCGGCATGGCCGATCTGCGCGCGAGCCTGCAGCTGGGCTGGCGCGATTTTCTGCGCGCGCCGCTTTACGGGATCGGCTTTTCGCTGGTCTATGTGCTGGGGGGCTGGCTGATCTTCTGGGCTGTGACTGCAAAGGGCCAGATCTGGTGGACCTTGCCCGCCAGCGCAGGTTTTCCGATCCTTGGCCCCTTCATCGCCTGCGGGTTCTACGAAATCTCGCGCCGTCTGGAAGCAGGCGAGCCGCTGGACATGGCCGGGATTGCGGGGGTGATCTTCCGCCAGAAGGACAGGCAGATCCCGTCCATGGCGGCGGTGATCGTGATCTTCTTCCTGTTCTGGAACTTTCTGGCCCACATGATCTTTGCGCTGTTCATGGGCACGCTGACGCTGACCAATGCCACATCGTCCTTCGAGATGTTTCAGACACCGCATGGGATGATGATGTTGGCCGTAGGGTCGGCGGTTGGGGCTTTGATCGCCACGCTGCTGTTTGCGCTGACCGTTGTCAGCCTGCCCATGCTGCTCGATCGCGAGGTGGATTTCGTGACGGCGATGCTGACCAGTCTTGATCTGGTCAAATCCAATCCGCTGGTCATGCTGTCCTGGGGCCTGTTGGTCGGGGTCGCGCTGTTTGCGGGCATGGCGCTGTGGTTTCTGGGGCTTCTGGTGGTGCTGCCGGTGCTGGGTCATGCCACATGGCATCTCTATCGACGCGCCCTGTCGTGAAATGAACAAGGGCGCCCCGGGGCGCCCTTTGCCATGAACCTGATCTGGCAATAATCAGTCGACCTTCGGGCCGGTGATCGCTTTCACGCCATTCAGCGGATCGTCCTGCCGTTGCACCGATCCTTCGAAATGTGCACCGCTTTCGATGGCGATGGTCTTGTGGATGATGTCGCCTTCGACCCGTGCCGTCGAGGTCAGGCGCACTTTCAGACCGCGCACTCGGCCGATCACGCGGCCATTGACCACGATGTCATCGGCCACGATTTCACCACGGATGGTGGCGGTTTCGCCAACCGTCAGCAGATGGGCGCGAATATCGCCTTCGACCGTACCTTCAACCTGAATGTCGCCGGTGGTTTTCAGGTTGCCCACCACAGTCAGGTCGGACGACAGGACTGACGCGTTCGGTTTGGCTTTCATCGGGCTGGAAAAATCCATTGAGGGCTTGGTGGCGGGCAGCTCCGGGGCCTTGGGCTTGTCGCCTTCCACCTGCTTGGGACCGGGTTCGTTGATTCTGGATTTAGAAAACATCGTTCGCTGCCTTGATGAAGGTCATCGGATTGACCGGACGGCCCCCGATATGAACCTCGTAGTGAAGGTGAGTGCCGGTGGACCGGCCTGAATTTCCCATATCACCGATCCGGTCGCCGCGCGATACCCTTTGACCTTCGTTGACGTGGATTTGCGACAAGTGCGCATAGAGTGTTTCGATGCCGAAATCATGGCGAATCTTTACCATACGGCCATAGCCATTGCCCCAGCCCGCCTCGACCACCACGCCATCGCCGGTACTGACAATCGGCGTGCCATAGGAACCGGCGAAATCAAGGCCGGAATGCATGCGCGTGCCTGCGCCCTTGGGATCGCGGCGATACCCAAAACCCGAGGTGAACCGATAGCGCCCCGAAGGGATCGGGTTGAAGAACGGGGTGCGAACGGCGGCCAGACGGTAGAGGTTCATGCGGTCCAGCCCTTGCAGGATCACATTTGCCCGCGCCTCATCGGGGCTCAAGGCCCCCCCCTTGGTGGAAACGATGGGGCTCATCGGGCCTCCCTGACCGCCATAGCCGCGCCGCACCTGATCCAGCAGGTCATCAGGCGACAGACCGGCGGCGCGGAACATCTTGTCCAGCGGTTCCATCGATACGGTCACCGCTTCTTCCAGCCGGGCAAAGATCGCATCGTTGCGCAGCTGCAGGTCTTCTTTCTGGCGCTGAATATCGGCGGCATCCTCGCGCGCACGATTGGCCATCTGAACCATCTCGTCGCGTTCGCGCGCCGTGGTGCCAAGCGCGCCGGACATGATTTCCAGCGTGGCCAGCGCATCGCGGGCGCGGCCCAGTTCGGTGCCCTTGCTGCCTTCCTGGCTGCTGAGCGCGGCGGTCGCCCGGCCCAGTTCTGCGCGGGCCTCATCGCGTTCCTTGATGGTGCGACGCAGCGTGTTCTGGATCACGTCAATGCCGGTTTCCAGCTCGCGCCGACGGTCTTCGGATGCCAGCAACCGGGCCTGCATGGCGCTGACTTCGGCCAGGGCCAGGTTGAACCGTTGCTGTGCCCGCGCGGCCTCTTCGGCGCGCAGGTCGCGGTCGGTGGAGAGGGCGGTCAGCCGTTCTTCGAACAATGCCTGCTGGCGGGCCGATTGATCACGGTCCGATCCGGCCGAGATACTGTCCATCAACAGAACCGACGTGGCCACGAAGCTCCATGCCAGCACCAGCGAGACGCCGCCCAGAACCAGCGCCTGAGTCATCGGTCGCAGGCGGATGAAGCGGGTGGCGGTATCGGATTTCAGAAACAGCCGCTGTTCGGGCAAATGCCGTTCCAGCGCTGCGTTGATCCGATAGGTAAGCCGTGTCAGCACGTAGCCTCGTCCATCTGTTCTTGTGGCGCGACGGCTGCCCCCTGAACAGGGGCGCGTCTGACCTGCGCCGTCTCATCCCCGGACGTGATTAAGGAGTGGTTTCTGCTGTCGCAACAAATTTGAAACCGCTTTGCACCGCTTGACCCGCAGGTAAAGCCAGATCGGCATGAATCTGCCGATCAATCGGCGGCAAATGGCATATCTTCGGCCAAAGGCCAGTAGAAATCCGGCGGCAACCCGGCCTCGGCACGTTTTTCCTCGTTGAACGGGGGTTTCAGCGCCCCATGGAAATAGCGGCGCACCAGATCGTGGAACACCTCTTTGGGGTCCAACCCATCGCGACCACAAAGCCAGTTGAACCATTTCGACCCATAGGCGACATGGCCAACTTCTTCGGCATAGATCACTTCCAGCGCGGCGATGGCCTGGGTCTCGCCTGCCTTGCGGAAAATCTCGATCATTCCGGGGGTCACATCAAGCCCGCGTGCTTCCAGCACCATCGGCACCACGGCCAGACGCCCGAACAGGTCATCCACCGTATCCGACGCCGCGCGCCACATGCCGGCATGGGCGGGCAAGGCCCCATAATGGCTGCCCATCGCTTCAAGACAGTCGCATATCAGATTGAAATGGCGTGATTCTTCGGCGGCGGCCTTGACCCAGTCGTCGTAGAAGCCTAGCGGCATCGGCACATGGCCGAACCGGGCAATGATATCCCAGTGCAGATCGACCGCGTTCAATTCGATATGCGCCACGGCATGGAGCAGGGCAATGCGGCCCTGCGGGCTGCCCGGACGCCGACGCGGCACGTCGCGCGGGGGCAGCAATTCGGGGCGTTCGGGGCGCGACGGATGCAGCGGTGGGCTGGCCTGCCCGACAGAGATCGGCTGACCTGCCTGACGCGCGGCAAACCATGCGGTTGCATGGGCTTGCGACAGGGCGCATTTGGCCCGGCCGTCGGCGGTGGCAAGAACCTCCACCGCCATTTCAGTCAGGGTGTTCGGGTGCGGCAGGCTCACAACGCCTCCGCCGCGGCCAGGACTTCGGCGCCATGGCCATCGACCTTCACCTTGCGCCAGACTTGGGCAATGCGACCTTCGGCATCAATCAGAAAGG
Source organism: Gemmobacter denitrificans (assembly GCF_036964905.1). NCBI lineage: Bacteria > Pseudomonadati > Pseudomonadota > Alphaproteobacteria > Rhodobacterales > Paracoccaceae > Gemmobacter > Gemmobacter denitrificans. The sequence continues at coordinate 243,431 of NZ_JBALHR010000001.1, forward strand.
TGCTGCGGTCGATGCCCATATAGGTCTTGCCATACATGCTTTTTTCGACCCAGACGCCGTAGTCTTCGCAGGTGCTGCCCTGTTCATCCGACGCCAGCGCAATGCCCAGACCATGCTTGGCCACGAATTTGTCGTGCTTCTTCACGCTGTCTTTGGAAATGCCGATGACTGTGGTGTTGGCCGCATCAAATGCCGCGGCGCGGGCGGTGAAATCCAGCGCCTCCACCGTGCAGCCGGGGGTATCGTCCTTGGGGTAGAAATACAGCACGACCTTGCGGCCTTTCAGGGCCGAAAGGCTGATGTCACCGCCGCCGTCACGGGGCAGGGTAAAATCGGGGGCGGTCTGTCCGGGATCCGGCATGGGCGGCTCCTTGCCAATGAAGTGAAGGTGCTTGGGGTTTTAGTTGCCTTCCTGCAAAGATAAAGGCAACCCCGCGTGAAAAAGGGCAGGCAGCAAGGTCCGGGTATGAGTGAGACGGCAGGCAGCAGCGCGACACGGCCCCCGCGCCCGCCCCGGCGGCGGGTCCGGCCGCGTTTCGGGCTGACGCTGATCCTCAGCCTCGTGTTTCTGGCGCTGTCTCTGGCCGTCGCAGGTCTGGTGCTGACCGGCAAGCCCTTGCGCCTGCCGGTCTGGGCGGTGGCCGAGGCCGAGGCTCGTCTGAACCGCAGCCTGCCCATGGGCCCCAACAGCCTGTCGCTCGGCGGGGTCGAGGTGATGATGGGCCGCGATCTGGTGCCCCGGCTGCGGCTGGAAAACCTGACCTTGCACCGCAAGGAAGGCACCCTGCTGCTGCGCCTGCCCGAAGCGCGGGTGACCTTTGATCCGGCAGGGCTTGTGCAAGGCAGGTTGCGCCCGGCGACGGTGGTTCTGTCGGGGGCCAGCCTGCGACTGGGACGCAATGCCGAAGGGCGGTTTGATCTCGATTTCGGAACCGGGGCCGGGCCGCGCGCCATTGGCAGCTTTCCCGAAGCGCTGGACCGGCTGGACGCGCTGTTTGACAGCCCCGATCTGGCCGCCCTGACCGAAGTGCAGGCCGAGGCGCTGTCGCTGGTGCTGGAGGACGCCCGTGCCGGACGGCGCTGGCAGGTGGGCGACGGGCGGATGGTTCTGTCGCGGGGGCCCGAAGGCCTGGTGATTGAAACCGGGTTGACGCTGTCCAATCCCGGCCAGGCCCCGGCCCGGGCTGAACTGGTGATCGCCACCCGCAGTGCCGATCACGGGGCACGTCTGCGCGCCACCGTCGATGGGGTCGCCGCCCGTGATATTGCCGGTCAGGCCCCGGCGCTTGGGTTTCTGTCGGTGCTGGAGGCGCCGATTTCCGGCGCGCTGTCTGCCGTCGTGGACAGCGAGGGCCGGATTGCCGGGATCGAAGGCGGGCTCAGCCTAGGGCAGGGCGCATTGCAACCCAGCCCGGAGACGCGCCCCATCGCTTTTGACAAGGCCGAAATCGGGCTGAGTTTCGATCCCGCCGCCGAACGTATCAGCCTGACCCGGCTGGAGGTTCAATCGGCGTCCCTGCGCCTGTCGGCCGGGGGGCAGGTCTTGGTTCCGGGCGCGCGGCAAGGGCAGCCCGAGGCCTTTCTGGCCCAGATCGCGCTGGACGGTGTGAAAGTCGATCCCGCAGGCCTGTTCGCCTCTCCGGTCAGCTTTGATCGGGGGGCCATTGATCTGCGGTTGCGGCTGGATCCGTTCCGGCTGGACCTGGGTCAATTGGTGCTGATCGACGGTGACCGGCGCATTCATGCCTCGGGCCGGGCCAGTGCGGATGCACGGGGCTGGAACCTGGCCGTCGATCTGGCGCTGAACAGCATCACCCATGACCGGTTGCTGGCGCTCTGGCCCCTGTCCGCCGTCCCGAAGACCCGGGCATGGCTGGCCGAGAATGTGCAGGAAGGTGTGTTGTCCGATGTAAAGGTGGCCCTGCGCGCCGCCCCGGGACAAGAGCCGCGCTTTTCGCTCGGCTATGACTTTGCAGATGGGGATGTGCGTTTCCTGAAAACCCTGCCGCCGATCCGGCGTGGGCATGGCTATGCCACCATCGAGGGCAATACCTATACGATGGTGCTGGATCGTGGGCAGGTGACCCCGCCAAAGGGCGGGGCCATCGCAATGGGCGGATCGGTGTTTTCGGTGCTCGACATCCAGCAAAAGCCCGCGCAGGCCGAAATCCGGCTGACCACGAAATCCAGCCTGACAGCGGCCCTGTCCCTGCTGGACGAAAAGCCGTTCGGCTTTCTGACAAAGGCCGGGCGGTCGGTCGATCTGGGTGAGGGGCAGGCAGAGGTGACGGCGCTGCTGCGGCTGCCGCTGATCGATCATGTCCGGGTGGATGATGTGACCTATCAGGTGCAGGGGCGGCTTTCGGCGGTGCAGTCGGATGTGCTGGTGCCGGGCAAACGGCTGAGCGCGGAACAGCTTCGCCTTGGTGCAGACCGGCAGGGGCTGGAGATTGCGGGCAAGGGCCGGATTGGCAAGCTGCCCTTCGACATGGTGTATCGCCTGCCTTTCGGTGCGGCGGCGGGCGGGGCATCGCGGGTCGAAGGGCAGGTAGAGCTTTCGCCGCAGACCCTTGCCGAATTCGGTATCGGCCTGCCGGATGGCCTGTTGGGTGGCAAGGGGCGGGGGCGTTTTGTTCTTGATCTGCCCAAAGGCAAGCCGGGCCGGATCACGATGGACAGCGATCTGAAGGGGGTGACGCTGGCCGTGCCGGAGCTGGGATGGCGCAAGGCCGGGGGATCGGCGGGGCGCTTGTCGCTTGCGGCGCAACTGGGCAAGCCGCCTGTGGTGGAAAGGTTTGAACTGGACGCACCGGGGTTGAAGGCCGAAGGACGGATCACGATCAAACCCGATGGCAGTTTGGATCAGGCAACCTTTTCCCGTGTCGAGGCGGGCGATTGGCTACGCGCGGCGGTCACGCTGTCTGGGCGGGGCAAGGGGCAGCCCCCTGCAGTCAAGGTCAGCGGTGGCCGGGTCGATCTGCGCCGCCTGCCCGAAACGGGCGGGACCGCCAAAGGCAAGGGGCGCACGCCGGTTGATCTGGCGCTGGACCGGGTTCAGGTGACCGAGAAGATTGCCCTGACCAATGTGAAGGGCAGCTTTGTGGTGCGGGGCGGGTTTGATGGCACTTTCACCGCCGCGATCAACGGCAGCAGCCCATTGCGTGGCACATTGGTGCCCACGGATGCCGGCACCGCCATCCGGCTTGTGTCTGAAGATGCGGGCGGGGTTCTGGCGGCGGCGGGCATTTTCAGCAAGGCACGGGGCGGCAACCTTGACCTGCAGTTGCAGCCGCTTGGGCCGCGCGGCCAATATCGCGGTCTGGCCAAGGCGCAGGATTTCCGCGTGCGGGATGCGCCGGTTCTGGCCGCCTTGCTGAATGCCATTTCGGTGGTCGGGCTTTTGGAACAATTCAACGGTGAAGGCCTGTTGTTCAGCGATGCCGACGCCGAGTTCCGCTTGACGCCCGGCGGGATCGAGGTCACCAGAGGCGCGGCCATCGGGGCCTCCATGGGGGTGTCGATGGCGGGAACCTATGACAGCAAGGCAGAACGGCTTTCCATGCAGGGTGTGATCTCTCCGATCTATCTGCTGAACGGGATCGGTGCGATCCTGACCCGGCCCGGAGAAGGGCTGTTCGGGTTCAACTATCGCATTGACGGCACCGCCGACCGGGCAAGGGTGTCGGTCAATCCGCTGTCGATCCTGACACCGGGCATGTTTCGCGAGATCTTTCGCCGCCCGGCACCGAAGCTTGAGGGGCAGGGATGAAGCTTTCCGATTTCGATTTCGATCTGCCCGAGACGTTGATTGCCACAAGGCCGGCCAAGCCACGATCATCGGCGCGGCTGCTGGTGGCCGAAGGCGATGCGCTGCGGGACCGGATCGTGCGCGATCTGGTCGATGAATTTCGCCCCGGCGACCGGCTTGTGCTGAACAATACGCGTGTCATTCCAGCCCGGCTGTCGGGCCAACGCTTTCGGAACTCGGCCCAGGGGCGCGTGGTGGCGAAGGTCGAGATCACCCTGCTGGAACCCCGCCCCGATGGCACATGGCGGGCGCTGGCCAAACCGCTGCGCAAGGTTGAACAGGGGGAAGAGATTGTCTTTTCACCGCGCTTGACGGCAACCGTGGCGCAAAAGACCGACACCGATCTTGATCTGCGGTTCAACCTGATGGGCGAGGATTTCGATGCCGCTTTGGCCGAGGCAGGCGACATGCCGCTGCCGCCCTATATCGCCGCCAAACGCGCGCCCGATGCGCAGGATCGCGACGATTACCAGACGGTCTTTGCCCGTCATGCCGGGGCAGTAGCCGCACCCACGGCCAGCCTGCATTTCGATGCGCCCCTGCTGGAGGCCCTGCGCGCACGCGGGGTCGAATTTACCGAGGTGACACTGCATGTAGGCGCGGGCACCTTTCTGCCGGTAAAGGTCGAAGATGTGGCCACCCATCGCATGCATGCCGAATGGGGCGAGGTGACCGAAGCTGCCGCGGCTGCCGTGAACGCCACCCGCGCGGCAGGGGGCCGGGTGATCCCGGTTGGCACCACGGCGCTGCGGCTGATCGAATCGGCGGCGCGGGACGGGCAGTTGCAGCCCTGGCGTGGGCCGACCGACATCTTCATCTACCCTGGCTTCCGGTTTCAGGTCACCGATGCGCTGATGACCAATTTCCATCTGCCGAAATCCACCCTGCTGATGCTGGTATCGGCCCTGATGGGGCGGGACCGGATGCTCAGGGTCTATGACCACGCGATCCGGCAGGGCTATCGCTTCTTTTCTTATGGCGATGCTTCGTTGCTGATCCCCGGCTGACGCGGGCACCGGTTCCGCTGTCGGAAATTAGCCCCCTGTTACAAGAACCCCTGTTACACTCACGCGGCGCTGTTGCCCGAGGTCTCCCATGCTGAAAGTCCTTTCCACCTCCTGGCCCCTGCTTCTGGGGGTGATGCTGCTGATGGTCGGCAATGGCATGCAGGGGTCCCTTCTGGGGATTCGCGGCACCTATGAAGGGTTCAAGACCTTCGAATTGTCGATCGTCATGTCATCCTATTTCGCGGGTTTTCTGGTAGGCTCGCTGACCGTGCCGCGGATGATCCGCCGCGTGGGGCATGTGCGGGTGTTCTCGGCGCTGGCTTCGATGATCTCGGCGGTGCTGGTCATCTACCCGGTGGCGCCGAACTGGATGGTCTGGGCCGCGCTGCGGGTGTTGATCGGGTTTTCCTTCTGCGGCGTCTATATCACGGCCGAAAGCTGGCTGAACAACACCGCCACCAATGAAACGCGCGGTCAGGCGCTGTCGGCCTATATGATCGTGCAGATGATCGGGATCATTTCCAGCCAGATGCTGATCAACGTGGCAAGCCCCTCCAGCTTCACCCTGTTCGTGATCCCGTCGGTGCTGGTCAGCCTTGCCTTCATGCCGCTGCTGCTGGCCGATACCCCGGCGCCGACCTTTGAATCCATCAAACGGCTGAGCTTTCCGCGCCTTTGGGCCATTTCGCCATTGGGCTGCGTGGGCATGTTGCTGACCGGTGGCATCTTTGCCGCGATGTTCGGCATGTCGGCGGTCTGGGGATCGAAATCGGGGCTGAGCGTGCCGCAGATCACGCTCTTTGTCGGTGCCATGTATGTGGGGGGGCTGGTGCTGCAATATCCCGTGGGCTGGCTGTCGGACCGGCGCGACCGGCGCGGGCTGATCCTGTGGCTGTCGGCAGTGGCGGGGGCGGTGATGGTCTTTGCCTGGCTGATGCCGCTGCCCTTCTGGGCGCTGCTGGGGGTGGCCATGGTTCTGGGCGGGGTGACCAATCCGCTGTATTCGCTGCTGATCGCCTATACCAATGATTTCCTTGGCAAGGAGGAAATGGCTGCCGCTTCGTCGGGCCTGCTGTTCCTGAACGGGCTGGGGGCGATCTTCGGGCCCCTCGCCACCGGCTGGGTGATGGAAACCCTGGGCCCGAACGGGTTCTTCCTGTTCATCGCCGCCAATTTCCTTGGACTTGCCGCCTATGCCGCCTGGCGCATGACCCGCCGTGCAGCGCCCGGGGTCACCGGCACCTTTGCCACGGTATCGCCCACAGCTTCGGCACTGGCGGTGGGGATGGTGATGGAGGAAGCCGATACCGGACCGGCGCAGCCGCGCGGCTGATCTGGCCCGGCTTGCGGCCTGCGACATTCCCTGTCACGCTGCGTGCCGGGCACTTGGCCCGTGGTGAACGAGGTGAAGATGTCCGATCCGGTGATGGTGCTTGATTATTGGCTGGGCGAGGTGGGGACTGAGGGATGGTACGCGGGCGGCGCTGAACTGGACGACCAGATCCGCGCGCTTTGGGCCGATCTGTGGCAGGCGGCGCGCGATGGCGGGCTGGATCACTGGGCCGAAGGCACGGTGGGCACGCTGGCCCTGTTGATCCTCTGCGATCAGTTTCCGCGCAACATGTGGCGCGGCAGCGCCGATGCCTTTGCCACCGATGCCATCGCCCGTGCAGCCGCGCGCAAGGCCGTCGCCGAAGGCTGGGATCTCGGGGCGCCAGAGCCGGAGCGGCAGTTCTTTTATCTGCCCTTCGAACATAGCGAAGATCCGGACGACCAGGCGCTGGCGGTGGCATTGTTCACCACGCGCATGCCCGAGGCCGCAGAGACGATCCTGCATGCCCGCGCCCATCAGGCGATCATTGCCCGATTTGGCCGTTTCCCCTTCCGCAACGCGGCTCTGGGCCGGGAAACGACACCAGAGGAGCAGGAGTTTCTGCAGAATGGTGGCTATGGTTCAGTGGTAAACGATCTTCGCGCCGCAGCTATGCGTTGAATGCATGGGCTCATGCCGTCAACAGCATTGCTTGGTGTTTTGTGATAGTTTAATGGCAAACTACTTTTCCAGAGGAGGGGAAACATGGCTGCCAAGAACTTTGATGTGATCGTGATCGGTGCGGGTCCCGGGGGCTATGTGGCCGCCATTCGGGCTGCGCAATTGGGCAAGACCGTTGCCATTGTGGAACGCGAACATCTGGGCGGCATCTGCCTCAACTGGGGCTGTATCCCCACCAAGGCCCTGCTGCGCAGCGCCGAAGTGTTCCATCTGATGCACCGCGCCAAGGAATTCGGGCTCAGCGCCACCGGCATCAGCTATGATCTGGATGCGGTCGTGGCGCGTTCACGCGGGGTTGCCAAGCAACTCTCGGGCGGCATTGGCCATCTGATGAAGAAGAACAAGGTCACGGTGTTCATGGGCGCGGCGACCCTGCCTTCCAAGGGCAAGGTTTCGGTCAAGACCGACAAGGGCGTGGAAGAGCTGACGGCACCGGCGATCATTCTGGCGACCGGCGCGCGGGCGCGCGAGTTGCCGGGGCTGGAGGCGGACGGCGATCTGGTCTGGACCTACAAGCACGCGCTGCAACCCAAGCGGATGCCGAAGAAGCTGCTGGTCATCGGCTCGGGCGCGATCGGGATCGAATTTGCCAGCTTCTTCAATACGCTGGGCGCCGATGTTACAGTATGCGAAGTGATGGACCGCGTGCTGCCGGTCGAAGATGCCGAGATCAGCGCTTTCGCGAAGAAATCCTTCGTGAAGCAGGGGATGAAGATCCTGGAAAAGACCACGGTCAAGAAGCTGGATCGCAAGCCGGGTGTGGGCGTGACCGCGCATCTGGAATCCAACGGCAAGACCGAGACGGCCGAGTTTGACACGGTGATTTCGGCGGTCGGCATTGTCGGCAATGTCGAGGGCCTTGGGCTGGAGGCGCTTGGCGTCAAGATCGACCGCACCCATGTGGTGACGGATGAATATTGCCGCACGGGCGTGGATGGGCTTTACGCGATTGGCGATATCGCGGGCGCACCGTGGCTGGCGCATAAGGCGAGCCATGAGGGCGTGATGGTGGCCGAGCTGATCGCGGGCCTGCATCCGCATGCGATCAAACCGAACTCGATTGCCGGTTGCACCTATTGCCACCCGCAGGTTGCCAGCGTCGGCCTGACCGAGGCGAAGGCGAAAGAGGCGGGCTATGCGGTGAAAGTGGGCCGTTTCCCCTTCATCGGCAATGGCAAGGCGATTGCCCTGGGCGAGGCCGAGGGCATGATCAAGACCGTGTTTGATGCGAAAACCGGCGAATTGCTGGGGGCGCATATGGTGGGCGCGGAAGTGACCGAGCTGATTCAGGGCTATGTGGTGGGCCGTAGCCTTGAGACCACCGAGGAAGACCTGATGAACACCGTCTTCCCGCATCCGACGCTGAGCGAGATGATGCACGAGGCGGTGCTGGATGCCTATGGCCGCGCGCTGCATATCTGAGCGTCAGGATTAATCGAACACCAAGATCGGGGGGCGAAAGCCCCCCTTTTTCAGATGCGCGTTCTACGGTGTCAGGCCGGTTCAACCTGACCGCCGCCTGCCACCCAATGCACAAGCCCGCCAAGATTGTAGACAGTCTGAAAGCCAAGCTGCAGCGCGGCCTCGGCGGCCATGCCGGACCGGCCACCGCTGGCGCAATAGAGGCAAATAGGCGTATCGGGGGTCAGTCCCGCAGGGAGTTCGCGCGCCCGCGGGTCCATCTTCTGCGAGAAAACAGACAGTGGCACATGGATCGCCCCGCGCGCCTTGCCCGAGCTGCGCAGTTCCGACAGATCGCGCACATCAATCACCGCAAGTTCGCCTTTGGCAGCACGGGCGACAGCCTCGGTCGGTGTGATTGATTGGGCCCTTGGGCCGGCAGATTTGCGAAAGTTGAACATGGCGGCTCCATGGCTGAGATTTTGCATTCATATAGTTGAATGTGATGAATTTGCAAGCCCGAGGAGAGCCAGCGCATCCCATTCCTGCAGATAAGTGCCAAAATCGGCGCGTGTTCATTTATTGTTCACGTTTTGCCGTTGGAGACTCGGCCGGAATGCCCTAAATCTGGCGCGACAGTGGGGTCGAGGGGATCATGGCGGAACAGAAGTTCATCGAAGTGCGGGGCGCGCGCGAACACAATCTGAAGGGCGTCGATCTGGATATCCCGCGCGATCAGTTCGTGGTGATCACAGGTCTGTCGGGTTCCGGCAAATCCAGCCTGGCCTTTGATACGATCTATGCCGAAGGTCAGCGTCGCTATGTGGAAAGCCTGAGCGCCTATGCCCGGCAATTCCTCGACATGGCGGGCAAGCCCGATGTGGATCATATCAGCGGCCTGTCACCGGCCATTTCCATCGAGCAAAAAACCACCAGCAAGAACCCGCGTTCAACTGTTGGTACCGTGACCGAGATTTACGATTATCTTCGCCTGCTGTTCGCGCGGGTGGGCACGCCTTATAGCCCGGCCACCGGCCTGCCCATTACCGCGATGCAGGTGCAGGATATGGTGGATGCCGTGCTGGCGATGGAGGAAGGCACCCGGGCCTATCTGTTGGCCCCCATCGTGCGCGATCGGAAGGGCGAGTATCGCAAGGAATTTCTGGAACTGCGCAAGCAGGGGTTCCAGCGCGTCAAGGTGGACGGCCAGTTCTACGATCTGGACGAGCCGCCCACGCTGGACAAGAAATTCCGCCACGATATCGACGTGGTGGTAGATCGGATCGTGGTGCGGGGCGACATTGCCACCCGTCTGGCCGACAGTTTCCGCACCGCGTTGGATCTGGCGAATGGCATCGCATTGATTGAAACCGCGCCGGCCGAGGGCGAACCCGTCCGCACCACATTTTCGGAAAACTTCGCCTGTCCGGTATCGGGGTTCACCATCCCTGAAATCGAACCGCGGCTGTTCTCCTTCAACGCGCCGATGGGGGCCTGCCCGGTCTGTGACGGTCTGGGGTCTGAACTGTTTTTCGACGAACGCCTTGTCGTGCCGGATCAGAACCTGACCCTGGCGCAAGGGGCCATCGCGCCATGGTCGAAATCCAAAAGCCCCTATTTCCTGCAGACGATCGAGGCGATGGCGACGCATTACGGCTTTGATCGCAAGAAGAAATGGAAAGACCTGCCCGAAAAGGTGCGGCAGGTGTTTCTGCGCGGGTCGGGCGGCGAGGAAATCGCCTTCCGCTATGACGAAGGCGGTCGCATCTATCAGGTGACACGGGTGTTTGAAGGCGTGATCCCGAATATGGAGCGCCGCTACCGCGAAACCGACAGTGCATGGTCGCGCGAAGAGATGGAGCGGTATCAGAACAATCGCCCCTGTGGCACCTGTCATGGCTATCGCCTGCGGCCCGAGGCTTTGGCGGTGAAGATCGCCGGTCTGCATGTCGGCCAGGTGGTGCAGATGTCGATCCGCGAGGCGCATGACTGGATCGCCACCGTGCCCGCCAGTCTGTCAAACCAGAAGAACGAAATCGCACGCGCCATTCTGAAGGAAATCCGCGAACGTCTTGGTTTTCTTGTGAATGTCGGGTTGGACTATCTGACGCTTTCGCGCAATGCGGGCACGCTTTCGGGCGGCGAAAGCCAGCGGATCCGGCTGGCCAGCCAGATCGGATCGGGGCTGACCGGCGTGCTCTATGTGCTGGATGAACCCAGCATCGGCCTGCATCAGCGCGACAATGATCGGTTGTTGGGCACGCTGAAGGGGTTGCGCGATCAGGGCAATACCGTGCTGGTGGTCGAACATGATGAAGATGCGATCCGCGAGGCGGATTATGTCTTTGACATCGGGCCGGGGGCCGGGGTGCATGGCGGGCAGGTGGTGGCGCGCGGCACACCGGCCGAGATTGCCGCGGATCCCGCAAGCCTGACCGGGCAGTATCTGTCGGGCGCGCGCGAGATTGCGGTGCCCAAGACCCGCCGCAAGGGCAGTGGCAAGGTGCTGTCGGTGGTTGGGGCCACGGGCAACAATCTGAAGAACGTGACGGCTGATTTTCCACTGGGCAAGTTTGTCTGCGTGACCGGTGTGTCAGGCGGTGGAAAATCGACGCTGACCATCGAAACCCTGTTCAAGACGGCGGCCATGCGGCTGAACGGCGCCCATGAAACGCCTGCGCCCTGCGAAACGATCAAGGGCTTTGAACATCTGGACAAGGTGATCGATATCGACCAGCGCCCGATCGGGCGCACACCGCGGTCCAACCCCGCCACCTATACCGGGGCTTTCGGTCCGATCCGCGACTGGTTCGCGGGCCTGCCTGAATCAAAGGCGCGTGGCTATCAGCCGGGGCGGTTCAGCTTCAACGTGAAGGGGGGGCGCTGCGAGGCTTGCCAGGGCGATGGGGTCATCAAGATCGAGATGCACTTCCTGCCCGATGTCTATGTGACCTGCGAAACCTGCAAGGGGCAGCGCTACAATCGCGAAACGCTTGAAATCAAATTCAAGAACAAAAGCATAGCTGACGTTCTTGATATGACGTGTGAAGATGCGCGCGAATTTTTCGGGGCCGTGCCTGCCATTCGCGACAAGATGGAGGCGCTGTGCCAGGTTGGCCTTGGCTATATCAAGGTTGGCCAGCAGGCGACAACTCTGTCCGGGGGCGAAGCGCAGCGGGTGAAGCTGTCAAAGGAACTGTCGCGCCGGGCAACCGGGCGCACGCTGTACATCCTAGATGAACCCACGACGGGCCTGCATTTTGAAGACGTGCGCAAGCTGTTGGAAGTGCTGCATGAACTGGTGGAACAAGGCAATACTGTCGTGGTGATCGAACATAATCTGGATGTGATCAAGACAGCCGACTGGATCATCGATATCGGCCCCGAAGGCGGCGATGGCGGTGGTCGGATCGTGGCCACCGGCACGCCCGAAGCTGTGGCAAAGGTCGCCGAAAGCCACACGGGCCGCTATCTGGCGCCCATGCTGAAGCCCCGCAAGGTGGCGGCGGAGTGATCCGCCGCCGCCAAGCCCGCTCAGGCCTTTTTCATCGGGCAGGTGTTCAGCCCGAGAATGGAATAAAGCGGGCAGGTGGACATCAGCCCGGTTGCCAGTGGCACGCTTCCGATCAGCTTGGCGTAATGCCAGAAACCTTCGCCCTGACCCAGAAAGAACCACAACAGCAGCGCCGCCCCGACAACGATGCGCAGGATGCGGTCAATACCGCCAACATTGGTTGCAAACATGGCGAACCCCCTTCATTGCAGATGCCCCGTCATGCGGGGATGGCACGATCATGGGAGAAAGTTGTGCGCCTGTCTGTGATCAGGTCACATCCGCAAGACGTTTCAGCCCGGCCGGATCAATCAGCCGCACCCGGCCGCGTTCTGCGCGGATCAGCCCACGCTGCGCCAGCAGGTCCAGCTTGCGCGACACCACCTCGCGCGCCGATCCGATCTGGCTGGCGATCTCGGCCTGCGTCGCCTGAACATCATTGTCCTGCGCCATCGACAGGAGGGCACGCGCCAGCCGGGATTCGACACGGTGGAAGGCAACGCTTTCCAGAAGGTGGGTCATTTCGGCCATCCTGGCCCCGAAAGCGCGGAAGACAAAGGCGCGAAAGCCCGGGGCTTCGTCCATCAGGCGCAGGAACTGCCCGCGCGGGATCATCACCGCCCGGCAATCGGTGGCGGTGAGCGCCTCGCCGGCATAAGCGTCATCGCCCATCAGGCCCAAGGTGGTCTGGATGCAGCTTTGCCCCGGCTCCACCGCATAGAGCAGGATTTCACGGCCCGAGGGCCCGGTCAGAAAAACCTCGACCCGGCCCTTCAGGATCACCAGAAAGCCCTGCGCGCGGTCACCTGCATGAAACAGCGCCTGCCCGGCCGGCAGGTCCAACTGCGGCAGGCGTTCCAGCCCCTGCCGTTGGGCAGGGGTCAATCCGGGCAAGGGACAGGCGTCGATCCAGTTCATTGTGCAAGGTTAAGCCTTGCGCCTGCCGCCGCCAAGCCCTTGTTCAGCCGCGGCTTCGGGCCGAGAAACGCGGCAGCATGGCCGAGAAATCCATGCCGCGTCCGCCTTCCTCGGTGACGAACCTGCGGTACAGATCAGCGGCCAACTGGCCCATCGGCGTATCGGCATCGGCGGCGGTGGCGGCCTGCTGGCTCAGATCCAGATCCTTCAGCATCAGTTCGGCAGCAAACCCTGGCTTGTAGCCATTATCGGCCGGGGATTTCGGTCCGACGCCGGGCGCGGGGCAATAGGCGTTCATCGTCCAGCTATAGCCCGACGAGGTGGACACGACGTCAAACATCTTTTGCCGATCCAGACCCAGCTTGTCGGCCAGCGCGAAAGCCTCGCAGGTGGCGATCATGGTCACGCCCAGGATCATGTTGTTGCAGATCTTGGCAGCCTGACCGGCGCCTGCCTCACCGCAATGCACGGCTTTCTGGCCCATGATGGCAAACAGCGGTTCCACCTTGGCGAAGCTGTCGGCAGGACCACCGGCCATGAAGGTCAGCGTTCCTGCGGTGGCGCCACCCACCCCGCCGGAAACCGGCGCATCGAGCGCCCCCAAACCTGCCGCAATTGCCTGCGTCGCAACGGCGCGGGCGCTTTCGACATCGACGGTGGAGCAATCGCAAAGCACGGAACCGGGATCCATGACGGGGATCACCTGGGCTGCGACGGTGCGCAGGATCGCGCCATTGGGCAGCATAGTGATCACCACTTCGGCGCCTTGCGCGGCCTCTGCCGCCGAGGCGGCGCGGCTCACGCCTTCGGGCATTGGCGCTGTCAGGTCGAAACCTGTGACCTGATGGCCGGCGCGGGCCAGATTGGCGGCCATGGGGCCGCCCATATTGCCAAGGCCGATGAAGGCGATGTTCATGGGGTTACTCCTCGAAGGTCAGGGTTTCAGGGCCAAGCGGCGCGAGAAGGGCGGCCAGTTCGGCATCGGTCACATCTTCGGCCCGCGCATGGCGCCAGCGCGGCTTGCGATCCTTGTCGATGATCATGGCGCGGATGCCTTCCAGAAAATCGGTGTCGGTCTGGGCGCGATGGGTTACGCGGTATTCCAGTTCCAGCGCGGATTTCAGGGCAGGATCGGGGCCAAGCGCCTGTTGCATCGCCAAGGCGGTCGCCACTGCCAAAGGCGCACCACGATCCAGAGCGGCCAAGGTGTCGCGGGCGAAATCGCTGTCCGCGGCGGAGAGCGAGGCCCGGATCAAGGGCAGGGTGGCTTGGCAAAAATGCCGATCCACCTGTGGCTGCAGCCCGGGTAGGCGAGCGGCAGGGGCCGGGCGCGCGGCCTGTGCGACGGCGCCCACATCGCCCGTGGCGCAAAGGGTGGCGATCAGGTCGGGCCAAGCAGCCATGGGCACAAAACTGTCGGCAAAGCCTGCAAAGATCGCGTCGCCTGGCCCCATGCGGGTGCCGGTCATGGCCAGATAGGCCCCCATCCGGCCCGGTGCCGCTGCCAGCAGGGCCGATCCGCCGACATCCGGCACAAGTCCGATGGCACATTCCGGCATGGCGACCTGCGCGCTTTCGCCCACGATGCGATGGCTGGCATGGCAGGCCACGCCCACACCACCCCCCATGCAAAAGCCCTGAATCAGCGTGACTATGGGCTTGGCATAGCCGCCGATCCGGGCATTCATCCGGTATTCATCGCGCCAGAACTGCTGACCATAAGCCACATTTCCGCGCGTGCCTTCGGCATAAAGCTCGGCAATATCGCCGCCCGCGCAAAAAGCGCGATCGCCTTCGGCATCAATCACCACCAGTTCCACGGCAGGATCGTCGGCCCATGCCCGCAGGGCGGAATCCAGGGCCTTGCACATCGCATAGCTGAGCGCATTGAGCGCCTGTGGCCGCGTGAAGGTTACCCGCCCGGCGCGGCCTTCCACCCGGATCGAAAGATCGGTCATGGCTTTCCTCCGATCAGGCCGCGCGCCACGATCAGGCGCATGATCTCGTTTGTGCCTTCCAGAATCTGGTGCACCCGCAGATCGCGCACGATCTTCTCGATGCCGTAATCCGCCAGATAGCCATAGCCGCCATGCAATTGCAGGCAGTCATTGGCCACATCAAAGGCGGCGTCGGTCACCACCACCTTGGCCATGGCGCAGAATTTGGTGGCATCCGCCGCGCCCTGATCCAGCTTCCACGCCGCCTGCCGCAGGAAGGTGCGGGCCGATTGCAGCTTGATTTCCATATCCGCCAGCCGGAATTGCAGCGCCTGAAACTGATCCAGCCGCTGGCCGAAGGCGCGACGCTCGGCCATATAGGCCAGCGTCCGGTCCAGCGCTGCCTGCGCGCCGCCAAGGGCCGATGCCGCGATGTTCAGCCGCCCGCCATCCAGACCCGCCATGGCATAGGCAAAGCCCTTGCCCTCATCGCCGATCAGGTTGTCCGCCGGGATCAGGCAGTCATCCATCTGCACCTGCCGCGTGGGCTGTGCCCGCCAGCCCATCTTGTCCTCCAGCCCGCCGAAGGACAGGCCCGGGGCGCCATTTTCGACCATGAAGGCCGAAATGCCCTTTGGCCCGTCACCGCCGCTGCGCGCCATCACCAGATAGCAATCGGAATAGCCGCCACCCGAGATGAAGGCCTTTGTCCCGGTCAGTCGCCAGCCCTGATCGTCGCGCAGCGCACGGGTTTTCAGCGCCGCCGCATCCGACCCCGATCCGGGTTCGGTCAGGCAGTAAGACCAGAATGTCCGCAACGCGCAGAGATCGGGCAGGATGCGGGCCTTGATCTCGGCGCTGCCGAACTTGTCGATCATGCCGCCGCACATGTTGTGGATCGACAACAGCGATCCGACCGAAGGGCAGGCCATGGCCAGGGCTTCGAACACAAGCGTGGCATCCAGCCGGCTGAGGCCCGACCCGCCATATTCATCCGAGACATAGACGCCGCCCAGACCCAGGTCTGCCGCCTTGTCCCACAGGCTGCGCGGGATGGAGCCTTCGCGTTCCCAATCCCGGGCATGGGGCGCGATATGGTCCTGACCGAATCCATGGGCCATATCGAAGATCGCCTGTTGCTCTTCGGACAATGCGAAATCCATCCCGAGCCTCCCCTGCTGGAATTGAACGGTTGTTTAGTTCTGGAATGTTGCGGAAATTTTGCAAGCGCCGCAAGGGCGGTTGGCCAAGTCTGGGGGCAGCCCCGGGCGGCCCGATGCCGCATCTGTGGCATATCGGGTGGCAAAGGGGGCGCAGGGCCCCCCTTGCACGTGTCAGATCAATCCAGCGCCTTGAAGTTCAGCGCGGCACCTTCCTTGATGCCCGAGAACCAGCGTGCAGTTACGGTCTTGGTCTTGGTGTAGAAACGGAAGGCATCGGGGCCATACTGGTTCAGATCGCCGAAAGCCGATTTCTTCCAGCCGCCGAAGCTGTAGTAGGACAGCGGCACCGGGATCGGGAAGTTGATGCCCACCATGCCCACATTCACGCGGCTAGCGAAATCACGCGCGGTGTCGCCATCGGCGGTGAAGATGGCCGTGCCATTGCCGTATTCATTGTCGATCACAAGGTTCAGCGCATCTTCATAGGTCTTGGCGCGAACGGTCGAAAGCACCGGGCCAAAGATCTCCTGCTTGTAGATGTCCATGTCGCGCGTCACGTTGTCAAACAGCGTGGGGCCGACAAAGAAGCCGTTGTCATAGCCCTGGATTTTCAGGCCGCGGCCATCGACCACGATCTTTGCGCCCTGATCCACACCCGAGTTGATGAGGCCGAGGATGCGTTCCTGCGCCTGTTTGGTGATGACCGGCCCGAAATCCACATCATTGCCAGCGGTATAGGGGCCGACTTTCAGCTTTTCGATGCGGGGCACCAGTTTTTCGATCAGACGGTCGGCAGTTTCATCACCCACCGGCACCGCGACCGAAATCGCCATGCAGCGTTCGCCCGCCGCGCCAAAGCCCGCGCCGACCAGTGCATCGGCCGCCTTGTCCAGATCGGCATCGGGCATGATGAGCATGTGGTTCTTGGCCCCGCCAAAGCACTGCGCCCGTTTGCCATTGGTGGCCGCACGGCCATAGATGTATTGCGCGATCGGGGTGGACCCCACAAAGCCAACGGCCTGAATGGTCGGGTTGTCAAGGATGCCGTCCACGACCTCCTTGTCGCCATTCACCACTTGCAGCACGCCATCGGGCACGCCCGCCTCTTTCGCCAGCTCGGCCAGACGCAACGAGGTGGACGGCACGCGTTCAGACGGCTTCAGGATCACCGCATTGCCGCAGGACAGGGCAGGCCCCATTTTCCACAGCGGGATCATGGCGGGGAAGTTGAACGGCGTGATGGCCGCCACCACGCCAAGCGCCTGCCGCATGGCGTAAAGGTCGATGCCGGGGCCAGCGCTGTCAGTGTATTCGCCCTTCAGCAAGGCGGGTGCGCCCATGCAGACCTCGATCACCTCCAGCCCGCGCTGCACATCGCCCTTGGCATCGGGAATGGTCTTGCCATGTTCGCGGGCCACCAGTTCGGCCAGTTCATCCATGTGCTGATTGATGAGATCGCCGAATTTCATCATGACCCGGGCGCGGCGCTGCGGGTTGGTGGCGGCCCAGGCGGGCTGGGCCTTTTCCGCCTCGGCGATGGCATGGGCCAGTTCGGCCCCGGTGGCCAGCGCCACACGGGCCTGAATTTCGCCCGTGGCGGGATTGTAGACATCGGCAAAGCGGCCGGACGTGCCTGCCACCATCTTGCCATTGATCCAGTGACCGATCTCTTGCATGGGATGCTCCTCCATCTTTTGCGGTCAGATTAGCCTTGCAAATTCGCCTGACAAAGCGGCAAGTTTCCAAAAGGGTTTTGCGTTTTTGGGGGTATGGGTGGACTGGGACGATTTGCGCCTGTTTCTGGCCGTCGCGCGGGCAGAAAGCCTGTCGGGCGCGGGCAAGGCCTTGCGGCTTGACCCCGCAACGCTGGGCCGCAGGATCGCCCGGCTGGAGGAAGGTCTGGGCGCGCGGCTCTTTCTGAAATCGCCACAAGGCTATGCGTTGACCGAAGAGGGCGCGCGATTGCTGACCCATGCCGAACGGGCCGAACAGGCGGTGGCAGGTGCGGCAGAGGAATTGACCGGGGCGCAGGGCCTGACCGGGCAAATCCGCATCGGGGCCCCGGATGGTTGCGCCAATTATCTGCTGCCGCAGGTTCTGGCCACGATCTGCGATGCCAACCCGGGGCTGGAAGTGCAGATCGTGGCCTTGCCGCGGGTGTTCAACCTGTCAAAGCGCGAGGCCGATATGGCGATTGCGGTCAGCCGTCCGGCCACTGGACGGCTGACGGTGCAGAAGCTGGCGGATTACCGGCTCAGCCTTGCCGCTGCGCGGTCCTATCTGGATCGGGCACCGGTGCTGACGTCGCTACCCGATCTGGGGGCGCATCGGATGGTGGGCTATATCCCCGACATGATCTTTGACAAGGAGCTGGATTACCTCAGCTCTCTGGGCATTGACCGGGTGCCACTGGCGTCGAATTCCGTGTCGGTACAGCTGAACTGGTTGCGCCATGGCGCGGGCGTCGGGGTGGTTCATGATTTCGCCTTGCCCGCCGCCCCCGAGTTGGTGCGGATCATCCCCGATCAGGTCAGCCTGACCCGAAGCTTCTGGTTGATCCGCCATGCCGATGACGGACGTGCCGCGCGATTGAACCGGTTTGCCGATCTGCTGGCCCAGGGTGTGCGGAAAGAAGTGTTGCGCCTGGAAGCAATGGCTTGACATAAAATTGCGCAGGCGCAAGGCTTTGGCAAAGTGAAGGCAGGAGGAAGCCATGCTGGTATCGCAGATTCTGAAATCGAAACCCGGCGAGGGCGTGTTCACCGTCAAACCCGGCACAACAGTCGCCCAGGTGGCGGCGGTGCTGTCGGAACGGCGATTCGGCGCGGTGATCGTCTCTGCTGACGGGAAGATCGCGCTTGGCATCGTCTCCGAGCGCGACATTGTCCGCGAATTGGGCAAACGCGGCTCGGTCTGCCTGTCGGAACCGGTCGATAACATCATGACCACCAAGCTTGTGACAGCGACGCGCGAGGAAAGCACGGATTCGGTGCTGCAAAAGATGACCGATGGCCGGTTCCGCCACATGCCAGTGGTGGAAGGTCAGGAAATGGTTGGCATCATTTCCATCGGGGATGTGGTGAAGGCCCGACTGATGGAACTGGCCGCAGAGAAGGATGCGCTGGAAGGCATGATCAAGGGCTTCTGATCCGATGCTGCGACGCGGCGCTTTCGCCCTTGCAAAGCGCCGCGCAATATTGTTGCGTGCACGCGGGACAGTCAGAGGGGGACACCCATGCGCATCGGCCTTTATCCGGGAACCTTCGATCCCATCACGCTGGGGCATGTCGATATTATCCAGCGCGCCATGCAACTGGTGGATCGGCTGGTGATCGGCGTAGCGATCAACCGTGACAAGGGTCCGCTCTTTTCGCTGGAAGAACGTGTCGCCATGGTCGAGGCCGAATGCAGTGCCATCGCCGCCCAGACCGGTGGCGAAATCGTCGTGCATCCGTTTGAAAACCTGCTGATTGATTGCGCCCGCGATGTGGGCGCCGGGGTCATCGTGCGCGGTCTGCGCGCCGTGGCCGATTTCGAATATGAATTCCAGATGGTCGGGATGAACCGGGCCCTGGATGCCAGCATCGAGACCGTCTTCATGATGGCCGATGCCCGCCGTCAGGCCATCGCGTCGAAACTGGTGAAGGAAATTGCCCGGCTGGGCGGCGACGTGTCGAAATTCGTCACGCCGCCGGTGCAGGCCGCGCTGGTGGCGCGGCTGGGATCGCGTCAGGGCTGAGCTTTAGCGGCCATAAACCGATTCATGGGCGATGCGATGGGCGTCGCCCGGATAGATGTTCAGATCCAGAGCCACATCCAGCGGCATCCGCGCGATTTCATCGCGGGTTCTGGCATAGCGGGCGTGCTTTTCGGCCGCCGATTTCAAACGCTCGATCAGTTGGGTCATTTTTCTTGTCCTTTCCACAATTCCGTGGCGTCCATGGCGGGCCGGATGCCTGCCATGCTGCCAAGATGGGCGGGAATGGTGGCGCTAACAAGGGGACATGCTGCAATGCGGCATTGCGCGGGGCGCATGGCAACCGTCAAGCAAAAAGGGCACCCGAAGGTGCCCTTGTGCCGTAAAATCAAGATGTTCAGATCAACTTGCCCATGGCAACCGCCGTATCTGCCATGCGGTTCGAGAAGCCCCATTCATTATCATACCAGGATAGGACCGACACGAAGGTGCCGTCCATCACCTTGGTTTGATCCATATGGAAAACCGAGGAATGGGGGTCGTGGTTGAAGTCAACCGAGACATTCTTGAACTTCGTATAGCCGAGAATGCCTTTCAGCGGGCCATTGGCGGCGGCTTCGATCGCGGCGTTGATCTCCTCCACGCTCGTCGCGCGCTTGGCGAGGAATTTCAGATCCACGACCGAAACATTCGGGGTCGGCACGCGAATGGCGAAGCCGTCCAGCTTGCCCTTCAGTTCGGGCAGAACCAGACCCACGGCCTTGGCGGCCCCGGTAGATGTGGGGATCATCGACAGCGCGGCCGCGCGGCCACGATAAAGATCCTTGTGCATCGTATCCAGCGTCGGCTGATCACCGGTGTAGGAATGGATGGTGGTCATCATCCCCTTTTCGATGCCAATCACGTCGTTCAGCACCTTGGCCACGGGCGACAGGCAGTTGGTGGTGCATGAGGCATTTGAAACGACCAGATCGGCGCTGGTCAGCGTGTCATGGTTCACACCGTAAACGATGGTCTTGTCGGCGCCATCACCGGGGGCCGAAATCAGCACCCGCTTGGCGCCGTTTTCCAGATGCGCGAGGCATTTTTCCTTGCTGGTGAAAATGCCGGTGCATTCCATCACCACATCGACATCCGACCAGGGCAGATCGGCGGGGTTGCGCAAGGCAGTGACACGCATCGGGCCACGGCCCACATTGATCCAGTCTTCGCCGGTGGTGACTTCAACCGGGAAACGGCCATGCACGCTGTCAAAACGCAGCAGATGGGCATTGGTTTCCACCGGACCCAGATCGTTGATCGCCACCACCTCGATATCGGTGCGGCCCGATTCGATGATGCCGCGCAGCACGTTGCGTCCGATCCGGCCAAAGCCGTTGATTGCCACTTTCACCGTCATGCGTCTCTCCTGATGACATGGGCAGCCATGCCGGGGGCAGGGCCGCGAATCTGCGGGCCAATGGTAGCGCTAACATGACGCGAATCGCAAAAAACGCAACCGGAACTTTCACCGCTGGCAGGAAAACCGGGGCCAATGCTGCACTTGTCAGGCGACTTGACCCAAGGGGCAGAATACGGGAATTTACCAACAACTAAATCTGGGGGTATCTATCGTGAAACGGTCCATTCAGGCGCTTTGTGGCGCCACTGCAATCATGTGCCTTGCTCAGGCTGCACAGGCGGAAACCTGCGGCGGCGTTTACGTTGTTCAGCCGGGGGACAGCCTCTCGGTCATTGCCGACTCGCTGTACAAGGATGCCGGGAAATGGACGGCCATCCACCAGAACAACATCGACAAGATCGGACCGCGCCCAAACAACCTGACTGTCGGGATGAAGTTGCAGCTTCTGTGCATCAACGGCCTTCCAACCGGATTGGAAGGCGGCACTCCGGTGGCGGAAGCCGCCCCCGCCGTGATCGAGGCGCCCGTCGTCATTCCCGGAACCGGTGCAAGGGTTGAACGGATCAATCTGGTGACCGGCGATGACTATGCCCCCTTCACAGACCGCAAGCTGGACAAGGGCGGGCTGCTGACCGAACTGGTGCAGCGCGCGATGGAAGAGGCTGCCCCTGCAGAAGGGTTTGCGATCCATTGGGTGAATGACTGGGACAGCCACCTGCCGACGCTGCTGGAACAGGGGCTGGTGGATATGTCATTCCCCTGGTCGGAACCGGCCTGTGAAATCCTGCCGGATGACTATCGCTGCCAGACTTTCCTGTTCTCGGACCCGCTGTTTGAAGTTCTGGAACTCGCCTATCATGACACGTCGCGCCCGGTGACCTTCGACAAGGACGCGGATATGGAGGGCAAGACCCTGTGCCGGGTTTCGGGTTATTCCACCCATGAACTGGACAAGGATGGCCGCAACTGGGTGAAGGACGGCAAGGTCAAGCTGGAGCGCCCCGACAAGGTTGCCGACTGCTTCCAGATGCTGGTGGATGGCAAGGTTGATCTGGTTCAGATCGACGAATTTTCCGGCAAGGCTGCGATCAAGGAACTGGGCATGGGCGACCAGATCGCCGCATTGCCGCGACCGATCAGCGTTGAACCGCTGAACGTGCTGATCCACAAGGGCAATCCGCGGGCAGCCGAACTGCGTGATACCCTCAATCGCGGGCTTACCAAGCTGAAGGAAACTGGCGAATACCAGCGGATCGCAGGCGAGCATCTGTCGCGCTTCTGGTCGGGGCAGTGACCATGGCGGGTTCTGTACGAGGGCTCGGGCGCGTTTTTCCCCTGATGGTCGGGGCTGCCCTGTGTTGGGGCAATCTCGCTCAGGCGCAAAGCTGTGATACGACCTATGTCACGCAAGAGGGCGACACGCTGACCACCCTGGCGGATCGCTTCTATGGCGAAGCCGGGCAATGGTCGCTGATCTATTACGCCAATATCACCGGGTTTACCGGCGGGCCGACCAATATTGCAGCTGGAACCAATCTGTATATCCCCTGTGTGGAAGGGCAAGCCAAGCCCGACCCCGCACCTTTGCAGCAGACCGGGGCAGAGTTGCGCTTTCTGACCGGGGCCCTGCCGCCGTTGCTGACCGATCCGAACGGTACCGGTGGCGGCATGGTGACCGAAATCATCAATGCGGTGATGGAAGAAACGCCCAACCCCGTGCCCTATGCAGTGGATTGGAACCCCGATTGGGCGGCGCATGGCCCAGCATTGTCGGCCATGCAGGCGGATATGGGCTTCCCTTGGGTCAAACCCGATTGCGAGGGCAACCCTTCGGATGCGCGCTGCACCTCATACCATTGGTCTGATCCGGTATTCGTGCTGCCAATCCAGCTGTTTGTGCTGCAGGGATCCGGCATGGGATTTGCCAGCGATGCCGATCTGGCAGGCAAGACGCTGTGCCTGCCGGAAGGTGCCGAAGCGGCCTATCTGGATGCAAACGGGCGCAACTGGCTGAAGGACGGCACCATCACCGTGACCCGGGCTGCCGATATGGCCGAATGTTTCGGGGCATTGGTTGAAGGCCGGGTGGATGCCGTGCCCGATGACATCTTTTCGGGGGCCAAGCGGGTGATCGACATGGGGTTGAAGGGCAGGGTTCTGCCGCTGGAGCGCCCCGTTGGCACCCAGTCGCTGCATGTGGTCATTGCCAAGGCCCATTGGCGCGGCACGACCCACCTGTATCGGGTGAATGCCGGTCTGGCGGCAATCCGTGGGGCGGGGCGGTATGATGAAATCGTCAACCGCCATCTGGGCCTGTACATGGAAAGCCTGAAGCGTTGAACACATGATCCCCGCGCCCTGTCAGTTCGGGCGCGGGCGGATCAAGCCGCAGTTTCTCCTTCTGGCCGGAGATTGTGAATGCTGAAGGGGTATATTGGCCCTTCTGCTGTCAGGGCCATGGGTCTGCCACCTGCTACCGTGCATGGGATGGGTCTGGAGCCAGAACCGGTTTGCTCTGGTCACAGGGTGCGGCGCTCGGATTGAACGCCCCGGATAGCTGGCTCCAACGCGCGGTTAGGCCAGGCTAGCGCCAGAAGATCAGATATTCCGTCAAATCCTGCAATTTACGCGCCAGAAACAGCAAAGCGTCCCCACCATTGGCGAGGACGTCAAGCGCGATCAGGGCGCAGATGATCAGCCCAAGGGCAAATGCGATACGGTCGGACACGACCCCTCCGGTTACTGGAGGAGCCGCCCCACAACGCCGGCCACATCGGCCATGCGGCAAGAGAAGCCCCATTCATTGTCATACCAGGCCAGCACGCGCACCGTGCGCTTGCCGACGACCTTGGTCTGGTCAGGGGCGAAGATAGACGAATGTGAAGTGTGATTGAAGTCGATCGACACTTTCGGCTCGGGGTCATAGGCCAGAACCATGCCCATGTAACCGGCAGCAGCCTCGCGGACGATTTCGTTCACGTCGTGAACCGTCACATCCTTGCCTGCCACGAAGGTCAGATCGACGGCGCTGACATTCGGGGTGGGAACGCGGATGGCGGACCCGTCCAGCCTGCCGGCCAGTTCGGGCAGCACTTCGCCAATCGCCTTGCCGGCCCCGGTCGAGGTGGGGATCATCGCCATGGCGGCGGCGCGGGCGCGGTACAGATCCTTGTGGCGGCGGTCCAGCGTCGGCTGATCGCCGGTATAGCTGTGGATCGTGGTCATGATGCCGCTTTCGATGCCGATGGCATCGTTCAGCACCTTGGCCAGCGGGGCCAGGCAGTTGGTGGTGCAGCTTGCATTCGACACGACCAGATGTTCGGGCAGCAGGCTACGGTGGTTCACGCCATAAACCACCGTCAGATCGGCGCGTTTGGCAGGGGCGGAGACCAGCACGCGCTTTGCGCCACGGCCCAGATGGACAGCAGCCTTTTCGCGTTCGTTGAACTTGCCGGTGCATTCCAGCACCACATCGACGCCTTCCCAATCCAGCTCTTCGGGATTGTAAGTGGACATGACGCGGATCGGGCCACGCCCCAGATCCATCGTATTGCCATCAACCTTCACCGTGCCCGGAAACCGGCCATGCACCGAATCGTATTTCAGCAGATGGGCATTGGTCTCGATCGGGCCGGTGGCATTGATGGCCACGACCTGCACGTCATTGCGCCCCGATTCTGCGATATGCGCCAAGGTGCAGCGCCCGATGCGGCCGAAGCCATTGATCCCGATGGTGATGGTCATGTCTCGCGTCTCCGTCTGTCTCAGCCCCGCGCCAATTGGCAGGGGCTATAGCCTGTCACGCTGCCACCGCAAAGCGCAAAAGCGACGTTTTTTCAGTGTGTTAGCGCAAACTTTCGGTGTTTTCGCTAACATCTTCGCGACTGCAGCACCTTTTCGCCCGGGTCGCGCTGGTCTAGTCTGCCCGGGCAACATTGCAAGGATGGCGGGAATGAGTGGATTGCTGGCACTGCTGGACGATGTGGCGGCGATTGCCAAGGTGGCGGCGGCGTCGATTGATGATGTGGCAGCCGCAGCGGCCAAGGCTGGATCAAAGGCCGCCGGGGTGGTGATCGACGATGCGGCGGTGACGCCGAAATATGTGCATGGGTTTTCGGCGGATCGTGAGTTGCCGATCATCTGGCGCATCGCCATGGGCAGTCTGAAGAACAAGCTGATCATCCTGCTGCCGGGGCTTCTGTTGCTGAATGCCTTTGCACCGTTCCTGATCACGCCGCTTCTGATGATCGGGGGTGCTTACCTGTGCTTCGAAGGGGCCGAAAAGGTGCTGCATATGTTCGCGCCCCATGCCGATGCCGAGGTCGAGGCGGATTTCGACACCAAGGATCCTGCGCATCTGGAGGAAGAAAAGGTCGCAGGCGCGATCAAGACCGATTTCATCCTTTCCGCCGAAATCATGACCATCGCGCTGGCGGCGATCCCTGCCAGCACGATCTGGATGGAGGCGATCACGCTGGCGCTGGTCGGCACGATCATCACGGCTGCGGTGTATGGGGCGGTGGCGCTGATCGTGAAGATGGATGATGTGGGCCTGCATATGGCCAAGGGCAGCACAGGCGCTGGCCGGGCCATCGGGCGCGGGCTGGTTGCGGGGATGCCCAAACTGATGGCCTTTCTCTCCGCCGTCGGCACCTTGGCGATGCTCTGGGTGGGTGGGAATATCGTGATCCACGGCCTGCATGAACTTGGCCTCCACGAACCCTATGGCACGATTCACCATCTGGCCGAGCTTGCCGCCCATGCCATGCCTGCCAGCCTGCAAGGCTTTGTGACCTGGCTGGTGACGGCGGCCTGTGATGGCGTGCTGGGGCTGGGGCTTGGTCTGTTGATCGTGCCGCTGGTGACGCGCGTTCTGATGCCGATGATGGGCAAGGCCGCACACTAAGCCCGGCCAGAGCCAAAACAAAAAGGGCCGCGAGATGCGGCCCTTTCGTTTTTTCGGCTCAGCGCCGGATCAGAGCAGCGCCTTGGCCTTGGCCACGGTCGCTTCGGCGGTGATGCCGAATTCCTGATACAGGCGTTCTGCCGGGGCCGAAGCGCCGAAAGAGGACATGCCGACGAAATCGGCCTTGGCTTCCTTGCCACGCTCGCCCAGCAGCCAGCGATCCCAGCCCATGCGCACACCGGCCTCGATGGCGATGCGGGCGGGGCCTGCGGGCAGAACTTTCTTGCGATAGGCCTCATCCTGCGCTGCGAACAGTTCCATGCAGGGCATGGAGACGACACGGGTGCCGATGCCTTCGGCCTCCAGCATGTCGCGGGCCTTCAGCGCGATTTCCACCTCGGTGCCGGTGGCGATCAGGATGACCTGACGCTTGCCGGTGGCTTCGGCCAGAACATAGGCGCCCTTGGCGGTCAGGTTCTGGTTGGTATGGGTCTTGCGCACGGCGGCGACGCCCTGGCGGCTGAGCGCCATGACCGAAGGCGTGGTCTTGGTCGAGAGCGCCAATTCCCAAGCCTCAGCCGTTTCCACCAGATCGGCGGGACGGAACACCCAGGTGTTCGGGGTGGCGCGGCTGATCGCCAGATGCTCGACCGGCTGGTGGGTCGGGCCATCTTCGCCAAGGCCGATGCTGTCATGGGTCATGACATAGACCACCGGCACCTGCATCAGCGCCGACAGGCGCATCGACGGGCGGGCATAATCGGTGAAGCACATGAAGGTGCCCGAATAGGGCCGCACGCCGCCATGCAGCGCCATGCCATTCATCGCGGCGGCCATTCCGTGTTCGCGGATGCCCCAGAACACATAGCGCCCCTTGCGGTTGATCGGGTCGAAGATGCCCAGATCGGGGGTCTTGGTGTTGTTGGACCCGGTCAGGTCAGCCGAACCGCCAATGGTTTCCTGCATCACCGGGTTCACGGCGGCCAGAACCAGTTCCGAAGCCGAGCGGGTGGCGAGTTTTTTCGGGGCCTCGACCGCCGCCTTCTTCACGCCACGAATGGCCCCGCCCAGCTTGGCAGGTGCGTCACCGGCAAAGACGCGAGCGAATTCGGCCTGTTTCGCGGCAGAGAGGCTGGCCAGACGCGCTTCCCATTCGGCGCGGGCAGCAGCACCCCGGGCGCCGGTTGCCTCCCATGCGGCCTTTACATCGGCAGGGATATCGAACGGGCCGTGGTCCCAGCCATAGACGGCGCGGGTATCGGCAATCAGCTGTTTGTCCGTCAGCGCGCCATGGCCCTTCGACGTGTCCTGCGCCGATGACCCAAGGGCGATATGGGTCTTGCAGGCGATCATGGCCGGGCGGGGCGAGCGTTTGGCCATGTCGATGGCCGCGTCGATCGCGATGGGATCATGGCCGTCACATTCGAACACATCCCAGCCGCTGGCGGCGAAACGGGCCTTCTGGTCGGTGATGTCAGCGATTTCCACCTTGCCGTCGATGGTGATGCCGTTGTTGTCCCACAGCACGATCAGCCGCGACAGCTGGTGCTTGCCCGCGATCCCGATGGCTTCCTGGCTCACACCTTCCATCAGGCAGCCGTCGCCTGCGATGACATAGGTGTAGTGATCCATCACCTTGGAACCCCACCGGGCGCGCAGGGATTCCTCGGCCATGGCAAAGCCCACGGCGTTTGAAATGCCCTGGCCCAGCGGGCCGGTGGTGGTTTCCACACCTTCCAGATGGCCATATTCCGGATGGCCTGCGGTGCGGGCACCCCATTGGCGGAAGTTCTTCAATTCCTCCAGCGTGGCCTGCTTGTAGCCCGTCAGGTGCAGCAGGCTGTAGATCAGCATCGACCCATGCCCTGCCGACAGGATGAACCGATCCCGGTCGGGCCAGTTGGGGGCTGCGGGGTCGAATTTCAGATGCTTTTCGAACAGAACCGTTGCCACATCGGCCATGCCCATCGGCATGCCGGAATGGCCCGAATTCGCCGCCGCCACCGCATCAAGCGTCAGCACGCGGATCGCGCAGGCTTTCTTCCAATGGGCGGGGTGCTGGGCACGCAGGGTCGCAATATCCACGAGGGCTGATCCTTGTTGCTGACAAGCTTTCGCCCCGGTCCATACCAGCCCTTTCGGCAAGATCAAGCTGGCTTGGGGGATTTTGCGGCAACTATCTGACGGGAAAGGCCCTTGGCATCGGGGGCGCAATCGGCGCAATCTTGGAACCAGAGTCGCACGGGCACAATTGCGCGCGATTCGCGAATTTGCCAACGGCCCGTGGGGGCGCGGCCACAAGCGGAAGGCAGGACAGGCATGGAAGATTTGGCAGGGCTGGAAAGACGCGTCCTGGCTGCGCTGGACCGGATCGATGCGGGGTTGACGCGGCAGCGGAGCGGGGGACCTTCGACCGATGAAGGCGCAGCACAAGCTCTGACTGCCGCACAGGCCCGCATTTCCGAACTGGAGGCTGATGCTGCCGCCTTGCAGGCGCGTCTGGATGAAGCAACCGCGCGGATCACTGAAGTGCAGGCAGCCCCTGCGACAACAGATGTAACGGGGCTGGAGGCCGCTTGGACCGAGGCCAAGGCGCGTATTGCAGAGCTTGAAGCTGCGGCAACGCCGGATGTGTCGGCGCTGCAAGTGGAATTGGCTGCGGCGAAAGACCGGATTGCCGAGTTGGAAGCCGCCGCTGCACCTGATGCGTCCGTGTTGGCCGCGGAACTGGCCGAGGCCCGGGCTCGGATTGCCGAACTGGAGGCCGCGCCTTCGGCGGATAACTCCGGCCTTGAGGCCGCATGGGTCGAGGCCAAGGCCCGGATCGCAGAACTTGAAGCAACCTTGGCGGCGGCCCCCGCGCCAGACGGTGATCTGGCGGCAGCCCAGGCGCGCATCAAGGAGCTTGAATCCGTTGCAACGGCGCCCATCCAGCCCGATGTCGTGGCCGCGCTGGAAGAGCGCATCGCGCAACTGACCCGTCAGCTGGACGTGCAGGGCGTCGAGGTCCACCGGATGCGCAAAAGCACGATCCAGCTGCGCGAGGCGTTGCGGATGATCCGCGAACAGCAATCGACCGGGGTCGAGGCGCATCTGCTCAATAAGGCCATGTTGGCCGAGCTGGAAGCCCTGCGCGCTGCGCGCTCCTCCGAGGCGGCCGAACTGGACGAAATCGTTGCCGAACTCTTGCCCATTGTGACAGCGGAGAAAGTCGATGCCTGAGGTGGATATCCATATCGGCGGCCGGGTGTTCCAGGTCGCATGTCAGGCCGGTGAGGAGCATTTCCTGCGTGCCGCTGCCAGCCTGCTCGATGCCGAGGCGCAGTTGCTGGTTACCCAGATGGGGCGCCTGCCGGAAAGCCGCATGCTCTTGATGGCGGGGCTGATGCTGGCGGACAAGACGGCCGCATTGGAAGACGAACTGCGCCTGCTGCGCCAGAAGCTTGCCGAACTGGAGGCCCGGGCGACCCCGGCACCGGTGCGCATCGAAGTGCCGGTCATTCCGCCGCAGGTCGCGCAAACCCTGGCCGAAATTGCCGCCCGCGCGGAAGCATTGGCCGAGCGGGTCGAAATGGAGCCCACAGCCTAGGGTCAGGCAGCTGCGCATGAAAAAGGCCCGCCAAGTGGCGGGCCTTTTGCGCACATACTGCGGGATCAGGCGTTGGCTTCGCGGATCTTGTCGGCGGCTTCCTTGTTGAAGGCCACGCCATTGGTTTCAAACAGTTGATCCAGCTCGCCCGAGATGGTCATTTCGGTCACGATGTCGCAGCCACCGACGAATTCGCCCTTCACATAAAGCTGCGGAATCGTGGGCCATTCCGAGAAATCCTTGATCCCTTGGCGGATCTCGGGATCGGCCAGCACGTTCACATCGGCGAATTCAACGCCCATGTAATTGAGGATACCCGCCACCCGGCTGGAGAAACCGCATTGCGGCATCATCTTGGTGCCCTTCATGAACAGCACCACGTCATTGGTGCTGATCGTCTCGCGGATCTGGTCCTGCGCGCTCATAGTTTCATTCCTTCGTATGTTGGAGCGAGGCTCCAGTCTCAAGAGGGAGGGGTTTGCGAGGCGGGTTCAGAGCCGTGACTGTGCCCGCGCGCTGATTTCTTCGTTCCGCAGCACAGCCAATTGAAATGCCGCGTGATCAATCGCCTCAGTCCCAAGGGCCGGGGCTTTCGGGGCCGGGCCTGCCAGCGGGCGATAGATGCTGCGCCGACGCTGCTGACTGGTCCAGATCAAGACCACGATCCCCGCCAACACAGCCAGAACGATGATCTTGAACGTCATCGCCCGTTACTCCGGCGCCTTGGTGGTCAGGGCCAGCGCGTGCAATTCGCCATGGGCCCCATCCATCTTGCCTTTCAGGCTGGCATAGACCGCACGCTGTTGCTGCACCCGGTTCATGCCCTTGAAGCTGGCGTCGATCACCTCTGCCGCCCAGTGATTGCCGTCGCCGGCGAGGTCGGTGATGGTAATTTTTGCCTCCGGAAAGCTTTCCCGGATCAGCGCCTCGATATCCTTGCCTTCCATGGGCATGATGGGCCTCCTGTCCTTCACGATCAATCTAGGGCGGGCCGGGCCGGGCTGCAAGGCGTGACTGGCAGGTCACGCTTGCGGGCCAGGGTGGCACGCCCGTTCGGGCAGGGTGGCGGCTTACTCGATGGCTTCGGCAAAGGCCCCGCGATAAAGCGCTGACAGATCGGCCAGCGGCGCAGAGGCCGCACCAAGCGCCACACGATCCCCGCCAAACCGGCCCACCCGCTGCACGGCGACACCGGTGGTCAGGGCGGCGGCCTCGATGGCGGCGGCGCTGTCTTCCGAAACGCCAAGCAGATAGCGGGCCTGATCTTCCCCGAACAGCGTCGGGATATCACCGGCATCAAGCGCCAGACCAAGCCCCGCGCCCTCGGCCATTTCAAACGCCGCCAGTGCAAGGCCGCCATCGCCCAGATCGGTGCAGGCGCGGATATGGGCGCGCATCGCGCGGATGAAATCGCCGTTGCGCTTCTCTACCTCCAGATCGACCGCAGGCGCATCGCCCTCTTCGATCCCGAAGGCTTCTGCCAGCAGGGCCGACTGGCCCAGATGCCCGAAGGTTTCACCGATCAGCAAAGCCACATCGCCTGCGACCGGTTGACCCGCGATCAGCTCATCCAGGTTGCGCAGCAGGCCCACGGCGCCTATGGTCGGGGTGGGCAGGATCGGTTGGCCGTCGGTTTCATTGTAAAGCGACACGTTGCCCGACACGATGGGCATGTCGAGCGCACGGCAAGCCTCGCCGATGCCCTGCAGCGCACCGACGAACTGGCCCATGATTTCGGGCTTTTCGGGGTTGCCGAAATTCAGGTTGTCGGTGGTGGCCAGCGGCAGCGCGCCCACGGCAGTCAGGTTGCGATAGGCTTCGGCCACGGCCTGACGGCCACCCTGCACCGGATTGGCCTTCACATAGCGCGGGGTCACGTCGCTGGTGAAGGCCAGGGCCTTGCCCGAGCCATGCACCCGCACCACGCCCGCCGCCATGCCCGGACGGATCACCGTATCGGCACCGACCTGGCTGTCATACTGTTCCCAGACCCAGGCCTTGTGGGCATAGGTCGGGCTGCCGATCAGGGCGCGCAGCGCCTCGATGGCGCCGATCTCCGGCACAGCGCCCAGCGGGGCCGCAGCCGGGGTTTCCACCCAGGGGCGGTTGTATTCCGGCGCGCTGGACGACAGTTTCGACAGCGGCAGATCGGCCTTCACCTCATTGCCATGCAGGATCAGGAAGCGGTCTTCGGGAATGGTTTCGCCCACAATGGCAAAATCGAGATCCCATTTTTCAAAGATCGCGCGGGCCACGGCCTCTTTCTCCGGGCGCAGCACCATGAGCATACGCTCCTGGCTTTCGGACAGCATCATTTCATAGGCGGTCATCGCCGCCTCGCGCTGCGGAACCTGATCCAGATTGAGCCGGATGCCAAGGCCGCCCTTGTCGCCCATTTCCACTGCCGAACAGGTCAGCCCGGCCGCGCCCATATCCTGAATGGAGATGACGGCCCCGGTCTGCATCAGTTCCAGACAGGCCTCGAGAAGGCGTTTTTCGGTGAAGGGGTCGCCAACCTGCACGGTCGGGCGCTTTTCCTCGATGCTTTCGTCGAATTCGGCGCTGGCCATGGTGGCCCCGCCCACGCCATCGCGGCCGGTCTTGGCCCCCAGATAGACGACAGGCATGCCCACGCCTGATGCGGCGGAATAGAAGATCTTGTCGGCATCGGCCAGACCGGCGGCAAAGGCATTCACCAGACAGTTGCCATTATAGGCGCGATGGAAGCGCACTTCGCCCCCGACGGTCGGCACGCCGAAGGCATTGCCGTAGCTGCCGATCCCTTCGACGACGCCCTTCACCAGATGGCTGGTCTTGGGATGGCTGGGCAGACCGAAGGACAGCGCATTCATCGCCGCAATGGGGCGCGCGCCCATGGTGAACACATCGCGCAGTATGCCACCCACGCCGGTAGCTGCCCCCTGATGGGGTTCGATGTAAGAGGGGTGGTTGTGGCTTTCCATCTTGAAGATGACTGCCTGACCATCGCCGATATCCACCACACCGGCATTTTCGCCCGGGCCGCAGATCACCTGCGGGCCAGTGGTCGGCAGCTTGCGCAGATGCACCTTCGACGATTTGTAGGAACAATGTTCGTTCCACATGGCCGAAAAGATGCCCAGTTCTGTGAAGGTCGGTTCGCGCCCGATGATGTCAAGGATGCGCTGATATTCGTCGGGTTTGAGGCCATGCGAAGCGATCAGCTCGGGGGTGATTGCGGGTTCGGTCATGGCTTCCCTCATCTCTGACTGGCGTGCCCGCCTCATAGGGCAATCGCATCGGGGGTGAAAGGTGGGCCGCTAGCCGCGCCCCCAACTTTTTTCGCCGCGGGGCAGTTTTTTTGCAGCCCCTTGTCGAAATCGGCGAAGGTCAGACGTCCTTGGGACATCGGAAACGCAAAACACAGGATTTGCCATGACCACACTTGCCGTGACCCCGCTCTATGCACTGCCGCTGGCCGCGATATTTCTGGTGCTTTGGTTCAATGTGACACGGACCCGGGCCGCGCTGAACATTTCCATCGGGGATGGCGGCAATGACAGCCTGCATGAACGCATCCGCTGCCACGGCAATTTCGTGGAATGGGTGCCGATGCTGCTGATCCTGTTGATCGTGGCCGAACTGGTCGGGGCAGGGGCATTCTGGCTGCATCTGGCTGGCGGACTGACGGTGCTGGGCCGTGTAGCGCATCCCTTCGGGTTGAAGGCGCGTCAGGCGACCCATGTGATGCGCATTGTGGGCAACAGCACCAATATCGCGGCCTTGCTGATCCTGATCGTGCTGCTGGCGCTTGCCCTGCCGCTGTAAACCGACCTGCCTTTACCTTCCATGACCCCAAAGGAGACGGATGATGCAATACATGGCCCTGATCTACACCGACCCTGCGCTTGAACCCGCTTGGGGCACCCCC
Source organism: Gemmobacter denitrificans (assembly GCF_036964905.1). NCBI lineage: Bacteria > Pseudomonadati > Pseudomonadota > Alphaproteobacteria > Rhodobacterales > Paracoccaceae > Gemmobacter > Gemmobacter denitrificans. The sequence continues at coordinate 276,775 of NZ_JBALHR010000001.1, forward strand.
GAATTCGACGCGATGATGCAAGGCTATTTCGCTGTGAACGAGGCCCTGAAAGCCGCAGGCCATCTTGTGGCCGGTGATGGGCTGCAGGGCGTCGAGACCGCCGTGTCGCTGCGCATTCGTGGCGGCAAGGTGGAAACCATGGATGGCCCTTTCGCCGAAACCAAGGAACATCTGGGTGGCTATTACATCATGGATGTGCCCGATCTGGACACCGCCCTGAAATATGCCGCGATGATCCCCTCGGCACCTTATGGCACCATCGAATTGCGCCCGGTGATGGATTACAATCCGGCAGGCAATTGACATGAGCCAGACCCACCCCCGCTTGCAGCAACGCGGATGCTGCACGGATGCTGGCGCTTGCGCCGCCATTGTGAACCGAATTTCCAATCTCTTTTCACAAACCACAGGAGACTGCTGATGAAATACATGGTTCTGCTTTACGGTAATCCTGCCGATGACCCTGTGCCGGGCACCCCGGAATTTGAGCCCTGGATGGAAGAGTTCATGACGCTGGACAAACGTATGGCCCATTTTGCGATGGTCCTGTCAGGCGAAGGTCTGCAAGGTGTGGAAACCGCGACCTGCTTGAAGATGCGCAATGGCAAGGTGGAAACCATGGATGGCCCCTTTGCGGAATCGCGGGAGCATCTGGGGGGCTATTACCTGATCGAAGCGGCCAGCCTGCACGATGCGCAGGCATTTGCCGCCGCCATTCCGATCGCTCGCACAGGTACGGTCGAAATCCGCCCGGTGATGGATTATTCGTGACAGCGGCCACAGCGCTCGCGGCGCTGATACGGCAGGATCAAGGGCGGCTTCTGGCCGCCCTTGTGGCGCGGATCGGTGATTTCTCCCGTGCGGAGGAAGCGTTGCAAGAGGCCTTGGCCTCGGCCCATGTGCATTGGGGGCGGGCTGGTGTGCCGTCAAACCCGGTGGCATGGCTTTTGCGCGTCGGGCTGCGCAAGGCGATTGACGGCTATCGCCGCGAGGGACGAGAGACGGAAAAGGCACGCAATCTGGCCCCCTTGCTGCGCCAGGAGGCCGATCTGGCCGAAGACATCGCGGATGAGCGGTTGCGGCTTATCTTCACCTGTTGTCATCCGGTCCTGGATCGCAAAAGTCAGGTGGCGCTGACCTTGCGCTGCATTGCGGGTTTGACGACCGCACAGATTGCCGCCGCCTTTCTGGATGCCGAACCGACGATGGGCCAGCGTCTCAGCCGGGCCAAGGCGCGTCTGGCGCAGGCAGGGGTGGGGTTCGTCGTGCCTGGTCCAGAAGCCTGGACTGCGCGTCTGGGGGCGGTGCTGGATGTCGTCTATCTGGTTTTCAATCAAGGCTATCACCAGGGTCCGCGCGCAGGTTGCGGACTGTGCGAAGAGGCGCTGTTTCTGGCGCGGCTGCTTGTGACGCTGTGCCCCGATCAGGCGGAGGTGGAGGGGATACTCGCGCTCATGGCTCTGACCCATGCAAGGCGAGCTGCCCGGATCGGCAGCGATGGGGCGCTGGTGCCGCCCGCCGAACAGGATCGCACCTTGTGGGACGCGGCCTTGCTGGCCGAAGGGCAGCGCCTGCTGGAGGCAGCCCTTCCGCGCCGGGCGCCAGGTCCGTTTCAGATCAAGGCGGCGCTGGCGGCCTGTATCATGGCCCCCGAAGGCCCGGACTGGCGACAGAGCCTTGCACTATATGACGCGCTGTTGCGGTTTGAACCTTCGCCCGTGATCGAGCTGAACCGCGCCGTTGTGCTGATGGAACTGGGGTTGCTGGAAGCGGCTGATGCCTTGGTTGCAAGCCTGCAGGCCGATCTGGCCTGCTATCAGCCGCTGATGGCCGTTCAGGCCGAACTTCATGCACGTCAGTCCCGCTGGGCCGAGTCGCGCAGCGCCTATGCCGCCGCCATCGCCGCCGCACCCTCTGCTGCGGATGCCTTGTTTCTGCGCAAACGGCTTTCTGCGCTGCCGCATTGACCGGCAATCGAAAAAAACCGCCCGAAAAACAAAAAAAAGGCCGAGCAGAAGCTCGGCCCAAGTCCAACAGGGAGGTATGAAGATTGTGGGAGAGTGTCTCAACCACCGTCTTCATGGCGGGATTTAGGCATGGCGGTGATTCCGTTCAAGCCAAATCATGCTGCATACGCAGCATGCCCGCCATGCGCCCGATGCATAGCTGGGGCGCAATTTGTGCAAGTCATTAAGATATATGGGATTTACGGAATTGCATGATCTCTTCCGTCACAAAGTCGCGGAAGGCGGCCACACGCTTGGAATGCCGCAGCTCCTCGGGATAGGCGAGGAAGACCGGCACTTCGTTGGATTCCACTTCGGGCAACACGCGTTGCAGATGCGGGAAGTCTTCGGTGACGTAATCGGGCAGCACGCCGATCCCCAGATGGCTCAGGACACCCTGCAGCACGCCGAAATAGTTGTTCACCGTCAGGGTTGACGGAATGTCATAGCTCATGAGCTGCGCCACCAGATTGGCACCGGCTGCCACCTGGGCCGTGCCTGCATGCTGGCAGATCAATCGATGGGCGCTGAAATCGGCCATGGTTTCGGGCATGCCGTGATCCGCCAGATATTCCGGCGTCGCATAAAGGCGCATCCTGATGTTCATCAGGCGGCGGCGGATCAGGTCGGCCTGACTGGGTTCCTTCATGCGAATGGCCACATCAGCCTCGCGCATGGGCAGATCGAGCACGCGTTCTTCCAGCATCAGGTCGATCTTCAGGGCCGGATACTTCTTGTAAAGCGCGGGCAGGCGCGGCGCGAGCCAGAGTGTGCCGAAGCCGGTGGTCGTGGTCACCCGCAATTCGCCGAACACCTCATCCTCGCTGTCGCGGATACGGGCTGCTGCCGCATCGAGCCGCTTCACCATTGCGGTGGTGGCATCGAACAGCAATTCGCCCTGTTCAGTCAGAATCAGCCCCCGCGCATGGCGGTGGAACAGCGTGACATTCAGGCTTTCCTCCAATGCACGAATTTGCCGGCTGACAGCCGATTGCGACAGATGCAGCGTATCGCCCGCATGGGTCAGGCTGCCCGCATCCGCCACCGCGTGAAATATCCTGAGCTTGTCCCAATCCATCGCGCAACTCTTGTTCGTTTCTTTGACGCTAACATCGCTGTCCCTACATAGAGAGGAAACCGCACCTGTAAACATTACAATCATGCGATTTTCCGCTTTGTAGGTCAGTAATTGTGACCTATTATGCTGCAAGGCCAGCCGATTTGCAGGGGAGGTGCACAATGGGCAAGCAGGATGCGATCCTGAGGAATGTCACTTTGGCGGATCGCTATGATCTGGCCAAATCACCTGTCTTGCTGAATGGCACACAGGCGCTGGTGCGTCTGATGCTGATGCAGCGGGCGCGCGACCGTGCCGCAGGGCTTGATACGGCGGGCTATTGCACCGGCTATCGCGGGTCGCCCCTGGGGGCGGTCGATCTGACCATGAGCAAGGCCCAGCGGGAACTGGCGGCTGCCGATATCCTGTTCCAGCCCGGCCTGAACGAGGATCTGGCTGCCACGGCCATCTGGGGCAGTCAGCAGGCGGAATTGCGCGGCGAGGGCAAGCATGACGGCGTCTTTGCCCTGTGGTACGGCAAAGGCCCGGGGGTGGATCGTACCGGCGATGTCATGCGCCATGCCAATATGGCCGGAACCAGCCGCCATGGTGGGGTGCTGATGGCGATGGGCGATGATCACACCGGCGAAAGCTCGACCGTGCTGCACCAGTCCGACTGGGCGATGGTTGATGCCTATATGCCGGTGGTCAGCCCGGCCGGTGTTCAGGAAGTGCTGGATTACGGCCTGTATGGCTGGGCGCTCAGCCGTTTTGCCGGGGTCTGGGTGGGTCTGAAGACGATGAAGGACACGGTAGAGGCCACCGCCGTTGTCGATGGCAGCCCGTTCCGCATGCAATTCGTGACCCCTGACTTCCGCATGCCGCCGGGCGGGCTGAATATCCGTCTGGGCGATACGCCCGTCGCGCAGGAAGCGCGGATGATCGACTACAAGCGCTTTGCCGCCGAAGCCTTCAGCCATGCCAACAAGATGGACAAGCGCGTCTGGGGCCGCCCCGGTGCCCGGATCGGCTTCGTTGCGGCGGGAAAGAACTGGCTGGACCTGACGCATGCTCTGTCTTTGCTGGGGATCGACGCCGCCGAGGCTGACCGGCTGGGCCTGACCACCTACAAGGTGGGCCAAACCTTCCCCATGGACATGAAGGGTTTTAATGAATGGGCAGAAGGTCTTGAAATCATTGTGGTTGTCGAAGAAAAGCGCAAGCTGATCGAAGTGCAGGTCAAGGAAGCGATCTTTGACAACCGCCGGGGCCGCCGCGTGTTGGGCTGGCATCACGACCGGACCCAAGAAGAGCTGTTTCCCACGCGCTATGCGCTGGATCCGATGCTGATTGCCGAAAAGCTGGGCGGCATCCTGATCGAGGAAGGCCGCGGCACCGACCGCATCAAGGTGGGGCTGGCCCGCATTCAGGACATGCGCCGGGCCGACAATGCCCGCGATCTAGCGGCGCGTCTGCCCTATTTCTGCTCCGGCTGCCCGCATAACAGTTCGACCAAGGTGCCCGAGGGCAGCCGTGCCTATGCCGGGATCGGCTGTCATTACATGGTGCAATGGATGGACCGCACCACCACCGGCTTTACCCAGATGGGCGGTGAAGGGGTGAGCTGGGTGGGCGAGGCGCCGTTTTCCAAACGGGATCACGTGTTCCAGAACCTGGGCGATGGCACCTATAACCATTCCGGTGCGCAGGCGATCCGGGCGGCCTTGGCGGCAGGCACCAACATCACCTACAAGATCCTGTTCAATGACGCGGTCGCCATGACGGGTGGTCAGTTCAATGAAGGCGGCCTGACGCCCGACCGCATTGCCCGCGAGGTTCTGGCCATGGGCGTGCGCGAGGTCGTGCTGGTTCATGACCCCAAGGAGGGGCTCGATCTGTCGAAATTCCCCGCTGAGGTGAAGCGCGAAACCCGCGACGCGCTCGACCCTGTGCAGAAGCGTCTGGCCAAGGTGCCCGGCGTGTCGGTTCTTCTTTATGTTCAGACCTGCGCCGCCGAAAAACGCCGCCGCCGCAAGAAAGGCAGCTTTCCTGACATCGACCGCCGCGTCTTCATCAACACCGATGTTTGCGAAGGGTGCGGCGATTGTGGCGTGCAATCGAACTGCGTTTCGGTGGTGCCGGTGGAAACCGAGTTGGGGCGCAAGCGCGGGATCGACCAATCGTCGTGCAACAAGGATTTCAGCTGTCTGCAGGGGTTCTGCCCCAGCTTTGTGACACTGGAAGGTGCAAAGCCAAAGAAATCCAAAGGCCTGGCGCTTGATCTTCCTGCTTTGCCTGAACCCGCGCTGCCCATGATCCGGGGCACACATAACATCGTGATCACCGGGGTCGGCGGCACAGGCGTTGTGACCATTGGCGCGATCCTGGCCATGGCTGCGCATCTGGATGGCAAAGGCGCGGGGATGATGGAGATGGCCGGCCTCGCCCAGAAAGGCGGCGCGGTGCATATCCATTGCCGCATCGCCAATGCCCCCGAAGATATCTCGGCCATCCGGGTTTCGGTGGGCGAGGCTGACGCGGTGATTGGCGGTGATCTCGTGGTGACGGCAGGCGCAAAGACCATTGGCCTGATGACCACAGGGCGCACGCGTGCCGTGGTGAACGACCATGAAATCGTGACGGGCGAATTCACCCGCAATACCGAATTTCGTATTCCGCAAGAAGATTTGCGCGTCGCTCTTCAGGCACGCCTGCGCGATGGGGTCAGTTTCATCGACACGTCGGAACTGGCCCGGGTTGCGCTTGGGGATTCGATCTATTCCAACATGCTGCTGTTGGGCATGGCCTGGCAGGCCGGTCTGGTGCCGCTGTCGGAACTCGCGCTGCGCGAAGCGGTGCGCCTGAATGGCGCGGGGGTGGAGGCCAATCTGCGCGCCTTTGATCTGGGACGCTGGGCGCAGGCCTTTCCTGAACAGGCACAGGCGCTGCTGGTGCCGCAAGAGGCCGTGCCGGTCGATCCCGTCGCCTATCGCGCCGATCATCTGCGGGCCTATCAGGACGAAGTTCTGGCCAAGCGCTATCTGGCGCGCGTGAATGCGGCCCCGCCTGCGCTGCGGCTGGCGCTGGCCAAGGGTTATCACAAGCTGCTGGCCTACAAGGACGAATACGAAGTGGCCCGTCTGCATCTGCAAACCGCTGAAAAGGCGGCAGAACAGCTGGACGGCATCAAGGCGCTGCGTTTCCACCTTGCGCCGCCCATTCTGCCCGGCAAGGCGGCGGATGGTCGGCCAAGAAAACGCGAATTCGGCCCCTGGATCTTGCCGCTGTTCCGGCTGTTGGCGCGGATGAAGGGGCTGCGCGGCACCAGATTTGATCCTTTCGGGCGTCATCCGGAGCGGCGGATGGAACGCGCGCTGATCGCGCAATATGAACGCGATCTGGATGCGCTGCTGCCACTGGCAAGCCCCGAAACCGAGGCCCTGCTGGTCGAGTTGCTCGAATTGCCGCTGACCATCCGTGGCTTTGGTCCGGTGAAAGAGGCTAATGCGGCCAAGGCCGAAAAGCGTCGCGCCGAATTGATCGCAAAAATTCGTGCAGGCGGGGACGCTGCGCCACGCAAGGCGGCCTGAATGTCATCACCCTGTGACCTTCCTGTCGTTATTCCGTCTTCTGAACAATGACAGGAGGGGCCGGATGATCCGTGCCGATGTAAGCCGCGACATCAGCTATGCCAGTGCGGCGCAAAGCCGTGCCGGGCGGGTGTTGATCCGGGCTCTGGAACAGGGAACCGGACGCAACCGCGTCATTGCCCGCGCGGCAGGATACGAGCACGAGATTTCCTCGGGGCGCAGCTTCTGGCAGGTGATGCCGGAACGCTTTGGCCTGCAGCTTGACGTGCTGGCCGGTGATCTGGCCGCCATCCCTTCGCAGGGTCCGCTGGTGATGATTGCCAACCACCCTTACGGTATTCTGGACGGGCTGATGATGGGCCATCTGCTGGACCGTCTGCGCGGCGATTTCCGCATTCTGGCCAATTCGGTGTTTGTGAAGGCACCCGATCTGCGCCGCGTGATTCTGCCCATCAGCTTTGACCCCACGCCCGAGGCCGTGGCGCTGAACCTGCAAACCCGGCGCGAGGCGCTGAGCTATCTGGCCGATGGCGGTGCGATCGGGGTGTTTCCGGGGGGCACGGTCTCTACCTCGGCCAAACCGCTGTTCGCCAAACCGCTGGACCCGGGCTGGCGCAACTTCACCGCCAAGCTGATCCAGCGCAGCGGGGCGACGGTGGTGCCGGTGTTCTTCACCGGTCATAACAGCCGGTTGTTCCAGATTGCGAGCCATCTGCATTACACGCTGCGTCTGGGCCTGCTGATCAAGGAATTCCGCGCCCGGCTGGACCGGCCTGTGCAGGTCGTGATCGGCAAACCGATTCCGGCTGCCGATCTGGCCGGTTATGGGTCAGATGCGCGTGGCATGATGGATTTCCTGCGCGCGGCCACCTATGCCCTTTCACCCGATCCGATTGATCCCTATGCTTTGGGTCACGAATTCGAGGCGAAATACAAGACCCGGTAGCGGGAGGGCAGAACGATGGCGGTGGGTGTGTTCGACAGCGGCCTTGGCGGGCTGACGGTGCTGGATGCGGTGGCGAAGCGTTTGCCGGATGTGCCCTTTGTCTATCTCGGCGACAATGCCCACGCGCCCTATGGCGTGCGCACCCATGATGACATCTTCAATCTGACCTGTGCCGCCACCGAACGGCTTTGGGCCGAAGGGTGCGATCTGGTCATTCTGGCCTGCAATACCGCATCCGCCGCAGCGTTGAAGCGGATGCAGGAAAGCTGGGTGCCCAAGGACAAGCGTGTGCTGGGTGTCTTTGTGCCGCTGATCGAGGCGCTGACCGAACGGCAATGGGGTGACAATTCCCCACCGCGCGAAGTGGCGGTGAAGCATGTGGCGCTGTTTGCAACGCCCGCGACCGTGGCCAGCCGCGCGTTTCAGCGAGAGCTTGCGTTCCGCGCGATCGGGGTTGATGTCGAGGCGCAGCCCTGCGGTGGTGTGGTCGATGCAATCGAACAGGGCGATGAACTGCTGGCCGAAGCCCTGGTGCGCAGCCATGTCGAGGCGTTGAAGCGCCGGATGCCGCATCCGCAGGCGGCCATTTTGGGATGCACCCATTACCCTTTGATGCAAAAGGCCTTTCAAGAGGCGCTTGGGCCGGATGTGAAAGTGTACAGTCAGGCCGGATTGGTGGCGGAAAGTCTGGCCGATTACCTGATCCGCCGCCCGGAATTCCTGGGATCCGGCACGCAATCCAAATTCCTGACAACGGGCGATCCGGGCAATGTGTCGTCCAAGGCCACGCAATTCCTGCGCCGCCCGATCCGGTTCGAGGCCGCCTGATGGACTGGGCCGCTTGGCAGGCGGATCGGCTGGCTGCCCTGCGGGCCGAGGATGGCTGGTTGAACCTGACCGATCGGGTTGAAATCGCCCCGGGCCGGATGACCGTGGGCCGGTCAGCGCAGAACGATGTGGTTCTTTCGGTTGGCCCGGATCACCTGGGCGTGCTGGAGCTTTGTTCCGACCTCACGGCGCGGCTGACAACCAGCACCGAGACACTGGATTTCCACCCCCAGCCCGAGGCCCCGGCGCGCCTGTCGGTGGCGGGGCTGATGCTGGAAATCCATGTGGTTGATGGCGCGGCGGCGCTGCGGGTTCGGTTGATCGACGATCCGCGCCGCCTGAATTTCGGGGGGATCACCTGCTTCGCCTTCGATCCTGCGTGGGTGGTGCGGGCCGAATGGGTGGCATTGCCAAGCCCGATCACCCGACAGGCGGAACTGGTGAAAGGGCGCAGCGATCGGGTCACGCAAACCCATGTCGCACGGTTTTCCCATGCAGGGCATGATGTCGGTCTTGTGCCGCTGCATATGAAGGCAGGTCGACCGATGTTCGTGATCCGCGATGCCACCTCGGGCTGCGAAACCTATGCCGCGTCGCGCTTTCTGATCGGCGAAGTGGTGGGGAATATGGTGGTGCTGGATTTCAACCGCGCCTTCAACCCACCCTGCGCCTTTACCGATTTCGCGGTCTGCCCCTTGCCCCCGCCTGAAAACCGGTTGCCCTTCGCGATCCGTGCCGGGGAACGTGCGCCAGACCCGCACTAACCCCTTGCATCAACGCCCCTTGCGCCGCAAAGAAGAGGCGCAAATCCGGCAGAAGGGGCGGGACATGAAGAAGCGCATCGCAATCCTCGGGGCATCGGGCTACACGGGTGCCGAACTGGTCCGCCTGATCGCCACCCATCCGCGCCTGCAGATCGTGGCCCTGTCGGGAGACCGCAAGGCTGGCATGGCGATGGCCGAGGTCTTCCCCTTTCTGCGCCACCTTGACCTGCCGAAACTGTGCAAGATCGACGAGATCGATTTTGCCAAGGTCGATCTGGCCTTCTGCGCCTTGCCGCATGCCACCAGCCAGGCCGTGATCAAGGAATTACCGCGTGATCTCAAGATCGTGGATCTTTCCGCCGATTTCCGGCTGCGCGACGTGGCGGAGTATGAAAAATGGTATGGCCAACCCCATGCCGCGCCCGATCTGCAGGCCGAGGCGGTCTATGGCCTGACCGAATTTTACCGCGAAGACATTCGGGCGGGGCGTCTGGTGGCGGGAACGGGCTGCAATGCTGCTACCGGCCAATATGCCCTGCGTCCGCTGATCGAGGCGGGCTGCATCGATCTGGATGATATCCTGCTCGATCTGAAATGCGGGGTTTCCGGTGCCGGTCGGTCGCTCAAGGAAAACCTGCTGCATGCCGAATTGTCAGAGGGCACCCATGCCTATTCTGCCGGTGGCAAGCATCGGCATCTGGGTGAATTCGATCAGGAATTCAGCAAGATCGCCGGGCGGCCCGTGCTTGTGCAATTCACCCCGCATCTGGCCCCGATGAACCGGGGCATTCTGGCCAGCGTCTATGTGAAGGGCGATGCGCGGACCATCTGGTCCACGCTGGAGGCGCGCTATGCGCTGGAGCCGTTCATCGAGGTGCTACCTTTCGGCGCACTCCCCTCGTCGCGCGATGTGCGGGGCTCCAACTTCTGCCATATCGGGGTGGTGGGCGACCGCATCCCGGGCCGGACCCTGGTGGTGGCCACGCTGGACAACCTGTGCAAGGGATCGTCCGGTCAGGCCCTGCAGAATGCCAATCTGATGCTGGGGCTGGAGGAAACCGAAGGGTTGATGGGGGTGGCCACCTTCCCCTGATCCCGCCGCGCGAAGGAGAACCCAGATGTCAGGTCTGAAAGGCTTGAAGAAAACCCGCCGCATCCAGATCATCCTGCTGGCCTTTGTGTTGCTGGTGGGTTCCACGGCGCTGATCGGTTACGCCATGCGCGATGGCATCAACCTGTTCCGGGCCCCCGCGGAAGTGATTGCCGAACCGCCCGCCCCGGGCGAGGTGTTCCGTCTGGGCGGGTTGGTAGAACCCGGCAGCATCAAGCGCGGGCAGGGGGAAACCATCACCTTCAACGTGACCGATGGGGCGGAGGTGATCCCGGTCGCCTTTACCGGCGTGTTGCCCGATCTGTTCAGCGAAGGTCAGGGCATGATTGGCACTGGTCAGATGCAGGATGGCACTTTTGTCGCTTCGGAAATCCTGGCCAAGCATGATGAAACCTATATGCCGAAAGAGGTCATGGAAGCCTTGAAGGAACAGGGTGTTTACAAGGATCCGGGCGCACCGAACGGCTGATTGGCGCTGAATTAACCCTGGCAAGCCAGCCTGACCCCCAAAGCAACCGGGGGTCTGGCCATGAAACATCCGCGCGATATTGCCCGCGAAATCGTTGCCCGCGAAGGCGGCTATGTGAACGATCCCGCTGATCCCGGCGGGGCCACGAATTACGGGGTCACCATCCATACCATGCGCCGTCTGGCGCTGGATCTGACCGGCGATGGCCGTGTGGGGATTGATGATGTCAAGCGCCTGACCCGGGACCAGGCGGTTGAAATCTTCCTGCGCGACTATTTTGAAAAGCCGGGGATTGATCGGTTGCCCCGCTGCCTGCAGGCCTCGGTCTTTGACATGTATGTCAATGCGGGGGCCAATGCCGTGAAGATCCTGCAGCGTTTGCTGACCGATCTGGGCTGGCCGCTTGTTGCCGACGGGGTGATCGGGCCCAAGACGGCGCTGGCCGCAGCACAGGCGGCTGAAGCCATGCCCGGCACGCTGGCTGATGCCTATGGGGTGGCGCGGCGGGATTATTATTACGGTCTGGCGGATGCCCGTCCGGCCAGCCGCAAATATGCCCGCCGCCGCGATGGTGGCAAAGGGGGCTGGATCGTCCGGGCCGAGGAATTCATCAGCCCGCATTTTCACCTGACAGAGGCGCAGCACCGCGCCCGAACCGCCCGTTGGGGATGACCATGTTGCCCGATCCCGCACGCCTGCGCCGGGTTGCCGCCCTGCTGACCGAGGGGCTGGAAGACCAGCCCCTTCCCGCAAAGATCGACCTGCTGAACCGCGCGATCCGCCCGCTTGCCGTTCTGCTGGTTCTCTGCCTGCCCGCCTTGGCCTTTGTCGATCCGCTGCGCTATGGGGCCGGCGTGGCGGTGCTGGGGCTGACGCCCTGGCCGGTCTGGGGCCTGTGCGCCGCCGTTCTCGCCCTGCATTTCCTGACAAGACCCGGGCCGAAAGCGGGCTGAACTTGACCCGCCTTCCGCCCTCTGGCATGAGCCGGAGGGTCAGGAAGGACGGATGTGATGAACCTTTTCACCGAATTGCGCGCGCTTGTGATCGCCGAACTGGGCGCGATGGAAGCGGCAGGGCAATTGCCCGCCGGGCTTGAAACTGCCGCTGTGGCGGTAGAGCCGCCGCGCGACCCGGCCCATGGCGACATGGCAACCAATGCGGCCATGGTGCTGGCCAAGCCCGCGGGCCTTGCGCCGCGCGTGATTGCCGAGGCGCTGGCCGCCCGCCTGGCCGCCGATCCCCGCATTGCCAGCGCCGAAGTGGCTGGCCCCGGGTTCCTGAACCTGCGCCTCAATCCCGGTGTCTGGCAGGGTCTGGTGCGCACTGTCCTGCAGACGGGCACCGATTTTGGTCGGTCCGACATCGGCGCAGGCCAGAAGGTGAATGTCGAATTCGTATCCGCCAATCCCACCGGCCCGATGCATGTGGGCCATGTGCGCGGTGCCGTGGTGGGTGACGCGCTGGCCAATCTGCTGGCCTTTGCGGGATGGAACGTTACCCGCGAATATTACATCAACGATGGTGGCGCACAGGTCGATGTTCTGGCGCGCAGCGCCTTTGAACGCTACCGCGAGGCCAATGGTCTGGAACCGGAAATCCGCGAAGGTCTGTATCCGGGCGATTACCTGATCCCGGTGGGCGAGGCGCTGAAGACAAAATACGGCACCACTCTGCTCGACCAGCCGGAATCCGTCTGGCTGGATGAGGTGCGCGACTTCGCGACCGATGCGATGATGGCCATGATCCGGGAGGATCTGGCCGCGCTTGGCGTGCGGATGGATGTCTATTCCAGCGAAAAGGCGCTCTATGGCACTGGCCAGATCGAGGCTGCGATCGAAACGCTGCGCGGCATGGACCTGATCTATGATGGCGTGCTGGAACCGCCGAAGGGCAAGACCCCCGAAGATTGGGAACCGCGCGAGCAGACCCTGTTCCGCTCCACCGCGCATGGCGATGACGTGGACCGCCCGGTGATGAAATCGGATGGCAGCTGGACCTATTTCGCGCCAGATATTGCCTATCATTACAACAAGGTGCAGCGCGGCTTTGATCAGCTGATCGACATTTTCGGCGCTGATCATGGCGGCTATGTCAAGCGCATGAAGGCCGCCGTCTCGGCGCTTTCGGGGGGGCGCGTGCCGCTGGACATCAAGCTGATCCAGCTGGTCAAGCTGTTCAAGAATGGCGAGCCCTTCAAGATGTCCAAGCGTGCGGGCACCTTTGTCACCCTGCGCGATGTGGTCGAGGAAGTTGGCGCCGATGTGACCCGCTTTGTCATGCTGACGCGCAAGAACGACATGGCGCTGGATTTCGACTTTGACAAGGTGATGGAACAGTCGAAGGACAACCCGGTCTTTTATGTGCAATATGCCAATGCCCGGATCAATTCGGTCCTGCGCAAGGCCAGAGCGGCCGGGGTGTCGGTGGATGACGCCACCTTGGCCACTGCCGATCTGTCCGTTCTGAACCATCCGGCCGAACTTGCGCTGATGGGCAAGATCGCGGAATGGCCGCGTCTGGTTGAAATCGCGGCCAAGGGCAATGAACCGCATCGCGTGGCCTTCTATCTCTATGAACTGGCCTCTGATCTGCATGGCCTGTGGAACCGTGGCAATGATGAGCCCGGCTTGCGTTTCGTGCAGGAGGATACCAGCGTCACACAGGCAAAAATCGGCCTTGCCCGCGCTGTAAGCGTTGTGATTTGCGCCGGTCTTGCTATCTTGGGTGTCACGCCGGTCGAGGAAATGCGCTGAAAACAGGCGCCCGACCGGGAAACAGGCAAAGCGCGGGACGCAAGCCCCGCGCATGAGGCATGCGGGCATGGCGGACGTGAATTTCGACGAACTCGACACCGGGTATGAACCCCCTGCGCCGGCGCGGCGGCCCAGCCGGTTGCCGATGCTGGCAGGGGCGGCAATCTCGCTGGGCCTGCTGGCGGCTGGCGGGCATTGGGCCTATCAGAACGCCATGCGCAGCCTGCATGGTATCCCGGTCATCAAGGCCGAACCGGGGCCAATGCGGATCGCGCCGGAAAATCCGGGCGGCGAGGTGGCGGCGCATCAGGGGCTTTCGGTCAATGATGTGGCGGCGGTTGGTGTTGCCACCCCCTTGCCCGATCAGATCGCATTGGCGCCCCGGCCCGATGAACTGGCCGTTGAAGATACGCCGGGTCTGGCACCGGAGCCGCCCGCGGCGCTGGTCACCCCGACTGACAGCCCCGCCGCACAGCCCATCGTGCCCGCCCCTGATGCCTTGCCGGACCCGCTTTTCGTAGCCCCGACCCCAGGCCCGGCAGCCGATGGACCTTCACTCGCGGAAACGGCCCCCGGTTTTGCTCCGCCCACCAGCCTGTCTGTTGAACCGGTTGAACCAGAGGCTGCCCCCGCTGCTGATCCGGTGGCGGCTGCGCAGGCGCTGGCGGATGCGCTGGCCAATGGGGCGACCCCGCTGGCCCCTGTCGTGGCTGCACCCACGCCAGAGCCGGTGATCGACGCCCCGGTTGTGCCGGGCGGCATTGGCAAATCGCTGCGCCCCGCGCCGCGCCCGGGTGGGCGCAGTGTGGCCGCGGCCCCGGATGGTGTGGCCGCGGCGCTCGCCCTGGCAACCACCGAAATTGATCCGACTACGCTTTCCCCCGGAACACGTCTGGTGCAGTTCGGCGCGTTTGATACCGCCGATGAAGCGCGCGCGCATTGGGACAAGCTGGCGGGTCAGTTCGGCGAATTGCTGACGGGCAAGGGCAGGGTGATCCAGTCCGCTGAAAGCGGGGGCCGCACCTTCTATCGCCTGCGCGCCCATGGGTTCAGCGATGAGGCCGATGCCCGCCGCTTCTGTTCTGCCATCACCACCGAAGGGCCGGAATGCATTCCGGTGGCGCTGCGATGAGCTTGGGGCAGGGTGCCACCATCTTCGGTTGTTCGGGCGCAGACCTCGCCGCCGATGAAGCCGCCTTTTTCCGTGACGCCGATCCGTTCGGGTTCATTCTGTTCGCCCGGAATGTCGAAAACCCGGATCAATTGCGCCGCTTGACCGCTGCATTGCGGGATGCGGTGGGCCGCGATGCCCCTATCCTGGTCGATCAGGAAGGCGGGCGGGTGCAGCGGCTGCGTGCCCCGCATTGGGCCGAATGGCTGCCGCCGCTGGAGGCGGTGGCGCGGGCCGGGGCCAATGCGGCGCGCATGATGTGGCTGCGGGCCCGATTGATCGCCGCAGAATTGCGCGATGCTGGCATTGATGGCAACTGCGCCCCCTGTCTGGATCTGGCAACCGATCAGACCCATACCTTCCTGCGCAATCGCTGCTATGGCGAGGCGCCCGCAATCGTGGCGGACCTGGGTCGGGCGACGGCAGATGGCCATCTGGCGGGCGGGGTTCTTCCGGTGATGAAACACCTGCCTGGCCACGGGCGGGCCACGGGCGACACGCATCACGATCTGCCCACGGTCAGCGCGGACGCTGATACCCTGCAAGCCACCGATTTCGCGCCATTCCGGGCGCTGGCCGATCTGCCGATGGCCATGACGGCGCATATCGTATTCTCCGCCTATGACAGCGCGCCTGCGACCTGTTCGCCCCAGATGATCCGGTTGATCCGCGAGGACATCGGCTTTCATGGTCTGTTGATGAGCGATGATCTCAACATGCAGGCCCTGTCGGGCACATTGGCAGAGCGGGCGGCGCGGGCCATTGCGGCGGGCTGTGACATTGCACTGCATTGCAAGGGCGATCTGGCCGAAATGCAGCAGGTGGCTGCAGCGGCGGGCCAAATGGGGGCCGAGGCCATGGCCCGTGCCGCAAAAGCCTTGGCCGCGCGCCATGCCCCCGAACCCGCCGATCTTGTCGCGCTGCGTGCCGAACATGATGCGCTTCTGGGCGCGGCGCATGTCTGATCTGTGGGGCGACAGCGATCCCCGGCAAACAGTCAGCGACCGGCTGGCCGCCGAGGCGCTGATCGTCGATGTGGACGGGTTTGAAGGGCCGCTGGACCTGCTGCTGACGCTGTCGCGCACCCAGAAGGTGGATTTGCGGCGCATATCGGTGCTGCAACTGGCAGAGCAGTATCTGGGTTTTGTGAACAAGGCCAAAGCCTTGCGGATCGAACTTGCGGCGGATTATCTGGTGATGGCGGCTTGGCTGGCCTATCTGAAATCCCGCCTTCTTCTGCCCCCGGACCCGACCGAGGAAGGCCCGAGCGCCGAGGAACTGGCCGCCCATCTGGCCTTTCAGCTGGAACGTCTGCAAGCCATGCGTGAAGCTGCAGCCCGGTTGATGGCACGCGATCAGAAAGGGCGCGATTTCTTTGTGCGGGGGCATCGGGAAGAAATCGAACGCGCCCGGCGCATCACCTATACCGCCAGCCTGATCGATCTGATGCGCGCCTATGCCCGCATCCGCACCAAGGATGAATTCCGCCCCTTCGTGATGGACCGCCATCATGTCTATACCATGGAACAGGCGCTGGAGCGTCTGCGCGGCATGATCGGCTATGCCGCCAGCTGGACCGATCTGCAAAGCTGGCTGCCCGAAGGGTGGGACACCAATCCGATGCGGCGGCGATCATCATTGGCGGCCCATTTTGCCGCTGTGCTGGAAATGGCCAAGCGCGGCCAGATCGATCTGCGCCAAAGCGAAACCTTCGCCCCGATCCAGATCCGCCAGAAGGTCCCCGAATGAGTGATCCGCGCGAACAAAGCCTGTTCGAGGCCCCGCCGATTGCCGAACAGGAACGGATGGTCGAGGCCATTCTTTTTGCCAGTGCCGAACCGCTGAGCGTGGCGCAACTGGGCGCGCGGCTGCCGCATGGCTGCGATGCCGCCGAGGCGCTGGCCTATCTGCGCCGCCGCTATGAAGGGCGGGGCGTCCGGGTGGTGCGGGTGGGGGATGGCTGGGCCTTTCGCACCGCGCCCGATCTGGGTTTCCTGATGCAGACCGAGGTGGTGGAAACCCGCAAGCTCAGCCGGGCGGCCATCGAAACGCTGGCCATCATCGCCTATCACCAGCCGGTCACCCGGGCCGAGATCGAAGAAATCCGGGGCGTTGCCGTCAGCCGGGGCACCATCGACCAATTGCTGGAAATGGAATGGATCCGGTTCGGACGCCGCCGCATGACCCCGGGCCGCCCGGTTACCTTTGTGGTGACGGAAGGCTTCCTTGATCACTTCGGGCTGGAATCAGCGCGCGACCTTCCGGGGCTGAAAGACCTGCGCGCGGCGGGCCTGCTGGACAACCGGCCACTGCCTGGCAGCATGGGCAAACCCGATGAGGATGACGAAGATCCCTCGGGCCAGACCGAATTGTTTGAGGATTGAGATGGACCTGCAACGCCTGTTCCAGATGCTGTTCAATAGGGTTGTCAGCCGGATGATTGGCCGCGCGATGAAGCTGGGGATCGACCGTATGGTCGGACCGAAACCCGATCGCAAGACCATGACACCGGCCGAGCGTACCCAAGCCGATCAGGCCGCAGCGATGACACGCCGCGCCAAGCAGGCGACGAAGTTCATCCGGCGGCTGTGAACTCAGCGGAAGTGCTTGGCCAGTTTCAGGCCCTGACCCTGATAGTTTGACGCGATTCCGGCACCATACAGGGTTTCCGGGCGGCTTTGCATACGTTCATAGACCAGCCGCCCCACAACCTGCCCATGTTCCAGAACGAAGGGCGCTTCGTGGCAGCGGACCTCCAGCACGCCACGCGACCCATGCCCGCCCGCCGCATCATGGCCAAAGCCCGGATCGAAGAACCCGGCATAATGCACCCGAAACTCGCCCACCATCGCCAGGTAGGGGGCCATTTCGGCGGCATAATCGGGCGGGATCGTCACGGCTTCGCGGCTGACCAGAATGTAGAAGGCACCAGGGTCCAGAATGATGCGGCCATCATTGGTGCGGATTTCCTCCCAGAACTCCGCCGCCGGATAATGCCCGATCAGATCAAGATCGATCACCCCGGTATGCGGCTTGGCGCGATAGCCTACCAGATCGCCCGCTGAGGGGCGCAGATCGACCGAAAAGCCCAGGCCTTCCGAAATTACCGCAGGGCCGCTGACCAACGGGTCGGCGGCATGCAGCGCCGACAATTCGGCATCGGACAACAGAGCCTGCCCCTGCCGGAACCGGATCTGGTTCAACCGTTGGCCCGCACGGGCCAGCACCGAAAAGCTGCGCGGGCAGACCTCGGCGTAAAGCGGGCCGGTATAGCCTTCCGGAATCCGGTCAAATTCGACCCCGCCATCGGTGATGGTGCGGGTCAGCAGATCCAGGCGCCCGGTCGAGCTTTTGGCATTGGCCACGGCGGTAACACCTGTCGGCAATGCCAGATGTTCCATCAGCGGGATGACATAGACGCAGCCCTTTTCCAGAACGGCCCCGGCGGTCAGGTCCATCCGGTGCATTTCGAATTCGGCGATGCGGTCTTTGACGCTGCGGCCCTGACCGGCCAGAAAGGACGCGCGGACACGATAAGCCACCGCACCCAACCGCAGATCAAGGCTGGCGGGTTGAATTTGTGCAGGCAGGATTGTCGGTTCTGCGGAAATTGCGCCGCTGTGTATCATCTGGCGCAGGGCTTGTGCGGGCAGAACTCCGGTCACCTGAAGCGCCTTTCTTCGGTTATGAAAACGCCCGCACCTTGTTGCCAAGGGCGGGCGGTTTTCGATTTGGTCGGGCCGGTGAGATTCGAACTCACGACCTTCCGCCCCCCAGACGGACGCGCTAACCAGGCTGCGCCACGGCCCGACAGGGCGGATACATAACGATAATTCCGGCAGGGGCAAGCGACAAAACGCATCTGCGCAAATTATCCGTTGCGGGTTTTGCGCGCCCCTTGCATGCGGTCTTGCAACGCTTGCAGGCGGGGCAACAGTGCTGCCAGCGCAACAGCGCGGCTGGCGCGTTGATCCGGCGCAAGCGCACGCAAGAGCGAGGGCAACCAGGGCTGATCGCAGAGCCGCAACCCCAGTTCCGATTCGTTTTCCATCTCGGCGGCGGGCTGTTCGACGGTTTTTTCCGGCACGGCAGGTGCGGCGGCGGCAGATGTTTGCGGGTCGTTTGCCGCCTCAGCTTCACCTTCAGCCGCTGCGGGGTCAGCCGTCGCCATCACCTCTGGCAAAGGCTTGGGCAAAGGGTCAGATCGCTGCGCCTGCACCTCTGGTTCAGCCAGGTCACCCTGCGTACCAGGGTCTGCGCTCGGCGGTGCAGAGAGGGTATGGCCCGATGCCGGTCCCATGGCTTCGATCTGCGATGGCGTAGGAACGGGGGCCATGACGGGCGCCGGGTGTTCCACCGGCAGATCAAACAGCGATCCTTGCTGCGGGGATGTCTCGGTCCGGGCAGGGTCCTGGGCGCGGCTGCGTTGCAGGCTTTCGGTGATGGCGCCCTTTTCCACCCAATCGACGATGGCTACAACTTCCGCGCCGTCCGATGATGACAGATCGGCACTGCCGATGGCTTCGGCCATGTCATCAAGATCGGGATCGACATCGTCGCCAGACAGCCCGGCAACATGGCGAACACCTTGTTCCCGCAGGATTTTCTGCACGCCGCGGATGGTCATCCCTTCATCGTGCAGCAATTTGCGGATGCCGGTCAGCAGGGCCACATCGGCAGGCCGGTAATAGCGGCGTCCCCCGGCACGCTTGACCGGCTTGATCTGCGGAAAACGGCTTTCCCAGAATCGCAGCACATGCGCCGGCGTTTCCAACAGATCAGCCACCTCGCTGATGGTGCGGAAGGCGTCGGGGGACTTGTCCATCGGGCGGGCCGCGATCAGCGTTTCTTGCCGTTGGCGACGCGTTCCTTCATCAGATGCGATGGGCGGAAGGTCAGCACCCGGCGCGGGCTGATCGGCACTTCATCCCCAGTCTTGGGATTGCGTCCGACACGGGCAGATTTGTCACGCACCGAGAAGGTGCCGAAGGAAGAAATCTTCACCGTTTCGCCTGCGGCCAGCGCATCGGAAACATGCTGCAGCACCGCCTCGACAAGATCGGCGGATTCATTGCGCGACAGGCCGACTTCGCGGAAAACCGCTTCGCTCAGGTCCATGCGGGTCAGTGTCTTTTCGCTCATCATTCCCCCCCGGGTTTTGGACAGATTGGGGGCAATGGGTTTTCGAGTCAATATCAACCACTTGGATGCGGTTGTTGAGACGGTTTTTACATCGCTTCCGGCTAAATTGTCGCCGGAAAGCGAACAGTTACCAGCGCAGGACCACCGCGCCCCAGGCGAGGCCACCGCCGATCGCCTCCATCACCAGCAGATCGCCCGGCTTGATCTGCCCGCGCTCATGCCCGACCGACAAAGCCAGCGGGATCGAAGCCGCCGATGTATTGCCATGATCCTGCACCGTCACGATCACACGCTCCATCGGCACCTGCATCCGTTTGGCAGTGGCTTCGATGATGCGGATATTGGCCTGATGCGGGACGATCCAGTCCACATCCTCGCCCGACAGGTTCACCTTTTCCAAGGCGGCGTGTGCGGTTTCTGCCAGCTTTTCAACAGCATGGCGGAACACTTCCTTGCCCTGCATCCGCAGGTGCCCAGTCGTGCCGGTGGATACGCCGCCATCCACATACAGGATGTCGCGATGCCGCCCGTCGGAATTCAGGTCGGTGGACAGGATGCCACGATCCGCCGGATCGCCATTGCCCTCTTGCGCCTCGAGGATCAGCGCACCAGCCCCGTCGCCGAACAGCACGCAGGTGCCGCGGTCGGTCCAATCCATCAGCCGCGAAAAGGTTTCGGCACCGATGACCAGCACGCGCCTGGCCTGACCGGACAGGATCAACGCATTGGCATTGGCCAGTGCAAAGACGAAACCGGCGCAAACTGCCTGAACATCGAAGGCAAAGCCCCGCGTCATGCCCAGCCGGGCCTGAACCATGGTGGCCGCCGAAGGAAAGGTAAGATCGGCGGTCGAGGTGGCCAGAACCAGCGCGTCGATATCGTCGGGCTCTAGGCCAGCCATATCCAGCGCGGCCTGGGCCGCCCTTGTCGCCAGATCCGATGTGGTCTGACCTTCGGCCACGAAATGCCGCCGTTCGATCCCAGACCGCGACCGGATCCATTCATCCGACGTATCGATCATGGTTTCGAATTCGGAATTCGGCACCACCCGCTCGGGCAGATAGTGGCCCACACCCTTCACAACCGCCCGGATTGTCATTGTTTTTGCCCGCTCCCCTCGACGGCGGCATCCTGCCCGGCCCGGCCCGCAGATGCAAGCCGTGCTGCAAGCCGGTCATTGAAGCCCGACCGGGCCAGTTGCGCCGCCAGACGGATGGCCGCAGCCACGCCCGTCGAATCGGCAGAACCGTGGCTTTTCACCACCGTGCCATTCAGGCCCAGAAAAACCCCGCCATTCACCCGGCGCGGATCGATCCGGCGCTGCAGGCGTTTCAGGGAATTCAGCGCCAGAAGGGCCGCGAATCTCGACAGTATCCCCGCGCCGAAGGCCTCTTTCAGGAAATCCGAAATCAGCTTGGCGGTGCCTTCACCGGTTTTCAGCGCGATATTGCCGGTGAATCCGTCGGTCACGATCACATCCACCCGGTCGGACGGGATATCGCCGCCTTCGACAAAACCGACGAAATCGAATCCTGCCGCGTCTTGCGCCGCCAGCATCAGATCATGCGCCTGCTTCAGTTCGGCCCGGCCCTTGTGTTCTTCGGTGCCCACATTCAGCAAGCCAACGCGCGGCCGCCGCAGGTTCATGCCGTTGCGGGCATAGGCAGCGCCCATGGTGGCGTATTGCAGAAGGTCTTCGGCCTCAGCCTTGATGTCGGCGCCCACGTCCAGCATCACGTTGAAACCGCCGGGATTGCGCGATGGCCAGAGGCAGGCGATGGCAGGGCGATTCACCCCGGGCAGCTTGCGCAGGCGGATCATGCTGACGGCCATCAGCGCCCCGGTATTGCCGCAGCTGACAGCGACCCGGGCCTCGCCTTCCTTCACCGACTCGATCGTGGACCACATCGACGTGCCCTGGCCATGGCGCATGACCTGGCTGGGCTTGTCTTCCATGGTGACCACGCGCGGCGCATGACGGATCGACACGCGTCCCGCGATTTCGGGATGACGGGCGATCAGGGGGGCCAGCACCGTTTCGTCGCCATGCAGGACGAAAGACAGCGCATCATCGCTGCGGGCAGAATCAACAAGACCGGCAACAACCGCTGCCGGCCCGCGATCGCCACCCATGGCATCCAGAGAGATGACGGTGCGCTGCTGCGCTTCACCCGGACGTTCGATTCCGTTCGACATGGGAAGCGGCGATAAGGAGGCGGCTTACGCCGCGTCCTCGTCAACGTCCACTTCTTTGGTCATCGCGAGGACTTCGCGCGAATCGTAATGGCCACAAGCGCCGCAAACGTGGTGCGGGCGCTTCAGTTCGCCACAATTCGGGCATTCCGCCGGGTTGCCGGCGACAAGGGCGTCATGCGAACGGCGCATGTTGCGACGCGATTTGGTGACTCGGTTCTGCGGGACAGCCATGTCTCGACCTCGGGTTAGTGAGGGGACAAGCCCCTGATTTTCCTTTGGGAACCACCATTTCAGCCCGGTTCGGGCCCAAGCGGTTCCGCGATGTTTGCAGGGCGCGGAACATACAGGGATTTCGCCGGGCCGCAAGTGTTTTCTGCGCCTGCCGAATCCTGCGCCTGCCGTTGCGCTCAGCCGTCGCCCTTCTGCCCTTTCCCCAGCTGTTCCGCAAGGGTTGCCAGCGCTGAGAAGGGCCGAAGATCCTCGTCGCGCATCGGGGCCACCCCTGGTGCGGCAAAGACGGCCTCGCCCAGGGATGCGCCTTCGGCCCGCGGATACAGCGGCAGCGCCAGCATCAGCGCCTCGGTCGCGACCTGACCGGGATCGACGATTTCGGGCAGGGATTCCGCCGTGTCATCTTCGGGGATCTCGACCTCGTCGCCTTCGGGTTCGGGCATTTCGGCAAGGTATTGCCGCCGTACCGTTTCGCGGATCGGGCTGCGCACCGGCGCAAGCGTGACGGTGCAGGGCTGTTCCACCTCGGCCTGCAGATCGGCCAGCAATTCCCAGTCGCGCCGCCCCATCGGGCGCAGTTCGCCCTTGAACCGCAGGCTATGCAGCGCTGTCAGGCCAAGATCCTCTGCCAGCGCCGCGCGGGTCGCGGCATCGGGTGCCAGGTCGAAGCGGGTGGGTTTGCGGGCCGCAAGGGTTGCGATGCGCAAAGGGTGGCTCAGGATCGGGTCAGACATGTTTTCCTCATGCGGCGGGCACCCTTGGCGGGGGAACGGCGGATTGCATCCACGCGTTCCTTTCTTGAACAGTGGCCCGACCTTCTGTAAGCCAAGGTCAAGGACCGCCCGTGGCAATCAGCCGGGGATGCGGCAACGGATTTTGATACCGGGATACGGGGCCATCGCCGCCAAGGCAAGGCCCGCGCGCTTCCGGCGCAGGAATGGGGCAGGATGGATATGGGCAGATCGGTGGTGGAGCGGCGGATCAGAGCCCTGGCCGGTGCCCGGCTCTGGCTGGGCGGGATCGCGCTGTCACTGATCGTGGCAGCCTGCGCCCCGATCTATCGCAACCACGGCTACATTCCGGCCGAAACCGATCTGGCACAGATCGAGGTGGGCAGTGATACCCGCGAAACGGTCGCCGAAAAGGTGGGCCGGCCTTCCGCGCAGGGCCTGCTGAACGATATCGGCTGGTTCTATGTGCAAAGCCGCTGGAAGCACTACGGCGCCCGCGCCCCGCAAGAGATTGAGCGGCAGATCGTGGCCGTCACCTTTACCGAGTCGGGCGTGGTGCAGAATGTCGAACGCTTCGGGCTGGAAGATGGCCGCGTCGTCACGCTGTCGCGCCGGGTGACCGACAGCAATATCCGCGGTGTCGGGATCATCGCCCAGCTCATGCGCAATTTCGGCCGCTTCAACGCGGGCCAATTCCTGAATTGACGGCAAGCCATGCCCGCCGCATGGCGGGGGGCAGCATCGGCGGAGGCTGGGGTGGAACCATTGGTCCGGGGGCATTATCGGGCGCGGCTGGCGCAAGATACCGGCGATGTGGCTGCGGCGCAGCGGCTGCGACATTTGTGTTTCCATGGCCGCGAAGGGGTGGATGCCGACCGCTTTGATGATCTGTGTGACCATGTGCTGATCGAGGATGTCCAGCGCGGCGATCTGGTCTGCTGCTACCGCTTGCTGCCGCTGGGGTCTGGAGCGGCGCTGCCTGACAGTTATGCCGGGCAATTCTACGATCTGGGTCGGCTGACCGGTTTTTCGGCCCCGCTGCTGGAACTGGGGCGGTTCTGCTGCCATCCATCGGTGACCGACCCGGACGTGCTGCGGCTGGCCTGGGGGGCAATGACGCGCCGGGTGGATCATCTGGGCATCGGGCTTCTGTTTGGCTGCGCCTCGTTTTCCGGCACCGATCCTGCGCCCTTGCGCCCCGCCTTTGCCCAATTGGCCGCCCATCATCTGGCCCCGCCGGATCGCGCGCCACAGCCCAAGGCCCCCGAAACCTATGCCTATGCGCAGGACTTGGCCGGGCAGGTGCCCGATGCGCGGCAGGCGGCCCGGCTGCTGCCGCCCTTGCTGCGCACCTATCTTGGCATGGGGGGGTGGGTGTCGGATCATGCGGTGATCGACCGGCAGATGGGCACGCTGCATGTCTTTACCGGGGTCGAGATCGCGGCCATTCCGCCTGCGCGCAGCCGGGCCTTGCGGATGGTGGCCGGGGGCTGAATTGCCTCTGTGCTTGACCTTGGCCCATGGCGCTGCTAGCCGCGCCGCATGGCACGCGCACCCCTTCTCCAGCTTTCCGGCATCTCGCTGACATTCGGCGGCAATCCCCTGTTCGACGGGCTTGACCTGACCGTGCAACCCGGTGACCGGGTGGCATTGGTCGGGCGCAACGGTTCGGGCAAATCCACCCTGATGAAGGTCATGGCCGGGCTGGTCGAATCTGACACCGGCAACCGCACAGTGCCGCCCGGGGTGACCGTGGGGTACATGGAACAGGACCCCGACCTATGGGCTTTTGCGACCTTGGGCGATTATGCGGCCAGCGGTCTGCCATCCGAGGAAAGCTACAAGGTGGATGTGGTGGCCGAGGGGCTGAAATTTCGCCCCGAAACCCCGGTAGCCACCGCTTCGGGGGGCGAAAAGCGCCGGGCCGCCCTGGCCAAGCTGATGGCCGAAGCGCCGGAACTGATGCTGCTGGACGAGCCGACCAACCATCTGGACATTCAGGCGATCCAGTGGCTGGAACGCGAATTGTCGGAAACCCGCACGGCCTTTGTGCTGATCAGCCATGACCGCGCCTTCTTGCGCGCGCTGACCCGCGCCACGCTTTGGGTGGACCGGGGCGTCGTGCGGCGGCGCGAATCCGGGTTTGACGGGTTCGAGGAATGGCGCGAACAGGTCTGGGCTGAAGAGGACGAGGCCCGCCACAAGCTGGAACGCAAGATCAAGCACGAGGCGAAATGGGCCGTTGAAGGCATCAGCGCCCGGCGCAAACGCAATCAGGGCCGGGTGCGCGCGCTGCAGGCGCTGCGGGCGGAACGGTCGTCGATGATCCGGCGGCAGGGCACGGCGGCGCTGGAACTCGACAGCGGCCCGACTTCGGGCAAGAAGGTGATCGAGGCGCGGGGCCTGTCCAAAGCCTATGGCGACACCACCATCCTGCGGGATTTCGACATTCGCGTGCTGCGCGGCGATCGGGTGGCTTTCGTCGGCCCGAACGGGATCGGCAAGACCACGCTGCTGAAGATGCTGATCGGGCAAGAGGCCCCGGATGCAGGCACGGTAACGCTGGGAACCAATCTGCAGATCGCGGTTTTCGATCAGACCCGCGCCCGGCTGGACCCCGAGGCCAGCCTTTGGGAAAACCTGACCGGCGATCCGCTGATGGCCGTATCAGGGGCATCGGATCAGGTGATGGTGCGCGGCACGCCCAAGCATGTGGTGGCCTATCTCAAGGATTTCCTGTTCGACGAACGGCAGGCCCGGGCGGCGGTGAAATCGCTGTCGGGGGGCGAAAAGGCCCGGCTGCTGTTGGCCAAGCTGATGGCGCAGGATTCGAACCTGCTGATCCTGGACGAACCGACCAACGATCTGGATGTCGAAACGCTCGATCTGCTGCAGGATATTCTGGGCGATTACGATGGCACGGTGCTGCTGGTCAGCCATGACCGCGATTTCATCGACCGGGTGGCCACCACGACCATCGCGCTTGAAGGGCATGGCCGCGCCACCGTCTATGCCGGGGGCTGGACGGATTATCTGGCCCAACGGGGCGAAGTGGTGACCGATGCCCCCCCCGCCGCCAAAGCCCCCGCCGCGAAACCCGTGGCTGAGGCGCCGGTGAAAAAGGCTGACGGTCTGTCCTTTACCGAACGCAAACGGCTTGAGGCCCTGCCTGATCTGATCGCCAAGCTGGAGCGCGAAATCGCCAAGCTGGGCGAATTGCTGGCCGATCCCGATCTGTTCAGCAAGGACCCGGTGAAATTCCGCAAGGCATCCGACATGCTGGCCGAACGTCAGGCGGCGCAGGCGGCGGCGGAAGAGGAATGGTTGATGCTGGCCGAGCGGGAGTAAGGGTTTCCAAGCCCGCCCGAAACCGCTATCCCCGCAGGCCAAAGACCCGCGGACAAGGAGGCGGAACATGACCCAGATCAGGCTGCACAACAGCAAGACCCGCAAGGAGGAGGTGCTGGCACCGCTGACCCCGGGCAAGGTGAGCATGTATGTCTGTGGTCCCACCGTCTATGACCGCGCCCATATCGGCAATGCGCGCCCGGTGATCGTGTTCGACACGCTGTTCCGGCTCTTGCGCCATGTCTATGGCGCGGAAAACGTGACCTATGTGCGCAACTTCACCGATGTCGATGACAAGATCAACGCCGAGGCGCTGCGCCGTCAGGCGGCCGGTGTGCCCGGCACGCTGGAAGATTTGATCCGCGGCCGGACCGAGGAAACCATCGCCTGGTATCATGCCGACATGGATGCGCTTGGCGCGCTGCGCCCGACGCATGAACCACGCGCCACCGAATATATCGGCCCGATGATCGCGATGATCGAAGAGCTGATCGCCCGGGGCCATGCCTATGCCGCCGAAGGCCATGTGCTGTTCGATGTGCGCAGCTTTGCGGGCTATGGCGCGCTGTCGGGCCGGTCGGTCGATGACATGATCGCCGGCGCGCGGGTAGAGGTTGCCCCCTACAAGCGCGATCCGATGGATTTCGTGCTGTGGAAGCCGTCGGATGACAGTCTGCCGGGCTGGCAATCGCCCTGGGGCCGGGGGCGTCCCGGATGGCATATCGAATGCTCGGCCATGAGCCGCGAACTCCTGGGCGAAACCTTCGACATTCATGGCGGCGGGATTGATCTGCAATTCCCGCATCATGAAAACGAAATCGCCCAAAGCTGCTGCGCCAATCCGTCAGGGCAGTTCGCGAAGATCTGGATGCATAACGAGATGCTGCAGGTGGAAGGCAAGAAGATGTCCAAATCCTTGGGCAATTTCTTCACCGTGCGCGATCTGCTGGAACAGGGCTGGCCGGGCGAGGTGATCCGCTTTGTCTATCTGCAGACCCATTACAGCAAGCCGATGGACTGGACCGATGAAAAGGCGCGGCAGGCCGAGGCGACCTTGCGCAAATGGCGCGGGATGATCGCAGGGGCAGAGCCGGGGCAGGCTGACCCTTCCGTGGTGGCGGCCTTGTCGCAGGATCTGAATACGGCCGGTGCGATTGCCGAACTGCACGCCTTGGCGGGCAAGGGCGATGCGGCGGGGCTGTTGGCTTCGGCCCGACTTCTCGGTCTGCTGTTGCCTGACATGGGGGCATGGGCCGAACAGTCGGTCGATCTGACCGCCCATGCCGGTCATCTGGCAGCGCTGCGGGCCGATGCCATGGTGCGCAAGGATTTCTCGGCCGTCGATGCGATGAAATCCGCGCTGATGGCTGCGGGGGTCGAGGTGCGGATGTCGAAGGCCGGGGTCGAATTGCTGCCCGCTGCCGGGTTTGATGCCAGCAAGCTGCCTGTGCTGGAATGAAACCGCGCGTCTATCTGGATTGGAACGCCACCACGCCGCTGCGCCCCGAGGCGCGCGCGGCGATGGTGGCGGCCATGGATCTGGTCGGCAACCCGTCTTCGGTTCATGCCGAAGGGCGGGCCGCGAAAAGCCTGATGGAAAAGGCGCGCGGCCAGATCGCGGCGGCCCTGGGCGCGGATGGGGCGGATATCGTCTTTACCTCGGGCGCGACCGAGGCGGCGGCGCTGGCCTGTGCGGGCCGGGGCCTTGCTTGCTCGGATGTGGAACATGAGGCGGTCAGCGCCTGGTGTGCGCCCGATCTGGCGGTGGATGCGGCAGGGCAGGTGCAGGTGCCCGATCCGTCGCGGGCCGCGGTGCAGATCGCCAATTCCGAAACCGGTCTGCTGCAGACCTTGCCGCCCGGCCTTGCCGTCAGCGATCTGACACAGGGCTTTGGCAAACTGCCGCTGGCCTTCAACTGGCTGGGCTGCGACATGGGGCTGGTTTCGGCGCATAAGCTGGGCGGGCCAAAGGGAATCGGTGCGCTGGTGATCCGTCGTGGTCTGGATGTTGCGGCGCAACTTCGGGGCGGCGGGCAGGAAATGGGGCGTCGCGCCGGCACCGAAAACCTGATCGGGATTGCGGGCTTCGCCGCGGCGGCCGAGGCGGCAATGCGCGATCTGGCCGATGGCGTCTGGGAACGCGTGTCTGGAATTAGAAATATTCTAGAGTCAGCATTGTCAGCCGCAGCAAATGAGACTATTTCAGTCGGGAAAGGTGCGCTGCGCCTGCCCAATACCCTGTGCCTCGTCACGCCCGGCTGGAAGGGCGAAACGCAGGTGATGCAGATGGATCTGGCCGGTTTCGCCGTTTCGGCGGGCTCTGCCTGTTCCAGCGGCAAGGTCAGGGCAAGCCGGGTGCTGCGCGCCATGGGGTTTGACGAAACCGCCGCCGGGTCTGCCCTGCGCGTTTCGATCGGGCCCGACACGACGGAAGACGAAGTGCTGCGCTTTGCCGATGCCTGGGTGGCGCAGTATCGCAAGGCCCGCTTGCGGGCATGAGGAAGGGAATCGCCATGGCGGCACTGGACAGCGAAGATCAGATCGAAGTGCGCGAAGGCGTCGATCGGGAAACCATCGAGACCGTGCAGGCCATGGCCGGCAAATACAAATACGGCTGGGAAACCGAAATCGAAACCGAATATGCCCCCAAGGGGCTTTCGGAAGATATCGTCCGGCTGATCAGCGAAAAGAATGGCGAACCGGAATGGATGCTGGACTGGCGTCTGGCCGCCTATCGCCGGTGGCTGCAGATGGAAGAACCCAGCTGGGCGATGCTGAACTATCCTGAAATCGACTATCAGGATCAGTATTACTACGCCAAGCCCAAGAGCATGGCGCAGAAACCCAAAAGCCTGGACGAGGTGGACCCCAAGCTGCTGGCGACCTATGCCAAACTGGGAATTCCGCTGAAAGAACAGATGCTTCTGGCCGGAGTTGAAGGTGAACCCGAACAGCGCAAGGTGGCCGTGGATGCGGTCTTCGATTCCGTTTCGGTCGGCACCACCTTCAAGGATGAATTGCGCAAGGCAGGGGTGATCTTCTGTTCCATTTCCGAGGCGATCAAGGAACACCCGGAGCTGGTGAAGAAATACCTCGGCTCGGTCGTGCCGCAGTCGGACAATTTCTTTGCCACGCTGAACAGCGCCGTGTTTTCGGATGGGTCGTTCGTCTATATCCCCGAAGGCACCCGCTGCCCGATGGAGTTGAGCACCTATTTCCGCATCAATGCCGAAAACACCGGGCAGTTCGAACGCACGCTGATCGTGGCCGACAAGGGGTCATATGTCAGCTATCTGGAAGGCTGCACCGCGCCGAAGCGCGACACCAACCAGTTGCACGCCGCCGTGGTGGAAATCGTCATTCTGGATGATGCCGAGGTGAAGTATTCCACCGTCCAGAACTGGTATCCGGGCGATGAAGAGGGCAAGGGCGGCATCTACAACTTTGTCACCAAGCGCGCCGATTGCCGGGGCAAGCGGGCCAAGGTGATGTGGACGCAGGTTGAAACCGGTTCGGCCATCACCTGGAAATACCCGTCCTGCATCCTGCGCGGCGAGGAAAGCCAGGGTGAATTCTATTCCATCGCCATCGCCAACAATGCGCAGCAGGCCGATACCGGCACCAAGATGGTGCATCTGGGCAAGAACACCAAATCGCGCATCGTCTCGAAAGGGATCAGCGCGGGCCGGGCGCAGAACACTTACCGCGGTTTGGTAAGTATGCATCCGAAAGCCTTGAATTCACGCAATTATACCCAATGTGACAGCCTGCTGATCGGCGACAGGTGCGGCGCACATACCGTGCCTTACATCGAGGTGAAGAACAATTCGTCCCGCGTGGAGCATGAGGCGACCACGTCGAAGGTGGATGATGATCAGCTGTTCTACTGCCGGTCGCGCGGCATGGACGAAGAAGAGGCCGTTGCGTTGGTGGTGAACGGCTTCTGCAAGGAAGTGCTGCAGGCCCTGCCGATGGAATTTGCCATGGAAGCCCAGGCCCTGGTTGCCATTTCGCTGGAAGGATCGGTGGGATGATCGTGACCACCACCCCCAGCATCGAAGGGCGCAAGATCACCGCCTATCGCGGGATCGTCACCGGCGAAGCCATTCTGGGCGCGAATATCTTCCGCGATCTGTTTGCGGGCATCCGCGATATCGTCGGTGGCCGGTCGGCGGCCTATGAACAGGAACTGGGCAAGGCCCGTGTCACCGCCCTGGCGGAGATGGAGGCCAAGGCCGTGGCCCTTGGCGCCACTGCCATTGTCGGCGTCGATCTGGATTACGAAGTCATCAACAACATGCTCATGGTGTCGGCCTCCGGCACTGCCGTAACGCTCGACTGAGAGACAGAAATGCTTGAAATCAAGAACCTGCACGTCAAACTTGAAGAAGATGACAAGGTCATCCTGAAAGGCGTGAACCTGACCGTCGAACCCGGCAAGGTCCATGCGATCATGGGGCCGAACGGGTCGGGCAAATCGACGCTTTCCTATGTTCTGTCGGGCCGTGACGGCTATGAAGTGACCGAAGGCTCGGCCATGCTGGAAGGCGTGGAACTGCTGGAGATGGAACCCGAGGAACGCGCGGCGGCCGGCCTGTTTCTGGCGTTCCAGTATCCGGTGGAAATTCCGGGTGTGGGCAACATGACCTTCCTGCGCACGGCGGTGAACGCACAGCGCAAGGCGCGCGGCGAAGAGGAAATGAGCGCGGGCGAATTCCTCAAGGTCGTGCGCGAAAAGGCCAAATCGTTGAAGATCGACGCCGAGATGATGAAGCGCCCGGTCAATGTGGGCTTTTCGGGCGGTGAAAAGAAGCGCAACGAAATCCTGCAGATGGCCATGCTGGAACCCAAGATGTGCATTCTGGATGAAACCGATTCCGGTCTGGATGTCGATGCGATGAAACTGGTTTCCGAAGGCGTGAACGCGCTGCGCGATGCCGGGCGGTCTTTCCTTGTGATCACGCATTACCAGCGCCTGCTGGACCATATCAAACCCGATGTGGTGCATATCATGGCCGACGGGCGGATCGTGAAGACCGGCGGGCCGGAACTGGCGCTTGAGGTCGAGAACAACGGATATGCCGATATTCTGGCCGAGGTGCTGTGATGGCGCTGGCACAGGCGAAACTGGACGCAGCCGAGGCGCGGCTGGCGGCGCTGGCCGTGCCGCAAGGGGCATGGGCGGCGGCGGCGCGGGGCGATGCCCTTGCCCGACTGCGCGCCACCGGCCTGCCGGGCAAGCGTGATGAATACTGGCGCTATACTGACCCGACCACGCTGAATCGGGTGGCCCCGGCCCCGGCGGCCCTGTTCGATCCGGGTGATGAACCTATGGTGTTCACCGGTATTGACCGGCTGAAACTGGTTTTTGTCGATGGTGTCTTTGATCCGGCGCAATCGGATGATCCGGTTCTGGCCGGGGTCACGATCGACCGTCTGGCCGATGTGGCCCATGCCGATATCCACTGGGCCCAAGGGCTTTATGGTGTGCTGGAGGCGCGGGGGCAGATGCCCGTCGCGCGCCCGCTGGCCGCGCTGAATACGGCCTGCGCCACCGATGGCGTGCTGATCCGCGCCACCGGCAAGGCGGCCAAGCCGGTGTCGCTGATCTATCTGCACCGCGATGAAAGCTCGGACGCGATCCTGCACCATGTGGTGAAGGTCGAGGCTGGGGCCGAACTGACGCTGCTGGAAAACGGCCCGGCTGCGGCGCGGTTCAACAAGGTGCTGGAGGTCGATGTCGCCGATGGCGGCCGCTTCCACCATATCCGCACGCAGGGCCGCGACCATGAGCGCCGTGCGGTGACGCATATCTTTGCCCGTCTGGGTGCGGAATCGCTGTTCAAGAGCTTTACGCTCACCGCGAACGGGGTCTTGACCCGCAACGAGGTGGTGATCGAACTGACCGGCGATGACGCCATGGCCCATGTGGCCGGCGCGGCTGTCGGGGATGGCGATTTTCACCATGATGACACGGTCTTTGTCACCCATGCGGCCGAGCGGTGCGAAAGCCGTCAGGTGTTCAAGAAGGTGCTGAAGAACGGTGCTGTCGGGGTGTTTCAGGGCAAGATCCTGGTCAAGCCCGGTGCGCAGAAAACCGACGGCTATCAGATCAGCCAGAGCCTGCTTCTGGATGAGGACAGCCAGTTCCTCGCCAAGCCCGAGCTGGAAATCTATGCCGATGATGTGAAATGTTCGCATGGTTCCACGTCGGGCGCGATTGACGAAACTGCGCTCTATTACCTGCGGTCGCGCGGGGTGCCCCTGCGGGCGGCGCAATCCCTGCTGGTGCTGGCCTTCCTGGCCGAAGCCATTCAGGAAATCGAGGATGAGGCGCTGGCCGAGGATATCCGGCTGCGGCTGGAAGGCTGGCTCAGCCGTCACGGGCAGTAACCTGGATGGCTGTCACCTCGGATATCGTGGAAAGCTGGCGGCGCCCGCGTCTGGTGCTGCGCCGCCATCTTGCGCGCGGCAAGTCTGAACCCTTTGTATTCAGCCTGCTGTTCGTGTTTCTCTTGGTGGCCTTCATCGCGCAGATCCCGGTGGCGGCCCGTGTCAGCACGTTGCAGCCCGACGTGCCGATGCCGCCGCAATTGCTGGGCGCGGGATTGGGGCTTCTGGCCACGATCCCGGTCTTTTATCTGCTGGCTGCCGGGTCGCGGCTGGTGGGTCAGTTAATGGGCGGGCGGGGCAGTTGGTATGGCGCGCGGCTGGCGCTGTTCTGGGCGCTGGTTTCGGTCACGCCGCTGGTGCTGCTGTCGGGGCTGGTGGCCGGGATGATCGGTCCGGGGCCGCAACTGTTTCTGACCGGCGCGATCGGTTTTGCGGCCTTTCTGGGCCAGTGGATCATCGGGCTTGGGGTGGTGGAACAAGGGGAATGAACATGTTCGATGTGGCGAAAGTCCGGGCCGATTTCCCCATTCTGGCCCGTCAGGTGAACGGCAAACCGCTGGTCTATCTGGACAACGGGGCCAGCGCGCAGAAACCGCAATGCGTGATCGATGCGGTGACCCAAGCCTATGCGCAGGAATATGCCAATGTGCATCGCGGCCTGCACTATCTATCAAACCTGGCGACCGAGAAATACGAGGCGGTGCGGGGCATTGTGGCGCGTTTCCTCAATGCCGGGTCGGAAGAGGAAATCGTTTTCACCTCGGGCACGACCGAAGGCATCAATCTGGTGTCATATGCCTGGGCCGCGCCACGCCTGCAGCCGGGCGACGAAATCGTCCTGTCGATCATGGAACACCACGCCAATATCGTGCCCTGGCATTTCCTGCGCGAACGGCAGGGCGTGGTGCTGAAATGGGTCCAATGTGATGCCAATGGCGATCTCGACCCGCAGGCGGTGATTGATGCCATCGGCCCTCGCACAAGGCTGGTGGCAATCACCCAGATGTCGAACGTGCTGGGCACGGTGGTTGATGTGGCCACGATCTGCCGGGCGGCGCGCGAAAAGGGCGTGCCGGTGCTGGTGGATGGGTCACAATCGGCGGTGCACATGCCGGTGGATGTGCAGGCCATGGGCTGCGATTTCTTCGCCATCACCGGGCACAAGCTTTACGGCCCCTCGGGGTCGGGCGCGATCTATATCCGCCGCGAGCGGATGGCGGAAATGCGCCCCTTCCTTGGCGGCGGCGACATGATCCGCGACGTCAGCCGCGATGCGGTGAGCTATAACGATCCGCCCATGCGGTTCGAGGCGGGAACCCCCGGCATCGTCCAGCAGATCGGCATGGGCGTGGCGCTGGACTATCTGATGACGCTTGGCATGGACCGGGTGGCAGCCCATGAACGCCACCTGCGTGATTATGCGCAAAGCCGTCTTTCCGGGCTCAACTGGTTGACCATTCAGGGCAATTCGGCAGGCAAGGGGGCGATTTTCTCGTTCACGCTGCAAGGGGCGGCCCATGCGCATGATATTTCCACCGTGTTGGACAAGAAGGGCGTCGCGGTCCGCGCCGGCACGCATTGCGCCATGCCCTTGATGGCGCATATGGGCGTGACCGCCACCTGCCGCGCCTCATTCGCGATGTACAACACGCCCGATGAGGTGGACAAGCTGATCGAGGCGCTGGAACTTTGCCACGACCTGTTCGGATAAGCCCTTGGCCCGTTTCGCGGAAAATCCCGCATTTTCAACATTGCGGCATCCCGCCTGACCGGCTATAGACGCAGCAACGCACCCATAGCTCAGCTGGATAGAGCGTTGCCCTCCGAAGGCAAAGGTCGCACGTTCGAATCGTGCTGGGTGCGCCATAAAATCAATGACTTAGTGTTTTGGCACATTAGATTGCGCATAACTTGGCGCACAAGTTAGCCTCTGCGGCCTATGGCTTCCCGTGCGCTTTGCTGGTGATCCGGGTGGTGGTGACCATAGACTCGCTCGATCATCTGGACTGATGCGCCGAAAAATCCTGCCGCATCCCAAGCGGTTGCGCCGCGCTGCATCGTCCAAGTGATTGCGGTGTGGCGCAGGGTGTGCGGCGTGACGTCAGACATGCCTGCATCTACGGTGATTGTGGCCCAGCCGGTCTTGATATCGCCGCACAAGGCCCCCTGATACTCGACCGGGAATCGCAGCCCCATCCTCTCCCAGCGCCGAAGGTGGGCAAGCAATCTGTCTGGCAGCCGGGCAGGTGGCTGGCGCTTGTTCGTCACCCGCTCGGATTCGGCACGGCGGAACATCAGCCCGTGTTCGGTGTCGATCCAGCCGCCGCGCGTGTTGGGCATATAGGCCAGCCGCAGCACGGCATCTTTGCAGGTTCCGGAATAAAGCGCCACCAGAATGAACCGGGCAAGGTGCTGCGTTCTGCGGCCCCGCCATGCAGCCCATAGCAGCCGCGCGACCTCTGCCCGTGTCAGCCACCGCTCCTTGGCAGGGGGCTTTTCAGGCAGTGTTACAGGCGGCGCTGACAGCAGGTAGCCCTCAGAGTGGCAGTACTGCAGTGCAGCCCGTAGCGTGCCCAGTTCGCGCCGGATCGTGCCTGGGCTGCCAGGTCGTGTCTTGCCCTCTGGCATCCCCTTGGTAGTTACCCGGCTATTGGCGTATCTGCGGCAGGTTTCCGCTTTGATTGCGCTGACTGTCAGAAGCCCCCAGAACGGCAGCAGGGCCTCGATGGCGCAGGCTAGGCGCACGGGGTCTGCAACCGTTGGCCCATGTTCCTCGGCATAGATCGTCAGCGCTTCAGAGATCAGGACGGCAGCCGGATCTCGCGGCCCTTTTTGGCCCCTGTCGCGGCCTGCGATGTATTCCGCAAGCTGTTTCTCAGCTTCTGCACGGTCTGCTGTGCCTGTTGCAGTTTCTTGGCGTCCAGTGTCGCGGATGACCCATTTTCCACGCGATTTGTGCCAGTAGAGGCGGGGGCCTTTGGCGTGTTCTGGCATTTTCTGAGCAACTCCGGCAGTTGGTCTGGGTCGATACGGATAGCGCGGCCCATGCGGATCAAGAAGCCGTGCCGTTCTGCTGCGGTGCGTAGGGATGCCTTTGGCACACCGATCAGTGTTGCGGCCTCTGCGATGGTCAACAGTACGCCCATGGTCAGCCCTCCACTTCCTGCAATTCTGCCGCCGCCAAAAAATCGCGCCATGCAGCAATGCAAGCGGATTTTGCAGCCAGTTCGGTCTTCGCGCGGCCCTCGCGCGACGTGCTTGTTCCTGTGATCCAGAGCCGCCAGACCCATGGCCGCTTGTCGCGCGCCTCGCCAGCGGGCGGAAAGACCGCGCCGATGCGAAGACGGCCAGCCATCAGAAGGTGCCGGTCGGCAGGGTATTGAGGTGGTGCCCATCGAACGCTCATGCCGCCCTCCTGGTGTCATCCAGCGCATAGCCGCCCCATTGCGCGGCTATCGCGGCAGCAATGCCCGGGAAAAACCGCGCCCGATCTGCGGCGCGATCCTCGCTCGGGGTAGCCTCATGGATTTCCGGCCGGGCGGTGGACCCGTCCAGCTTGCCCGTGCGTGCCAGTGGCGGCAGGCCACGCAGCCACAGGCATATCCGCTTCTTCACATTGTCGGGCCCGTGCTCGTCTGTGCCGAAGTGCCAAGGCTGAACGCTCTGCGCATGGGGCTGGAATCCAGCGATCCGTTCCTTCGCATGCCGGTGCATCACCGGGTTCTCGACGGCGATCCGCTCGATCGGGGCATTCCAGCAGGCACTGAACAACGCTGCACCATCCTCCAGGCTGCGCCACATGAAGGCCAGCCGCTCGGCCTCGCCCATCTGCGCATAGGCCTCGCGCTCGGCCCGGCTGTAATTGCTGGTAAGCTTGCCCGGCGGGCTGGTCAGCCACCGAACCCCGCTGTTTGCCAGCCGCGTGCAGGGCGGGTGCATGACGGCCAGAAGGTCCCAGCCCATGTGCAGGTAATCACGCACGTCACCCACATAGTGCCGGTTGCTGCCATCTTCGGCAGGTTTCAGATCGACCGACCAAGCGTCATGACCAAGGGCAGCGAAGGCCCGGCGCACCATGCCGCTGCATTCGCAAGCTATGAGGACGCGGAGGGGGTCAGCCATGCTGCGCGCCTGCCGTCTGCGCCCGGTGCATCGCCTGCACAGCCTCCACCGTCAGCCCGTGGGCCTGCGCCGCCCGGCGGTAGGGGCCGATCATGTCCGCAGGTGATAGCTGCCCGAACGGGGTGTGGCGGCGCGCGGCGGCAATGTGGAATTCCAGCGTGCCAAGCACGTCGTCGGTTGTGGCGATGGCCATGCAATGTCTCCTCGACCTCTCGGGATGGCAGCCCGCGC
Source organism: Gemmobacter denitrificans (assembly GCF_036964905.1). Taxonomy (NCBI): domain Bacteria; kingdom Pseudomonadati; phylum Pseudomonadota; class Alphaproteobacteria; order Rhodobacterales; family Paracoccaceae; genus Gemmobacter; species Gemmobacter denitrificans. The sequence goes on from NZ_JBALHR010000001.1 coordinate 313,864, forward strand.
GGGGGCTGCGCACCAGAGCGGTCAGGCGGCCTCTTGTTCCCTAATGGATGCCAGGGCATCGGCTTCGGCCCGGGCCAGTTCTTCGGGACTGGGCTTCGGGTCATCGACTACGAACGGATCATCGTCGGTCTGTTGGGCCATCTGGGCTGTGCGATTGACGGCGGCGGGTTCAGCTATCCGGCGGACGATGCGGACATCATCGCCTCGGCGGTGGCTGCGCTGCCGCTCGAATGGGGGGGCCGGAAGATGGCGGTTTTCATCGCGGAATGCGCGCGTGCCGGGATATCGCCTGACTGGATGCGGGACGCGCGACCGAAGTACCTGCCTGTCGATGTGCGCACCAACCGGCACGGCACATTTGCGATGACCGAGGACGCCCGCCACCTCGGATTGGAGGGCTGGCCCGTGCAGGAGCGCAAGGGGCGCAAGGGCAGGGTGGTGAAGTCCCCGGTGCTCTACTGCCCGGTCTATGTCGCGCCAACGGCCCAGCAGATCGCTGCGGCCCGGCGGCGCTACCTGGAATGGTGGGGGGCGTTGCTGTGGCTGGGGGCAGAACTGCGCGGCCTGGGCATCCTGACCAGCATCGAGATCACGCAGGCAATGCCGCCGATGACGCCATGGCGGTGAGCGCTGCGGGATTGATCGTTGATGGTTTGGTGGGGAAGGGGCCTTCATTGGCGCGATGGTCCGAGGCATCATCGCAACCGTACGCCGATTGCAAACGCCAAGGGCATGTTCGTGAGCGTCAGCAAGAATCAACCCAAGCGAACTCGGCGGGGCAGCTATGCTCGAAATGCTAGAAAACACTTCCTTCGGGCCGAAACATAGCCTTTGCGTGGTTTGTGCCGCCTTGTTCCGTATGCCTGCGCGGCTGCAGATGCCAGACGGGGCGGAAAATGCTTGCTCAGCGGTCGGTTTCCGGCGATCTCTGCGTCAGACGGCAGCCCATTTTGGGAATGTCGGTATAGAACTACAGTGATACAGAGTTGAAAGGGTGCGTCTTGGTGTTCAAGGTCCGGCTTGTTGGTAACAGCCTTTCGTCTTTGGTTGGCGAAATCTACAGTGCCTTTGATGCTGGCAGCAGCGGCAGCGCGCTGCGCAGCGGGCCAGATTCAAATGAGGTGCGCATCCAATTGCCACCTTACACCTACGTTGGCGTCGGGCTTCGAGGGCCCGATCTCGACATAGACTGGCGCGGTGCGGAGATGATCCAAGGCACCTTGACCGAATTGCGGATCGAATCTGTTCGTCCAACAAACGGTGGCGGTATCGATCGGGTGGAATATTTGCGTGTCACTGGCTTCTCGGTCGATCCGGGTCCGCTGATGTCGTTTCGCGGGAATATGCTGGGTGGTGAGATCGTCTGGTCCTTTGATGACGCCCCCTTGCGCGCTGCCTTGAACCCGCGGCAGGGTCTCTACGAAGGTAGTAGAAAGGCAGAGCACATCGGCCCGGTCAGTGACCAGTTCCCCGGCATTTTCGAAATGCGCGGCGCCGACACAATTCGTGGATGGGGAGGCCGTGATACGCTGGATGGCGGCCGTGGCGACGATCTGCTGCTGGGTGGCAACGGTAAGGATAGTCTGATCGGCGGTGCGGGGCATGACCTGCTGGATGGCGGGGCGCACAGTGACCGGCTTTTGGGCGATGCAGGCAACGATAGCCTTACAGGCGGCGAAGGGAACGACAGCCTAGACGGCGGCCTTGGCAAGGACACCTTGTCTGGTGGTGAAGGTCGAGATGTTCTTTATGGATCATGGGGGGATGACCTCATGACCGGCGGGGCAGGGGCTGATCAGTTCCATTTCAGAAGGCCTGGCCATGACCGGATAACTGATTTTTCCCTTTCTGCCGATCAGATTTGGCTGTCTGAACTCTTGGTGCCCTTGAAGGACCGCGCCGACCCGGCTGCATGGCTGATGGCTCGGGGGCAAGTCACAGACGAGGGTGCTCTGTTCACGGTTTCTGACAGGATGAGCTTCTTGGTTGAGGGGGGCGACGATCTTGCCGCCATTGCTGCGAAGCTGGTTCTGTTCTGAACTTTCCTATCCTACCAAGCTCTGCTCCGCAAAACTTTCAACGGGATAAATCATGTGAGTTTGGCGTGGCAGCTGGTCTCCATGACCAGAACCACGCCATCGCCGACCGATAGGAGCACCATCAGGCCAGCGGCTGCGGCCTTGGTCAGTTGGAAGGCCGGGGGGGCGAGGAACCACCCGCTTGACAACTTCTAGCCCCCTTGACACAATACATGATGCAATACGTGCGCCCGGAGGTCATCGACCTGCCGGGCGTTTGCATTTTGGGGCACGGTCTGGCGCTCAGTTGCGCCGCAGGATGAAATCGACGGTCTTGCTGGCCAGCTCGGGGCGCTCTTGCGGGGTGCCGCCTGCGGGAAATGACTGATCGAAGATCAGGCCATCCCAGATGACCATGGCGTGACCGTGGATCGTGCAGAAGATGCGTTCCCCGGTGCCCCCGCTTTCGGCGGCCAGCTTGCCGACAGTGCCGCGATAGGACCGGGAAGGCGACACTGCGAAGCCCAGCTCTTCGGCGCAGGGCTGGTATTGGTGGATGTAGGTGCTGCCGGTCCATCCACCTGACCGTCCGCGACCAAGGATCGGCGCGACCTCGGAATAGGGCCGGTCCAGCAGCATGCACATGGCGACCACACCGCAATTGCCTTGGTGCAGGGGCGCATCCTTCGGGAACAGCGGTCCATCGCCGCGTAGGTGCTTGTCGAGGAAGTCGCCCAGCCAGGCCAGCGCGCGGTCGCGCAGGTTCTTGGCGGCGATGACTTCGCCATAGGTCTTGGCGTTGGGGGCGAAACCGATCTTGGGCATGGCTGTCTCCTGTCTTGCATAGGTTATATAACATATGGACAGTCTGCGGACAAGATGTTATATAACTTGCATATGGTAATATTTGCCGCATAATGCGGGGCATGATTAAGATGGACACCACCCTCAGCCTGCCCATTTCGAAAGAGATGGTGGAGGCAATCGACAAATGGCGAGGTCGTCAACCCGGCGTTCCAAGCCGTTCCGAAGCGATCCGGCGTATGATCAAGGCGGAACTGGACAAGGAACAGGCGGGCGCCACTGATGGCCAGTAACCGCCCGCCGCCCGGTGAAGAGATCGTTGCCCAGGTGCGGCGCGAGACCGGCGGGAAGACGATCCTTGCCTTTTCGACCGGCAAGGACAGCATTGCGGCGATGCTGGCGATCCGCGACGCCTTCGATGAGGTGATCCCGGTCTATATGTATGTCGTGCCGGGGCTGGAGTTCGTCGAGGAATCTCTGGCCTATTACGAGCGGGTGCTATTCGGCGGGCGGCGCATTCTTCGGATGCCGCATCCTTCGCTGTATCGCTGGCTGAACGGGATGGTCTATCAGCCGCCCCATCGTGCGCCTGTGATCGAGGCCGCGCGGCTGCCGGAGTTCGAATACCGCGATGTGCATGATCTGGTACGCGACCAGGAAAACGCGCCCAAGGCTTTGGTCGCGACCGGCGTGCGTGCGGCAGACAGTCCGATGCGGCATGTGTCGATCATGCAGCATGGCGCGATCCTGCGCAGCAAGGGCGAATATTTCCCGGTCTGGGACTGGAAAAAGGATCGGCTGCTGGCGGAAATCCAGCGCAGTCGCGTCAAGCTGCCGGTGGATTACCGGGTGTTTGGTCGAACCTTCGATGGTCTCGATGCGCGCTTCCTGATTCCGATGAAGCGTCACCTGCCACGTGATTATGCGCGGGTGCTGGAATGGTTCCCGCTGGCTGAAGCCGATGTGTTCCGCGCGGAAAGGATGGCGTCGTGAAGCTACCGACATTCAAGGCCCCCAGTTTCAAGCCGCCGTCCTTTGCAAGAAAGCCGCTGCCGTCAATGGCCAAGGCCCCTGATCCGCTCAAGGACGTGTCCTTGCCGGATGACATCGAGGCCAGCCCGAAGGTCGAACTGGATGCGGTCCAGAAGGGCTTTCGCGAAAGGGCGCAGCAAGAAGCGCAGCGCTTCGAGGATGCGACAGATACAGGCTATTACACCTGTCTGGTGTTCGAGAGTCGGGCGCAGCTCGATGCATTCCTTGGCGGCATCGGCATGCTGAACCAGGGCGATCTGTATCTGGATGGCAGAGAGGTGGCGGCCAAGCTGGGCATTGCCTTGCCGTCTGCTGATCGGCGCGGTGGGTCCGCCGCCAAGATCGATCCCAAGCTGTCGGCGCTGTCGCGCTGAACGGACCAAGGGGCTGAACTGCAACCGGGGCACCCTTGGGTGCCCCTTTTCATTTGGAGAGACGAAATGCGCAACCTTTTGCGGCGTGTCCGCAATTCCATCGGTCGCGGCATCCAGCGTGTGCGTGAACGGGTCCGCAACCGCCTGTCACCCGCCGCCGGACGCTCTTCCGGTTCGTGATGATGGATGAGGCCGGGAACCCTGATGATCTGCCTGATGGCGTCGATGAGTCGGATGCCATTGCCTTGTCAGGGGAACAGCTCTTCAGGATCGGAACCGGGCAAGAACCCTGCGAAGACGAAGCGCTTCATCGGTCGGCGGTAGATTATTGCGCAACTCTGATGCGACAGCAGGGCCACAGCTATCCCGAAATCGCGGCGCAGCTGCGGTGTTCGGTCGGTCGCGCCTGGAATGGCGTCCAACGCACACTGAAGAAAACGCTGCGAGAGCCAGCGGACAAGATCCGGGCCCTGCACCTTCAGCGCCTCGACGCGATGCTGGTTGGTGTCATGGACCGGGCGACCGATGGCGATGGTTTCGCCATCAGTTCTGCGCTGCAGATCATGGGAAAGATCGAGCAGCTTCTGGGGGTCGAACCTCCGAAGAAGGTTCAGGTCAGTTTCGGGGAACAGACGGATGACGCCCGAGCTGCGCTCCTTAAGGCAATTGCTGCGCTCCATCCCGAGGGAAACGCTGCACAGGGTAATCAGCAGCCTTCCTAAATCGGCGGTAGATGCCCTGCGCTATGACTGGCAGCTGTTCGCGCGTGACAAGCAACTGCCACCGCCCGGCAACTGGCGGACATGGGTTCCCCTGGCCGGGCGAGGCTGGGGCAAGACGCGCACCGGGGCCGAATGGGTTCGGCACATGATCACCGAGGGCGGCGCGCGGCGCGTGGGCAAGCAATCTGTCTGGCAGCCGGGCAGGTGGCTGGCGCTTGTTCGTCACCCGCTCGGATTCGGCACGGCGGAACATCAGCCCGTGTTCGGTGTCGATCCAGCCGCCGCGCGTGTTGGGCATATAGGCCAGCCGCAGCACGGCATCTTTGCAGGTTCCGGAATAAAGCGCCACCAGAATGAACCGGGCAAGGTGCTGCGTTCTGCGGCCCCGCCATGCAGCCCATAGCAGCCGCGCGACCTCTGCCCGTGTCAGCCACCGCTCCTTGGCAGGGGGCTTTTCAGGCAGTGTTACAGGCGGCGCTGACAGCAGGTAGCCCTCAGAGTGGCAGTACTGCAGTGCAGCCCGTAGCGTGCCCAGTTCGCGCCGGATCGTGCCTGGGCTGCCAGGTCGTGTCTTGCCCTCTGGCATCCCCTTGGTAGTTACCCGGCTATTGGCGTATCTGCGGCAGGTTTCCGCTTTGATTGCGCTGACTGTCAGAAGCCCCCAGAACGGCAGCAGGGCCTCGATGGCGCAGGCTATCGCCTCGCAGTTGCCGAGCCCTGCCGATAACCGCGCAGGCTCTCCTCCACTATCCGGATCTTGTCCTCGTCCGACCAGTGCCGACGACGGCCAACTTCGTCGGACGCGAAGATCTCGATGGGTGAAACAAATGAAGCGCATGCTATAAGGCAATGCCTTACGACCATTTGCTCAATCAGAGCAGACGGCCCTCACCGTAGGATTTCGCGTAAACTATTGAAAATAAATACAAAAATACCACGGACTCTCTGGAAAAGCTGCTGGGGATCAATCATGCGATCCTGCGCGCGGATTGGGGCGAGCCTGCATAAGCTGATCTCGGACTGCGCTGGCTCTGGCTTTCGAATGCTGCCAAGGAGTCGCTGAGTTTGCGCGCCTCATTCAGAAGATGCGCACTGGCGTCGCGCGTCTTCTGCGTCAGCGCGGCGGTTTCCTGCGTTGCGCGATCCAGCGCGCCAACACCGGTCGTCACCTCCGAGATGCTTTGCGCCTGATGCCGGGACGACGAGGCGACATGCACGACCTGCGAAACCAGGCCACTGAAGGAGTCCACGATCTCGCGGAAGGTGCTACCGGTGCGTTCGACCAGGGCCTGACCCTTCTTGACGTCTTCGCTGCTGCGGCTGACGACGCTGCGGATTTCCTGGGCTGATTGGGCGGAGCGCTGCGCCAGGCTGCGGACCTCCGACGCGACAACGGCAAAGCCGCGTCCGGCGTCACCTGCCCGGGCCGCTTCAACCCCGGCGTTCAGCGCCAGCAGGTTGGTCTGGAATGCGATGTCATCGATCACGGTCACAATGCGTGAGATTTCCTCCGACGAATGCGCAATGGAACTCATGGCGTCATTGGCCTGTTTCATGACCTCGGCCCCTTCGGTGGCGCGATCACGGCTGCCATTGGCCTCGGCTTCGGCGGTTTGCGTGGCATCGACAGCCGAACGCACGCTTTGCGACAGCATTGCCAGGGCTGCAGCGGATTGTTCCAGTGTCGCCGCCTGAGTTTCCGTCCGATGCGACACTTCATTGGACAACTCTTCCAGCCGGACTGCACTGTCGCGAACGGTATCGGCGCTGTCGCGCAATTGGTTCACCAACTGTTCAAACCCCAGGGCCAGGGCATTCAGATCTTCGCAGACAGACCCCGCTTCATTCCCGAGGTCAGTCCATTCCGCAGGGTGAAGGGCGCGCGTGAAATCACCCCCTCGAAGGTTGCGCAGCTTTGTCCCCACTTGTTGAAACAACTTCTGTCTGCGCATCTGCTGAGCCATTTCCTGCGCTGCAGCCATCTCGGCGGCATCCAGCCGCTTGCGCAGAGAGTCGAGATGACGTGCCATGTCACCGACCTGGTCCTCGTTGTCGATGAAGGGCACCGGTCGGGCATAGTCCTGATGTTCGAGCGCCAACAGGCTTTCCGACAAACCGACGATCGCACTGCCAAGTGATCGGAACAGGACAACCAGACAAAACGACATGACAACCAACAGGGTGACGATGCCCAATGCGATCCCGGCCATCTGGGCGGTACGGGCTTCGGCCAATGCGGCGTCGGAAGACCAGTCAGAGACGAAAACACCGATCACCTCTCCGGACTTTTTCAGGACTGGATCGTAGCGCCGCCGACCATCATTGCCATACAAGACTTGACCGGTTTCAAGGACTTCGGCCACGCTTTGCGCATCTACGCCCATCATTTCGGGCGTCATCCCCTTCGGGGCGATGGCCATCACGGTGCCAAGGGCATCGATCGTCTGTGCTGCAACGAAATTCCGGCCTGAACGTTCGGCGAATGCGTCGATCTGCTTCTGCACGCTTCCACCGAAACCCATTCCGACCGGTTGTGACATCGCAGAGGCATAGGCATAAGACAGTTCCGCGTGCAGTTTCGCAAGACTGTCCTGAATGAGCCTGCCCTCCCGCCAAAATGAAGCCAGCGTCAGGGTTGCAGAGACAACGACCACAGCAGCAACGATCAATGCCGCGACCCTGATTTCAATCCGTCTCCAGGAAAAGAAAGCTCTCATGACAGGTGCCATTTTGGTAAGGTTGCGTGCCGGTCGTGAAGCAGGAAACGCTCCACACTGACGGCATCATCGTTACCGCGGGTCGTTAGTATCGCGTTACGCGCGCCCGTTCGGTCTGCGGGCAATGGTAAACGCTTGATGATCTATCTGAAAAATTTGAGTGGAATTCTGATCGTCTCCCGATCCCTGCCTGATCGTTCAGCGGCTGCCTGCACCCAGAGGCCAAGGGTTGTGGATCATCGAGGCCAGAACATACGATAGCGACCGGGGCCAATCCAAGATCCGATGTGAGGTCAGGTGATCCCAAGGCGGATCGTCCCGGCGCCCCTGCGGTCGCTTGATATGGCCTGTCGCGATACTGGCCGTTCGGATGCGGCGCGCGTGGATGGCAGCTGCTGTCAGCCTGCACTGCATCAGCAAGATCAGCGACAGTTGATTTGAGCAATGGGACAACGAAGTGGGCTCTGGCGCGCGTTTGCGCCGGGATCGTCCTTGCGAAGGCAAAGGCTGCAAGGGCATTTGTCAATTCCCTGTAACATAGGCATGATGGCCCGAAAAAGGGGCTGACAAATCAGATGACTTCGCCGCAAACGAACCTGCCCCCAAGTGTCACACTGCGCGCGCGATCCTTGCGCGGTCCTGGCTGTGCGCCACAAAGCCAGACCCCGGCCGAGATCGAAGCCTGGCTGGTGCAGGAGGCTGGGCAAGCCGACAGTTTGCTGTTGCTCTACGAAGAGTTCATCTGGCGGATCGTGGCGGCAGGTCTGGCGCTGGACCGATCCAGCCTGCATGTGGGCACGCTGCACCCGCAACTTGTGGGCTTTGCCTGGAACTGGAACATAGCAAGCGGACAGTGCGACGAGGTGCAGGTGGGCGAGGGCGCCTTGCAGTCGGAAGCCTTTCTGCGCAGCCCGCTTGCCGTTGTGCTGGTTTCGGGAAAGGCCATGCGCATCGATACGGCCGATCCTGCGGCGGCGGCCGAATTTCCGATCGTGGCAGATCTGCGTGATCTTGGCATCGTCGAATATGTCGTTCTGCCCTTGGGGCCGCGCGGCCATCACCATGTGATGACGGTGGCCACCCGGCGCGCAGGGGGCTTTGCACCGGCGCAGTTCGAAACGCTTGAACATCTTCTGCGGCTGTTGTCGCTGCATGTCGAACGCCACATTGCATTGCGCATCGCCGGAAATGTGATGCGGACCTATCTGGGCAATGAGGCCGGCCAGAAGGTGCTGGATGGCGCGATCCGGCGCGGTGAGGGGCAGACGATCGAAGCGGTGATCTGGGCCTCGGATCTGCGCGGCTTTACCGATCTGTCTGATCGGCTGGACCCGCAAGACATGCTGACAGTGCTGAATGCCTATTTCGCCGCCATCGCGGGGACTGTGGCCGCATACGGGGGCGAGGTGCTGAAGTTCATGGGCGATGGTCTTTTGGCCGTGTTTCCCTTGGCCCGCGATTATGGGCCCCGGTCCGCGCACGAGGCTGCCGTCGCGGCGGCATTGGCAGTTGAAGCTGCGATTGCCGGGCTGAATAGCGCGCCTCCGCCAGAACTTGCTGCCTTCACGGGCTGGCAGCCGCTTCGGTCTGGCACCGGCCTGCATGAAGGGCAGGTGTTCTTTGGCAATATCGGGTCGGCCGAGCGGCTGGATTTCACCGTGATCGGGCAGGCGGTGAATACGGCGAGCCGGGTTGAGGGGATGACCAAGATTCTGCAACGGCCCATTCTGATGACCGGCGCGGTGGCGCAGGGTCTGGCTGATGCGCCCGAAAGCCTGGGTCTGCACAACCTTCGCGGCGTTGCCGCGCCGGTGGAGCTGTTTGCACCGCGAACATAGCGCAACCCTGTGCGATCAGCGCCACAAGTCTTGCGAGAGCCAGGGCGCAGGCAGCGACAGGCGCCCCCGATGCGGCTGGGTCAGCACCAGGGATTGCCAGGCCGGGCGCCAATCCTCAGGGATCGGGCAGGGTGGCTCTGCTCCGGTTTCCGGCAGAAACCCGAAACGGCCATAATAGGCCGGATCCCCCAGAACCAGCACCATGGCAACCCCGGTTTCCCCCAGATGTGCGATCCCCTGGCGGATCAGGCGGCTTCCCAACCCCTGACCCTGCCGGTCGGGATGTACGGCGGCAGGCCCCAGAAGGGCGACCTTGGCCCCATTGATTTGCCCCAAGGTGAACAAGACATGCGCCACAGGGGGCGACCCTTCGATCAGGCTGAGCGTGCCGGGCTGGCCCGACAGGCCCTGCAGCAGCGGCACCAGATCCTCATCAGGGAAGGCAGCAGCGTAAAGTGTCGCCAGATCCGGGGTCAGGGTCAGAACCACTGTCACACCCGCAGGGGATCGGCCTTGGCCAGCCGGTCGAATGCCATCAGGCTGGCAATCAGCGCCGGCATCTCTTGCAGGCGGATCATGTTCGGCCCGTCAGAGGGGGCAGTATCGGGATCCTGATGCGTTTCAAGGAAAACCCCGGCAATGCCAAGCGCGACTGCCGCGCGGGCCAGCACGGGCGCAAATTCGCGTTGCCCGCCCGAACTGTCGCCCAGGCCGCCGGGGAAGGCGACGGCATGGGTCGCATCCATCACCACCGGATAGCCGGTGCGCGCCATGATCGGCAGGCTGCGCATATCGGCCACCAGCCCGTTATACCCAAAGGTCGTGCCGCGTTCTGTCAGCAGGATGCGGTCATTGCCGGTCGAGGCGATCTTTTCGGCGACATTGGCCATGCCATAGGGATCAAGAAACTGGCCCTTCTTCACATTGACCGCCGCCCCGCTGCGCCCGGCGGCCAGCAGCAGGTCGGTCTGGCGGCACAGCAAGGCCGGGATCTGCAGGACATCCACCACGGATGCGACTTCGGCCGCCTGTTCGGGTTCGTGGAAATCGGTCAGCACCGGCATGCCCATGGCGCGCACGGCTTCCAGGATTTTCAGTCCCGTCTCCAGCCCCAGACCGCGCTTGCCCTTCAGGCTGGTGCGGTTGGCCTTGTCAAAACTGCCCTTGAACACATATTGCGCGCCGGTCGCGGCGCAGGCCTCGGCCAGTTGCCCCGCGATCATCTGGGCGTGATCCAGGCTTTCCAACTGGCAGGGCCCTGCAATCACGCAAAGCGGCCGGTCATTTCCGACGGTCAGCCCGCCGATGCGCACGTCTTTCATGGTCTGTCCTTACGCTGAGACCTGTTCGCGCAGGATGGCGACGGTCATCGAGATCATCAGGTAGATACCGCCAAAGATCAGAAACGCAACGATGGTGTTTTCAAAAGCGCGTGGATAGGTCGCTTCATCCGGGGCGACCGGGCTGACCGAAACCTCCAGATAGCGGGTCTGGCGGTTGGCTTCGATCCGTGCGGTTTCCATCGCCTGCGCCGATTGGCCCAGCAGAAGTTGCCGGGTTTGCACATCGGCCTGCGCCACCAGCAACTCGCCCTGTATCTTGGCAAGGCTGTCGCCATCGGCATTGTCTTCGGTCAGCTTGCCGCGCAGCAGGGCAATCTCGGCCTCCAGCGCTGTGATCCGCCGCTTCAGGGGTTCCATCCGCGCCTTGTTGGGCTGGGGATTGCTTTCCATCTGCTGCAGCGACAGCCGGTCCGCCGAAAGCTGGGTTTCCAGATTGCCGATCTGGGCCGAAATCAGCTGAACCTCCACCTCTGAGGACAGGACCTTGTAGGTTTCCTGCAATTGCACCACCCGCTGTTGCGCTGCGATCAGTTTGGCTTCGGCATCCTGATAGGATTCGCGCGCCCCGCTCATCTGATCTTCGCGCAGCCGCTGGGTCATCTGATCCACCTGCTCTTCGGCATAGGCGACAAGGGATTCCGCAAACTTCTGCGAAACGGCCGGATCGGCGGCGATGACCTCCAGCTTGATGATCCCCTCGGTCGGATCATAGGCCACCAGAACATTGCGCTTGTAGGTCTTGTAGGCGTCCTCCTGGCTGGCATCCGGGTCAAGCCGCTGGATCGGATCAATGGCGGGATCGCTGAAATGCGCGCGGAAGCCCTGTTCGGCATCCAGACGCAGCATGGCATCGCGGCTTTGCAGATAGCCTTGAACCGTCATTGAATCCTGCGAATTGGCCAATGGCGAGCCGGACAAGAGCCCGCCAAGCCCGGCCGCCCCACCGGCCACCGGATTGGCGGCTTGCTGGATCACGAATTCCGTCTTGGTGGCATAAAGGGGGGTGGCCACGAAGAAATAGTAGAATCCCGTCAGAATCGCAGGCAGCGTGACAAAGAAGAACAGCCGCAGCGACAACAGCGCCGCCTTGCGACGGCGGCGGCGGGCCAGATCACGCTGGATGCGCTGGATATCTGCCAGATGGCTTTGTTCGGCCCGAACCTCGGTCGAAGGCACCTGAATCGGCTTGATGGTTTGCGGCAATTGCACGCCATCCCCCGGCGCGGCGCGGGCGAGCGCTTGCGGGGCGACGGCCTCATCCTGATCCGGATCAGCTCCGTGCAGTTCCAGCAGATTGGTCCGCTGAAACGGATCCATCCCGGCCTCGCGCAGCAGGCGCACGGCATCGAAATCCGATGTGGCGGGCAGGTTGTGTTTCTGGGCCAGTCGGCGGGCCAGCCGCAATTGGCGCCCGGTCAACCCTTCGCGGCGGATGGCGTCCAGATCGGTGCCCGGGGCAACGTCATCGGCCGGGCCCGGATCATTGGCGGGCACCGGCGCGGCGGCATTGTCGGGCAGATAGGATTGCGCGCCGAACCCGTCCTCCTGGGTGGCAAACAACATGCCTTCCTGCGCCAGCTTTGCGCGCGGCGGCAGCGGTTCAACAGGATCGGGGCGGCGGATGCGAAACCGCTTAGCTGTGAGCTTCGTAGTCATACAGACGCTTCGCCTCTTCCAGGGTTTCGAACATGTACAGCTGGCCGTCCTTCAGAACGGCTGCTGAACGGCAGAATTTTTCCAGGGTCTGGGCCGAATGCGACACCACGATGATGGTGGCATTCTTCAGCCGGTCGCGCAGGATCGACCCGGCCTTGCGATTGAATTCCACATCGGTGGTGGCAGGCATGCCTTCGTCGATCAGATAGATGTCGAATTCCAGTGCCAGCATCAGCGCAAAGCAGAAGCGCGCCCGCATCCCCGCGCTATAGGTGCCCAGCGGCATGTCGAAATATTCATCCAGACCGCAGAGCCAGCGGCAGAAGCTTTCGACATAATCCGGGTCCAGCCCATAAAGCCGGGCAATATAGCGGCTGTTTTCGGTCGCGGTGTGCTTGTTGATGACGCCGCCCATGAAGCCCAGCGGAAAGGAAATGCGCGAGGTGCGGGTGATCCGGCCTTCGTCGGGTTTCTCCAGCCCGGCCATCATGTTGATGATCGTGGTCTTTCCGGTGCCATTGCGCGCAAGGATACCCAGCGAATTGCCGATTTCCACACGGAAAGAGGCGCGGTCAAGGATGACCTTGCGCTTCTTGCCCGTCCAGAAGGACTTGCTGACAGTATCGAACTCGATCATTCGCGCCTCGATGCCCCCGGTTCGCCGGGGGAAAACCGTTCCGGTTGTTTTCCCGGATAAGGTTCTTTCATTAACACTTGCTCACTCGCCGTGGTCCCACCGGGATAAACCTGCATTCAGGCAGCATTATGTCAGCGGGGGTGGGATTTTTGCAATGGTCCAGCGGTCTGGGGTGGCGGGTTCTGGCCGGATCAGCCGCGTCCGAAGGGCCGGATTGCCAGAACCACGGCAGGCAGCAGCGACAGGGCCAGCCCCATCCGCGCCGCTTCGGCCATGGCGCCGCCCGGCACGGCGCTTTCCAGCGCAAGGGCAGGGCCGGTGAACCCGATTCCGATCAGCAGCGCGATCCGGCCAAATTGGGGCCAGCCGATACCGGGCGGCAATGCAATGCCCAGCAACCGCGCGGCCAGCCAGACCCCTGCCAGCAATCCCAGCGGTTTGCCGATCCAGAATGCCGCCAGCGTTGTGATCGTGGTGGGGCCAAAAGCTGCCAGATCGATGCCACCATGGGTCAGCCCGAACAGGAACATCACCGCGACAATGGGCCAGACCAGCAGATGCGCCAACCGGTTCAGCGGATCGTGCAGGAACTCTTCGGCCTCGGCAAAAAGGCCAAAGGCACGCTCGGCATGGGGAATGGCCGGGATTACGGGCAGAAGGCCCAGGGCGCCCGGCAGGCCAGCCGCCAACACGCCCCCCCCTCCGACAAGCCCCGCCAGCGCATAGGGCCACAGGTGCAGCGCGCGTTGCCGGTCGGATTCGCGCGTGCTGCCGGCATGGCGTCCGGCCAGCCACCAGACCATGACCGATGCCGATAGCGGCAGCAGCAACCAGACCAGCCGCAGCGGTTGATCGGGGAAGGCCAGCCCCTGAACGGCCAGACCGGCCAGATCGGCCCCGATGGTGATCAGCAGCAACATGTGGAGGGCCGGGCTTCCCGCCCCAAGTATACGGCGGCCCAGCAGGTAGCAGAGCATCACATCCGCGCCGATCGGCAGGGCCCAGCCCGTGCCAAAACGCGCCTCCTCCGCCGTTTCGACCAGCGTTGACACTGCCAGCCAGACCAGAACCGCCCCCAGACAGGCCCCCAGTGTCGCCAAGAGCGGCAGCCCCCCACGCCGCCCATGCAGCGCGCCCCGTTCCAGCGTGTTGGCCTCCCACAATTCCTTGGCCAGCAGGAAATAGACCAGCGCCATCAGCGCCTCGGAGGTGAGCGAGATCAGCGTCACCCGCGCATGTGCGGGGACCAGCCAATCGGGGAAGGGCAAGGGAAACAGCCGCCATTCCATAGCATCGTAATAGCTGGCCGGCGCAAGATTGACCCAGAGCGTTGCAACAGCCACCCCGGCCAGCAGCGCGCGGGCGAAATGGATCAGATGGTATGAGACACGATACATCGCGTTCTCCGGGACAAGAGGGCGGAAGGTATACCTAACCGCGCGATTTTCGCGCTACAACCGGGCAGGGCAGGCAAGACCGGGGGTGTTGCGCGATGGTATCGGCTGAGATGGCAGAACTGGCGGACAGGATTGCCACCTGCCGCCTGTGCGCCGACCGGTTTGCCGCAACGGCAACCGCCCATCAGCCGCGCCCCGTGCTGTGGCATGGCACTACGGCCCGGTTGCTGATCGCGGGTCAGGCGCCGGGGCTTCGGGTGCATGGGTCGGGCAAGCCCTTCACCGATCCGTCCGGCCAGCGTTTGCGCGCCTGGCTGGGGCTGACCGCCGATCAGTTCTATGATCGATCCCGGGTGGCCATCCTGCCGATGGCCTTCTGCTTTCCCGGCTATGACGCAAGGGGGGCGGACCTGCCGCCACCTCTGATCTGCGCGGCCACATGGCGGGCTGCGGTTCTGGCGCAGCACAATCAGGTGCAGCTGGTGTTGGCTGTCGGGGCGGCGGCGATCCGCTGGCATCTGGGCGACCGGCGTGCGGTGACCGATGCCGTGGCCGGCTGGCCCGCGGCGCTGGAGCGCGGGATTTGCCCCTTGCCGCATCCTTCGTGGCGGAATACCGGGTGGATCAAACGCAATCCCTGGTTCGAGGCCGAGCTGCTCCCTGTGCTGCGCGCCAGAATCCAGACGCTGATGGAGACCCCGCATGACCCCGCTTGATCTTGCATGGCAGGCCATGGCCGAGGCGCCTGATGACGATGATGCCCCACGCCTGCGCTATTACGAACGACTGGCCGATGGCGAGATGATCCTGCTGCTGGATCGTGAACCGGCGGGGGAAACCCTAGATCCCAGGGTCTTTGATCTGGAGGATGGGCCGGTCGTGCTGATTTTTGACAGCGAGGAACGGCTGGCGGCCTTTACCGGGGTTCCAGCCCCCTATGCGGCGCTGCCGGGGCGGGTTGTGGCGGGCCTTTTGGCGGGCAAGGGCATCGGGTTGGGCATCAATCTGGGGGTCGCGCCGTCTTCGCTGCTGTTGCCACCCTTCGCGGTGGATTGGCTGGCACAAACGCTCGATCACGGACCGGATAGGACCGAAGCCCGGCCGCAGCAGTTTCATGCGCCCAAGGGTCTGCCGCCGGCGCTGCTGACCGGTCTCGATGCCAAACTGGCGCGGGCCGGCGGCTTGGCGGGGCAGGCCCTGCTGGTCGCGGTCACCTATGAAGGGGGCAGGCCGGGGCATATGCTGGCCTTTATAGACGCGGTTGCAGGGGCGGAACCGGCGCTGGCCCGTGCGGCGGCAGAGGCGCTGACCTTTTCGGGGATCGAGGCAGGGGAAATGGATGTGACCTTCCTGTCATCCGGCGATCCGGCGACTGCCGCAATGGCGCGGGTGGCGCTGCGCTTTGATCTGCCGGTCCCGGTGGCACCCGAACCTGCATCCCCATCAGCCCCGGGGATGGACCCGTCCCGCCCGCCGATTCTGCGCTGATTGCCAAAGGTGCAATCGCCTCTTGCCTGCCAATGCCGGTTAAGGGTGAATTAACTTTTTAAGGGCCTAGTGAAACCATGATTCCCTGCAAAGGCGGATGATGAAAGACGGGGCAAAGGCATGGCGGCTGGCATGGTAACGACGGCGGGCTTGATCTCGGCGGCGCGGACCATTGGCGCGAAATCCTGGGTCTTGCTGGGCGGGGCCGTCGCCGCCGGGGTGACCCTTGTGCTGGCCCCCGATCCGGCGATCCGGCTGGCTGCCGGGGCCATTGGCGTTACCCTTTGCACGTTGATCCTGTTGGTGCGGGGCCTGATCCTGATCGATCACTTGCGCCTTGGGCGGCAAGAGCGCGATCTGGAAACCCTTGTCGGGCAGGATGCGGCCCCCAGCTTCACCACGGATGCCATCGGCAGGATCGGCTTTCAGAATGCTGCAGCGCTGGAACGGTTTGGCAGACGTGACGGCGCCACGCTGATTGCCACGCTTGAGGATCACTTCGCCAATCCCGCGTCCGTCCTGTATCGGCTGCAAAGCCGCGCCATGACGACAGGTGCCGCGCGGGAAGATGTGGTTACCCGGCGTGGGCACACCCGGCTTTCGGTCCATCGCATCGCCCAGTCCCGGTTCCTGTGGCGGCTGGAGGAGTTTCAGGAACGATCCGGTGCCGGTCGCGGGGCAGAAACGCTCAGCCTGCCGATGCTGATCGCCAACAAATCCGGCGTCATCCTATTTGCCAATGAAGCAATGCGCCGGCTGCTGGGGGGGCGCCCCAAACGGCTGGACCGGGTCTTCCGCAGCCAGACCCTTCATAGCGGCGAGGAAGTTCAGGTTGATGCCGTGGGCGGGCCGGTACGCGCGATTCTGGCCGAACTGGATGGCCCCGGCGAGCGGCGCGAAATCTATCTCATGCCGGTGCCAGATGGCCAGTTGCAGCAGGGTGAGCTGACGGATTTCGAGAATGTGCCGGTGGCCCTGATGAAGTTCGGCGCAGACGGGGCCCTGTGGGCTGCAAACCGTGCCGC
This sequence comes from Gemmobacter denitrificans, assembly GCF_036964905.1. Classification (NCBI taxonomy): domain Bacteria; kingdom Pseudomonadati; phylum Pseudomonadota; class Alphaproteobacteria; order Rhodobacterales; family Paracoccaceae; genus Gemmobacter; species Gemmobacter denitrificans. The sequence goes on from NZ_JBALHR010000001.1 coordinate 330,915, forward strand.
CCGCGAAGCACTTGGGCTGGAGCGCGAGCGGGGGGGGCAGTTCCACGAATTGTTCGAAGGTCTGGGCCGCCCGGTGATGGACTGGCTGAACGATACGCTGGCCGAACGCATCCCCTCGCGGTCGGAAGTGCTGCGCTATCGCGGATCGGATTCCGACAGCTATTTCCAGATCACCCTGCGTCGGATCGTCGAACTGGGCCGCCCCATGGCGCTTGCGGTATTGAATGATGCAACAGCGCTGAAAACCCTGGAAGCGCAATTCGTGCAAAGCCAGAAGATGCAGGCCATCGGCCAGTTGGCAGGCGGGATTGCCCATGATTTCAACAATCTGCTGACGGCGATCTCCGGCCATTGCGACCTGCTGCTCATGCGCCATGATCGCAGCGATCCCGAATATGCCGATCTGGTGCAGATCAACCAGAATGCAAACCGCGCGGCATCGCTGGTGGGGCAGTTGCTGGCCTTCTCGCGCAAACAGACCCTGAAACCCGAACGGGTCGATCTGCAGGAGGCGCTGTCGGATCTGACCCATCTGCTCAACCGTCTGGTGGGGGAACGCATCAATCTGCGGCTGGCCCATGCGCCCTTCCTTGGTCCCATCCGTGCGGACAAGCGTCAGTTGGAGCAGGTCATCATGAACCTCGTGGTGAATGCCCGCGATGCGATGCCCGACGGTGGCACCATCCGCATCGAGACCGAGGCGCTGACCCTGCGGGAAGAACTGCGCCGTGATCGCGCCATTGTGCCCCCCGGCGAATATGCGGTGATCCGCGTTCTGGATACCGGGGTCGGCATTCCGCCAGACCGGCTTCAGAAGGTGTTCGAACCCTTCTACACCACCAAGAAAGTGGGCGAAGGCACTGGTTTGGGCCTTTCGACCGCCTATGGCATCGTCAAACAGACCGGTGGTTTCATCTTCGTGGATAGCGAGGTCGGGCTGGGCACTGTCTTCCATCTCTATTTCCCAATCCATGAGCAGACCGAACAGGAAACGCCTGAGGTTAAGGCCCCCGTGGCGCAGCCAAGCCCCCGTCAGGGCGACGGTGTCGTTCTGCTGGTCGAGGATGAAGGGCCGGTACGGGCCTTTGCGTCGCGCGCCTTGCGGTTGCGCGGCTATACGGTGCTGGAGGCCGAGAATGCCGAAGAGGCGCTGAAAACGCTGGAAGATCCCCGGCTGGATGTGGACATCTTCGTGACCGATGTGGTGATGCCTGGCATGGATGGGCCAAGCTGGGTGGCCAAGGCCCTGGAAACCCGGCCCAATGTGCGCGTGGTCTTTGTGTCGGGTTACGCCGAGGACTGCCTGTCGGAACACCAGTCACGCATTCCGAATTCGGTTTTCCTGGCCAAGCCCTTCTCGCTCAACGATCTTGCTGCCACCGTTCAGGGGCAGTTGCACTGATTTAGCCGGTCTTTTCGCACAGCGTGTCATAGAGCGCAAAATCCTTGGCGGCGAATTTGCGCAACATCCGCTCTGTGGCCGGGTCCAGCGCCAGATCGGCCTTGGGCGACACGTTCAGCCGGGGCAAGATGATCTCGCAATTCAGGCGATCCTCAAGGAAGGTGATAAGATCCTCGATCCGTTCATAGCGGAACAGATGATCCAGCCCGCGTTCGCCCTTGGCCTGCAGGAAATTGGCCTGTGCCCCCACGGCCGCATAGGCGGGTGGCGCATCTGAACAATAGGCGCGCACAAAAGCATCAAAAGTAATGCCTTCGGTGCTTTTGCGATCATCATTCATGTCGTCGCGCTGGCGATACCGATACCAGCTTCCCAACCAGTCCAGTGGTTCGCGCATCGTGGCAATCAGCGTGAAGGGGCCCCCTGCCGCACTTTCCAGCCAGGGCCCCATGAACCGGTGATATTTGCGCACCGAGGCATGTTTCAACTGGGGCGGCCGCTGGATCACCACATGGGCCATCGATTCGAGCGCGGATTCGATGGCGGTTGTGCCGGTCTTGGGGGTGGCCAGCATCGTCAGCCGCTGGTGCCAGAATACAAGCATCCCTGCCTCATTTTCATGGTTCGGGTCTGTGAGCGCCCGGCTTGTAAACTATCCCTTAACCCGAATGGGAAAAAGCTGAATTTGACGAAAAAGCCGTTGCTTTGTTCCCGTTTTATTCGCATATGATGGGAACAAGGCAGGAACATCACGCAGCGCGCCGCGCATTGCCCTGCAAGTGCGGCTATGGGATAAGGACCATACGGATGGCAACCGCAACCCTTCTCGACTTGAACGGAAAGCGCGACATGGACAAGACGAAGGCGCTGGAAAGCGCGCTGGCGCAGATCGAACGGCAGTTCGGCAAAGGCTCCATCATGAAGCTCGGGTCCGGCAACCCGGCCATGGATATCGAGGCAACCTCCACCGGCTCGCTGGGGCTTGATATCGCGCTCGGGATCGGCGGGCTGCCCAAGGGGCGGATCATCGAGATTTACGGGCCGGAAAGCTCGGGCAAGACCACGCTCACGCTGCATGTGGTGGCGGAAGAGCAGAAGAAGGGCGGCGTCTGTGCCTTTGTCGATGCCGAACATGCGCTGGACCCGCAATATGCCAAGAAGCTGGGCGTCAATCTGGATGAGCTGCTGATCAGCCAGCCCGATACCGGTGAACAGGCGCTGGAAATCGTCGATACGCTGGTGCGGTCGGGCGCGGTCAGTCTGATCGTGGTCGATTCGGTCGCGGCGCTGACGCCAAAGGCGGAAATCGAAGGCGACATGGGGGATGCCACCGTCGGCGCGCAGGCCCGCCTGATGAGCCAGGCGATGCGCAAGCTGACCGCCAGCATCGGGCGCAGCAATTGCATGGTGATCTTCATCAACCAGATCCGCATGAAGATCGGGGTGATGTTCGGCAACCCGGAAACCACCACCGGCGGCCATGCGCTGAAATTCTATGCCTCGGTCCGTCTGGATATCCGTCGCATCGGCGCGATCAAGGACCGCGAGGAAGTGGTGGGCAATTCCACCCGGGTGAAGGTGGTCAAGAACAAGGTGGCGCCGCCCTTCAAGCAGGTCGAATTCGACATCATGTATGGCGAAGGCATTTCCAAGACCGGCGAGCTGATCGATATCGGCGTCAAGGCGGGCGTGGTCGAAAAATCGGGCAGCTGGTATTCCTATGGCGATGAGCGCATCGGGCAGGGCCGCGAGAACGCCAAGACCTTCCTGAAGGCCAATCCGACCATCGCGCTGGAGATTGAAGACAAGATCCGCGCCGCCAATGGGCTTGATTTCCACATGGCCGAGGGCACGGCCGAGGATGATGTGGTTGACATGTGATCAAATCCGGGCCTAACCCCCGGAAATCAGGGCGCCTTCGGGCGCCCTTTTTCGTCATCGGGCCGTTGCGAAGGTGGACAGTGCCGAACCGCGCCGCTAAACGGGATCGCAACACCCCGCATCTGGCACAGGAGCCGCCTCCCCATGCCGTCGTTGAACGACATCCGGTCCACATATCTCGATTTTTTCAAGCGCAACGGTCATACCGTCGTGGACAGTAGCCCACTGGTGCCGCGCAATGATCCGACGCTGATGTTCACCAATTCTGGCATGGTGCAGTTCAAGAACTGCTTCACCGGGGTGGAAAAGCGCGATTATGTGCGCGCCACCACCGCACAGAAATGCGTGCGCGCCGGCGGCAAGCACAATGACCTGGACAATGTGGGCTATACCGCGCGGCACCATACGTTTTTCGAAATGCTGGGGAATTTCAGCTTTGGTGACTATTTCAAGGCTGAGGCAATCAACTTTGCCTGGGAATTGCTGACAAAGGATTTCGACATTCCGAAATCGAAGCTGCTGGTCACGGTCTATCACACCGATGACGAGGCTGCCGCGATGTGGAAAAAGGTTGCGGGTCTGTCGGATGACCGGATCATCCGCATTCCGACCAATGACAATTTCTGGCAGATGGGGCCGACCGGACCTTGCGGCCCCTGCACGGAAATCTTCTACGACCATGGCGACCATATCTGGGGTGGCCCGCCCGGCAGCGCCGATGAAGATGGCGACCGCTATATCGAGATCTGGAACAACGTCTTCATGCAGAACGAACAGTTCGAAGACGGCTCCATGATCGACCTTGACATGCAGTCGATCGACACCGGCATGGGGCTGGAGCGGATCGGCGCGCTGCTGCAAGGCAAGCACGACAATTATGACACCGATCTGATGCGCAGCCTGATCGAGGCATCGGCCCATCTGACCTCGGCCGATCCCGATGGCCCTGGCAAGGTGCATCACCGCGTGGTGGCCGATCACCTGCGCTCGACGTCTTTCCTGATTGCCGATGGTGTGATGCCGTCGAACGAAGGGCGCGGCTATGTGCTGCGGCGGATCATGCGCCGCGCGATGCGCCATCTGAACATGCTCGGCACCCGCGATGTGACCATGTACAAGCTGGTGCCTGCCCTGGTGCGCCAGATGGGCGCGGCTTACCCGGAACTGGCACGCGCGCAGAACCTGATCGAGGAAACGCTGCGTCTGGAAGAAACCCGGTTCCGCACCACGCTGGACCGCGGGCTGAAGCTGCTGGACGAGGAACTGGCCAACCTGCCCGAAGGGGCCGATCTGCCCGGCCCGACCGCCTTCAAGCTATATGACACCTACGGCTTCCCGCTGGACCTGACGCAGGATGCACTGCGCGAAAAGGGCCGCGCCGTGGATGTGCCGGGCTTTGACGCCGCCATGGAAGAACAGCGGGCCAAGGCGCGCGCCTCATGGTCCGGCACGGGCGAGGCCAAGGATGCCAAGGTCTGGTTCGATCTGGCCGAAGCCCATGGTGCAACCGAATTCCTCGGCTATGACGGCGAGGCGGCAGAAGGCCAGATTCTCGCCATCGTCAAGGATGGCGCACTGATCGGTTCTTCCGATGAGGCGAAGGGCGCGGTGATCAATATCGTCGTGAACCAGACGCCGTTCTACGCCGAAAGCGGTGGTCAGGTCGGCGATCAGGGTCTGATCCGTACCGATACCGGTCTTGCTCGGGTGACCGATACGCGCAAGGCGGCCGGGGTGTTCTATCATGTGGCCGAAATCCTGGAAGGTGCCGTGGTCAAGGGCCAACCCGCCAAGCTGGAGCTGGACCACGCCCGCCGTCAGGCGATCCGCGCCAACCATTCGGCCACCCACCTGTTGAACGAGGCGTTGCGCAACGTGCTGGGCGATCATGTGGCACAGCGCGGTTCGCTGAATGCGGCGGATCGTCTGCGCTTCGATTTCGCGCATGGCAAGGCGCTGTCGGCAGAGGAACTTGCCAGGGTCGAGGCAGAGGTGAACGCCTATATCCGCCAGAATGGTGCGGTGGAAACCCGCCTGATGTCGCCCGATGATGCCCGCGCGCTTGGCGCGCAGGCGCTGTTTGGCGAGAAATATGGCGAGGAAGTGCGCGTCGTTTCGATGGGCCGCCAGACCGGATCGGGCAAGGGCAATGATGGCCAGACCTATTCGATCGAGCTTTGCGGCGGCACCCATGTGCGGCAACTGGGCGAGATCGGGGCCTTTGTTCTGCTGTCGGACAGCGCGTCGTCTTCCGGCGTGCGGCGGATCGAAGCGCTGACCGGCGAAGGCGCGCTGGCCCATATGGCGGCACAGGCGCAGATGCTGGCCGATGTGGCCGCTGTGCTGAAAGTACCACCGGCAGAGCTTGCCGATCGGGCCAAGGCGCTGCTGGACGAACGCAAGAAGCTGGAAAATGAAGTGGCGCAACTGCGCCGCGAACTGGCGATGGGCGGAAAATCCGGCGGGCCCGTGGCCAAGGAAATCAACGGCGTCAAGTTCATCGCGCAGGTGATGCAGGGCGTATCGGGCAAGGATCTGCCGGGCCTGATCGACGAGATGAAGGCGCGCTTGGGGTCGGGCGCGGTGCTGCTGATTGCCGATACCGGGGCCAAGCCTGCGGTGGCCGCCGGGGTTACCGCCGATCTGACCGGACGCCTGTCCGCCGTGGCGCTGGTCAAGGCCGCGGCCGAGGCGCTTGGTGGCAAGGGTGGCGGTGGCCGGCCTGACATGGCGCAGGCGGGCGGTGCCGATATTTCCAAGGCAGATCAGGCGATTGCCGCTGCCGAAGCCGTGATGGAGGCCTGAGCCATGCCCACAGCCCTGTGGATCGCCCATGTCGAAGTCACCGACGCCGAGGCCTATGGCATCTATGCCAAGGGCGCAGGCCCGGCCATTGCAGCCCATGGCGGGGTCTTCCTTGCCCGGGGTGGCCGCTATGTGCAACTGGAAGGCAATGATCGCGCCCGCAATGTCGTGGCGCGCTTCCCATCGGTTGAGGCGGCTGTGGCCTGCTACAACAGCGCGGAGTATCAGACGGCACTGGCCCATGCCAAAGGGGCCAGCATCCGCGATCTGGTGGTGGTCGAAGAAATCGAATGAATGACCATCGCCGCCCTGCCCAAGTCTGATCGTCAGACGGGCAGGGCGGTGGTTTCCTTGGTTTCCTCCATCACGAAGCTGGCGGAAACGTCATGCAGATCGACGCGGGCGATCAGATCCTTGTAAAGCCGGTCATAGGCCTTCACATCGGCCACGCGCGCCCGGATCAGGTAATCCAGATCGCCGGTCATCCGATAAGCCCCCAGAATTTCCGGCATGTCGCGCGTGGCCCGGGTGAACCGGTCCAGCCAATCGGGTGTGTGGCGTTCGGCCTTGATCATCATGAACACGGTCAGCCCCAGCCCCAGCTTGTCCGGGTCCAGCAGCGCGACGCGGGCGCGGATCACGCCAGCTTCTTCCAGCGCCTTGACCCGCCGCCAGACCGCATTGCGCGACAGGCCGACCCGGTCCCCCAGATCTTCAAGCGACAATCCCGCATCACGTTGCAGGATGTTGAGGATGCGGCGATCGAGGTGGTCAAGTTTCTCCATATCTGGAACTATGGCGGGAAAATTGCCACATGGCCAGCCCGAAGCGCCGATAATCCGGTCTTCATTTCTGCCACATATCCTTTACAATAGGGCAAACAGCAGAAACGGGCAGGTATCGTGCAAGTGTCAGTCATGTCGCGCAAGGGGGGGCACTAAGATGTGCCGTTGGGCCGCCTATATCGGAACGCCGATCTTTCTGGAGGACATCGTCAGCCGCCCCGGCCATTCGTTGATCCATCAGAGCCATTGCGCCACCGAATGCAAGACCGCGATCAACGCCGATGGCTTCGGCATCGCCTGGTATGGCGACAAGCGGGAACCGGGCCTGTATCGCGATGTCATGCCTGCCTGGAGCGACCCGAACCTGCGCAGCCTTGTCTCCACCGTGCGGTCGGGGCTGTTCCTGGCCCATGTCCGCGCCTCGACCGGAACGGCCACCAGCCGCAACAACTGCCATCCCTTTACCCATGGCCGCTGGTCCTTCATGCATAACGGTCAGGTGGGCGGCTATGAACAGTTCCGCCGCGATGCCGACATGATGATCCCGGATGCGCTTTACCCGGTTCGCAAGGGCGCGACCGACAGCGAGGCGCTGTTTCTGGTGGCCTTGGCCGAAGGGTTGGAGGACGACCCGCATGGCGCCATGGAACGGGCGGCGGCGCGGTTCATCCGGCTGGCGCGGGACAAGGGCGCGCTACCGCATCTGCGCCTGACGGTGGCCATGTCGGACGGCACGCGGCTATATGCGATGCGCTATGCCACCGATGATCTGGCCCCCACGCTTTATCACCGCTGGTCAGATACGCGCGGCGGCCGGGCCATCGTGTCCGAACCGCTGGAAAGCAATGAAGACGGGTGGGAAGCCGTGCCGCCCTCAAGCTTCTGTATTTTCGACGGGGCCGAGGTGACGGTGCTGCCCTTCCTGCCCTGTCGGCTGGCGGCGGCGGCCTGATTGGCCCCCAGAGATTGACAAAGGGGCGGGAAATTTCCCGCCCCTTTGTCTTTGTCTTTGTCTTGCACCACTGACGCGGCTTATTCGTTGCGCGACTGGCGCTTGCGTTCATGCGGGTCAAGCTCGCGCTTGCGCAGGCGCACGATCTTGGGCGTGACTTCCACCAGTTCGTCATCATCGATATAGGCAATCGCCTCTTCCAGCGACATGCGCACCGGCGGCGTCAGGCGGACGGCTTCGTCAGTTCCGCTGGCGCGCACGTTGGTCAGCTTCTTACCCTTCAGCGGGTTCACTTCCAGATCGTTGTCACGCGAATGTTCGCCGATGATCATGCCGACATAGACAGCTTCCTGCGCGCCGATGAACATCTTGCCGCGATCTTCCAGGTTCCACAGCGCGTAAGAGACCGAGATGCCGTTCTCCATGCTGATCAGAACGCCCTGACGGCGGCCCTGGATCGGGCCCTTATGCGCCACCCAGCCATGGAAGATGCGGTTCAGCACGCCGGTGCCCCGGGTATCGGTCAGGAACTGACCGTGATAGCCGATCAGACCGCGCGACGGCACATGGGCCACAATACGGGTCTTGCCGACACCTGCCGGTTTCATCTCGACCAGATCGCCCTTGCGTTCGCCGGTCAGCTTGTCGATCACCGCGCCGGAATATTCGTCATCGACATCGACGATGACCTCTTCCACCGGTTCCATGCGCACGCCGTTTTCTTCCTTGAAGATCACGCGCGGGCGCGAGATCGACAGTTCGAACCCTTCGCGGCGCATGTTTTCGATAAGCACGCCCATCTGCAATTCGCCACGGCCCGAAACGATGAACGCCTCGCCACCCGGGGTGTCTTCAACCTTGATCGCGACGTTCACCTCGGATTCGCGCAGCAGGCGTTCGCGGATCACCCGGCTTTGCACCTTGTTGCCGTCTTTCCCGGCCAGCGGGCTGTCATTGATGCCAAAGGTGACCGAGATGGTCGGCGGGTCAATGGGCTGTGCGGGCAGTGCGGTTTCAACCGACAGATCGCAGAGCGTGTCGGCCACGGTGGCCTTGGTCATGCCCGCGATGGTCACGATGTCACCCGCCACGGCCTCGTCGATCGGCTGCTGCGACAGGCCACGGAAAGCCAGGATCTTGGTCACGCGGAACTGTTCGATCCGCTCACCCGTGCGGGTCAGCGCCTTCAGCGACGCGCCGACCTTCAGCGTGCCCGCCTCGACACGGCCGGTCAGGATGCGGCCGATGAACGGGTCGGCCGACAGCGTGGTGGCCAGCATCTGGAAGGGCTCATCCGCCTTGGCCAGCTGCTTGGGCGCGGGCACATGGCGCACGACCAGTTCGAACAGGGCCGACAGATCCTTGCGCGGGCCATCCAGCCCTTCATCCGCCCAGCCAGCACGGCCCGAGGCGTAAAGATGCGGGAAATCCAGCTGTTCATCGGTTGCGCCAAGATTGGCAAACAGATCGAAAACTTCGTTCAGCGCGCGGTCGGGTTCGGCATCGGGCTTGTCGACCTTGTTCAGCACCACGATCGGGCGCAGGCCAAGGGCCAAGGCCTTGGAGGTCACGAATTTGGTCTGCGGCATCGGGCCTTCGGCGGCATCCACCAGCAGCACCACACCATCGACCATGTTCAGGATGCGCTCCACCTCGCCGCCGAAATCGGCGTGTCCGGGCGTATCGACGATATTGATGCGGGTGCCGTTCCATTCCACCGATGTGGCCTTGGCAAGGATGGTAATCCCACGCTCGCGTTCGATGTCATTGCTGTCCATCGCGCGTTCGGTGGTGGCCTGATTGTCGCGATAGGTGCCGGACTGTTTCAGCAGTTCGTCCACCAGCGTGGTCTTGCCATGGTCAACGTGCGCGATGATCGCGATGTTGCGAAGCTCCATCGGAGGGGTCTCTTTCACAAATATGGTTTGGCGCGGCCTTACAGGAGGGCGCGGGGAAAGGCCAGTGAAACCTGTATGTCAGGTCGCGATATAGCGGTCGCGGCGGTGGTTGATGGCGATCACAAGGTTCACCACCAGCGCGCCAAGGAAGGACAGTGCAACCGTCGGCAGATCGCGCAGGGCAAGGGCGGCGGCAAAAAGCAGGGCATCGAACCCCAGTTGCACCCATCCCGCGCGCCAGCCTAGCCGGTCCTGCAGCATCAGCGCGACAATGCCGATGCCCCCCAGCGAGGCGCCATGGCGAAACAGCGCCAGCAGGGCAGCACCCGACAGAAAGCCGAACAGCACCGCGCCGAAAACCGGGTTCAGTGTGGCAAAGCTGACCCAGCCGGGCATGACCATGGTCAGCCCCGACAGGGCGGCGACCGCCACAAAGGTCTTGACCGTGAAGGCCCATCCCATGCGCCACCAGCCCAGCAGATAGAAGGGGATGTTGATGGCAAAGAACACCGGCCCGAACCCCCAGCCCGTGGCATAGGAAATCAGCACCGCCAGCCCCGCCGTCTGCCCGGTGACAAGGCCAAGATGGGTCAGCACCAGAATGCCGAAGGCGGCCATGGTCGCGCCAAAGGCCAGGCCTTGCGCATCTTCGATCAGGGAATGGGTCTTGGGGTCGGTCATGGCGCGGGCTTACCCTGCGTGGCGCAAAAGGGCCAGAGGCTCAGGCTGCGACATAGCGGTCGCGGCGGTGGTTGACCGCCAGAAACAGCGCAAACACGGCCGCCCCGATGAAACTGTAGGCCAGAATGTCCCAGGGCAGGATGAAGGCGGCCAGCGCAAAGATCACCAGGTCTGACAGAAGCTGCGCATGACCGGCGGCAAAGCCGGTCCGGTCCTGCAATTCCAGCCAAAGCACCGAAATGCCCCCGAAACTTCCGCCATGGCGCACCACGGCCAGACCCGCAATGCCGAACAGCATGCCGAACAGGCAGGCCGCGACCACCGGGTCCATCCGCCCCAGTTCCACCCAGCCGGGCAGCAGGGCCACCATGCCGGACAGGGCCGCCGTGGTGATCAGGGTTTTCGCAGCGAAGCGCCAGCCCATGCGCCGCCAGCCAAGGCCCAGAAAGGGCAGTGTGACGCCAAAATAGACCAGCGGAAAGGGCAGCCCGGTCAGATGGGCGATCAGCACGGCGATACCCGTGGTCTGCCCGGTGACAAAGCCCATATGCGTCAGGATATGCATGCCAAGCGCCGCCATGCTGACGCCAAAGGCGATGCCCTGCGCATCTTCCAATGCGGAATGTCGGTGGGTGTCGGTCATGCGGGCCTCCTGTCGGCATGGGTCATATATTCTGACCTAAATTCCGTCAATCCGGCGGGCTCTTCCGCGCAGGCATGGCAGACATGCAAAAAGGGCAGCCCTACGGGGCCGCCCTTCTGTAGAACATCCGTCGCCGGGATCAGCCAGCGAGTGCCTTGTTCAGATACTCGTCCACCTTTTCCAGATAGCCCATGGTGGTCAGCCACTTCTGATCAGGGCCAACCAGCAGCGCCAGGTCCTTGGTCATCCAGCCGTCTTCCACGGTCTGCACGCAAACCTTTTCCAGCGTGGTGGCGAAACGGGCCAGCGCCTCGTTGCCATCCAGCTTGGCGCGGTGCTTCAACCCGCCGGTCCAAGCGAAGATCGACGCGATGGAGTTGGTCGAGGTTTCCTTGCCCTGCTGGTGCTGGCGATAGTGACGGGTCACGGTGCCGTGGGCGGCCTCGGCCTCCACGATCTTGCCATCGGGCGTCATCAGCACCGAGGTCATCAGACCAAGCGAGCCGAAGCCCTGCGCCACGGTGTCCGACTGCACGTCGCCATCGTAGTTCTTGCAGGCCCAGACATAGCCGCCCGACCATTTCAGCGCCGAGGCCACCATGTCGTCGATCAGGCGATGTTCGTAATGGATGCCTGCCGCCTTGAACTTGTCGGCAAATTCTTCCTCATAGACCTTCTGGAACAGATCCTTGAAGCGGCCGTCATAGGCCTTCAGAATGGTGTTCTTGGTCGAGAGATAGACCGGCCAGCCCTTCATCAGGCCATAGTTCATCGACGAACGCGCGAAGTCGATGATCGACTGGTCGAGGTTGTACATGCCCATGGCCACGCCAGCGGCGGGCGCATCGAACACGTCTTTCTCGATCACGGTGCCGTCTTCGCCCACGAATTTCATCGTCAGCTTGCCCTTGCCGGGGAAGCGGAAGTCGGTGGCGCGGTATTGGTCACCAAAGGCATGGCGACCGACAACGATCGGCTGGGTCCAGCCTGGCACCAGACGCGGCACGTTCTTGCAGATGATCGGCTCGCGGAAGATCACGCCGCCCAGGATGTTGCGGATGGTGCCGTTCGGCGATTTCCACATTTGCTTGAGGTTGAATTCCTCGACGCGCTGTTCATCAGGGGTGATGGTGGCGCATTTCACCGCAACGCCGACCTCTTTGGTCTTCATGGCGCTGTCGATGGTGATCTGGTCATTGGTGCGGTCACGCTCTTCGATGCCCAGATCGTAATAGAGCAGGTCCACGTCCAGATAGGGCAGGATCAGCTTCTTCTTGATGAAATCCCAGATGATCCGGGTCATTTCATCGCCGTCCATCTCCACGATGGGGTTCGCCACCTTGATCTTGGTCATGCGCCTGGCCTTTTCAGGTTGAGGATTCGGATGCCCGCTGCATAGCGGAAAAACAGCGGCTTGGGAAGTGCGGTATGCCGATGTATACCGAATTCGACGCAGTCGTCAGCGAGAAGCCGCAAACCAGCCTTTGGCCTGCGCAGCGACCCAATCCCAAACCTCGGGCGCACCACGCGCCACCTTTTGCCCGACGCGGCTTTGCAACTGGTCCCAGGTGACCCCATAGGTGACCCAGGTGCCGCCCCCCGACATCAGGTTGGCCAGCACCGGCTGCACCCGATCCAGCGATTTGGCAAAGACGGCATCCGGGGTTTCGGCAGCTTCGAATTCTTCCCATATCGCACGAAGTTCGGCTCGCAACGCCACGGGAAGCAATCCAAAAATGCGATCCGCGGCGCGGGATTCGGCGGCCTGTGTCTCGGTCGATCCATGGGCCATGCCATTGGCGGAATGGATCGGCACATCGCCCACGTCGATTTCCACCAGATCATGCAGGATCAACATGCGGATCACGCGGGCGATATCGACACCCGGCGCGGCATGTTCGGCAAGGGCAAGCGCATAAAGCGCCAGATGCCAACTGTGTTCGCCCGAATTTTCGTGCCGCGATCCATCGACCAGCGTGGTCGCGCGATAGACCGATTTCAACTTGTCCGCTTCGGCGAGAAAGGCCAGCCGGGCCAGAAGATCGGGCGAAGTGCCGGGCGGCGCGGGGTGCCCATCAACCCAGGCCGCCACCAAGGCATGAACTTCGGGCCATTCCTGGGCAAAACGGGCGCAGCGCCCCCGGGCGATGTTGTCGCGCACCACCTGTTTGTGATCGTCCAGCGGGGCTTCGGCCTGCAGCACCTGAAACAACGGCTGCGCATGGTCCAGCCGCTTGGCAAAGCGGGCGTCAGATGTCTGCCCTGCCTCGAATTCGCGCCACAGCGCCAGCAGTTTCGTGCCCTGATCCGCAGGCAACAGACCGAACAGCCGATCCGCCGCCGCCTGTTCTGCCAGCGCCACGGCGGCAAAATCGTGGTCTTCGTTGATCGGATGGTCGCCCACCTCGATTTCGACCAGATCATGCAGCAACATCATGGCGATCACCCGGTCGGCATCAGCCCCGGGTTCCAGATCAGCCATGACCAGCGCATAAAGCGCCAGATGCCAGCTATGTTCCGCCGAGTTTTCGGGCCGCGCCAAGGACATCAGCACATTGGCGCGATCCACCGATTTCAGGCGGTCGGCAGTGTTCAGAAAGGCAAATTGCGCGGCCAAACGGTCAGATTGGGTCATGTTTCAACCGATACGCGAGCCTTGGCCGCGCCGCAACCCTTAGCCACCGGTCTTGCGATGGCTTTCAAGGCGGCGGTTCAGGAATTCGCGCCCCCGCCGTTCGGCCAGACGCACCCGCATCGCCGTCAGAAAGCCTTCTTCCATCGACGGCGATACGGTTGAAAGCATCTTGGCGACCTCCAGATAGAAACGGTCATTGCCCATTTCATCCTGCGCGGCCAAGACATCTTCGGCCAGTTTGTCGGCAAGCGCCTCGGTCACGCTCATCTCAGCGGGTTCCTTCGCCCAGACGGCGCTTCACATAGCCCGAAACCGTTTCGATCATCGGCTTCATATGGGCGTCTTCATTGCTGAAGAAGTGGTCGGCACCTTCCACCTGTTCATGGGTGATGGTGATGCCCTTCTGTTCATGCAGCTTGTTGACAAGCCCCACCGTATCCTTCGGCGGGGCAACCCGGTCAGCGGTCCCGTTGATGATGAGCCCGGAAGACGGGCAGGGCGCAAGGAAGCTGAAATCATACATATTTGCCGGCGGAGAGACGCTGACAAAACCGGTGATCTCGGGCCGCCGCATCAACAGCTGCATCCCGATCCATGCGCCAAAGCTGAAGCCGGCAACCCAGCAATGCTTGGCGTTCTGGTTCATCGATTGCAGGTAATCCAGCGCGCTGGCCGCATCCGACAATTCGCCAATGCCCTGATCATATTCGCCCTGGCTGCGCCCCACGCCGCGGAAGTTGAAACGCAGCACGGTGAAGCCCAGATTGTGAAAGGCATAGTGCAGGTTGTAGACGACCTTGTTGTTCATCGTGCCGCCGAACTGCGGATGCGGATGCAGGATGATGGCGATGGGGGCGTCACGTTCCTTCTGCGGGTGATAACGGCCTTCCAGACGGCCTTCGGGGCCGGCAAAGATCACTTCGGGCATTTCGTCGCCTTTTTGTCCTGTCCCGCCCATGGTGATTGCGCAATCCGGGCGGTTGAATTAAGTCCATCTGGCCTGGCCAGTGGGGGTTGACGTGAGTTAAGCGCCCCGGGGCCTTGCGTCAATGGATTTGGGGGGCGGGGCGATGAAACTCTCGACGAAGGGGCGCTATGCCATGGTGGCGCTGGCCGATCTGGCGCTGGCAAAGCCGGACGAGCTGGTATCGCTGGCCGAAATTTCCAAACGTCAGGACATCTCGCTGCCCTATCTGGAACAGCTTTTCGTCAAGCTGCGCCGGGCACAGTTGGTCGAGGCGGTGCGCGGCCCGGGTGGCGGCTATCGTCTGGCCAGATCGCCCGCAGAAATCCGCGTGTCCGAAGTGATGGAGGCGGTCGAGGAAACCGTGAACGCCATGCATACCGGCGCGGGGGCCACGGGGGCCGTGTCGGGGTCGCGGGCGCAATCGCTGACCAACCGGTTGTGGGAGGGGCTTTCGGCCCATGTCTATGTCTTTCTGCACCAGACCCGGCTGTCGGATGTGATCCGCAACGAAATGCGGCCCTGTCCCGCAGTTCCCGCGCTGTTTCGCGTGGTGGATGAAGACTGATCCCTAAACCTGCCCGGAACCACCAGAAAGCCAGCCCGATGCGCGAGCGCCTTTATCTTTTCGACACCACGCTGCGCGATGGCCAGCAAACGCAGGGCGTGCAGTTTTCCATGCCCGAAAAGCTGCAGATCGCCCAGGCGCTGGATGATCTGGGGGTGGACTATATCGAAGGTGGCTGGCCCGGTGCCAACCCCACCGACAGCGATTTCTTCGCCGCCCGCCCGCAGACCCGCGCGACCTTTACGGCGTTTGGCATGACCAAACGCGCCGGACGCAGCGCCGAAAATGATGATGTTCTGGCCGCCGTTCTGGATGCCGGCACGCCTGCCGTCTGTCTGGTGGGCAAGAGCCATGATTTCCATGTGACCACCGCGCTTGGCATCACGCTGGACGAAAATGTCGAGAACATCCGCGCCTCCATCGCCCATGTCATTGCCAAGGGACGCGAGGCGATGCTGGATGCCGAACATTTCTTTGATGGCTACAAGGCCAATCCCGATTATGCGCTGCGCTGCCTGATGGCGGCCCGCGATGCGGGGGCGCGCTGGATCGTGCTGTGCGATACCAATGGCGGCACCCTGCCCGAAGAGGTGGGCGCGATCACGGCGGCGGTGATTGCGGCAGGCATCCCGGGCGACCGGCTGGGCATCCATTGCCACGATGATACCGGCAATGCGGTTGCCAACAGCCTGGCGGCGGTGCGGGCGGGCGCGCGGCAGGTGCAGGGCACGCTGAACGGGCTGGGCGAACGCTGCGGCAATGCCAATCTGACGACGCTGATTCCGACGCTGCTGCTGAAGGAACCCTTTGCCAGCCGATTTGAAACCGGCATCACCCCGGCGGCGCTGGCCGGATTGCTGAAAACCTCGCGGATGCTGGATGATATCCTGAACCGCGTGCCCTTGCGGTCGGCCCCCTATATCGGGGCTTCGGCCTTTTCCCACAAGGCAGGGCTGCATGCCAGCGCGATCCTGAAAGACCCCACCACCTATGAACATGTCGATCCGGGTCTGGTGGGTAATGCCCGGGTGATCCCGATGTCCAATCAGGCCGGGCAATCCAACCTGCGCGCCCGTCTTGCGGCAGCAGGGGTCGAGGTGGCGCCGGGCGATCCGCGTCTGTCGGCCATTCTGGACCAGATCAAGACGCGCGAGGATGAGGGCTATGCCTATGACGGTGCGCAGGCCAGTTTCGAATTGCTGGCCCGCCGCGCGCTTGGGCTGTGCCCCGAATTCTTCGAGGTGAAGCGCTATCGCGTGACCGTGGAGCGGCGCAAGAACAAGTATAACGACATGGTCAGCCTGTCCGAGGCGGTGGTCGTGGTGAAGATCGGCGGCGAAAAGGTCATGTCGGTTTCGGACAGCATGGATCTTGACGGGTCGGACCGTGGCCCGGTCAATGCGCTGGCCAAGGCGCTTGGCAAGGATCTTGGCCCCTATCAGGCCTGTATCGACGACATGAAACTGGTCGATTTCAAGGTCCGCATCACCCAGGGCGGGACCGAGGCCGTGACGCGTGTGATCATCGACAGCGAAGACGGGCAGGGGCGGCGCTGGTCCACCGTGGGGGTCAGCCCCAACATCGTGGATGCCAGTTTCGAGGCGCTGCTGGAGGCGATCCAGTGGAAGCTGATCCGCGATCATGTGGCACCTGCCGCATGACGGGGGAGAACACAACGGCGGCCTGTGCGGCGCTGGTCGAACGGGCCGATCCTGAACGCTTTGCGGCGGCGATGGCGGCTGATCCCGGCGACCGTGCGACGCTCTTCACTCTGTACGCGTTCAACGCGGAACTGGCCCGCGCGCCCTGGGCGAGCAAGGAAGCGATGATCGCCGAAATGCGGCTGCAATGGTGGCATGATGTGATCGAGGCCGAGGCATCTGGCCCCGCCGCCCCGCATGAGGTGGCAAGCCCCCTGGGCGTGCTGATCCGCAGCCGCGCGCTGCCGCTTGCGCCCTTTGTGGCCATGGTCGCAGCGCGGCGATGGGACATCTACCGCGATCCCCATGCGGATGAGGCCGCACTTTGGGCCTATCTGGAGGATACGGGCGGGGCGCTGATGCTGCTGGCACATCGGGCGCTTGGGGGCAATGCCGCCGCAGATGGCGCGGCGCGGTCACTGGGGGCCGCTGCGGCGCTGGCCAATTACCTGCGGGCGGTTCCGCGGTTGGAGGAGCTGGGCCGCATCCCGCTGGTGGATGGCCGGACCGAGGCGGTTGCCGCCTTGGCCCGCGCAGGGCTTGACCGGCTGGCCGCAGCGCGCGGGGCGGGGGTGGCCCGAGGTGCGGCCCTTGGCGCGGTGCTGACGCGGCCTGTGCTGGACATGGCTGTGGCCGAGCCGGGCCGGGTTGCTGCGGGCGCGCTGATCCTGCCCGAATTCACCCGACGCAGGCGCCTGCTGTGGCAGTCATTGACGGGTCGCTTCTGATCCGGGGCAAGGGTCAGCCCTTTCGGGCCAGCCATTCCCGCCGCAGGATCGAAAAATGCGGGCAATCGACCCAGAGCCCATCGGGCCTGCGCCAACATTCGCGAAACATACCCTCGGCGACAAAACCCAGCCGGGCAAAGACTGCCATCGCGCGGTGATTGTCGGCTGCGGTGTCCAGCCCGACACGGTTGGTGCCCGGATCGGCGAAAAGATGATCCACCAGGGCCGACAGAAATTCCCGTCCAGCGCCGTTCCCGGGCCGATCCATCGCGATGACCGAAATGCCGTCATTGCCCGGATCCCACAGATTGATCGTGGCAAATCCCAAGGGCCGATCCGGGGCCGTCCAGAGAAAGGCATGGCCAAGGACGATATGTTCGACCACCTCGCCCGGATCGGGGGGCGGCAGGAACATGGCATTCTCGGCCCGGGTCCAGACCTCGGTGATGAAAGCCGCGTCCTGATCTCGTGCCAGCCTCAACATGGTCATCCCCTGTCCCATGCGGCACCGCCGCGATTTCCGGTGGCCATGGCCCGTTCAAACAGTGCCATGTAGCGCGGCGCCACCTTGTCCATCCGATAGGCGCTGCCTGACCCGGCAGCCCCCGCGCCAAGCCGCGCGCGTTCGGCCGGATCGGCCAACAGGCGGCGGATCTCGCGCAGCCAAAGATCATCGTCATCGGGCAAGAGCAGCCCGTTTTCGCCATGGCGGATCAGTTCGGGCAGAAAGCATTGGTCTGACCCGATCACCGCCCGCCCGCGCGCCATGATCTCCATCAGCCCCCAATTGGCGACCCCGTGGCGCAGCGGATAGAGAAACAGGTCGATCCCGTGCAGCAGTTGCGCATATTCGGCATAGGGCAGGCGGCCCGGAAATTCCACCGCGCGGGCGGCGGGGTAGCGGTCCAGCAGATGATCGCGAAAGCTGGTGCCCGCGCCATGGCGGCGCTGCACGAGTTGCTGCTCATAGCCATAGGTGGTTGCAGCCGGATCACCGATGGCGATGAAACGGGCCGGATCACCGTCGCGGATCATCCGGTCGGCCAGACGGATGAAGATTTCAAACCCTTTGGCACTGCTTAGATCACGGGCGGCAAAGCCGATCACCGGCCGGTCATCGCTGCGGGGGGCAGGTGCGGGCGTGGGTTCGATCTGGAACCCTTCGAACTGAACGGCGATGCGCGGCTGCAGTTCCGGTGGAAACAGGCTGCGCGCATAGGCCGAAGGCACGATGGTCAGCGCCGATCGCAGCACCTGATGCAGGCTGAGCATTTCCATGTTGCGGTCCGTCAGCCGCTGGCTTTCATCGGGCGGATAGTCTGCCTGCCAGCCATGGGCGCGATAACTGGGAAACTCCAGATAGCTGACAATGGGCGTATCAACCTCGTCATACAGGAACATCGGCGGGGCCCAAAGCCCGTGGCAGACAATCAGATCGGGGCGCCTGGTGGCGCTGAAGGCGCGCACAGCCTTGAGCAGGCCGCGCGACAGCCGGGCCGAGCGTTCGGTCTTGGCCGCATAGTAATAGTGGGTCTTGGTGTAATCGCCATCGGGCGTAAAGGGCAGCAGGTTGGCATGCTGTGCCCCATAGCGGGCCACGTTGCCGGGCGTCGTCAGGAAATGCGCCTCGGCCAGCCCGGTCTGGTTCAGATGGGCGCAGAGCCCGGTGAACTGGCCGGGAAACACAGCACTGGCAAACAGGATCACTGGGGGCATCAGAACACCGGACGCAAATCTGGTCAGCAGAGGGTCATTTCGGCAGTTTGTCGTGCAGGAAGGACAGGGCGATCTGCAACCCGTCCGGCGCGATACCGTGACCGGTGCCCTCCATCACATGGCCATAAACCTCGAACCCGGCGGCGGCGAGCGCCTCGCCCGCCTTGCCCATGTCGTCAAAGGGCACCATCTGATCGGCATCGCCATGGGCAAGCAGGACCGGCGGCTTGACCTTGGCCTCGGCCGCCAGAAGTTCCGGCTTCAACAGCCGCCCCGAAAACCCCACCACCCCGGCAATCGCCTGATCGCGGCGGGGGGCGATATGCAGGCTCATCATCGTCCCTTGCGAAAACCCGACCAATGCCAGTGCCTCGGGGGGCAGGCCTTCCTCGGCCAGTCTGGCATCCAGAAAGGCGTTCAGCAGGGTAACCGACGTGGCCATGCCCGCCTCGGCGGCCTGGTGGCTGCTGCCATCCAGCCAAGGGATCGGAAACCACTGATAGCCGAATGGGTTGTTGGCGCAGGGCTGCGGGGCATTGGGGCTGTAGAACACCGTATCGGGCAGATGCGGGGCCAGGGGATCGGCCAGACCAAGCAGATCATCCCCATCCGCCCCATAGCCATGCACGAACACCACCATCGAGCGCACCTTGCCCGACTTCGGCGCCTTGCGCCGCGATTCCAGTTGCTGTGTCATCTGACGCCCTCGCGCTGTTTCAACACACGGTAGTAGGCCCAGAGCAGCCGCGCCGCAACCGCCCGCCATGGCGACCATGCGGCGGCGATGGCGCGCATCTGGCGTTCGTTGGGCCGTGCCTCCAGCGACAACAACCCGCGCGCACCTTCTTGCAGTGCCAGATCGGCATGGGCAAAGACATCAGCCCGGCCCAGGCTGAACATCGCATAGATCTCCGCCGTCCAGGCACCGATACCGGGCAGGGCGATCAGCCGGGCGATCACCTGTTCATCGGGCAAGCTGCGCAGCGCATCGAAATCGAGTTCCGCCTCCGACAGCGCGCGGGCATAGCGCAGTTTCGGGCGCGACAGGCCGCAATTGCGCAGATCCTCGTCACTGCCGGCGCGGATGGCAGCAGGGGTCACCAGACCTGCGGTCTGCAGCCGCCCCCAGATTGCCGCGGCCGAGGCGGTGGAAACCTGTTGGCTGACAATCGCGGACAAGAGTTCGGCAAAGCCTTCCGGCTTGCGTCGCAACGGCAATTCACCTGTCAATTCATAGGCCTGCGCAAATCTCTTGTCATGGCGTGACAGCCATTCCATCCCCTCGGCAATATCGGCCTGATCCGTGATGATGCGCCCGACCATGGTGTTCCCCCGCTTTTGGCGGCAGGGTGCGGCGGATTTCGGCCTTGCACAAGGGCGCGACAGCCGATTACCTCGCGCCATGAGCCAGATCCAGACCGATGACCGCCTCGCGCGCCGCAACATGTGGGTCCTGATCGCCGCGCAGGCGGTGTTGGGCGCGCAGATGCCGGTGATCTTCACCATTGCCGGGCTTGCCGGGTCATCGCTGGCCAGCAATCCCTGCTGGGCCACGCTGCCCATCACGCTGACGGTGATCGGGTCCATGCTCTGGGCCCAGCCCCTGAGCGCGATCATGCAGCGATGGGGGCGGCGCACCGGATTCGTGATCGGCGCGCTGGCCGGGGCGGTGGGGGCGATGCTGGCGGCCTGGGGGTTGCAGATCGGGTCGTTCTGGCTGTTTTCGGCGGCCAGCCTGTTTACCGGTGGCTATATGTCGGCGCAGGGCTTCTATCGCTTTGCAGCCGCCGACATGGCGTCCGACGCATTCCGGCCCAAGGCGATTTCCGGGGTCATGGCGGGGGGGTTGGCCTCGGCCGTCTTCGGGCCGCAACTGGTGAACCTGACAGCGCAGGCGCTGGTGGTGCCCTTCCTTGGCAGCTATCTGGCGGTGATCGGGCTGAACCTGTTTGGCCTGTTCCTGTTTGCCGGGCTGCAGATCCCGAAACCCGTGCCACGCAGCGCCGGCGCCCCCGTGGGCCGCACAAGGGGCGCGCTGATCCGCGATCCGGCGATTGCGGTGGCGGTGATCTGTGCGACCGTGTCTTACGCCCTGATGAATCTGGTGATGACCTCATCCCCCCTGGCGGTGGTTGGCTGCGGTTTTGAAACCTCGGATGCGGCCAATATCGTATCGGCCCATGTGCTGGCCATGTATGCCCCGAGTTTCGTGACCGGCCATATCATCGCCCGTCTGGGCGTGGAAAAGGTGATCGCCCTTGGCCTGACCATTCTGGCCGCAGCTGGTGCGGTGGCCATGAGCGGGGTGGAGCTTGAGAAATTCTACATTGCCCTGATCCTTTTGGGCATTGGCTGGAATTTCGGCTTTATCGGTGCCACCACCATGCTGGCGGCCCATCACGCCCCCAGCGAACGTGGCACCATGCAGGGGTTGAATGACTTCATCGTCTTTGGCGGCGTGTCGGTCGCCTCCTTCGCCTCGGGCGGGTTGATGAATTGTGCGGGCGGGTCGGTGCAGGCCGGCTGGTCGGCCGTGAACATGGCGATGCTGCCCTTCCTGATCCTCGCCGGTGGATCGCTCATCTGGTTTGCATTGCGCCCAAAGGAAACGCGCTGATCTGTCATGCGGGCGTCACTTTTGGCTGCGACAAGAACCGCGACAGCATGGGGCTTGTCAGGGTGCAAACGCCATATATAGTTTCTCCTGTCAGGGCGGGTTCGCCCGCCTTTGCAGGCCGGTGGCGGTTTGCGGGACAAAGGCGGAGTTGTTAGCGGCATGGACGGCGATTTCAGAACTTCCTTCGTGCGGGAACCGGCGAGTCTTCGGCAGTATCCGGCGCTGGTCTTGAATGCGGATTTTCGCCCGCTGTCCTATTATCCGCTCAGCCTCTGGCCCTGGCAGGAAGCGATCAAGGCGGTCTGTCTGGACCGGGTTCAGATCCTTGCCGAATATGACGCGACGGTTCGAAGCCAGAGGGCAGAGTTTCGCATACCTTCGGTCGTTGTGCTGAAAGAATTCGTCAAACCCCAGAAGCGCGTGGCATTCACGCGCTTCAATCTTTTTCTGAGGGATGAATTCTGCTGCCAGTATTGCGGATCGAAGGGGGATCTGACCTTTGACCATGTGCTGCCCCGGTCGCGCGGTGGCATCACAAGCTGGGAAAATGTTGTGGCGGCCTGCAGCCCCTGCAATCTGAAGAAAGGGAGCAAGACCCTGAAGCAGATGGGCATGCGGCTGGCCAAGATCCCGCGTGCGCCTACGGCTGAAGAGATGCAGGCCCATGGCCGCCGCTTTCCGCCAAACCACCTGCATGACAGTTGGCTGGATTATCTGTACTGGGACGCCGAGCTGGAAGCCTGACGCTATCGTCATGTTTTTGTCGTAAATCTGTTACATTTCGCGACACCTCTGCCTATAGTGCCCTTCCACAATGGCGGAGCGGGCGATGTTGGTCAGTCTGGCAGCGGCAACCTTCAACATGTCAGTCGCGCTTGGATGCGGTGCCCTGATCGGGATGGAGCGCCAGATCCGGCAGCGCAAGGCGGGCCTGCGTACCAATGCGCTGGTTGCCCTGGGGGCCGCCGCCTTTGTGGTGTTTTCCATGACACATGATACAGACACCAGCCCAAGCCGGGTGGCGGCGCAGGTCGTGTCGGGGATCGGCTTTCTCGGGGCCGGGATCATTTTTCGCGACGGGCTGAATGTGCATGGCCTGACTACGGCTGCGACCATGTGGTGCGCTGCGGCGGTCGGGGTGCTGGCGGGGGGTGGCTATTGGGCCCATGCACTGGTGACGACGGCGCTGGTTGTCTTTGTGAACCTCGGGCTTCGGCCATTTGTTCAATGGCTCAAGCGCAAGACCGGTGCCAAGGGCGCGGCCTTGCGGCATTACAGCGTGGCGATCGCCTGCGGACCAGAGCGGGAAAGCGATGTGCGGACGCTGATGATGCGGACACTTGGCATGGGGGGCTGGCAGGTGGCCGAACTGGCGCTGGAACGGATCGACGGGGGCGACTCGGTCCGGTTGGTGGCCGATGTCTCGGCGGTCACCAAGACCGAACATGATCTTGAACAACTGGTGTCGCGCCTTGCCGTTGAGCCGGGGCTGAAATCGGTACGCTGGCAGGTCATGGACGAGGCGTAGCGGCATATCCCCCGGTGGCGCGATGCGGGCAGTTCCGCAATTCGGAAAGCGATGCTAGACTTTTGCAGGATGAGGGGCTAATACGCTCTTGCGTTAGCGCTAACACATTTGGCGCAGCAACCGCCCCCCGCGGGGCAGACGAGCCGAGCGAGGAGAGCCATGGTTTCGCGCGTCATTCCGGTTGAGATCTTCGATCTCGTGATATTCGGTGCCACGGGCGATCTGGCCCGGCGCAAGATCCTTCCGGGGCTTTATCGCCGCTATCTGTCAGGCCAGATCCCATCGGGCAGCCGCATCATCGGGGCTGCACGCAGCGCGATGGATGGCGCGGGTTTCCGCGCACAGGTGGCCGAAGCGATCGAGGAATTCGTGGCTGCCGACAAGCGCCAACCCGGGCCGATTGCGGAATTTTTGGCGATGCTGGATTACGTCGCCATTGATGCCTCGGGCGAGGCAGGTTGGTCAGAACTCAAGGGGCTTGTGCGCCCCGGCCTGATCCGCGCCTTCTATTTCTCGGTTGCGCCCAGCCTGTTTGGCGAAATTGCCGAACGGCTGCATCTGCACGGGATTGCCGATGCACAAAGCCGCATCGTGGTGGAAAAGCCCTTTGGCCGCGATCTGGCCACGGCACGCGCCCTGAACGCGACGCTGGCCAGCCATTTCAGCGAAAGCCAGATTTACCGGATCGACCACTATCTGGGCAAGGAAACCGTGCAGAACCTGATGGCGGTGCGCTTCGCCAATATCCTGTTCGAGCCGCTGTGGAACAGCCAGTTCATCGACCATGTCCAGATCACGGTGGCCGAAACCGTCGGGGTCGAAGGGCGCGGGGCCTATTATGACAAATCGGGTGCGATGCGCGACATGGTGCAAAACCACCTGATGCAACTGTTGTGCCTGATTGCGATGGAACCGCCCTACCACTTTGATCCCGATGCCGTGCGGGATGAAAAGCTCAAGGTCATCCGCGCGCTGCAACCGGTGGAACTGACCGATGTGGTACGCGGCCAATATGTCGGGTCCAAGGGCGAGGGCGGCTATCTGGAAGACAGCGAAAACCCTGACAGCCGCACCGAAAGCTATGTGGCGCTCAAGGTGCATCTGGCCAACTGGCGCTGGAAGGGCACGCCCTTCTATCTGCGCACGGGTAAACGCCTGCGCGCCCGCACCAGCGAAATTGCCATCACCTTCAAGGAGCCGCCGCATTCGATCTTTGACGATGCGCCGGGCTGGCGGGAAAACGTGCTGGTGATCCGTCTGCAGCCGAACGAGGGGATGAACCTGAAGGTGATGATCAAGGAACCGGGGCCGGGCGGCATGCGTCTGACCCAGGTGCCGCTGGACATGAGCTTTGCCACGGTTCTGGGTGCAGAAGGGGCCGATATGCCCGATGCCTATGAGCGGCTGATCATGGATGTGATCCGGGGCAACCAGACGCTGTTCATGCGCGGCGACGAGGTGGAGGCCGCCTGGGCCTGGGTTGATCCGCTGATCAAGGGCTGGGAGGCACGCGGCGACCGCCCGGCCCGCTATGAGGCTGGATCATCCGGCCCGGAAGATGCCCTGATGCTGATGCATCGCGATGGCCGCCGCTGGCGTGAGATTTCAGAATGAACCTGATCGAATATCCCGACCGCGAACTTCTGATGTTGTCGCTGGCTGACGCCATCGCATCAGAATTGTCTGAAACGGTAAGGCGCGAAGGCCACGCCTCGTTCTGCGTGCCAGGTGGCACCACACCGGGGCCGATCTTCGACACTTTGTCAGGCGTCGATCTGGATTGGGCCAAGGTGTCGGTCTTTCTGAACGACGAACGCTGGGTGGGGGAAGACAGCCCCCGGTCAAATACGCGGCTTCTGCGGGAAAGACTGTTGCGTGGCAAGGCTTTGCACGCCAAACTTATACCGCTTTTCAAGCCCGCGCCGCAGCCCGAGGATGTGCTGCACGAGCTGGCCGAAGGGATTGCGCCGCATCTGCCGATCACGGTGCTTCTGCTGGGCATGGGGGCCGACATGCATACGGCAAGCCTGTTCCCGGGGGCCGACCGTCTGGCCGAAGCCATGGCGCCGGATGCCCCGATCCTGATGGCGCTACGGGCCGAGGCTGCGGGCGAGCCGCGCATCACACTGACGGCACCGCATCTGGCGGGGGCCATGCGCATTCATATCCTGATCACCGGGGCAGAAAAGCGCGCGGCGTTGGACCGTGCCGCCACGCTGCGCCCCCTTGACGCCCCCGTCGCGGCCCTGCTCAAAGACGCAACCGTCCATTGGGCGGCCTGATCCTTCGGAGGTATTGATGCCAACCCGTTTTGACGACCTGCTGGCCCATCGCACAGCGCATGAAGCGACCACGATCTGCGATCTGTTTGCCGCCGATCCTGATCGCGCCGCGCGCTTTTCGGCCCGACATGAGGCGTTGCTCTTTGATTTCTCAAAAACCCAGATCGATGCACAGGCCTTTGATCTGCTTGTAAAACTGGCCGATGGGGCAGGCGTTGCGACCTATCGGGAACGGATGTTTTCCGGTGCCCGGATCAATGAAACCGAAGGCCGCGCTGTGCTGCATGTCGCGCTGCGCAACCCGGATATGCCGCTGGTTCTGGATGGCGTCGATGTGATGCCTGCGCTGCGTGCAACCCATGCGCGGGCCAGCGCCTTTGCCCGTGATGTGCGCGAGGGCCGGTTTCAGGGGCAGGGTGGCCGCATCACCGATGTGGTGAATATCGGGATTGGCGGGTCAGATCTTGGGCCGGCGATGGCTGCCTTGGCACTGGCCCCCTTTGCCGACGGGCCGCGCTGCCATTTCGTGTCGAATGTCGATGGGGCGCATATTGCCGATACGCTGAAGGGGCTGAACCCGGAGACCACGCTGGTCATCGTGGCTTCCAAGACCTTTACCACGATCGAGACGATGACCAACGCCGATACCGCGCGGCGCTGGATGGCCCAAAAGGTGGCCAACCCCGCCGCGCAATTTGCCGCCGTGTCAACTGCGGCTGACAAGACCGCCGCATATGGCATTGATCCCGAACGCGTTTTCGGGTTCGAGGATTGGGTCGGCGGGCGCTATTCGATGTGGGGGCCCATCGGACTTGCGCTGATGCTGGCGATTGGCCCCGAGGATTTCGATGCCTTCCTGCAGGGCGGCGCCGATATGGATGCCCATTTCCGGCAGACCCCGCTGGCGGAAAACCTGCCGGTTCTGATGGCCCTGGTCGGGATCTGGCACAATCAGGTCTGCGGCCATGCCACGCGGGCAGTTTTGCCCTATGATCAGCGGCTTGCACGGCTTCCTGCCTATCTTCAGCAGTTGGAGATGGAAAGCAATGGCAAGCGTGTCAGCATGGATGGCAGCGATCTGCCCTTCCATTGCGGCCCGGTGGTCTGGGGGGAACCCGGCACCAACGGTCAGCATGCGTTTTACCAGCTGATCCATCAGGGCACCCGGATCATCCCTTGCGAATTCATCGTGGCGCGGCAAGGGCATGAACCTGATCTGGCCCACCATCATCTGCTGCTGGTTTCAAACTGCCTTGCCCAATCCGAGGCGTTGATGCGGGGCCGCAGTCTGGAAGAGGCCCGCGCCATCATGGCGAAAAAGGGTCTGACCGGGGCCGAACTGGAACGTCAGGCCCGCCACCGGGTGTTTCCGGGCAATCGGCCGTCCACCACGCTGGCCATTCCGCAACTGACGCCCTTCACGCTGGGCCAGATCATCGCGCTTTATGAACACCGCGTGTTTGTCGAAGGCGTGATCCTCGGGATCAATTCCTACGATCAATGGGGGGTGGAGCTGGGCAAGGAACTGGCGCTGGCCTTGCAGCCCATTCTGGAAGGCAAAGCTGATGCCAGTGGCAAGGATGGATCGACCCGCCAGCTTGTCGCCTATCTGCGCGGTTGATCTTTGTGGTGAACCGGGGGCTGCAAGGCACCCCCGGCACCATTTTCGTGGACACCGGGCCGCGTTACTTCAGCGCGGCAGTCACGATGACTTCGACCAGATAGTCGGGGGTGGCCAGCTTGGCCTCGCCCGTGGCGCGGGCAGGGGTGTGGCCCTGCGGCACCCAGGCATCCCAGACGCTGTTCATTTCGGCGAAGTTCGCCATGTCGGCCAGCCAGATCTGGGCCGAAAGGATGCGGGTCTTGTCGGTTCCGGCTTCGGCCAGGATGCGATCCACCTCGGCAAGGCAGGTCCGGGTCTGATCGGCCACGCTGTCGCCCGGATTGCCGACCTGGCCTGCCAGCCAGATGATGCCGTTGTAGCAGACGCCCTCGCTCATGCGGGCACCGGTGCCAATGCGCTTGATATCGCTGTTCATGCGAACCTCCTGATGGTGATCGCCCCCTGCTAGCCTGCACGGCTGCAGAAGGAAAGGGGGCGGGTGGGCGAATCGCGGCAGGTCACGATTGGTAAACTTCCCGTCAACTCTGAATGTCAGCGGCAAACTGTGCGAAGGCGGAACCTTGCCGGGTCATCAGGCCGGGTTGGCGGGTTTCGGCCAAGCCAGATCGGCGCCGCGCCGCGCGCCTTGCCAGCCCGGCGTGGCCTGTGTCATCCCGCTCACAGACCTGAAACAGAATGTCATGGCCTTGTGATGCGTCACCCTCTGCTTGCTGCACTGTTGTCTTTCGGCCTGATGCTTCCTGCCGGAGCATCCTTTGCCGAACGCCCGGAGACTTCGGAAACTGCTGGCAAGGCCCGGGTGTCGAGCAAGGGGGCGCAGCGCAAATCGCTTTCGGCGGCTATGGCTGCCGCAGCCGTGGCGCGGGCCGAGATGAAGGCGGGGATTGAACTGGCAATGACCCAGTTGCCCAAGCGCGGCCGGGTCTGGTGCGTGCCTTTCGCGCGCAATGCCACCGGCGTTTCCCTGCGCGGCAATGCAACCACCTGGTGGCACAAGGCCAAAGGGGTCTACGACCGTGGCAACAAACCGCAAATCGGCGCGGTGATGAATTTCCGGGGCAGCCGCAAGATGCCGATGGGCCATGTGGCCGTCGTGTCGAATATCCTTGATGCGCGCACCATCCAGATCGACCATGCGAACTGGGTGCGCAACAAGGTCACGCTGGATCAGACGGTGATCGATGTTTCGGCCAAGAATGATTGGTCCGAGGTCCGGGTGGTGAATGCCGATGGATCACTGGGCCGCACCAACCCTGTCTGGGGCTTCATCTACAACTGATCCTCGACAGGGGCGCATGCGATCACAAGGCCGCGCAGCCATTATGCGACGGCCTGTTTTCTTTTCGATCTTAATGACTTGCCAAGCTACCTTGTGGTGGCGCTGATCCGGATATATGCGGAGGATTGGCTGGGGCGCTAGGATTCGAACCTAGGTATGGCGGTACCAAAAACCGCTGCCTTACCACTTGGCGACGCCCCAACCGTGGGCGGGTGTTTAGCCAAGCAATGCGGCGGGCGCAAGGGTGAATTTGCGCAAATTCTGAAAGCAGGGGCAGAGATGCAGGTGGATGTGATCGTATTGGGCGCAGGTGCCGCCGGCATGTTCGCCGCGATCGAGGCTGGGCGTCGGGGCCGTCGGGTGCTGGTTGTCGATCATGCGCAGGCCGCAGGCGAAAAGATCCGCATTTCGGGCGGCGGTCGCTGCAACTTTACCAACCTGGGCATCACAGCCGACCGGTTCTTATCGAAGAACCCGCGTTTCGCCGTCTCTGCGTTGAAGCGCTTTACCCAATGGGATTTCATCGCCCGGGTCGATGCGGCGGGGATCCCTTGGCATGAAAAGACGCTGGGCCAATTGTTCTGTGACGGATCGGCCAAGCAGATTGTCCAGATGCTGCTGCGCGATATGGACAAGGCAGGGGTGACCCTGTGGCTGGGCTGTGCCTTGGGGGCCGTGACGCGCGATGGAACTGGGTTTCGGGTGGACAGTGCACGAGGGCCGATCTGGGCGGAAAAGGTGATTGTCGCCACGGGTGGCAAATCGATTCCCAAAATGGGCGCAACGGGTTACGGCTACAAGCTCGCAGAGTCCTTTGGCCTGCCGCTGGTAGAGACGCGCCCGGCCTTGGTGCCGCTGACACTCGCCGAGCAGGAACTGGAACCATTGAAGCCGCTTGCCGGAACTTCGGTGGCAGGGCGCGCGGTCTGCGGGCGCATCGGCTTTGAGGAGGCGATCCTGTTCACCCATCGCGGCTTGTCTGGGCCGGCGATCCTGCAGATCAGTTCCTATTGGCGCGAGGGCACGGGGCTGACGCTCGATCTTGCCGCCGGGCAGGACCTGGCAGCCGGATTGCGTAACGCCAGACAGGCAGGAGGACGGATTGCCTTGCGCACGGCGCTTGCGCGCTTCATGCCGGAAAAACTGGCGCGCCATGTGGAAATCGTCTCGGGGTTCACGGGCAATCTGGCTGATCAGGCAAATGCCGCACTCGACCGTCTGGCAGCACTGGCGCATGGCTTTCCCATCATGCCGGTGGGCAGCGAAGGTTATCGCACCGCCGAAGTGACGCTGGGCGGCGTTGACACGGATGCGTTGGATGCCCGCACGATGGAGGCCAAATCCGTGCCGGGGCTGTATTTCATTGGCGAAGTGGTCGATGTGACGGGCTGGTTGGGCGGCTACAATTTTCAATGGGCCTGGTCATCCGGGTGGGCGGTGGGGCAGCACGCCTGAATCCTATAATCAATATTATGTAATTATAATGTGCGCCAAAGTCTGAAATCTGCGATGCGTCTTGCAATCTGCCCTGCATATCGGGCAAACAAGCGCGACCATGACAGCATGAGGCACCGCATGACCTTTTCGCGCGACATCAAGATCGCCCCGTCGATCCTTTCCGCCGATTTCGCCAACTTCGGTGCCGAATGTGAAGCCATCGAAACCCAGGGTGCGGACTGGGTCCATGTAGATGTGATGGACGGCCACTTTGTTCCGAATATCACTTTCGGGCCAAGCACTTGTGCGGCGATCCGCAAGCACATCAAGGGCGTTATGGATGTGCATCTGATGATTGCACCTGTCGATCCCTATATTGACGCCTTTGCCCAGTCTGGTGCCGATGTCATCACCGCCCATCTGGAGGCCGGCCCGCATATCCACCGTACGCTGCAGGCTATCCGGGCGCATGGGATCAAGGCTGGTCTGGCCCTGAACCCCGGCACGCCGATTGCGGCTGTGGAGCATCTGCTCGACATGGTCGATCTTGTCTGTGTCATGACGGTGAACCCGGGCTTTGGCGGCCAGAAGTTCATCACGTCGCAAGTGGCCAAGGTGCAAGCCCTGCGCGCGATGATCGGTGATCGCCCGATCCATATTGAAATCGACGGCGGTGTCACTGTGGAAACCGCGCCTTTGGTGGCTGCGGCTGGTGCCGATGTTCTGGTCGCAGGTTCGGCGGTCTTCAAAGGCGGCTCGGTCGGAAATCCAGCCCCATATGGCGCAAATATCCGTGCGATCCGTGCAGCCGCGATGGCCGCGCTTGGGTGATGCAATACATCACGTTCTTGGCGTAACGCACTGATAAATCAGCCGTAAATTCCGAAATCATCGCTGGTTTCGATGCATTTATATTCAATACTTGCAATGTATCTTCCTGCAGGCTAGCACTGTGCAACCAGCCAGCCGGAGGGATCATGCGCCGCTATCTGCCCATTCTGGAATGGGGCCGCCATTATGACCGCCTGAGCTTGCTGAGCGATCTGCTGGCGGCGGTGATCGTGACGATCATGCTGATCCCGCAATCTCTGGCCTATGCGCTGCTGGCCGGGCTGCCGCCCGAGATCGGGCTATACGCCTCGATCGCGCCGCTGCTGGCCTATGCGCTGTTTGGCACGTCGCGGGTTCTGGCCGTCGGGCCCGTGGCCGTGGTCAGCCTGATGACCGCCGCAGCCGTCGCGCCGCTGGCCGCCCAAGGCAGTGCCGAATACCTTGGGGCGGCCATCGTTCTGGCGGCGCTGTCAGGGCTGATCCTGCTGGCCATGGGCCTGCTGCGGCTGGGCTGGATTGCCAATTTCATCAGCCATCCGGTGATGGCTGGTTTCATCACCGCCTCGGCCCTTCTGATCGCTGCGGGCCAGGTGCCCACCTTGCTGGGCCTGCAGGCCCGGGGCGAGACATTACCCAGCCTGTTCATGGCCTTGCTGCCGAAACTGGAGAGCGCGCGGCTGGATGTGCTGGCATTGGGGTTGGCTGTGACCGGTTTCCTGTTCTGGGCGCGCAAGGGTGTGCAGCCCTTGCTGCGCAGTTTCGGCATGCGGCCTGAATTGGCCGCGGCTGCCGGGCGCGCCGCCCCGCTGTTGGCGGTTGCTGCAAGCATCTTGCTGGTGCGGCTGACCGATCTGGCCCCCCCGCTTGTGGGCGAGATCCCGCGTGGTCTGCCATTGCCGGCCCTGCCCTCGCTGGACCCTGCGCTCTGGCAGGCTTTGCTTGTCCCCGCTGCGCTGATTGCTCTGGTTGGCTATGTCGAAAGCGTATCGGTGGCGCAGACCCTGGCGGCGCGTCGCCGTCAGCGCATTGCCCCCGATCAGGAACTGGTGGCGCTTGGCGCGGCCAATCTGTCATCCGCTTTCACAGGGGGCTTTCCGGTGACTGGTGGTTTTGCCCGGTCCGTGGTCAATGCCGATGCCGGTGCAACCACCCCGGCTGCGGGGGCGTTCACCGCGCTTGGCATGGTGATGGCGAGCTTCTGGCTGACCCCGCTGCTGGCCGACCTGCCCAAGGCGACGCTGGCCGCCACCATCATCGTGGCGGTGCTGGCGCTGGTCGATCTGCGCGCCCTGCCCCGCATGTTGGCCTATAGCCGCGCCGATGGCGGGGCCATGGCTGCAACCATTGCAGCCACGCTGCTGTTGGGCGTCGAAACCGGGATTACCGCCGGTGTTGTGCTGTCGATCTTTCTGCATCTGTGGCGCAGTTCGCGCCCGCACATGGCCGTGATCGGACAAGTGCCGGGCACCGAACATTTCCGCAATGTCGAACGCCACCATGTGGTGACCGCGCCTGACGTGCTGTCGATCCGCGTAGATGAAAGCCTTTATTTCCCCAATGTGCGCTTTCTGGAGGATCGGTTGCTGATTGCCCTGGCCGAAAAACCGGGGCTGGCCCATGTGGTGCTGGATTGTGCGGCGGTGAATGTGATCGATGCCTCGGCGGTGGAAACGCTGGAACAGCTGATGTCGCGGCTGGATGAAGCCGGGGTGGCACTGCACCTGTCCGAAGTGAAGGGGCCCGTGATGGATCGCCTGCAGCGGTCCAGCTTTTTGCAGCACCTGACCGGGCGCATCTTCCTGACCCAATTCGATGCGATGATGGCGCTTGCCCCGGATCTGACTGCGGGCTGCCGCGCGGCCGACCGTTGCGAAACCGCCCGCCGCAGGGGATGACGCGCGATCATTCTGGCTTTATCGGCAAGGCCCTTGGCAAAGCACTGCTGCCGGTTCAATCTGCTGCCATGCCCTTTTCATAATCAGGTGTTTTTGCTGTGACTGTGGTTCTGGATCTGATCAACCAACTGGCAACCGCCATGGACGGGGACGAGGTCTGGCGATTGGCAACGGCGCATTTTCGCACGCGCGGCTTTGCCATGGCGAATTACGGTTACACCCGGTTCCGCGATGCCACGGCGATCGGCAACCCAAGGGATGCGATCTATCTTACCACCTGCCCGCCTGACTATGCGCAAAGCTATTTCGGCGACGGGCACTATGCTCGAACGCCTGCCTATCGGTGGGCACTGGAGCATAGCGGTCTGACGACATGGCGTTGGGTGGAGGAAGATTTTCGTGCCGGACGGCTAAGCCGCGACGAGGCCGCGGCGGTCGAGACCAACCTGGCGCTTGGTATCCGGGCGGGCCTGACTATCAGCTTCCCCGACCCTACACCGCGCCACAAGGGAGCGCTTGGCCTTATCGCCGATCCGGGGCTGGATCACGATTCGGTCGATGCGATCCTGTCACATAGCAGGGCCGAAATCGAAGCGGTGGCCCATGTCATGCATTTGCGCATCTGCCAGCTGCCCTTGCCTGCCTTGCGTCGCCGCCTGTCGCAACGCCAACGCGAAGCACTGGAATGGGTGGCACAGGGCAAGACCATGCAGGACATTGCCACCCTGATGAAGGTATCGCCCGCTATGGTGGAAAAGCACCTCAGGCTGGCGCGGCAGGCGCTGGAGGTTGAAACCACCAGTCAGGCAGTCGCCAAAGCCACTTTGCTGAACCTGATCTTTCCGGCAATGCCTTCTGCCGAGGGTTGAGCATCTCCACCTTTGGTTTATGGGTGCGGATTCTCGTGCGTTAATAAAGCGTTAATACGAAGGGTCAGGTAAGGTATTCCTTACTTACCTGACGTCATTCTCTGTGGCATTGTGAACTTGTTCCTTCAGTGGTGGCTTCGGCCTTGGAACACCAGCGACAGACCGGACTTATTGGCTTCGGTGTGTCGCCTTCGTCGCAAGACGGGGAAAGGTCCGGCAGCGGTGGGTATTTTGGCCATGCGCACCGGAAATATTCGCGCCCCCACCCTCATCCCCAAGGGGTGCAGGAACGGTGCAGTCCTGGGGACTGCACCGTTTTTCTTTTTGGGCCTCTGCATCCTGGGCCTTCCCAAGTTGGCATAGAAAAAGGCGGCCCCGTCAAGGGCCGCCCTTCCTGTCTCGATCTGCCGGAAATCAGCCCTGCAGGGCCTTGGCGACTTCTGCGGCGAAATCTTCTTTCTCTTTCTCGATGCCTTCGCCCACAGCCATACGCACAAAAGCCACCACTTCCACACCCGCATCCTTGGCAGCCTGAGCCACGGTGATGTCGGGGTTGATGACGAACTTCTGGTTCAGCAGGGTCGATTCTTCGAAGAACTTCTTCATCCGGCCCGGGATGATGTTGTTCTGGATGACCTGCTCGGGCTTCGGCTTGGCCGAGGCGGCGTTTTCTTCCAGCGCCTTGGCGGTCTGCACGGCCAACTCACGCTCGACCACGGTCGGGTCCATGTCGGCTTCCGACAGCGACACCGGCGAGGTTGCAGCGATGTGCATGGCGATCTGCTTGCCGATGCCGTTGTCAGCGCCCTTCAGCGCAACCAGCACGCCAATGCGGCCCAGACCGTCAGCCGCAGCGGTGTGGATGTAAGCGGCGACCGAGTCACCTTCCACAGCGGCCATGCGGCGCAGGGTCATGTTTTCGCCGATGGTGGCGATGGCGTCGGTCAGCGATTCCGAAACGGTCTTGTCGTTCAGGGCGGCACCTTTCAGTGCTTCCACGTCCGACACGCCCAGAGCGGCAGCGGTGATGCCACGCACGAGGTTCTGGAAGTCGGCGTTCTTGCCAACGAAGTCGGTTTCCGAGTTCACTTCGACAGCAACGCCCTTGCCACCCGATACGGCCACGCCCACCAGCCCCTCGGCGGCGACGCGGTCGGCCTTCTTGGCGGCTTTCGCCAGACCCTTGGTGCGCAGCCAGTCAACGGCGGCTTCCATGTCGCCATTCACTTCGGTCAGCGCCTTCTTGGCGTCCATCATGCCTGCGCCGGTGGCTTCGCGCAGTTCCTTCACCATCGCTGCGGTGATTGTCATGTCAATTCTCCTGGAACGTATGATCCCGGCAGGCTTTACGCCCGCCGGGTAACGCAAATGCGACGGGGCGCAGCGGCGCCCCGACCGGGCCCGATCAGGCCTCGGTCACTTCCTCTTCGGGAGCAACTTCCAGCGCGCCCAGATCGACGCCTGCCGCACCCAGCTGGGCCGACATGCCGTCCAGAGCCGCACGGGCCACGAGGTCGCAATACAGTGCGATGGCGCGGGCCGCGTCGTCATTGCCCGGGATCACATAGTCCACGCCCTTGGGCGAGCAGTTGGTGTCAACCACGGCCACAACCGGGATACCCAGCTTCTGTGCCTCGAGGATGGCGAGGTCTTCCTTGCCCACATCGATGATGAACAGCAGATCCGGCACGCCGCCCATTTCACGGATCCCGCCCAGCGAGGCCTGCAGTTTGGCCTGCTCGCGTTCCATGTTCAGGCGCTCTTTCTTGGTGAGGCCTTCAGCGCCGGTCGCCATCAGCTCGTCGATTTGCTTCAGACGCTGGATCGACTGCGACACGGTTTTCCAGTTGGTGAGCGTGCCGCCCAGCCAGCGGTGGTTCATGTAGAACTGGGCCGACTTTTCGGCGGCTTCGGCGATGGCCTTCTGAGCCTGACGCTTGGTGCCGACGAACAGGATGCGGCCACCCTTGGCGACGGTGTCGCGCACGACTTTCAGCGCCTGGTCCAGCATCGGAACGGTCTGGGTCAGGTCGAGGATGTGAATCCCGTTCCGGTCGCCATAGATGTATTCCGCCATGCGCGGATTCCAGCGTGCGGTCTGGTGGCCGTAGTGAACGCCAGCTTCAAGCAGCTGACGCATCGAAAATTCGGGGAGCGCCATGTCCATATCCTTTTCCGGTTTGCGCCTCGGCGAAGCCTTGAGGGTTTGCACCCAACCGGCGGACTGTCCGGGATGTCTCCCCTTCCAGCCCAAGCCTCGCCTGTGAAGTGGCGTGCCTTTACCGCGCCCCCTGCCCGATTGCAAGGCATGAAAAGTGGTGCAGGCCTGCTTGACCTTGATACGGTGCTGGCTTATCTGCTTCTCCGACGCGGGTGTAGCTCAATGGTAGAGCCGCAGCTTCCCAAGCTGATGACGAGGGTTCGATTCCCTTCACCCGCTCCAACCTCCCAATTCTTCTGCGCTAATCCGGCTTCAGGTCATGCGACGGCCCGTTGCAGGCGACTGTCAGATTTGTGTTGCAAGAAGTGCCTGCGATGGTGTGACGGGCCTTCAGGCCCGCGTTTCCAGAGCATCCCGCAGCAATGTCAGCACCGCATCGCGCGGCACGTCGGCGGTAACGAAAGCGTCGCCGATCCCGCGCGCCAGGATGAAGCGCAGCGCCCCATCCACCACTTTCTTGTCCTGCGCCATCAGATCCAGCAAGGTTTCGGCCCCCGGCAGATCGCCCGGGATGTCATGCAGATCAACCTTCATGCCCATGTCACGCAGATGCGTCCGTACCCGGCTGGGGGCCTCTTGCGCGCAAAGACCAAGCCGCTGCGACAGTTCAAACGCCAATGCGCAGCCGATGGCCACGCCTTCGCCATGCAGCAACCTCGCGCCGTCATATTCGGTCGCGCTCTCCAAGGCATGACAGAAGGTATGCCCCAGGTTGAGCAGCGCCCGTTCGCCTTCTTCGGTTTCGTCGCGTTCGACGATCCCGGCCTTCATCTGAACCGAACGTGCCACGGCATATTGCCGGGCCGCCTTGTCCCCCGCGGTCAGGGCCGGGCCGTTGCGTTCCAGCCAGTCGAAAAACGCCGAATCCCCCAGCAGGCCGTATTTCACCACCTCGCCATAACCAGACAGGAAATCGCGCGGCGGCAGGCTGTCCAGTACGCCGATATCGGCCAGAACCAGGCTGGGCTGGTGGAAGGCTCCGACAAGGTTCTTGCCCTGCGCCGTATTGATCCCGGTCTTGCCGCCAACCGAACTGTCCACCTGCGCCAGGAGCGACGTCGGGATCTGCACAAAGCGGACGCCCCGGCGCAGCACCGCCGCCGCAAATCCCACCAGATCGCCGATCACCCCGCCGCCAAGCGCGACCACCACATCGCGGCGTTCGACCTTCTGGTCAAGCAGCCATTCCACCGTCCGCGAAAACTGCGCCCAGCCCTTCGTGGCCTCGCCCGCGGGCAGCACCAAGGCCTCAGACGTAATGCCTTCTGCGGCCAATGCTGCCTGCAACGCAGGCCAATGCAGCGCCGCCACATGCGCATCGGTGACCACCGCCACGCGCTTGCGCCGCAGAAGGGGCGCGATTTCTGCCCCGGCACGCGCAAGCAGGCCCTGCCCGATCCGCACCTCATAGGTCCGCGCGCCCAATGCGACCGGCACTACATCCATCGCCACCATGATCTTATCCTTCCAACACGTCGCCATGCGCGCGCAGCGCCTCGCTCACCCGCAAGGCCATCTGTTCGATCGACAGTTCGGGGGCGGCATCTACCGTCAGGTCGGCCAGCGCATAGCTGGGCACCCGCGCCTCATACAACTGTCTCAGGGTTTCGCGCGGGTTGGCGGTGCGCAACAACGGGCGCGTGGTCTTGTGGCGCACACGCTGCCACAGAAGATCAAGATCGGCGCGCAGCCAGACTGATACCCCGGCCTCGTGTACAATCTCGCGGTTCTTCTCGCTCAGGAACGCGCCTCCGCCGGTGGACAGCACGCAAGGCTCGCCCCGGACCAGCCGCGTCAGCACTTCGCTTTCACGGGCGCGGAAAAAGGGCTCACCGTCCCTTTCGAAGATTTCGGCGATGCTGCGCTGCGCGGCTTTCACGATTTCTTCGTCGGAATCGCAGAATGGCACCCCCAGAAGCCGCGCCAGCGCGGTGCCGACCGCCGTTTTTCCGGCGCCCATCATCCCCACCATCACGACCGTCTTCTTCAGCCGCACCGTTCCCCACCCTTTTGCTTCCGGTTGCAGCCTTTCCGCCGACTGCAAACTTTTGTCCCTGAATGGCGTGAACTCGCGCGAAATGCCATATATAATCGTCGCCAATCAGCTGCCTTGTCCGTGTCATCGGACGGGGGCAGCGGCAAGAAACGGGCAGCGGCAAAGGATATCGGGCACCATGGGACGGATCATCAAACTGCTTTTTCTGCTGCTCTTGCTGGGATTTGCAGGGCTGACCGGCTACGCCTTCCTGGCCGATCTGGGCCCCGATCAAGATCTGGTCACCAAACCGGCGGTGCTGGATGCCAATTGATCCGGCGCCATGGCTGATCCGAAAACCAGCCCTTTCTCTGGTCGCCCTTCTGGCCCTGAGCGGGCCAGTTGCGGCCGAAGGGCCGCTGTCGGCCATTGACTGGCTGTCGGAATCGGTCAACCCGCGGGGCGCCACGCAGTCGGCGGCCTCTGCCGCGCCACATCCGCGCGCCGGTGTGAACGAGCCTCCGCCGGTGAAAAGTGCCACACCGGGCAAGGTGAGTGTCAGTGTGATCGGGGCTGCCACGGTCGATGGGTTGGGTCTCTTGTCCGCCGCGCGCACCGGCCTGCCGCATCAGCTTTGGGCGCTGACCCCATCAGAAGAACTCGCCCGCCAGATTACCGCCGAGCGGGTCGATACCCTGCCCGCGTTGCGCAGCTTGTTGATTACCCTGCTGTTGGCCGAGACAGCGCCCCCTGTGGACAGTGACACCCGTGGCATCCTGTTCCTGTCCCGTGTGGACAAGCTGCTGGCGATCGGCGCGCTGGATCAGGCGGCGGCATTGACCGGACTTGCTGGTCCGACAACGCCGGAAATCTTTCGCCGGCATTTCGACATCGCGCTGTTGCAGGGTGAAGAAGATGCCGCCTGCGCCACGATGCAATCGGCCCCGCATCTGGCCCCGACCCTGCCCGCCCGGATCTATTGCATGGCGCGCGCCGGTGATTGGCAAACGGCTGCGCTGACTTTCGACACGTCCTTGGCGCTTGGCACGGTCGCGCCCGAGACCGAGGCGCTGCTGGAGCGGTTCCTTGATCCCGAACTGGCCGATGGCGCCGAACCCTTGCCGCAGCCGGAAACCCCGACCCCACTGGTCTGGCGGATGTATGAAGCCATTGGTGAACCCCTGCCAACCCTCGGCTTGCCGCTGGCCTTTTCACATGCCGAATTGCGGCCACAGGCCGGATGGAAGGCCCAGCTTGAGGCGGCAGAACGTCTGGCCAAGGCCGGTGCGATCAGCGCCGCCACATTGCTTGCCATCTATACCGAACGTGAACCTGCGGCGTCCGGGGGCGTCTGGGATCGGGTGCAGGCCTTTCAGGACTTCGACGCGGCGCTGCAATCGGGCAAGCTGGACGCGATCAGCGAAACGCTGCCGGTGGCCTGGAACGCGATGGCTGATGCCGAACTGGAAATCCCCTTTGCCCAGCTTTACGCCGAACGCCTGATGCGCCTGCCCCTGCAGGGCACGGTGATGCCTCTGGTGCTGCGCATTGGTCTGCTCTCACCGCAATATGAACGGGCCGCGGCCGCGCGTCAGGCGGTGCAGCCGTCTCCCGCCGGGGAAGAGGCCTTCCTGATCGGGCTTGCCCTGGGCCAGATCGAAGGTCTGCCCGCGCCCGACAGCATGGCCCGTGCCCTGGCACCGGCCTTCCTGCGCGCCGAAGTGTCCGAAGACGCGCAGCGCCTGATCGACGATCGCCGCATCGGCGAGGCATTGCTGTTGGCCATTGATCTTGTCGGGCGCGGCGTCACAGGGGAACCGCGCCGCGTGGCAGAGGGCCTGTCGCTTCTGCGCCTGCTGGGGCTCGAAGATGTGGCGCGGCGCACGGCGCTGGAATTGCTGCTGCTGGAACGGCGGGGCTGACCGATGGCCGACATGCAGCGCTGGATTTCGGCCTTTCTGGAGGCGCAATCTGCCGAGCGCGCGGCTGCGCGCAATACCCAACTGGCCTATGGCCGCGATCTGCTGGATTTCGCGGGCTGGCTGGCGCGGCAGGGCGCGGATTTTGCCGGGGCCAGCCGTGCCCAGGTCGAGGATTACCTGATCGCCTGTGAGGCCGAAGGTCTGTCCAAGGCTACTCGTGCCCGGCGTCTGTCGGCCATCCGGCAATTGTACCGTTTCGCGCATGAAGAAGGCTGGCGCGCGGATAATCCCGCGCTGCGCCTGCGCGGCCCGGGGCTGGACAAGCGCCTGCCGCAGGTTCTGACCCATGACGAGGTGGATCGCCTGCTGGAAGCCGCGCGTGACAAGGGCCGCTCGCTGGACGATCAGGCCCGCAACTGTGCGCTTGTTGAGCTGCTCTATGCCACGGGGATGCGGGTGTCAGAGCTGGTGGAACTGCCGGTGGCCGCAGTGCGTGGCGATCCGCGCATGATCCTGGTGCGTGGCAAGGGCGGCAAGGAACGCATGGTGCCGCTTTCCCCCCCTGCGCGCGAGGCCGTGGCCGATTGGCTGGCTCGCCGCGACCGGGCCGAAGAGATCGACCGCAAGGCAGGCCGTGCAGGCTCGAAATACCTGTTCCCCTCGCGCGGCAGCGCCGGGCATCTGACGCGCAACCATTTCTATGTGCTGATCAAGCAGATTGCCGTGTTGGCCGGGGTCAGCCCGGCCAAGGTCACGCCGCACACCCTGCGCCATGCCTTCGCCACCCATCTGCTGGCAGGCGGGGCCGATTTGCGGGTGATTCAGACGCTTCTGGGCCATGCCGATGTTGCCACGACCGAAATCTATACCCATGTGCTGGACGACCATCTGAAATCGCTGGTACTTGACCACCATCCCCTAGCTGACAGGACCGAAGACCCATGACCGAAGACACCGCAGTGTTGCTGAGCCCCGGCGACTGGATCATGGGTGCGGCCATTCTGGGCCTCCTGCTGCTTTCGGCCTTCTTTTCCGGGTCGGAAACCGCGTTGACCGCGGCGTCGCGCGGCAAGCTGAAGGCGCAGGCCGACAAGGGGTCGCGCGGGGCCGCGACCGCCATGGCGGTGACCGAAGACAGTGAACGCATGATCGGTGCGCTGCTGCTGGGCAACAATATCGTCAATATCCTGTCGGCCTCGCTCGCCACGGCGTTGCTGACGAAACTCTTTGGCAGCAATGGCGTCGCCATCGCCACATTTGTGATGACGGCCCTTGTGCTGGTTTTTGGCGAGGTGCTGCCCAAGACGCTGTCGATCACCTATCCCGAGGCGGTGGCAACCCGTGTCGCACCGGTGATCCGGGCGCTGATGATGGTCTTTTCGCCGGTTGTTGCCGTAGTGCGCCTGCTGGTGCGCGGGCTCTTGCGCCTGCTGGGGGTAAAGCCCAACGCCGATGGCCACATGCTGG
This sequence comes from Gemmobacter denitrificans, assembly GCF_036964905.1. NCBI lineage: Bacteria > Pseudomonadati > Pseudomonadota > Alphaproteobacteria > Rhodobacterales > Paracoccaceae > Gemmobacter > Gemmobacter denitrificans. Next base: position 372,220 of record NZ_JBALHR010000001.1, read on the forward strand.
CCATGCGCGAGGAAATCGTCGGCGCCATTGCGCTTGGCCATAGCGAGGGCGCGGTGGAAAAGGAAGACCGCGACCGCCTGCTGGGCGCCCTGCATCTGGGCGACCGCACGGTGGAAGAGGTGATGAAGCACCGCCGCCATATCGAGATGATCGATGCCGATCAACCGGCCAGCGCGATCCTGTCGCAGGTTCTGGCCTCGCCCCATACCCGCCTGCCCTTGTGGCGCAATGAACCCGAGAACATCGTCGGCGTGATCCATGCCAAGGATCTGCTGCGCGAAGTGGAACGGGTGCTGAGCGGCAGCGAAACCCAGCCGGGCGATCTGTCCCAGCTCGATGTGCTGAAAGTGGCGATGAAGCCCTATTTCGTGCCCGAAACCACCACGCTGGACGAGCAGATGCGCGAGTTCCTGAAGCGGCGCACCCATTTCGCGCTGGTGGTCGATGAATATGGCGCGATCCAGGGCCTGATCACGCTGGAAGACATTATCGAGGAAATCGTCGGCGATATCACCGACGAATTCGACGTGGTACAAAAGGAACAGGCCCTGAAACGCGATCCCGCCGGGGATTATCTGGTCGATGGCGCCATGACGATCCGCGACCTGAACCGCGCGATGGATTGGTCATTGCCTGATGACGAGGCCAACACGGTGGCCGGCCTCGTGATCCATGAAGCGCAGATGATCCCCAATGTGGGACAGGCGTTCAGCTTCCACGGCTTCCGCTTTGAAGTGGCCGCGCGGCGGGAAAACCGGTTGACCAAGCTGAAGATGCGCCCGCTGTAAGGTCAGACAATCTCGATCGCGCTGGCCAGTCCTGACAGGCTTGTCAGGCCCTCCAGCGTGATCGTGCCCATCTTGCCGAAATCGAAAACCACGCCCTCGGACGTGACTTCGGCAAAGGTATTGATCACCTTGTTCGCGCTGTATGTGCCGCGCCAAAGCGCATCATCCAGCAAGAGCTTGTCCCCGGCCTTCACGTTGAAATCGCCGATCGTGTCATCGCCAAAGCTGCGATTGAACACAAACTTGTCGGCCCCGGCATTGCCTGCCAGGCGATCATTCCCGGCACCGCCATAAAGCGTGTCATTGCCCGCGCCACCTTCCAGCCGGTCGCGACCACCATCGCCATAAAGCCGGTCATTGCCGCCCTCGCCCAGCACGGCATCATTGCCCAGATCGCCGCGCAGCGTGTCATTCCCGGCACCGCCCCAAAGCCGGTCATTTCCGGCTTCCCCCAGAATGGAATCGTTGCCCGTGCCGCCATAGGCGCTGTCATCCCCTGCGCCGCCGCCCAGCAGATCCTTGCCGCCTTCGCCCAGCAGGATATCGTTGCCATCCTTGCCCCAAAGCGCGTTGGCCGCATCGTTGCCGGTCAATTGGTTATTCGCGGCGCTGCCGATCAGATCAACCGCCGCAATGCCCAGAACCTTTGCATCGGGAATGCCGGAGACAAGTTCGATATCGCCGGTCGCCAGCAAGACCTTGCCGTTCACCACATCAAGTTTCACATTGCCATCGGCCAGATCAACGATGACCCGTGCCTCTTCCCCAATCGCAACCGTCACCTTCTTGCCTGCTGCCGATGACAGCGCATAGCCGCCCGGCGCTTCGGTCCGGTCGCTGGAGCCGCCGACGATGCGAAACAGCAAGTCGGCGCGGCCTTCACCGATGTCATAGAATTCGTCCCTGTCGCGGTCGGTATAGGCCACACCGGTGACATAGGCGGTGGACCGGTGCAGGCCGAAATTCTCGGTCAGGTATTTCCACTGGCTGTTGGTTTCCAGCGCAACCCCGATTTCCCGGTAATTCCCCGCGATCATGTTGGCGCGGTGCGGTGCGCTCTTGAACAGGTTGGCATGCAGCATGTCCATCAAGGCCTGGGGGGAAACCGAATTGGTCACCCCGGCGATGTTTTCGCCCCAGCCTGCATTTGACATGCTGAACCCTGCGGCCTTCAGCCGGTCCTCCAGCGTAACGTTGCCTTCTTGGACATGGCTGAAATGGTTCGTTGACGCCATGTAAAGTGAATGGCCGGTTGCCGACATATCTAGCTCGGCGACAAAGGCCAGCGGTTCCTTGGGGTCGGTCGTGATGGCATCCCAGCCCGATCCAGGCAAACCGACATTCAGCCCGTATTTCTGACGCGCAGCCTCGGCCGCAGGGTCAAGCCGCGCCCGGTTGATAAGCTCGATCAGATACTGCTCTGCCTCGGTCAGTGCCATGGATCATGTCTCCACAAGATGAACCTTCCGGCGCTGGCGCCGGAACACGGCACCACCCTTGCCGCAAGACGACGACATTTTTGCGGCCAAAGGGGGCTGCAATCAAGGCCTCCGCCTGTAAAGTGGCGGATCAGCGCCTGCTGCCGAACAGCGAACCCAGAACGCCGCGCACGATGGCCTGGCCTGCCTTGTTCCCCAACTGCCGGGCAAAGCTCTTGGCGAAGGCATCGCTGACACTGTCGCTTTGCCTGCGCGGGGCGTGCTTGGCGGGTTCGGTCTTGCGGCTCGCGCTGCCATCAAAGCGGCGGCCCCGGTTGAACTCGCGCATCTCACCCGGATCGATGCGCAGGTCATCCGCATGTCCTGGCACGGGTGGCGGTTGTTGCCCTTCGGCGGCACGGGCCGATGCCTCGGCACGGGCGCGCAGCCGTTCATAGGCCGAGTCGCGATCCATCGGCGTGTCGTATTTTCCGCGCAGCGGCGACGCGGCGATCAGTTGCGCCCGAAGCGCCGGGTCAATCGGGCCAAGCTGCGAGGACGGCGGCCGGATCAGCGTGCGTTCGGCGATGCCCGGCACGCCCTTGGCCTCCAGAAACGAGGTGACCGCCTCGCCCGTGCCTACATCGCGAATCGCATCGGCAATGCCAAAGCGCGGGTTGGGGCGGTAGGTTTCCGAGGCCCGGCGCAGATCCTGCTGATCGCGGGCGGTGAAGGCCCGCAATGCGTGCTGCACCCGATTACCCAACTGACCCAGGATCGTGTCGGGCACATCGGTGGGGTCCTGGGTGATGAAATAGATCCCAACCCCCTTGGACCGGATCAGCCGGGCCACCTGTTCCACCTTGGCCACAAGCGCCTTGGGGGCATCGTTGAACAGAAGATGCGCCTCGTCAAAGAAGAAGACCAGTTTCGGTTTGTCGGGATCGCCGACCTCGGGCAGTTCCTCGAACAGCTCCGACAGAAGCCAGAGCAGGAAGGTCGCATAGAGCCGCGGGCTTTGCATCAGCCGGTCAGCCGCCAGCAGGTTCACCCGGCCCCGACCATCGGGATCGACCTGCATCAGATCGGCCAGTTGCAGCGCCGGTTCCCCGAACAGCCCCGCCCCACCTTCGTTTTCCAGAACCAGCAACCGGCGCTGGATCGCCCCGATCGAACTTTCGGAAACCAAACCATAACGGGTTGAAATTGCACTGGCATTTTCGGCGATGAACACCAGCATCGCCTGCAGGTCCTTCAGATCCAGCAGCGGCAGCGCCTCTTCATCGGCCAGCCGGAACGCGATGTTCAACACCCCTTCCTGCGGTTCGGTCAGGTCCAGCAACCGGGCCAGCAACAAGGGGCCCATTTCGGAGACCGTGGCCCGGATCGGATGGCCCTGCTGGCCGTACAGATCCCAATAGGTGACCGGGCAGGCCGCATATTGCAGGTCCAACCCGATGGTCGCCGCGCGTCTGCTGAAGGCCTCATGCAGTTTGTGGCTGGGCGATCCGGCCATCCCGATGCCCGCCAGATCGCCCTTGATATCCGACAGGAAGACCGGCACGCCCGCGGCGGAAAAGCCTTCGGCCAGCACCTGCAGCGTGACGGTCTTGCCGGTGCCCGTCGCCCCCGCGATCAGACCATGGCGGTTACCGTATTTCAGCAGAAGGCGCTGCGCAGCCCCATACCCTTCTCCGCCGCCACCCACGAAAATTGCCGCTTCTTCGCCGCTCACACTGTCACCTCTGGCCCTGTTTCCTGTCGAAAATACAATGTTAACGCATTTCTGCCAGTCTTGATCTTGTCCGGTGGCGCTGTCGCGTCCCGGTCTGTGACTTCCTCCCTGTGGACTGGCCGCGCCCGAAATGGCGCGGCTTTTTTACATGATTTTCATTTGGCCCTGACCGGAATTTGCTGTTGACCTGTGCCGACACAGGCCGTAGCGTCTTCAACAATGAAGTCGGCCAGTCCGACAGGGAGCATAAAGCAATCAGAAAAGGGTCGGGTCAAACCGGCCCTTTTCGTTTTTCCCCGCGGGGGCCGCCCGGGCTGGCGGGGTTTTGCCCATATCCGGTGCAAGCCTTTGTGACAGGGCGATTTCCGGCCTGACTTCATCCCCCGCCCGTGGTATCGGGCGGCGGTAACATTGAAGGACGACCCCATGTCGAAATTTGACCTGACCAAGGCTTTCGCCATCACGCTTGCCATTGGCTGCGCTTCAGCCGCCTTTGCACAAGAGACCACCGCCCCGGCCGAGGGCGCAGCCCCGACCGAAGCTGCGCCGGCAGCCCCGACCGAAGCTGCCCCTGCCGCTACCGAGGCAGCACCCGAAGCCGCGCCCGCAGCCGATGGCCCGGGCACGGTCTATGTGAAAGCGACCAATGGTGATTGGGAAGAACGCTGCATGCGCGGCGGTGAAGGCCAGCCTGACCTGTGTCAGATGTATCAGGAACTGAAGGATCAGACCGGCAACAATGTCGCCCTGATCAGCATGTTCCCGCTGCCAGCCGGCGAACAGGCCGTGGCAGGCGCCGTGGTTTCTGTTCCGCTGCTGACGCTGCTGCCGGCGGGTTTGTCGATGCAGATCGATTCGTCCAAGGCCAAGAGCTACCCCTACACCTTCTGCGATCAGGCCAGCTGCGTGGCGCGGATCGGGTTTCTTCCCGAAGAAGTGGCCGCGATGAAGAAGGGCAACAAGATCACCATGCAACTGGTTCCGGCGCAGGCCCCCGATCAGGTGGTGAAGGTGGAGGTTTCGTTGAAGGGCTTTACGGCGGCCTATGATGCGATGCCGCCCGCCACCAAGCCCTGAGGGCCAAGGATTTGGGACAAGGGGCCGCGCCACAAGGTGCGGCCCTTTTCGTTTCAAGGCGCCTTGCGCAGGGCCAGAACCGCGTTCAGCCCGCCAAAGGCAAAGGCATTCGACAAAACGGCATTCACCTTGGCTTCGCGCGCCACATTCGGCACCACATCCAGTGCACATTCGGGATCGGGCTCTTCATAACCCACGGTCGGTGCAATCACACCGTCACGGAGTGCCATGATACAGGCCAGAAGTTCCACCGCGCCGGTCCCGCCGATCAGATGACCATGCATGGATTTGGTGGAAGAAATCATCAACCGGTCGGCCTGCGCCCCGAAAACATCCGCCACGGCAGCACATTCGGTCTTGTCATTGGCAGCCGTGCCCGTGCCATGGGCGTTGATATAGCCGACATCCTCGGCATTCATCCCGGCATCGCGCAGCGCCCCCGCCATGGCGCGCGAGGCCCCCTGCTTGGACGGCATCACGATGTCAGAGGCATCCGATGTCATGGCAAAACCCACAACCTCGGCCAGGATCTCGGCCCCGCGCCGTGCCGCCTGTTCGTAATCCTCGAACACGAAGACGGCGGCACCTTCGCCTTGCACCATGCCGTTTCGGGTCAGGCTGAAGGGGCGGCAGGCGTCTTTCGACATCACGCGCAGCCCTTCCCAGGCCTTGATCCCGCCAAAGCACAGCATCGCCTCGGACCCGCCGGTGATCATCGCCCGGCACTGCCCCATGCGCACCATCTGGAACGCCTGCCCCATGGCATGATTGCTGGAGGCGCAGGCGGTGGATACGGTAAAGACCGGCCCCTTGATGTTGAACTCCATCGACAGATGGCTGGCGGCCGCGCTGTTCATCAGCTTGGGCACCACAAAGGGATGGACGCGGTTCTTTCCCTCTTCATAGACCGTGCGGTAATTTTCGTCCCAGGTATTCACCCCGCCCGCCGCTGTGCCCAGCACGATCCCGGTGTCATAGCCCAGATGGCCATCGAAATTCAGCCCCGATTGCGCCACGGCCTGACGCGCGGCCAGCAGGGTGAACTGGGTGAATTTATCATAAAGTACAATCTGTTGCCGGTTGAACTTCTCATCCGGTTCCCAGTTGTGTACCTGCCCCCCGATCTGGATTGCCAGCCGGTCCCTGTCACGGATATCCAGCGGTGTGATCCCGCAGCGGCCTTCGCGAAAGGCGGCCAGCGTTCCGGGCACATCATGGGCCAGCGCGTTGATCGTGCCAGCCCCGGTAATGACGACGCGCCTCATGCTGCCTTCCGCGCCACCAGCCCCTCGACCGCCGCGACAATGGCCGCGACCGAGCTCATGTCGAATTCGGATTTGCCGGGCTCATTGGCATTGAAGGGCACGGAAATATCAAAGGCCTCTTCAATGGCGAAGATGGTCTCCACAAGGCCCAGACTGTCCAGACCCAGATCCTGCACCGAATCCGTCAGCCGGATATCGGCCACATCCATCACAGCCTGTTCGGCCAGAATGGCGATCACACGATCCTGCACGTTTTGCATTGTCCCACCTCCTGTCAGCCGGAATGGCCAAGATATGGGGGCCGTATCAAGGTTTTGAAACAGATTTCTGAAGCTCGGCCAGTTGGGCAGCCATTCGGGGCAGCCGACGCAGGGCCTTGTTGATCTCCATCTGCGTTTCCATCTTCACCGCCGGATAGCCCAGAAGCACCCGTCCCGCCGGTGCATTGGTGAAAATCTTGGTCGCGCCCCCCGCGATCACATCATCGCCCACAAAGATATTGTCATTCACCCCGCATTGCCCCGCCAGCACAACGCGGTCGCCGATCCGGCTTGAACCCGCAATCCCGACTTGCCCGCACAGCAGGCAATCGCGGCCCACCTGCACATTGTGGCCGATATGAACCAGGTTATCCAGCTTGCTGCCCGAACCGATGCTGGTGTCGCGGATCGTGCCGCGGTCGATGCAGGCATTGGCGCCGATTTCCACATCATCGCCGATGGTCACTGCGCCCAGACTGTGAATCCGTGTCCAGCTTTGTTGGCGGATTTCTTCACGATGTCCAAGGGTTGCGCGGATTTCTTCAACCCCGCTCCGTTCCGGCGTGACGAACGAGAACCCATCAGCCCCGATCACCGCGCCGGGCTGGCAGATGAAACGGTCGCCAATGGTGACACGGGCCCCGATCCTTGCGCCCTGCAGGATCAGAGCATCCGCGCCAAGGCTGGCGCCTTCGGCAATGCTGACCTGTGCGGCGATGCGCGCGCGCGGGCCTATGGTCACGCCTGCCCCGATCACCACAAAGGGACCGATGGCCGCATCTTCGGCGATCCGGGCTGTGGGGTCGATCACCGTCATCGGGTGAATACCCGCAGCAATGTCCGGCCCCGGGTCCATCATCGTGGTGAGCCCGGCCATCGCCACCCGCGACCGGGGGGCAAAGATGGCGGCCTCCAGCCCCAGATCCTGCCAATCCGCCCCTTGCCAAAGCAACGCGGCACGGGCCTTCCCCCTGGCCAGACCGCCCGCATATTTGGGGTCCATCGCCAAAGCCAGATCATCGGGGCCAGCCGCCTGCGGTTCTGCGGCGCGGGTTACCCGCAGGTCCAGATTGCCGGCAGCTTCCGCCCCAAGGGCAGTGGCAATGTCGCGGATCGTATGGCTCATGGCGTCCTCAAGCAGGCAAAAGGCCCTGCCCCTGATCTAGCCCTGTTGATCGCCCTGCGCCACCCCGGCCGCGCGCAGCGCCTGATAGATCGCGGCGTCGCGGCCATAGATATCGCGGCGATAGTTCATCTGGCCCTTCGCGCCCGGATAGGCGGTGAAGTAGACGATATGCACCGGCACATGATCGTTCAGCTTCACACCCTGTTCCGACCCTGTGTTCAGGATGCGCTGGAATTCATCCACCGGCGCGGCGCTTTGCTTTTCCAGCAGCGCATAGGCAAATTCGAAAGGTTGGCCCAGCCGGATACAGCCGTGGCTATAGGCGCGCACCTCATGTTCGAACAGCGATTTCGACGGAGTGTCATGCAGATAGATGTTCCACTGATTGGGGAACAGGAACTTCACCAGCCCAAGCGCATTGCCGTCCGATGGGGGCTGGCGCATCGCATAGGGGAAGTTCGCGGCGGTATATTTGCCGAAATTCACATTGCCCCGGCTGACCACGCGCCCGTTGCGATCCACGATCTGCAGATGACCTGCCGCATTTGGGTTCTTCTTCAGCAGCGGCAGATATTCCTTGGTGGTGATGGACCGCGGCACCGACCATGACGGGTTGATGACCATCAACTCCATCTCGTCGGAAAATTCGGGCGTGCGCTGATCGGGAACATTCTTGCCGATCACTGCGCGGGTGACGAATGTTTCCTTGCCATCATCCATGATGCGGGCAGTGAAATCGGGCAGGTTGACCCAGACATGACGGCGCCCGCGATCCATATTGATCCAGCGTTCACGCTCCAGCGCGACAAGGATGGATTTCAGACGCTCCTCGGGCGGCGTGTTGATCTCGGCCAGCGTATCGGCATCGGCGATTCCGTCGGGTTCCAGACCATGGGCCAGCTGGAAGGCCTGCACGGCGCGTTGCAGGCTGGCGTCATATTCGCGGGTGGCCGAACGGGCCAGATAGCCCATGGCCACAAGACGATCCCGCAAGGCCACAACCCCATCGCCCGAAGCGCCGGGCTTCAGCGCGGACGATCCGGCCGGTTCGCCCCAGGTGCCACTGGCAATCACCGATTCCAGACCGATGCGCGCCTTGATAAGCTGGGCATAGCTGGGCGATTGCGGGGCAAGCCCGGCCAGAAAGCCCGCCAGATCCTCGGCCTCCAGCGCCGCCAGAACCTCGTCATCCGCGCGGCGATGCACATCGCGCACCAAGCCCGGATCAACCTTCTTCGGATTCAGCACGCCCGAATGCAGATCCTGCGCATAATCCAGAAAGGCACGGGTCATCCGTACTTCCAGTCGGCCCCGGTCGCCTTCGGTCTGGGCTGCCAGAAAGGCCTGCGACAGCGCCGCCGCATCATAGCGTTGCACTGGCAACCCGTGATCGCCCGCGCGCGTCAACGCCGCCAGAAACACATTGCGCCGCTCGGCTGCCCCTGCGGTTGTCCAGACGGGGGAATAATTGCGTCGTGCGTAGAAGGCGGCAATCGCCTCATCCTCGGCAGCCGCGATGGCAAGTGACTGGGTGAAGGGCGAAACCTGCGCCGAAACCGGTGCTGCGGGCAACGCCACTGAAAGCGTCAGGGCAAGAACAAGCGGCAAAGCCTTGCGATGTGAAAGGAAAACGGAAATGCCCATGCCCAACCCCGGCCCGTTGAAAAACACCCTTTCCCAGCCTTAGCGGAGAGTCGTTCGCCCTGTCCATTCACAACAGAGCGGGAAATCAGGCAAAACTGCACAGGCAAGGGCAAAATTGTCACATTTCGGCAACGTGGCCAAAGTTTGCCGCACCTGCAGACTTTCTGCGAACCGTTTAGCAGATTTTTGCCTATTGGCGCTTTGATGGGGTTATGCGGCCAATCTTGCGCTTCTGTTGCGAATCCACCTGTGCCATAAAGACGGTGCACTTGGGGATAAGTGGCAGAAACCCGCAGAGACATGCGGTAGAACACCGAGGGACAGGCGAAATGACCAATTCTGCAAGCACCGGTTTCACGCGGCGTGGCCTGTTGGGTCTGTTCGCGGCGACGGCGGTGGTGGCAGCGCCCACCTATTCGAACGCTTTCGGTCTGCTGCGCGGCGCGGGCGATATTCGCCGCATCCGGATGTATTCGGGCCGCACCGGCGAAAGCATCGATACGATCTACTGGATCGAAGGCAAGTACATCAAGGAAGTCGTGAAGGAAATCAATTACTTCATGCGCGACTGGCGGACTGACGACACCATGTCGATGGATCTGCGCACCATCGATATCATGGCCGCCTCGCACCGTATTCTGGATGTCAGCGAACCCTATATGCTGCTGTCGGGCTATCGCAGCCCCAAGACCAATGCGATGCTGCGGTCGCGTTCGCGCGGTGTGGCGAAGAAATCGTTGCATATGGTGGGTCAGGCGGCAGACCTGCGTCTGAAATCGCGGTCTGTGGGCCAGATGGCCCGCGCGGCAGAGGCTTGCGCTTCGGGCGGGGTCGGGCGCTATTCAGGGTCGAATTTCGTTCACATGGATTGCGGTCCGGTTCGCCATTGGGGCGGCTGAAAGCTCGGGTCAGGCCGGTCCAGAATTGGTTGCAAAAAGAACAGGGCGCCCTTCTCAGGCGCCCTTTGTCATTGCGGTTTCACGCCTCGTCCTCCGGGGCTTCCTCCTCGTCCGACCGGCCCCTGAAACCCATCGCCACCACGAATTTTTCGGAACTGTCCGACCGGCTTGACGGCGGTTTGACATTGGCCACCTTGCGGAAATTGCGCTTCAGCATGGCGTTCATCTCGTTTTCCGCCCCGCCCGCCAGCACCTTGGCAACGAATGTGCCGTCTTCCTCCAGCACATCGAAGGCAAAGGCCAGTGCAGCCTCGACCAGTGCGATGATGCGCAAGTGATCGGTGCCCTTGTGGCCCGATGCGGCTGCAGCCATGTCGCTCATCACCACATCGGCGCGGCCACCAAGCCAGGTTTTCACCTTCTCATCGGCTTCGTCCGACAGGAAATCGAGCTGATGGATCACCGCACCGGCGATGGGTTCCACCTCTTGCAGATCCACGCCCAGCACCGTGCCCACCGGCTTTTTCGGGTTCTGGCCAAGCGCATTCACCCGCGCCACGGCCACCTGGCACCACCCGCCCGGCGCGCAGCCCAGATCGACCACCCGGCCGCCGGGTTTCAGAAACCCGTAGCGATCATCCAGTTCCATGATCTTGAAGGCCGCGCGGCCCCGATAGCCTTCGCGCTTGGCCCGTTGGACATAGGGGTCGTTCAACTGCCGTTCGAGCCAGAGGGTCGAAGACAGTTTCCGCCCCTTGGCGGTCTTGACCTTCACGCGCAATTCGCGCTGGCCGCGGCCTGAAGTGTTCTTGGGCGGTGTCGTCATCTGTAAGGTCCATCTTCCAGAACGCCATCGGCGCTCATCTGGGCATAAAGCAGCCCCTCGCGCAGGCCACGGTCGGCGACCGACAGTCGGTCGGTCGGCCAGATCCGCATCAGGGCCTGCAGGATTGCGGCACCGGACATGATCAGCGTGTGCCGGTCGCGCCCGATGCGCGGATCAGTCCGGCGGCCATCAGGGCCGAGCGAAAGGTAATCCCGGATCACCGTATCAATCTGGGTCGAAGTCATGCGCAAGCCATCAACCTTGGTTCGGTCATAGCGGCGCAGGCCAAGAAAGCTGGCCGCCACGGTGGTCACGGTGCCCGAGGTGCCGATGATCTGGAACCCCTCGCGCGGCTGTTCCGCATGATACGGCGAAAACCCGGCCAGATTTTCCTCGAAATACCAGCTCATCAGGGCAAACCGCGCGGCGTCATCTTCGACATCGGCAAACTGATCCTTCAGTGTCGCCACCCCCAGCGGGACCGAAATCCAGTCTACCACCCGTGCGAGCGGCTGCCCCGGGGCGGTAAAGCCCTTGCGCATCCCCATGATCGCGCGGGGCCGGTCTTCCGGGGCGACGGCAGACAGGTCGATCCAGACCAGTTCGGTCGAACCACCGCCAATGTCGATCACCAGCAACTGTTCGGTGCGTTTCGACACCAGCGGCGCGCAAGAGATCACTGCCAGCCGCGCCTCTTCCTCGGCCGGGATCACCTCCAGCGACAGGCCGGTTTCGCGGCGCACCTGACGGATAAAATCACGCGCATTTCTGGCGCGGCGGCAGGCTTCGGTCGCCACCAGCCGCATCCGCGACACACCATGCTTTTCGATCTTCTTCTGACAGATGCGCAAGGCCTGCACCGTGCGCCCCATCGAGGCACGCGATAACCGGCCTGAGGCTTCAAGCCCCACGCCAAGCTGGACAGTCTTGGAAAAGCTGTCCACAACCGTGAACTGGCTGCCGCGCGGCGCGGCAATCAGCATACGGCAACTGTTCGTGCCCAGGTCGAGCGCCGCATAGAGCGGCGGGCCCGACAGGGCGTCAGGAGGAGACGACGGTTCGACCGCAGGCGCACCGGCCGGCGCGACATCTGACGGGATCGCGTCCTCTCCTCGGGGACGCACGGGCGACATATTCCGCCCTCCATTTCAAGTTGGGATCAGCTTACGCCTGCCGCCCCCCTCGTGCAAGCCCGCAGCAGGCAAGCCCGGCGAAGGGTCGGCCTGCATTTCCGTGAAGATGAACAAAAGTCATGTTCCAGATGCAGCAAATTCACCGGATGACGGGGCGCAACCCTCTCGTCCGGGCGCGCGGGATCGCCTAGAAGGAAGCGGCGGAAGCTCTGTCGCTCGTTGCGCGGCGAATGTCGAAAACCGACACTGCCCGCCGCAAGCCGACGCTTAGAACGGTAAAACAGGAACAAGGGGAATCAGCCCGATGCCAGAGGTGACCATCGTCTATTGGCGCGACATCCCGGCCCAGGTGATCGTGGGCAAGGGACGGCGCGGGTCGAAGGTGCAACTGCCCGAACGCTTTGAACAGGCGATCGACCGCTGCGCCATGAAGATCGGCGCCAAGGATGCCGATGCCTATCTGGCCGAATGGCGCAAGGCTGCCCCCTATGAGGTGGAGGGCGAGCCGGACGAGGTTGCAAAGACCGAAGCCGCCCGTCTGGACGCCGAATATGACACCGCGCGCCTCAAGGCGCTGATCGAAGCCGAGGGCCGCGCCGCGCCGTGACGCGCGCCGCCCGCACCAAGCAGGAGCCCGCCCGATGGCGCTGTTCAACTTCCGCCGCGATGCCGCCCCGACTGCCGGGGTCAACCCCGAGGTCGAAACCTTCCTGCAGGGTTTCTCGATGGAGGTGATGCCGCGCACCGCCGAGAAGGTCGAGGATTTCCGCGCGATCCTGCCAAAGGGCACGCGCGTCTACATCGCCCATATCGAGGGCACGCCGATTGCCGACATGGTGGCCACGGCCAAGCGCATCGCGGGCGAAGGCTTTGATGTCATGCCGCATTTTCCGGCGCGCATCATCCCGGATCGTGCCACGCTGACCGATTGGATCGCGCGCTACAAGGGCGAGGCGGGCGTGAAGCAGGCCCTGCTGCTGGGCGGCGGCGTGAACACCCCGGCAGGTGACTATGACAGTTCGATGCAGCTGATCGAAACCGGCCTGTTTGACGGGTTCGAACGTCTGCATGTGGCGGGCCACCCCGAAGGCAACAAGGACATCGACAAGGACGGCGGCGATGCCATCGTGATGCAGGCGTTGAAGTGGAAACAGGATTTCGCCAATCGCACGGATGCGAAAATGGCGATCGCTACGCAATTCTGCTTTGAGGCGGGTCCGGTCATCGACTGGGTGAACAAGATCAACGCGGCGGGCGTTTCGATTCCGGTGCATATCGGTGTGGCAGGCCCGGCCAAGCTGCAGACCATGATCAAATTCGCCATTGCCTGCGGCGTCGGCCCGTCGCTGCGCGTGCTGCAAAAGCGCGCCATGGATGTGACCAAGCTGCTGCTGCCCTATGAACCCACCGAATTCCTTGCCGATCTTGCTGCCCACAAGGCCAAGACCCCCAGTTTCGGTATAGAATCCGTGCATTTCTTCCCGCTGGGTGGCATCAAGACCAATGCCCAATGGGCGACCGACCATGGCGGCGCTTCTGGCGTGCCCGCCGCACAAGCATAAGGACCAAGACCCGTGACCCGGACCGTTATCGAATCCAAGACCAAAACCGTCGTCATCGGCTTTGACGAGCCCTTCTGCGTGATCGGCGAGCGCATCAACCCGACGGGCCGCAAGAAACTGGCGGCTGAACTGGAGATGGGCAATTACGACACCGTCATCAAGGACGCGCTGGAACAGGTGGCCTGTGGCGCGACCGTTCTTGACGTGAACTCGGGCGCTGTCTTCACCAACAAGATGGCTGAAGATCCGCGCTATGCCGACAACAACTTTGTCGAGCCGCCGCTGATGAAGGCGCTGATCGAGATCATCCAGCAAACCGTGGACGTGCCGCTGTGCATCGACAGCTCGGTCCCGGGCGCACTGGAAGCCGGTCTGATGGCCTGCGAAGGCCGCCCGCTGCTGAATTCGGTGACGGGTGAGGAAGAGCGTCTGGAACTGGTGCTGCCGTTGGTCAAGAAATACAACGTGCCGGTCGTGGCGATCTCCAACGACGATACCGGCATTTCGCCCGATCCCGATGTTCGTTTCGAGGTTGCCCGCAAGATCGTGCAGCGCGCCGCCGATTTCGGCATCCCGGCCCATGACATCGTGGTGGACCCGTTGGTGATGCCGGTGGGCGCGATGGCCTCGGCTGGTCAGCAGGTGTTTGCGCTGGTGCGGCGTCTGCGCGAAGAGCTGGGCGTGAACACGACCTGTGGCGCCTCCAACATCTCGTTCGGCCTGCCGCATCGCCATGGTATCAACGCGGCCTTCCTGCCCATGGCCATCGGCGCGGGCATGACCTCGGCCATCATGAACCCGGTCCGTCAGGTGGAGATGGAGGCGATCCGCGCCGCCAACTTCCTGATGAACCACGATGCCAATGGCGGGGAATGGATCCGCTTTGCCAAGGTTCTGGAAGCCGTCGAAGGTGGCATGACCTTTGCCGAAGCCTCGGCCGCTGCCAGCCAGGCGGCTGGTGGTCGGCGCGGCGGTCGGCGCGGCCGCGGCTAAACCTCTGGTCTGCAAAGAATCTTCGCGGCCCGCCCTTGTGGCGGGCCGTTTCATTTTGCCTCAAGTCTGAACTATTGGTCACTATTCCGCCCGAAGACAGCCCCCCCCCTGCCGCCTGACCGTCCGAATGTGCAATCGTGGGCGCAGGGTCATTTCCGCTCTGCGCAGGGCTTTGGACATGGTTTCGCCATGTCGGTTGTGGTGCATGTAAGGGGGCAGAAATGAAAGCCATCGAGAAAACCGCGCTGTCCGGGGCGCAAGGTCTGGTCACTTCCGATCTGGCCTGGTTGCGGGACCTGCTGACCGCGCCGGTCAAGATTTTCCAGCGCGCGCCAAGCTACAATGATTCGGCACAGGAGAGTTCTGCTGCAGGGTCAGACCATATGGCCGTGCGGGGTGAAGCGGGGGCGGATCTTCTTTTGGGCCGTTCGGGCAATGACAGCCTGCGGGGCATTGGGGGTGACGATACCTTGACGGGTGGCAATGGCCATGACCGCCTGGTTGGCGGCGTGGGCAAGGATGCCCTCATGGGCGGTGCGGGAAACGATACCTTGCTGGGCGGCGGCGGCGATGACCGGTTGTCCGGCAATGGTGGTCAGGACCTGCTTTCAGGTGGTTATGGCAATGACACATTGTCCAGCGGCAGCGGGCGCAGCCAGATGTCGGGCGGTGCGGGCAATGATCGCCTGCATGCCGATCTGCGGCAATCGGGCCATGACATGACCGGTGGTAGCGGGGTCGATACCTTCATCCTGCATTCCGGTTCGGGCAGCAGCGCCAGCGTGATCACGGATTATTCGGCCGAAGATGTCGTGATCCTGGAAGGCCAGCGCCTTGTTCTGGAAAATCCGGCCACGGGCATGACCATCACGACGGAAACCGATGGCACACTCGTCACCTTTGGTGCGGGCGATACGGTTCTTCTGGCTGATTTCTGGCTGTGATTACACCGGCCCCCGGCCCTGCCGCATCCCGACGCTGATCTGCCGCGAACAGACATTGCCTGCCCGCGGCACCGCCCTAGAAAGAGGGAGCGACAGGAAAGGCTTTGGCGATGCGGGCAGGTTTCCCGGCCCAATTGAATGCACGACGGTTGCAGCAGACCCTGCGCCCCTGCCCGTTTGGGCCAGGGGCAGTTTGCCATTGCGGCGCTTCTGTGCAACCACCGCATCCGGCCCGCCCGGCCAATATCCTGCAAGACCCCTGCCCGGCACAGTCCGGGCCCCTGATGAGGCAGTCATGACCCATACCCCGGAAGATGCGCTGGTGATCTTTACCCCCTCGGGCAAGCGGGGGAGATTCGCGCTTGGCACGCCGGTCCTGCAGGCCGCGCGTGCGCTTGGTGTCGATCTGGATTCGGTCTGCGGCGGGCGCGGCATCTGCTCCAAATGCCAGATCACCCCGGGCTATGGCGAATTTCCGAAATTCGGCATCCATGTCGATGGCGAGGCCCTGACCGAATGGAACGCGGTCGAAGAACGCTATAAATCCAAGCGCGGCATGATCGACGGGCGCCGTCTGGGCTGTCAGGCCAAGGTGATGGGCGATGTGGTCATCGACGTGCCGCCGGAAAGCCAGGTTCATAAACAGGTGATCCGCAAATCCGCCACGCAGCGCGACATCGTGATGGATCCCGCAACCCGGCTTTACTATGTCGAGGTGCAGGAACCCGACATGCACGAACCGACCGGCGATTTCGAACGGCTGAAGCGGGCGCTGGCCGATCAATGGCAGGTGGCCGAGGTGACGGCCGATCTGGGCATCCTGCGACGGTTGCAGCCGGTGTTGCGCAAGGGCGAATGGAAGATCACGGTGGCGCTGCACAAGGGCAACCATGATGGCGCGGCCCGCATCCTTGATCTGTGGCCCGGCTATCATGAAGGCGGGTTGTATGGCCTCGCCATCGACCTTGGCTCCACCACTGTCGCGGCCCATCTGTGTGATTTGCGTGATGGTACGGTGCTGGCCTCATCGGGGCTGATGAACCCGCAGATCCGCTTTGGCGAAGATCTGATGAGCCGTGTCAGCTATGCGATGATGAACCCCGGCGGCGATGTGGAAATGACCCGCGCCGTGCGCGAGGCGATCAATGCGCTTGCCGCCAGCATTGCCGCCGAGGCGCATCTGAAGCCCGACCAGATCGTCGAGGTGGTCTTTGTCTGCAATCCGGTCATGCATCACCTGCTGCTGGGCATTGATCCGGTGGAACTGGGCCAGGCCCCGTTTGCGCTGGCCACATCGGGCAGCCTGTCGCTGGCGGCGTCTGAGCTGGAGCTGACCAACCTGCACCGCGCGGCACAGGTCTATGTGCTGCCCTGCATCGCCGGCCATGTCGGCGCCGATGCCGCTGCCGTGGCCCTGTCGGAAGAGCCGAACCTGTCAGATGACATGGTGCTGATCGTCGATGTCGGCACCAATGCGGAAATCCTGCTGGGCAAAAAGACCCGCGTGCTGGCCTGTTCCAGCCCGACCGGCCCGGCCTTTGAAGGGGCACAGATCAGTTCGGGCCAGCGCGCCGCGCCGGGGGCCATCGAACGGGTCAGCATCGACCCTGTGACCAAAGAGCCGCGCTTCCGGGTGATCGGGTCGGATCTGTGGTCGGATGATCCCGGCTTTGCCGAAGCGATCAAGGGATCGGGCATCACCGGCATCTGCGGATCGGGCATCATCGAAGCGGTTGCCGAAATGCGGATGGCGGGCATCGTTGATGGGTCCGGCCTGATCGGGTCTGCCGATCAGGTGGGCAGCCCGCGCTGCCGTGCCGAAGGCCGCACCAACAGCTATCTGCTGCATGATGGCAGCGCCGATGGCGGGCCGGTGATCCTGGTCACCCAGGGCGATATCCGCGCCATTCAGCTGGCCAAATCGGCGCTTTATGCCGGGGCGCGGCTGCTGATGGATGAAATGGGCGTGGAAACCGTCGATCGTGTGACGCTGGCCGGGGCGTTCGGAGCCCATATCAGCCCGAAACACGCCATGGTTCTGGGCATGATCCCCGATGCACCGCTGGACAAGGTGACAAGCGCAGGCAATGCTGCCGGAACCGGGGCGCGGATCGCGCTGTGCAACCGCGCCGCGCGCGACCGGATCGAGGCGGTGGTGCATGAGATCCACAAGATCGAAACCGCCATCGAGCCGCGCTTTCAGGAACATTTCGTCAATGCCAATGCCATCCCGCATGCGGTCGATGCCTTCCCCAATCTTGCCGGTGTAGCCAGCCTGCCCGAGGTCAGCTACAATACCGCCGGAGCTGGCAGCGAGGGACGCCGCCGCCGCAGGGGGTGACAATGCCAGCCAGCCGCCAGGTGCGACGCGATGGATGATCCCATTGCCGCCTTGTTGCAACGCTGTGCCGTGCAAGACCGCGCGGCCTTCCGCGAACTTTATGCAGCGACCTCTGCGAAACTCATGGGCGTTCTCTTGCGTATGTTGCGAGAACGGCATGAGGCGGAGGAAGCCTTGCAGGAGGTCTATACACGCATCTGGCTGCGCGCCGACCGGTTTGATCCCGGCAAGGGCCGTGGCATGACATGGGTCATCGCGGTAGCGCGCAATCTGGCCATCGACCGCCTGCGCATGCGCCCGATGGAAACCGATACGGATGTGGTGGAAATGGTGGCCGATACGACCCCGCGCGCCGAAAACCGGCTGATCGCATTGGGCGAGGCGCGGGCAATTGCCGAATGTTTCGGCCTGCTGGAGCCGGAGCGCGCTTCTGCCCTGCGGGGGGCCTATCTGGACGGCGCAAGCTATGCCGATCTGGCCAGCCGCCACGCGGTGCCGCTGAACACGATGCGCACTTGGCTGCGCCGGGGTCTGATGGCCCTGCGCGCCTGTATGGAGGGGCGCAGGGCATGACCGATGACGATCTTGAACGGGCGGGCGAATTTGTTCTGGGCACCCTGCCCCATGCCGAACGGCTGGCCTTTCAGGCCCGGCTGGATCGGGAGCCGGATTTGCAGACCATGGTCGCGGATTGGCAGGAAAGGCTGTCGGCGCTGAACGAGGCGTATGCGCCCGTCCCTGCCCCTGACCTGCTGCCGCAGATCGAGGCCCGTCTGTTCCCCACCGCGCGCGCCACAAGCCGCCGCCCCCTGTGGCACTGGTTGGCAGGGGTGGCCACGGCGGCGGCCCTTTTTGTCGGGGCTGTTGTCCTGTTTCCGGTGCTGCGCGGCCCCGAGGCCCAGCCCATCGCGGTTCTGGGGGCCCCGGATGCGCCGCTGCGCTTTGCGGCGCGCCATGATGGCGACAACCTGATCCTTGAACGGATCGCGGGCCCGGCCCCGGCACCCGGCCAGGCGCATGAGCTTTGGGTCATCGCCCCCGGTGCCGCGCCCGTCTCACTTGGGGCTGTCGAGACCACGTTGACCGTCGCCTATCCGGCACCGCCCGCGGGCTGGACGCTGGCCGTGACCCTGGAACCCGCGGCGGGCGTGCCACATCCTGCGCCAACAGGCCCGGTCGTTGCCGCAGCCGAGATCACATCGTGATCACGGCTGCGTGAAGCTGAAACTCGGTCGGAAATCCTTTCGTAACTTCTGGCGTCCGGCGGGAAAGGCCCGCCGTCGCAAAGGGAGACGACCAAGATGAAAGCTTTCGCACTGGCCGCCGCACTGTCGCTGACCGCCACCGCCGCTTTGGCGGGCAACCCCGAAGTGGGGGGCGCACCGATGTACGAAACCAAGAACATCGTCGAAAATGCCGTGAATTCCAAGGATCACACCACGCTGGTGGCCGCCGTTCAGGCCGCCGGTCTGGTCGAAACGCTGCAGGGCGCCGGCCCCTTCACCGTCTTTGCGCCGACCAATGATGCCTTCACCAAGCTGCCTGCGGGCACGGTAGAGACCCTGCTCAAGCCGGAAAACAAGGATCAGCTGGTCAAGATCCTGACCTGCCATGTGGTCGGGGCCAATGCCATGTCAGAGGCGATTGCCAAGATGATCGCCGATGACAAGGGCATGCACCCGGTCAAGACCGTGGGCGGCTGCGAATTCACCGCGATGATGGACGGTGACAAGATCCAGATCAAGGACGGCCAGAACAATGTGGCCACCGTGACCATCGCCGATGTGAAACAGTCGAACGGCGTGATCCACGTCATCGACACGGTTCTGCTGCCGGCCATGTAAGGAAAGGGGGGCACGGCAGCAACGCGCCCCCTCCTGTGGTCTGCCGTGATCTGCCCGGCCCGTCTGCACCCATGGTGCAGGCGGGTTTCGCGCTTTTGCTTGCACCAAGGCGTGGCTTGGGCGACAAGGCGGCGCATGACGCCTGACATTCTCTGCATAGGTTCCGTTCTGTGGGACATCATTGGCCGATCGCCCACGGCGATGCGGCTGGGTTCTGACGTGCCGGGGCGCATCACGCGCCTGCCGGGCGGGGTGGCGATGAATATCGCCATGACCCTGCGCCGCTTTGGCCTGACCCCCGGTCTGCTGACCACCATCGGGCGCGATCTCGAAGGCGACGAACTGGTGGGCGCCTGCGCCCGGATGGGCATGGTGACCGATCATATCTATCGGTCCGAAGACCTGCCGACCGACCGCTACATGGCGGTTGAAGGGGCGAATGGCCTGATCGCCGCCATCGCCGATGCCCATTCGCTGGAGGCGTCGGGTGACAAGATACTGCGCCCGCTGGCCGATGGCAGGCTCGGCGGTTCCGCGGCCCCTTGGGCCGGGCTGATCGCGCTGGATGGCAACCTGACCGAACAGCTTCTGGCGCAGATCGCCAGTTCACCGCTGTTTGTGCAGGCCGATCTGCGGGTGGCCCCGGCCAGCCCCGGCAAGGCGGAACGGCTGCGCCCGCTACTGTCGCACCCAGGCGCCACCTTCTATGTGAACCGCGAAGAGGCCAATATCCTTTGCACCGCCGATCACCCGACTGCCGAAGCCGCGGCCCAGGGCTTGTTGGACCGGGGCGCAGAGCGGGTGCTGGTGACCGACGGCGGCAGGCCCTGTGCCGAAGGCCGGCGCGGTGCAGGCGTCATCACCGACAGCCCGCCCCCGGTTCTGGTCACCCGGATCACCGGCGCGGGGGACACCTTCATGGCTGCGCATATCGTTGCCGAACGGCGGGGCGAGCCGCGCGCCACCGCGCTTGCCTCGGCCCTGCGCGCCGCAGCCACCTATGTTTCAGGAGAAATCGGATCGTGACCCTTCCCCTTGCCTTTGCCCCCGAAGTGCGCGCCGCACTGGATGCCGGTCGCCCCGTGGTGGCGCTGGAATCCACCATCATCACCCATGGCATGCCCTTTCCGCAGAACGTGCAGGCCGCGCGCGAGGTTGAGGCGATGATCCGCGCTGCCGGTGCCGTTCCGGCCACCATCGCAGTGATGGGTGGGCAGATCCATATCGGGTTGACCGACGCAGCCCTTGATGCGCTTGGCCAGACGCCGGATGCCATGAAGCTCAGCCGGGCCGACCTGCCGGCATGCGTGGCACTCGGGCGCGTGGGCGCAACGACTGTTGCCGCCACGATGATCTGCGCCGCCATGGCGGGCATCCATGTCTTTGCCACCGGCGGCATCGGCGGGGTGCATCGCGGGGCGGAAACCAGCTTTGACATTTCCGCCGATCTGGTGGAACTGGGCCTGTCGCCCGTGACCGTGGTCGCCGCCGGGGCGAAGGCCATCCTTGATCTGCCCAAGACGCTCGAGGTTCTGGAAACCCAGGGCGTGCCGGTCATCGCCTTTGGTCAGGACGATTTTCCGGCCTTCTGGTCGCGGTCATCGGGGATGAAGGCCCCGCTGCGGATGGATGAACCGGCGCAGATCGCCGCCGCCCATCTGATGCGGCAACACCTTGGCATGAAGGGCGGCCAGTTGGTTGCCAATCCGATCCCGCAGGACGCCGAAATCCCGCTGGCGGAAATCATGCCGGTTGTGGAGCAGGCGCTGGCCGAGGCCGAAGCGCAGGGCATCGCCGCCAAGGCCGTGACGCCCTTCCTGCTGGATCGCATCTTTGCGCTGACCGAGGGGCGATCCTTGCAATCCAACATTGCCCTTGTTCTGAACAATGCCCGCCTGGCGGCAGCAATCGCCATCGAAATCACCCGGCAGCGCGCATAAGGCTGCAAAGGCCGATTGCGGCGGGGCGGTGGGCTGCCTAGATTGCCTCTGCCCCGCAGGAGACGCCATGGACCCGCATCCCGACCACCCGCCGCGCAAGCCAAGCCTTCTGGGCGGGTTGCGCGCGTCCTTCCTGACCGGTCTGGTCGTGGTGCTGCCCATCGGGCTGACCATCTATCTGATCTACACGGTCGTGGGTTGGATCGACAGCTGGATCCTGCCGTTGATCCCCTATGGCTGGCGACCGGATCAACTGGTGACCCATTACATCGGGGCGGATGCCAATTTTCCCACCCGGGGGCTGGGCGTCATCGTCTTTCTGGTCTTCACCGTCATCATCGGCTGGATCGCCAAGGGGCTGATCGGCCGTTCCGTCATCTCTCAGGCGGAATCGCTGGTGGACCGGATGCCGGTCGTGCGGTCGGTCTATGGCGGTTTCAAGCAGATCACCGAAACCTTTTTTGCCAAGTCGGAAAAAAGCTTCGACAAGACCTGCCTTGTGGAATTTCCGCGCCCGGGCTGCTGGGCCGTGGGTTTTGTCGCCACGACGGCCAAGGGCGAAATTGCCGAACGCCTGCCCACCGACCGCAAGATGATCGCGGTCTTCGTGGCGCTGACGCCGCTGACATCCGGCATCCTGCTATATGTGCCCGAAGAGGATGTGATCCTGCTGGACATGAAGGCCGATGACGCTGTGAAGCTGATCGTTTCGGCCGGGCTGGTGGCGCCCAATGGCAAGGACATGCGCAACCTGATGGACGAATCCGCAAAACCTGTGTGAGCTTTGCCGGACAAGGCATTGATCGGAATATATTATCCGAAAAGGCCGCGCAGATCGACCGAGCTGTCCACCCCGATCCTGTCGCCATGTTGCGCGAGGAACCCGTCACAGGCCACCCGACCCGCCGCGCGCAGCCGATCCAGCAAAGCGGGTTTCGGCCCCAGTTTGCTGCCTGCGGTCAGCGCGTTCATCAGCGCATCATCGGCAATCAGGTGGATGTTCAGCGCTTTCATCGCGCCCTTGGGCATACGGCCCTCTGCGATCAACCGTTTGACAAAGTTCACCGCCCGCAATTCGCCCAGCAGCGCTGCGTTGAAGCTGATCTCGTTGATCCGGTCCTGAATTTCGACTGGGGTCTGCGGGATGGCCTCGCGCCGCAGCGGGTTGATCGACACGATGACAATATCGTCCGGCAGATGCGGCTGATACAGCGGGAACAGCGCCGGATTGCCGGTGAACCCGCCATCCCAGAAGGCCTCGCGTTGGCCGGTTGCCGGATCGTCAAGTTCCACCGCCTGAAAGATCGTCGGCAGGCAGGCCGAGGCCAACAGCGCCTCGGGCCCAATTTCGGCCCCCGAAAACACCCGGATCTTGCCGCTGCGCACATTGGTTGCGCTGATGAACAGATCAGGCCCCTGCGCCGCGCATACCTTGCTGAAATCGAAATCCTTCACCACATCGGCCAGCGGGTTCTGCCAGAACGGCCCCCACGCATAGGGCGTATAGAGCTGTGCCGCCAGCGCCGTGGGCGACACGGGCGCAAGATCAGTGGCCATTTCCTGCGCGGCTGCGGCCAAGGGGAACAGCGTGCGCATCCAGCGCAGAACCCGCAGATCGCCCAGATCCCCCACCGCCTGCCACAGCGCCGCCAGCCGCGCCTTGGCACCTTCCGCCCCACCTTCCAGAAGGCCGGCCTTCAGCGCCGCCGCGTTGAGCGCACCGGCCGATGTGCCGGTGATCCCGGCAATCTCGATCCCCGGTTCCTCCAGCAGACGGTCCAGCACCCCCCAGGTGAAGGCGCCATGCGCGCCCCCGCCCTGAAGGGCCAGATTGATCCGCCTCACAGCGCCGTCCAACCGCCATCGACGCTGATGGCGGTGCCGGTGATCTGATCGGCATGGGGGCTGCACAGAAACACCACGGTACCGCCCATCTGTTCGGTGGTGGCGAATTGCCGCGACGGCTGGCGCTGCAACATCACCTCGCGGATCACCGTCTCGCGGTCCATGTTGTGGACCTTCATCTGATCGGGGATCTGCGCCTCGACCAGCGGGGTCAACACATATCCCGGGCAAACGGCATTGCAGGTGATGCCCTGCCCTGCGGTTTCCAGTGCGGTGGTCTTGGACAGGCCGACAACCCCGTGCTTGGCCGCGACATAGGCCGATTTGAACGGGCTTGCAGTCAGGCCATGGGCCGATGCGACATTCACGATCCGGCCCCAGCCCTTGGCGCGCATCCCCGGCAAGGCGGCAGCCGTGGTGTGGAACGCCGAATTCAGGTTGATGGCGATGATCCGGTTCCAGGCATCGACCGGAAATTCGTCAATCGGGGCGACATGCTGGATGCCCGCATTGTTCACCAGAATGTCGCAGCCGCCCGCCTGTTCGATCAAGGCCCGGCAGGCCGCGCCATCCGACATGTCGGCCGCGATATAGCGCACCGCCACCCCGTGTCGCGCCGCAAGATCCGCGGCCAGCGCATGATCTTCGGGCCGGTCGGTAAAGCTGTTGATGATCACCTCGGCGCCAGCCTTGGCCAGTTCCTCGGCGATGCCAAGACCGATGCCGGAATTCGATCCGGTCACCACCGCACGTTTGCCTTGCAGGATCATGTCGCACCTCTGCTGTCTGGTTGCGGCCTCACCATAAGGGGAAGTGGCGCTGCGTCCAGTGTTTTGCGCTGCGCTGCGGCGGAAAGCTGCCCGGTTCTTGTGCTGGGGCCCGGTGTCTGAAACCAAAAAAAACGCCGGCGCGAAGCCGGCGTCCAGTCTTTGAGGCAGGTTTCATACAGGCAAGAAACCTATCGAGCAGTGAGTTCCTTATACCCCGCCCTGCGCGGCGATCCAAGTTAAAAGTTTGAAAATCCTGTACAGTCCCACTAGTGTCCGCCCCAAGAAAAACAGGCATTCCGGAGATTGTTTCGATGGCCGAGCGGGATTTTTTCAAAAGAATGCAGCGAATCCTTGCCGCTGCGGCAGTGGTTTTCTGCCCTGCGGCAGCCTGGGGCGACTCAGCCCGGCATGGCATCGCTATGTATGGCGAACCGGCTTTGCCACCGGATTTTGTGTCCCTGCCCTATGCCAACCCGGATGCGCCCAAGGGCGGCCGGATCGTGCTGGGCGAAAATGGCGGCTTTGACAGCCTTAATCCCTTCATCGAAAAGGGCAAGGCCCCGCCGCAGGTGTCGCTTTACACGGTCGAGACGCTGATGGGCCGCAGTCTCGATGAACCCTTCTCGCTTTACGGCTTGCTGGCCGAATCGATCAGCACCGATTCTGACCGCAGCCATGTCGAATTCACCCTGCGTGAAGGGGCCAGATTCGCCGATGGCAGCCCGGTCACCCCCGAAGATGTGATCTGGTCGTTCGAAACCCTGGGCACGAAAGGCGCGCCGCGCTATCGCGGATCCTGGGCCAAGGTGGCGAAATCCGAAATCACCGGCCCGCGCAGCGTGAAATTCACCTTCAACACCGCTGACCGGGAACTGCCGCTGATCCTTGGCCTGCGCCCGGTGCTGAAAAAGGCGCAGTGGGAGGGCAAGGATTTCACGGCCTCCACGCTTGAAGCGCCGATCGGCTCTGGCCCCTATGTGGTGGACAAGTTTGAACCGGGCCGGTTTGTCAGTTTCCGCAAGAACCCCGATTGGTGGGGCAAGGATCTGCCCTTCAACCGGGGCCTGCACAATCTGGATGAAATCCGGATGGAATATTTCGGCATCGACACGGCGGCCTTTGAATCCTTCAAGGCGGGCCTGTTGTCGAGCTATCGTGAAACCAATCCCGCCAAATGGGCGACGAACTTCGATTTCCCGGCTGTGCAGGCCGGTGATGTGGTCAAGGCCGAAATCCCGCATGGCCGTCCTTCGGGGATCGAGGGGCTGGCCTTCAACACCCGCAAACCGCTGTTTGCCGATTGGCGGGTGCGCGAGGCGTTGATCCATGCCTTCAACTTCGAACTGGTGAACCAGACGCTGAATGGTGGTGTATTGCCGCGCATCACCTCGTATTTCTCCAACTCCACCCTTGGCATGGTTCCGGGTCAACCGGCCGAAGGACGGGTGCGCGAATTGCTGGATCCGTTCAATGCCGAACTGCTGCCCGGCGCGCTGGAGGGCTATATCCTGCCCGCTTCCGACGGGTCGGAAGCCAACCGCAAGAACCTGCGCGTGGCCACCAGATTGCTGGAAGAGGCGGGCTGGACCGTGCAGGACGGCGTGCTGAAAAATGCCGCGGGCGAACCCTTCAGCTTTGAAATCCTGCTGACACAGGGCCAGGATGACATGATCGGCGCCGCCAGCATCTATGTCGAGGCGCTGAAGCGGCTGGGCATTTCGGCGCGTATCTCCACCGTGGACTCGGCGCAATATGTGGAACGCACCAACAGCTACAACTTTGACATGACGCATTACATCCGCTCGCTTTCGCTCAGCCCCGGGAACGAACAGATGAATTACTGGGGCGCAAGAGGGGTGACCGAACCGGGCAGCCGCAACTGGCCCGGAATCAACTCACCCGCCGCCGAGGCGATGATTGCGGTGATGCTTTCGACCCAAGACCCGGCCGAGTTTACCGCAGCCGTACAGGCGCTGGACCGGGTGCTGATCACGGGGCGTTATGTCATTCCGATGTGGTATTCCCCCGTTGCAAGGCTGGCCCATCGCAGCAACTTGCGCTATCCCGAAAAGCTGCCGGTCTATGGGGATTGGCCGGGCTTTCAACCCGAGGTCTGGTGGGAAGAGCCGTGACACTGTTAACTGGCGTGCAAGCCAGAGGTGGTAACGGAAAATTGGCAGAAGGCAGAGGCAAGGACATGAGGAAATTGCTGCTGATTGCGGCGCTGGCCGCAGTTTCGGGATGTGCCACGGTCGATGGGATCGGGCGCGATATATCCGGCGGGGCCAATCGCGTGGCGGGCTGGATCGGCTGACCGGGCCGAACCCCGGCCAGACCACTGGCCGGCAAGTGGGCTGTTCGGGGGCTTAGGGGGTTGGGCGGGTGTCAGGATCCGTTGACGAATTGACCGAATTCGCCCTGCACCATCTGGTGGCGCGCAGTGATGGGCTGCGCCGCCTGCCCCGTGACCTTGTCGCCTTTCGTCCCGACTGCGCCCCTCTGGAACTGGTTCTGGCGCTGTCATTGGCGGCCAGCAGTCTGGAAAGCTCGTTTTCCGGCGAGGCGGATCAGGCCGCAGCCGCCGAGGCCTGGCGGCTTGCCGCCTTGCTGGCGGTCGATCTGCACATGATGCAACACCTGAACCTGCGCCATGTCTGCGCGGCGGATTATCTGGCCTATTGGCGCGGCCATGATCCCTATTTTCTGGGTTAGACCAGCGAGGTGACCCAGAGGATGGTGGCATCCTCTTCGCTCAGGCTGATCACATTATGGCCCATTGACGCATCGTAATAGGCGCTGTCGCCCCGGCGCAGATCGACCGGTTCGTAGAATTCGGTAAACAGCCGGACGATCCCTGTCAGGACATACAGGAATTCCTCGCCGTCATGGCGGACCCAGCCATCGAACTCTTCCAGATCGCGGGCGCGGATTGTGGCGCGATAGGGCAGCATCTGTTTGGCGCGCAGATGGCCGCCCAGCAATTCATGTTCATAGGTGACGGTGGCATGGCTTTGCCCCTGCCCCGATTTGGTCACCGCCAGCCGCCCGTTCACCTGCGTCCGCGACGGCGGCGTGAACAGCTGCGGCACCGAAATGGCCAGCCCTTCGGCCAGTTTCTTCAGCGCCTCATAGGTCGGCGACATCTGGCCGTTTTCGATTTTCGACAGGGTCGAACGCGCAAGCCCGGCCTTTACGGCCGCCTGTTCCAGCGTCCAGCCCTTGGCCTTGCGCAATTCGCGCACGCGTGTGCCAAGGTTCAGCGGCTCGACTGGGCTGTCGGCTCCGGTTTCGCGCGCAATGCGGATCAGCGAGGGAGGTTCACCTTTGCTCATGCTTCTGTGCATTACGGCAGGCCAGCGCGTCTTGCAACGGCAGGTTGGCGGCGCTAGCAACGCCATATGTCAGTTGCAAATGCCCCTTTCCCTGCCACGGCCCCGTTCAATCTGGCGCGGCATGTTCTGGCGCGGGGCGAAAGCCTGCCCGACAAGCCCGCCATGCAGATCCTGCGCCCTACAGGCGCGGAACGCTGGAGCTATGGCCGCCTGATCGCCGCGGTGCGTGGTGTGGGCCATGGGTTGCTGGCGCGCGGGCTGCTGCCCGGGGATCGGGTGCTTTTGCGTCTGGGCAACGGGCCGGAATTTCCGCTGGCCTTTCTGGGGGCCATCGCCGCGGGTCTGGTGCCGGTGCCCACATCGGCGCAGGCAACCCGGGCCGAGATCACGCCCATGGCCGCCCGCATCGGCCCACGCCTTGTGGTGGCAGGCGACGGGATTGCCCTGCCGGAAGGCGAAACCCCGGTGCTGCCCGCGCCCGATTTGCTGCGCATGGCCGAACTGCCGCCCTGCGATTGGCACATGGGCGATGCAGAACGCCCGGGCTATATCATCTTCACCTCGGGCACGACTGGCCAGCCGCAGGCCGTGGTGCATGCCCATCGGGCCATTCTGGGCCGCGCGTTCATGCATGAGGGCTGGGAAGGGCTGGGCGAAAGTGACCGGCTGTTGCATGCCGGGGCCTTCAACTGGACCTATACGCTTGGCACCGGGCTGATGGACCCCTGGACGCTGGGCGCAACGGCGCTGATCCCCGGCCCCGGGGTGACGCCCGCGCAATTACCGCTGTTGCTCAAGCGTTTTGACGCGACCATCCTGGCCGCAGCGCCGGGGGTGTTCCGCCAGATGCTGCGCGCACCTCTGCCCGCCTTGCCGCGCCTGCGCCATGGATTATCCGCTGGCGAAAGCCTGCCCGCTGCCCTGCGAAGTGCCTGGCAAGACGCCACCGGCACCGATCTGCACGAAGCAATCGGGCTTTCGGAATGTTCCACATTTGTGTCGGGCAGCCCGTCGCGGCCCGCCCCCATCGGCAGCACCGGCTATCCACAGCCCGGGCGGCAGGTGGCGGTTCTGGGGGCGGATGGCCCCGCCGATCTGGGGGGCCTGGCCATCCATCGCAGCGATCCGGGGTTGATGCTGGGCTATCTGGACGATCCCGCCGCCACCGATGCCCGCTTCCGCGGCGACTGGTTCCTGACCGGCGATCAGGTCGAACGCCTGGCCGATGGTGCCTTGCGCTTTCTGGGCCGCACGGATGATCAAATGAACCCGGGTGGCTTTCGCGTCTCGCCGCTGGAGGTGGAGGCCGCGCTGGAGGGCCTGCCCGGCGCCCGCGAATGGGCAGTGGCCGAGGTGGAGGTAAAGCCCGGCAGTCGGGTGATCTGCTGCTTTTACCTTGCCGAGGCCCCGCTGGACCCTGCCGCATTGGCAGCCCATGCCGAAACCCGTCTGGCCCGCTATCGCCAGCCCCGCCTGTGGCAGCACATCGCCACCCTGCCCCGCAATGCCAATGGCAAGCTTGACCGTCGCGCGCTGGCCGCGCTCTGGAGCCCTGAATGATCCGTCTCGACATTTTCGCCGATCCCGCCTGCCCCTGGTGTTATCTGGGCAAGGCCAATCTGGATCGGGCGCTGGAATCGCGCGCCGACCATCCCTTCCTGCTGGAATGGCATCCGTTCCAATTGAACCCCGGCATGCCGCGTGACGGGGTGCCACGGGCGGACCACCTGCTGCGCATTTTCGGCACGCAAAGCCGCACGGTCGAAGCACATCTGCGGCTGGCCGAACTGGGCCGCGCTGCCGGGCTGGATTTCGATTTCGAAAAGATGACCCGCGAACCCAACACTTTCGATGCGCTGCGGCTCATCCATTGGGCGGGGCTTGAGGGGCGGCAATCGGCCATGGTGGCGGCGCTGTTCCGCGCGCATTGGCGCGAAGGCCGCGATATCGGCAACCCCGAGGTTCTGGCCGATCTTGCCCAACAGGCGGGGCTGGATCGCGCGGCGATGGTGCGTCTGCTGGCCAGCGATGCGGATGCAGGCCCCCTGCGCGACCGCATCCACCATGCCCGCCAGCGCGGCGTGACTTCGGTGCCGACCTTCATTCTGGCCGATCATTATGTGATTTCAGGGGCGCAAAGCCCGGAGTTCTGGATGCAGGTGATGGATGATCTTGCGCAGCAGGGGCAGGTTCAATGACCCGGAAAGCCCTGGGCCAAGGCGAATTCATCGCCATGACGGCCATGCTCTTTGCCGTCATCGCCTTTTCCATTGATGCGATGTTGCCCGCCCTGCCGGAAATCGCAACTGAACTGACGCCTGCCACCCCCAACCGGGCGCAGCTGATCGTGACATCCTTTGTGCTGGGCATGGGCTTGGGCACTTTCGTGGCGGGGCCCTTGTCGGATGCGCTTGGGCGCAAGACCGTCATTCTGGGCGGGATAGGGCTTTACACGATCGCAGCGCTGATCGCAGCGGTGGCGCCCACGCTGGAAACCGTTCTGGCGGCGCGGGTCTTGCAAGGGATCGGGGCTGCGGGACCGCGTGTCGTATCGCTGGCCATGGTGCGTGACCTGTACAAGGGGCGCGAAATGGCGCGCGTTGTCAGCTTTGCCATGATGATCTTCACCCTTGTGCCCGCCATTGCGCCGCTGATGGGCAGCGTTGTCATTTCGGCCTTTGGCTGGCGCGCGATCTTCGGGGCCTTCATCGTCTTTGCGGCCCTTGCCGGGCTGTGGCTGGGCCTGCGCCAGCCGGAAACCCTGCCGCGCGAAAGCCGTCGCCGCTTGCAGCCCGCAGTGCTATGGGCCGCCCTGTGCGAGGTTCTGGCCCATCCGGTGGTGCGCAGCGCGATCATGGTGCAGACCCTGTGCTTTGCCTGCCTCTTTGGCACCCTGTCCGCCACCCAACCGATCTTTGATGAAACCTTTGGACGGGCCGACAGCTTCCCGCTGTGGTTTGCCCTGATCGCGGTTCTGTCGGGCAGTGCCAGTCTGATCAATGCCGCGCTGGTGGTGCGGCTGGGGATGCGGCTTCTGGTGACCGCAACGCTTTTGGCCCAGATCGGCCTGTCGCTGGGCTTTGCCTTGATCCTGCCGCTGACCGACCTGGCCAGCCCGCTCAGCTTTGGGCTTTACATCGGCTGGACGGTCGGCGTCTTCATGATGGCGGGGCTTACCCTCGGCAATCTGAACGCACTGGCGCTGGAGCCGATGGGGCATATCGCGGGCATGGCCGCATCGGTCTGCGGGGCGATTGCCACAGTGGCGGCGGTGGCCCTGGCCATCCCGCTTGGCCTGGCGTTTGACGGCACGCCGGTGCCGCTGGCCTATGGTATCAGCGCGCTCAGCCTGATCGGGGCGCTGCTGATGCGCTGGATGCCCGGGCGGCAGAACTGACCCGGAAATCATCAATTCAGGGGTGAATTCGGTTGAATATGCCCCTATCGCCACGCTCTTTCCACATTTGTGCCCAGCTTCGCCGTTAACCCCCATTTCCACAGGGGCAAGACATCGACCATTTTGGACACAGAGGACAGAACATGACCACAACCACCCTTACCGGCTTTCAGGTCACCTTCTCCGGCAGCACTGCGACGGCCGTCACCAGCTCGACCATGACCTGGGTTGCCGATGAACGCTACAACTTCCGCTACGATTTCGATGCAGCTGGCACCGGTTTCCGTTCGATCGCAATCGAAGATGGCCGTGGCGTGATCGATTATGAAACCCGTCTCGGCGCCAACCGGATTGACCTGAACAGCGTCGCTTCGGTGGCCGAATATCAGTGGGGCACCACCAAAGAATCGCTGATCCTGCGTATTGCCACCAGCAACCCGAACGTGTTCCACTTCTTCGTTCTGGATGGCGATCCGCTGCCGAGCTTCACCTCGGCAAGCGTTTACAACAGCTTCATCGCCTCGCTGACTGCGGTTACCTCGGTTCCGGAAGACATGGAACGTGGCCACCGTCCGGGCCAGCTGATTTCGCTGCACCGTGTCGAAGCGGTGACCGGCACCTCGGAAAACGATGCGATCACCGGTGTGAACGGCACCGATGACTGGTCGATCAAGGGCGTTCTGGCGGGCGAAGGCAATGACACTGTCAACGGTCTGACCGGCAATGATCGCCTGAGCGGTGAAGAAGGCAATGACTCGATCAATGGTCTGGCTGGCAATGACCGCATCGAAGGCGGCGCCGATGCCGATACGCTGAATGGTGGCGACGGCAATGACACGATTGATGGTGGCACCCATGCCGACGTGATCACCGGCGGCAACGGCGAGGACCGGCTTAATGGCGGTTCGGGCAATGACAACCTGTCGGGCGATGCTGGCAATGACACGATCACCGGCGGCCTTGGCAATGACAACATCAACGGCGGTGCTGATAATGATGTTCTGTCGGGTGTGAACGGAAATGACACCATTAATGGTGGAACGGGCAATGACAACATCAAGGGCGGTGTTGGTATTGACAGCCTGCTGGGCGGCGATGGCAATGACACCCTTCATGGCGGTTCGAGCGCGGATACCATCAATGGCGGTAACGGCAATGACATCCTGACCGGTGGATCGGGTGCCGATACCTTCGTCTTTGCAGCTGGCTTTGGCAACGATCTGGTCCGCGACTTCCGCAACGATGCTGATACGCTGTCCTTCTCGTCGGCCCTGGCTGCAGACGTGACTGCCGCAATGGACGCAGCCGTTCAGGATGGCCGCGACGTGATCTTCACCTTCGCAGGTGGCGAAGTTCTGGAACTGCGCAATACCCAGAAGGCTGATCTGCTGGACGATATCACCATCGTCTGATCACCCAACGATCTCGACAAGGGGGCCCGGCACATTGCCGGGCCCTTCTGCATTCAGCCCTTGGGGCGCAACACCTTTTCGGCCAGATCGCGGGCAATGGCAAAGGCCCCCTTGATCCGCTCGGCCTCGGTCGCCCAATCCGCCACCAGCACGATGCGATTGCCCGCCACCCGCGCCCCCTTCTGCGCCTGCAGGAATTCGACCAGCCCCGCCGGATTGGCGAATTTGTCATTGTGGAACTGGATGGTCGCGCCCTTTGGCCCTGCATCCAGCCGCGAAATTCCGGCCTTCTTGCACATGGCCTTGATCCGCACGACCAGCATCAGCGTGTTCACTTCGCGCGGCAGGGGGCCAAATCGGTCGATCAACTCAGCGGCAAAGCCTTCCAGCTCTACCTTGGTCGAAAGCTGGCTGAGCCTGCGATACAGCCCCAGCCGGATATCCAGATCGGGCACATAGTCCTCGGGGATCAGAACCGGCACGCCCAGGGTGATCTGGGGCGCCCAGTGATCGTCCATCGGGGCCAGGCCATTGATTTCGCCCGATTTGATCTTGGCAATCGTCTCTTCCAGCATCTGCTGGTAAAGTTCGTATCCCACTTCCTTGATATGACCCGACTGTTCTTCCCCCAACAGGTTGCCCGCCCCGCGCAGATCCAGATCGTGGCTGGCCAGATTGAAGCCCGCCCCCAGACTGTCCAGCCCGGCCAGAAGCTTCAGCCGCTTCATCGCCTGCGGCGTCAATGGTGCGCGCGGTTTGGTCGTCAGATAGCAATAGGCCCGCGTCTTGGATCGGCCCACCCGTCCCCGGATCTGATACAACTGGCTCAGCCCGAACATATCGGCGCGGTGGATGATCATCGTATTGGCCGTCGGGATATCCAGCCCCGATTCCACGATCGTCGTGGCCAGCAAGACATCATATTTGCCGTCGTAGAAATCGTTCATCCGCTCGTCCAGATCGCCCGCCGCCAATTGGCCATGGGCAATGACAAAGCTGACCTCCGGCACATGGTTGCGCAGGAAATCCTCGATCTCCGGCAGATCGGCCACGCGCGGCACCACAAAGAAGCTTTGCCCGCCACGATAGCGTTCGCGCAGCAGCGCCTCGCGCAGCGTGACAGTATCGAATTCGGAAACATAGGTGCGGATCGCCAGACGATCCACCGGCGGTGTGGCGATGATCGACAGGTCGCGCACGCCGGTCAGGCTAAGCTGCAAGGTCCGCGGAATGGGCGTCGCCGTCAGCGTCAGAACATGCACCTCGGCCCGCATCTCTTTCAGCCGTTCCTTATGCGCCACGCCGAAATGCTGTTCTTCGTCAATGATAAGCAAGCCAAGGTTCTTGAACTTGATCCCCTTGGCCAGCAGCGCATGGGTGCCCACGCAGATATCGACGCGGCCTTCTTCCAGCCCCTTGCGGGTGTCTGCGGCATTCTTTGCTGAAACAAAGCGCGACAAGGGCCTGACTTCGATAGGAAATCCGCGAAAACGCTCGGCAAAGCTGCGATAGTGCTGGCGGGCCAGCAGTGTGGTCGGGCAGATCACGGCCACCTGCATTCCGGCCATGGCGGCGACAAAGGCCGCGCGCATCGCCACCTCGGTCTTGCCAAAACCCACATCGCCCACAACCAGCCGGTCCATCGGCGATCCGGCCTCCAGATCGGCAACCACATCGGAAATCGCGTTCAGCTGATCATCGGTTTCCACATAGGGAAAGCGGGCGGCAAAGGCCTCCCATGCGGAATGCGGGGCCTCCAGGATGGGCGCATGGCGCAGGTGGCGTTCGGCGGCGATCCGCATCAGCCGGTCGGCAATTTCGCGGATACGTTCCTTCAGCTTGGCCTTCTTGGCCTGCCAGGCCCCGCCGCCCAGCCGATCGAGCAGCCCATCCTCATGGCCATAGCGGCTGAGCAATTCGATGTTTTCGACCGGCAGATACAGCTTGGCCTCATCGGCATAGACCAGATGCACATATTCATGCGGCGGCCCGGGCCGGTTGCGCGGGGGTTCGGGCACGCGCAGGGTTTCCAGCCCGATGAAGCGGCCGACCCCATGTTCGACATGCACCACCAGATCGCCGGGTGTCAGAGTGCCCAGATCCTGCAGGAAATTTTCGGCCTTGCGCTTGCGGCGCGGCTTGGCCACCAGGCGATCGCCCAGCACATCCTGTTCCGACACAACGGCCAGCCCCGGCGCGACAAACCCTTCTTCCAGCGCCCAGACGGCAAGGAACAACCCGCCCTTGCCTGTGCCCATGTCCCTGGCGTCGGCAATCTCTTGCAGGTCGGTCAGGCCCTGATCGGTCAGCAACCCGCGCAGCCTTTCGCGTGCGCCATCGGACCAGCTGGCAATGACCACATGACGATCTTGCCGCAAGATGCGAAGATGTTCGGCCAAAGCCCCGAAAAGGCTGATGGATTCCTGTTGGCGTTCGGGGGCGAAATTTCGACCGGCCCGCCCGCCTGCATCCAGACAACCCGGCCCCGGTGCCTGCGGCAACGGCGAAAGCTGGATCACCCGATGCCCGGCCATGGCCGCATCAAGGGCGTTCTCATCCAGGTAAAGCGCTTGCGGAGGACAGGGTTTGTAAACCGTGTCGATCCGTCCCTTTTGTCCCAACCTTTCGCGCCGGGCATCGTACTGGTCCACGATACCTTCCCAGCGGGACAGATGCACCGGGCGCACCTGATCGTCCAGCATCACCGCCGCATCGGGCAGGTAATCGAACAGCGTTTCCATGCGGTCATGGAACCAGGGCAGCCAATGTTCCATGCCCTGATGCTTGCGCCCGGCGCTGACGGCCTCATACAGCGGGTCGTCCGTCGTGGCGCCGAATTCGATGCGATAGGTCTGCCGGAAACGGGTGATCGCCGCCTCGTCCATCACGATTTCCGACATGGGCGCGAAATCGACCGCTGTCAGCTTTTCGGTGGTGCGCTGCGTTTCGGGATCGAACCGGCGGATGCCATCCAGTTGATCACCAAAGAAATCCAGCCGCACCGGCCCGCCGTCACCGGGCGGGAAGATATCGACAATGCCACCGCGCACGGCGAAATCGCCGGGTTCCGCGACGGTGGCCACCGGGGTAAAGCCCATCCGCGCCAGATAGGATTTCAGGCTGGATTCGTTCACCCTTTCGCCCAGCCTGGCGCTGAAGCTGGCCCCGGCGATCACGTCACGCGCCGGAATTCGCTGGCTGACGGCATTCAGGGTGGTTAGCAGCACAAAGGGCTGCGGCACCCCATGGGCGAGCGCCGCCAGCGTGGCCATGCGCCGCGCTGAAATCTCGGGATTGGGCGAAATGCGATCATAGGGCAGGCAATCCCATGCCGGAAAATCCAGCACCAACGCCCCCGGCGCCATGAAGGCCAGCGCGGCCCGCATCGCCTCAAGCCGCTTGTCGTCGCGGGCAACATGGATCACGGGTTTGCCGCGATCCAGTTCCTTCGCCACCAGCGCCGCGTCAAAGCCCTCGGGCGCGCCGCCCAGCATGATCTTCATCTGTTCCGCCATAAGCCCGATCTGTTCTGTGGCCGCGTGCCGTCAAGTCAGCCAAGCGCACCGATCTGCAGGTTCTGATACATCCCCCACATGGATGTGAACAGGATGGCCAGAACGCCCACCGCCTGCGTCTTTACCCGCAAAAACAAAAGGCGGCGCTGCAGCGCCTGCCCCTGATATTCGCCATCGGCAATGCGATGGGCATCCCCCAGCGTCAGAAGCCCGACAATTGCCATCGGAAAGACCAGACAGAACACGGCCTGCGCAAATTCGATGTTGTAGAAAAAGCCCAGGATCAGCAGCACCGAAAGCACAAAGGCCACAAAGCCCACGATCCACATCCCCGACACATGGGTGATGTAGAGCAACCGGTTCACCTTGATCCGGGCCAACGCCTCCAGATCCTCTTGCGCCTGTTCATGGCCGCGCCGCGCGCGTTGCAGCAGATCATAGGGCACGCCCAGCACGAAATGGCTGGTCATCGACCATTGCACCGCAAGAATGATCCAGAACCAGAGGTTGGAAAACGACCGCATGTCGATGAGTTCGAAGACGATCCTGTACCAATCCACGCGCATTTCCCCGTTGTCGCCCCGAAGGGCCGTGCGTTCTGCTGCGGCATTCCTAACCTTGCGGGGCGCGGTTTTCCATGGCAGGCAGAAAAAAAGTTGCCGATCCCTTCGCCCGCCCGCCAGATAAAGAGACAGGTTTCCGATGCGCCCGACCCAAGCCGCCTATCCCGCCACCCGGTTCCGCCGTCTGCGCAGCCAGGATGCGCTGCGGCGGCTGGCCCAAGAAAACGTGCTGACGGTGGATGATCTGATCTGGCCGATCTTCATCCGCGATGGGGCGGGTATCGAAGAACCGATCCATTCCATGCCCGGGGTCAACCGGCTGTCGATCGATCTGGCGGTGCGCGCGGCAGAGCAGGCAGCATCGCTCGGGATCCCCGCGATCTGTCTCTTTCCCTATACCGACCCTTCGGTCAAGACGGCGGGCTGCGAAGAGGCCTGGAACCCCGAAAACCTGACCAACCGCTGCATCCGCGCCATCAAGGCCGCCGTGCCGGGCATTGCGGTCATGACCGATATCGCGCTCGATCCCTATAACGCGCATGGCCATGACGGGTTGGTGCGCGACGGGATCATCCTGAATGACGAAACGGTCGAGGCGCTGGTACGCATGGCGCTGGTTCAGGCCGAATGTGGGGCTGATATTCTGGGCCCATCCGACATGATGGATGGCCGGATCGGCGCGATGCGCGCCGCGCTGGAAGCTGCCGGCCACAGGGATGTGGCGATCCTGTCCTATTCGGCCAAATACGCCAGCGCCTTTTACGGCCCGTTCCGCGATGCTGTCGGGGCCAGCGGTGCGCTGAAGGGCGACAAGAAGACCTATCAGATGAACCCGGGCAACAGCGACGAGGCGCTGCGTCTGATCGAACGCGATCTGCGCGAAGGGGCCGATATGGTGATGGTCAAGCCCGGCATGCCCTATCTGGACATCTGTCGCCGGGTGAAGGACGCCTTTGGTGTGCCGACCTATGCCTATCAGGTGTCCGGTGAATATGCGATGATCATGGGGGCGGCGGAACACGGCTGGATTGATGGCGAAAAGGCCATGCTGGAAAGCCTGCTCGGCTTCAAGCGCGCGGGGTGCGACGGGGTCCTGACCTATTTTGCCCCGCGTGTGGCGCGGCTGTTGCGCGGCTGATTGCCGAAAGGCTGGCCGCATGGATGACAAGCGGCGCAATCCATGCCATATCTGGTGGAAAGGGGCTTGAGACCCCGCAACCAGAGGCGTGAGGCAGAGATGATTTCCAGACGGAACCTGATCGGGTCGGCGGGTGCGGCAATGGCGCTCGCGGCCTGCGGCAATGGTGTCGGCGGCAAAGGCGCGGCGACGATTGACGCCCGGGTCGATGAAACCCGCAACTATCTGTTCAACCGCTATCCGGGCACCCGCGATCTGGCGGGCAAGGCGCTTGGCGTGCTGTATATGCCGCTGGTGACCGAGGCGGGCTTTGGCCTGGGCGGTGCATTCGGGCGCGGGGCGCTGCGCATCAATGATGTGACCGTGGATTACTATTCGGCCGCCAAGGCATCGATCGGGTTCCAGATCGGGGCCCAGCAATATGCCCATGCGCTGTTCTTCATGACCGAAGCGGCGCTGGCCGATTTCCGGCGTTCGCAGGGTTGGGCGGCTGGGGCCGATCTGAAATATGCCACCCCTGAACAGGGGGGCAGCATCGGCAAGGAAACCACTGAAATCGCGCCGGTTGTCGCGCTGGTCTTTGGCCAGTCGGGGCTGATTGCCGGGGCCACGCTGTCGGGCACCAAATATACCCGCATCATTCCCTGACCGGACCGGCAGGCCAGACATGGCTGCGGCGCACCTGCCGCAGCCAAGATCACATCAGCGTGTCAGGCGGCGGATCAGGCTGGATGTGTCGTTGCGCTGGCCGCCCATCTGCTGAACCTCCTTGTAGAACTGATCCACAAGGGCGGTGACGGGCAGGATCGCCCCGATCTGATCGGCGGTTTCCAGGCAGATTTTCAGATCCTTGCGCATCCAGTCCACCGCAAAGCCGAAATCGAATTCACCGGCCAGCATGGTCTTGTGGCGGTTCTGCATCTGCCAGCTTCCGGCGGCGCCCTGGCTGATGACTTCGACCACCGCCGCGCCATCCAGCCCCGCCTTCTGGCCAAAGGCCAGCGCCTCGGCCAGGCCCTGCACCAGACCGGCGATACAGATCTGGTTCATCATCTTGGCCAGTTGGCCCGCGCCACTATCGCCCAGACGGCGGCAGATGCGGGCATAGGCGGCGATCACCGGCTCGGCCCGTTCATAGGCCGCCGCATCACCGCCACACATCACCGAAAGCACGCCGTTCTGCGCCCCGGCCTGCCCACCCGAAACCGGCGCATCGACAAAGTTCTTGCCCTGTTCGGCAGCCACCGCGGCCAGTTCGCGCGTCACCTGCGCCGAAACCGTGGTGTGATCGACGAAAACCGTACCGGGTTTCATCCCGGCAAAGGCCCCATCCGGGCCAAGGCAGACGCTGCGCAGGTCATCGTCATTGCCAACGCAGGCCATCACGAATTCGGCACCTTCGGCCGCAGCGCGGGGCGTGGCCCCCCATTTGCCGCCATGTTCGACGACCCAGGTCTTTGCCTTGGCCTCGGTCCGGTTATAGACCGTCACCTGATGCCCCTTGGCCACCAGATGCCCTGCCATCGGATAGCCCATGACCCCCAAGCCAAGAAATGCCACTGTCGCCATGGTGTTCCCCTTCCAATTGCCCCCGGACGCGGGATCGACTAGGAACGCAATCCGGTAGCAAGGTCAAGGATGGGCCCGATGTTCACAGTTTTCCGCTGGCTTCTGCGCATCTTTACCGGGGTTGTGGCGCTGGCCGGATTGGCCATGCTGGGCAGCTATTACTTCCTGTCGCGTTCCCTGCCAGATTACGAGGAAGATTTCGCCCTGCCCGGCCTGACAGCGCCGGTCGAGGTGGTGCGCAACAATGACAACGTGCCGCATATCTTCGGCCAGTCCGACCGCGACGTGTTCTTCGCCCTGGGCTTTGTGCATGCGCAGGATCGTCTGTGGCAGATGACCATGCTGCGCCGTACGGCACAGGGGCGGCTGTCAGAGATCTTTGGCACGCGCACCGAAAAGATCGACGAATTGCTGCGCCGCTATGATCTTTACACGTTGGCAAGCCAATCGGTCGCGGTGCAGGACGCCTCTACGCAAGAGGCGTTGACGGCCTATGCCGAAGGGGTGAATGCCTGGATCGCACAGGTGAACGAGGGCGCGCGCGGACGCGGGGCACCGGAATTCTTTCTGTTCTCGCCCGAGATTGCCGCCTGGCAACCGGCGGATAGCCTGGCGATCCTGAAGCTGATGGCGCTGCAACTGTCCGGCAAGATCGGGGATGAGGTGCTGCGCGCCCGCATGTCGATGCTGCTGCCCGGGGCGCGGCTGGCGGATATCCTGCCCGATGATCCGGGCCAGCCTGTCGCCACCCTGCCCGATTATGCCAGCATTGCCCCCGGCGCGCGCCCGGCCCTGAAATCTGCGGGTCTGGCCACGCGCGACCCTCTGTCGCCCTTCCTGCCGCGCGGCTTTACCGGGGCCTCGAACGCCTGGGCGGCAGCACCTGGCCGGTCGGCTGCCGGTGGGTCGTTGCTGGCCAGTGATCCGCATCTGGGCTTCACCGCACCGACCCTGTGGTATCTGGCGCGGCTGGAGCTGACCACGGGCGGCGTGATCGGCGGCACGCTGCCGGGTGTTCCGGCGGTGATGGTCGGGCGGTCAGATGCGCTTGGCTGGGGGTTGACGACGGCCTATCTCGACGATCAGGACCTGATGCTGGAAGAGGTCAACCCCGACAATCCCGAAGAATACCGCACCCCCGATGGCTGGAAACGCTTCGAAACCCGCAAGTCGATCCTGCAGGTGAAGGATGCCTCGCCCAAGACGCTGGTGCTGCGCTGGACCGACAATGGCCCCGTTCTGCCCGGTTCGCATTATGATCTGGACAGCGTGGTGCCACCCGGCCATGTGGCCGCCCTGTCCTGGACGGCACTGAACGGGCAAGACACATCGATGACCGCGGCGATCCGGCTGATGAAGGCCCAGACCACGGCCGAAGCGATGGCAGCCGGCGAGTTGATGATCGCACCTGCGCAGAACCTGATGCTGGCCGATCGCAATGGCATTGCCTTGCAGGTGATCGGGCGGATGCCCCTGCGCGATGCCCGGCACGAAACGCAGGGCCGCATGCCCGCGCCAGGTTGGAAGCCGGAAAACCGCTGGCAGGGCTTTCTGCCCTATGCCGACAATCCGCGCTTTACCAACCCCGCCTCGGGCATTCTGGGCAATACCAACAACAAGACCGTCGATCTGCCTTTCCCCCGCCATTTCAGCCATGACTGGGGCGATACACAGCGCATCCAGCGCTGGCTGACGCTGATGAAAACCCGCGAAGTGCATACCCGCGAAAGCTTTATCGAAGCGCAGCTGGATACGGTCAGCCCGACCGCCCGCACGCTCTTGCCGCTGATCGGGGCCGATCTGTGGTTCACCGGCGAGGCCGCGCCCGATGGCACGCCCGACCGGCTGCGGCAAGAAGCACTGGAACTGCTGGCGAAATGGAACGGCGAGATGAACGAACATCTGCCCGAACCCTTGATCTATCAGGCCTGGATGCGCGCCCTGCAAGACCGGCTGATCCGTGACGAAATCGGTCCGATGGCCGATGGATTCACCGCGATCGAGCCGCTGTTTCTGGAACGTGTCTATCGCAATGTCGATGGCGCGGGCCTCTGGTGCGATGTGATCCAGTCGGCCCCGGTGGAAACCTGCACCGATCTGGCCCGCATCGCATTGGACGAGGCGCTGCTGGATCTGTCGGAACGCTTTGGCCGTCAGGTGGAAAGCTGGCGATGGGGCGATGTGCATCAGGCGGCGCAGGATCACCCGGTGCTGGGCGAAGTGGCCTTTGTGAAATGGTTCGTCAATATCCGTCAAAGCACCAGTGGCGATGACCACACCCTGATGCGCGGTCGCACCAAGGGAAGCGGACCGAATCCGTGGCTGAATGTGCATGGGGCGGGCTATCGCGGCGTCTATGATTTTGCCGATCCTGACAGTTCGGTGTTCATCACTTCGACCGGGCAATCGGGCCATCCGCTCAGCCGTCATTACGACAATCT
Organism: Gemmobacter denitrificans; assembly: GCF_036964905.1. Lineage (NCBI taxonomy): Bacteria > Pseudomonadati > Pseudomonadota > Alphaproteobacteria > Rhodobacterales > Paracoccaceae > Gemmobacter > Gemmobacter denitrificans. Next base: position 413,997 of record NZ_JBALHR010000001.1, read on the forward strand.
GGGCGAACGCTGGCGGCGCGGCGAATATATCCCGATGACGCTGGACCCGGCGCTGGCCCGGGCTGCGGCGGTGGGCATCATGACCCTGACGCCGCCCGAGGCCAGCGAGTGATCCGCACCGACCGCTTGATCCTGCGGCGGGCACGGCCCGCCGATCTGCAAGACCTGCACCGCGTCTTCACCTGCGCGCCAGCCATGCGTTACTGGTCGGAACCACCGCATCAGACGCTGGCGCGCACGGCAACCTATCTGGACTGGTTGATCGCAGCCCTGCCCCCCGAAGCGGATGATTTTGTCGTGGAACATGCAGGCCGGGTGATCGGCAAGGCCGGCATGTGGCGACGCTCGGAAATCGGCATGATCCTGCATGCCGATCATTGGCGGCAGGGGCTGATGCGCGAGGCCTTTGCGGCGTTGATCCCCTATCTCTTTGCCACGCATGATCTGGATCACCTGACCGCCGAGGCCGATCCGCGCAACCTGCCTTGCCTGTCACTGCTGGCGGGCTTCGGCTTTCGCGAAACCCATCGGGCGGAGCGCACGCTGCTGTGGGGCGATGAATGGTGCGACAGCGTCTATCTGCGGCTGGAGCGGGCACCGGGTTAAAGCGCGCGCCAGCCCGCCTCTTGCCGCGCGGTCCACAGCACATCAATGCGCCAGCCGGTTTCGGTCTGGGTTTCAGCCTGTACCACGCCTTCGCCATGCAGCCAGGCCCGGCGCCGGCCATCGCTGAAGGGCAGATCAAGCTGCCTTGCGCTGCGCGCCTCGTCAAAGGCCATGCTGATCGCGGCAAGAAGCCCGTCCAGCCCTTCGCCTGTCAGAGCCGAAACGGCAAAGACACCCTCGCGCGCCGCAGCCTGTGCCTGCAGCCCTTCGCGCAACCCCGGTTCGACCAGATCCAGCTTGTTCCAGATTTCGAAGATCGGCGTTGCGCCCGGCACCCCAAGGCTGTGCAGGATGTCGGTCACATCCGCCGCCTGTTCCGCACTTTCGGGATGGGCGATGTCGCGCACATGCAGGATCAGATCGGCCTCCAGCACCTCTTCCAGCGTCGCGCGGAAAGCGGCCACCAGTTGCGTCGGCAGATCAGAGATAAATCCCACCGTATCGGACAGGATCACCTTGCGCCCCGAGGGCAAGGTGACGCCGCGCATCGTGGGATCCAGCGTGGCAAACAGCATGTCCTTGGCCAGCACATCGGCCCCGGTCGCCCGATTGAACAGGGTCGATTTGCCCGCATTGGTATAGCCCACCAGGGCCACAATCGGAAACGGCACCTTGCGCCGGGCGCTGCGGTGCAATTCGCGGGTGCGGACCACCTTTTCCAGTTGGCGCTTCAGCCGGATCACCTGTTCGTCGATGGCGCGACGGTCGTTTTCCTTCTGCGTCTCGCCCGGCCCGCCGACAAACCCGAACCCGCCGCGCTGGCGTTCCAGGTGGGTCCAGGCCCGCACCAGACGGGTGCGCTGATAGGACAATGCCGCCAGTTCGACCTGCAGCACACCTTCGCGGGTTCGCGCGCGATCGGCAAAGATTTCCAGGATCAGGCTGGTCCGGTCCAGCAGCTTGACCCCCCATTCCTTTTCCAGATTGCGCTGCTGCACAGGGCTGACCGGCCCGTCCACCAGAACCAGACCGATCTCTTCCTGCCGGAACCGGGATTTCAGCTCCTCAAGCTTGCCCGAACCGAACAGCGTGCCGGGGTGCAGCCTGGGCAGGCGCACCACTTCGGCGCCGATCAGATCAAGGCTGGGCAGGGCGCCCGCCAAAGACACCGCCTCGGCCAGACCATGTTCCGGCAGACGGCGGCTGCGTTCATTGCGAATGTCGGGATGCAGGATCCAGGCGCGGGTTGGCTTTGCAGCGGTTCCGTGCAGACCAGCCCCGTCTGCCAAAGGCAGCGGGGAACTGTCATCCTGCGGGTCAGGGCGATCAGAAATCAGTCTTCACCCTCATAGAGGTTGATCGGAGCGCCCGGCATGATGGTTGAAATCGCATGCTTGTAGACCAGCTGCGACTGGCCATCGCGGCGCAAGAGCACGCAGAAATTATCAAACCAGGTGATGACACCCTGCAACTTGACACCGTTGATCAGGAAAATTGTCACCGGAACCTTGGCTTTCCGCACATGGTTGAGAAAAGCGTCCTGCAAATTTTGTTTGTCGGCAGCCATTTTTTTTGCCTTTTTTATCGCGCGGTCCTAGGAATGCCGCCTCTGGCCGTTCAAGAGGGCAGCAGAATCAGTATGTCTGGCAAAAGGCCGAGATTCCAGCCCAAAAACAGACCTTTATCGCAACAGTTGCGTCATGGTGCCCGCCAGGCTGCGGGATTGGCCAATGCCAGCACCGCCAGAACCTCTACCCGGCCCAGAACCATCGCCCCGCCCAGCACCATCTTGGCCAGATCACCCAGTTCGGCAAAGCGCACAGGCAGGTCGCCGGCATGGGTGGCGATGGGCCCGGTATTGCTCAGCGCGGCGATGGCCAGCACCAGCGCGCGGTCAAACCCCTGCCCCAGCAGCGTCAGTGCCGCCACCACGCCGCCGATCGACATGGCAAACAGCATGAAGAACACCCAGGCCAACTGCGCCCCTTGTCCGCGCAGATAGCGCTGCTGCGCCCCGCCGCCGCCCACCGAATGTGGATGGACCAGCCGTTCCAGTTCCCGTTCGCCCAGCCGGTAGAGCGCATAAACGCGCAGCAGCTTCACCCCGCCCGCCGTGGTGGCAACCCCGCCACCTATCACGGCCAGCCCCATCAGGATCAGGCCCGGATTGCCAAGGCCCGACCAGTGCCGGGCCATATCCCATTCCGTCGCGACAAAGCCGGTGGTGGTCAGAAAGGACAGCGCCGTGAAGGCCGTGCCCCACAGCGCATGCAGCAGATGGCCAAGGCTTGGTGTGCCCGCCTGATCGATGGCGCCGACCCAATGACGCAGGAACAGCACGGCCGTCACTGCCGCAACGAGGCCAAGGGCCATGCGCACCTCGGGGTCTTGCAGCGGCGGACGGCTGCGATCGGCGAACATGTCGCCCGGAAAGGCGCGGCGCGTCACGGCCAATGCCAGAAACCCCGCGATCAGAACCTCGCTTCCAACGCTTGCCGGTTCTGCGCCAACCGGCAGGATACCGCTGGTCGAGATTGTCGCCATGGCCAGCGCCAGCGCGCGGAACCCGTCCTCGCCCGCCATCACAAGCAACATCCACAATGCCATGGTGAAGCCCAGATAGGCCGGGCCCAGCAGCAGCGCCAGACGCATTTCGCGCTCGCCTGGATCGGCCAGCCGGGCAATCTGCCGGGTCTGGTCACTGGCAGAGCGGCGCGGCACCATGATCTCCATCCCGCCCAGATGCAGCGGCATCAGCACCGCCACCCCCATCACCAGAATGAAGAACCCGCCCAGCCAGCCCACCAGCATCCGCCACAGATGCAGGCTGGGCGGCAGGCGCCCCGGCGCATCATACAGCGTGGCCCCGGTGGTGGTGAAGGACGACAGCATTTCGAACCAGGCATTCAGAAAGCGGGTATCCTGCAATACCTGATGAAACGGCACTGCCAGCAGCAGCGGCAGCACGGCATAGGTCGAGACCAGCGAGACCAGATGATTGCGCCCTTTGCGCGGCCGGTTCACCACAGCCAACCCCACCATTGCGGTGAAGATCATCAACATCACCGCGCCATACAGAAACGGGCGTCCGACATCATGGTCGCGCAGCGCATAGGCGTGCAGGCCGGGCACAAGCATGGCCAAAGCCGCTGCCGCCATCAGCAGCACGAGCAGGGGCAGATCGCTGAACCGGTTCAGCGCCATCGGTCAGAAGAAATCGATGGAGACTTGCAGCAGACGTTCCACCTCGGGCACGTCTGGTGTCATGGCAAAGATGGCGATCACATCGCCCTCATCAATCCGCAGGTCGCCTGTGGGCTTCATCACCTTGCCCGCCTTCATCACTGCGCCGACCAATACGCCTTCGGGAAATTCGATATCGCGGATCTGACGTCCGGCCAGCGGTGATGTGCCCAGAACCTGCGCCTCGATCACCTCGGCCTCGGCATCGCCGATGGAATAGATCTGACGCACCCGCCCATGCCGGATATGGCGCAGGATCGAGGAAACGGTGGTGGCGCGCGGGTTGATATGGGCGTCGATGCCCAATTCGCCCAGCAGCGGCAGCAGGGTCGGATCGTTGACCAAGGCAATCGCCATGGCGCAGCCCGCCGATTTGGCCCGCACTGCAACCAGCATGTTGGTCTTGTCGTCATCCGTCACGGCCAGCACGGCATCGGCCCGGTCAATCGCCGCTTCGGTCAGCAGGTCGATATCCATGCCATCGCCATGCAGAACGATGGTGCGTTCCAGATGATCGGCGGCATATTCGGCGCGGGAGCGGTCCATCTCGATGATCTTGGCACGGATGCGGTCGCTGCGCGCCTCCAGCGCACGGGCCACACCAAGACCCACGTTGCCCCCGCCCACGATGATCAGGCGTTCCTGTTTTTTGGTAGATTTTCCAAAGACTTCCAGCGTGCGGTGAATGTCCTCGCGATGGGTGAAGACATAGGCCTGATCGCCTTCGAACAACTGATCGCCCGGATCGGGGGCAAACAGCCGGCCCTTGCGGCGCACGCCCACCACAATGGCGCGCAAGGTGGGAAACAGATCATTGAGCTGCCGCAGCGGCGTGTTCAGCACCGGGCATTCGTCGGTCAGATCGATGCCGAGCAATTGCGCCTGCCCTTCAAAGAAGCTTTCGGCGTCAAAGGCCGCGGGGGCTGCCAGACGCTGCAGCGCGGCTTCGGCCACTTCGCGTTCGGGGCTGATCACCACGTCGATCGGCAGATGATCGCGGCGATACAGATCGGCATAGATCGCATCAGTATAGCTTTGCGCCCGCAGGCGGGCGATCTTGCGCGGCACGGCAAAGACCGAATGGGCCACCTGACAGGTGACCATGTTCACTTCATCAGAATGGGTGGCGGCGATGATCATGTCGGCATCGCGGGCCCCTGCCTTTTCCAGCACATCCGGATAGCTGGCAAAGCCCGTCACACCCTGCACATCCAGCGTTTCACTGGCGCGGCGTACAAGATCGGGGTTGTTGTCCACCACCGTGACATCGTTGCGTTCGCCCGACAGGTGCCGGGCGATCTGCCAGCCGACCTGCCCCGCGCCACAGATGATCACCTTCATAGCCTACCCCTGTCTGTGCCCGGTCAGGGATGGCATGGGGCGTCAGGCGGGTCAAGCTTCTGTCCATACCGCAGCTTCACGATCAAATCGCATGTTCCGCACAATACAGAAGCTCCTGGTCGGGCATGGATGACATGACCGCGCCCGACGGCAACCCTTGGGCGCACCACATCTCCGGCCCGTGCGGGATATTTGCAGAAGATTTGGCAATTAAACCCGGCGTTAATGCCGGGTGGTGATGCTGGGGCTTTAACTTTCCGGGAACACACACGGCAAAGGTGCTGTGTGTGTGGTTTTCACACCTGACAGGAGACATCGGTGAATCTCGAAGACGCAGTCAAGAACCATGCTGAGTGGCGGTTGAAATTCCGCCGCGCCATTTCGCAGAAAGAGCGGATGGATGCCGCAACGATCGGCAAGGACAATTGTTGCGCTGTTGGCCAATGGCTCCATGGCGAAGGTGGCACCCGGTGGGGCCGCACGCCGGAATTCATGAAGGCGATGGACAAGCACAAGGCGTTTCACGTTCAGGCCGGGCGCGTTGCGGGTCTGGTCAACGCGGGCAAATATGCAGAGGCCGAGGCTGCACTTGGCAACGGCACGCCCTATGCCAACGCGTCGAACGAAGTCGGGGTGGCGTTCATTGCGCTGAAGAAGGCCGCTGCCCTCTGACGGCAGACTGTCACTTTGTCGGCGCGCCAGAGGGGCGTGACCTGAACTTCTGTCAGGTCACGCCCCGCGATCCGACCCGACCGGTTCGTCGCGCAGGCCTGGCATGGAAGGCGCGGCATCGGCGCGGGGCCTGTTCCCTGAAACAGGCCCCAGACAAGCCCCGCGTCAATCTTCGCTTTCTTCTTCCTCGCCGCGCGCCTTGGACCCCGTCACCACCCCCAGCGATTTCAGCTTTCGGTGCAGGGCGCTGCGTTCCATGCCGACAAAGGCCGCAGTCCGGCTGATATTGCCGCCAAACCGGTTGATCTGGGTCAGCAGATATTCCTTTTCGAACAGTTCGCGCGCCTCGCGCAGCGGCAGGGTGGCCAATTGACCGCCGATCACCAACCGCCCATCCTCTTGCGCGGCGGCTTCCTGTCCCGGCAATTCGCGTGCCTCGATCGGGCCATGGCTTTCGCCCAGGATCAGCACCCGTTCGATGACATTGCGCAATTGGCGTACATTTCCCGGCCAGCGACTGGTCTGCAGCATCGCTTCGGCATCCGGGGTCAGGTCGCGCAGCGGCAGGCCCTGGCTGCGATGGAACATGTCGATGAAATGCCGGGTCAGCTCGGGGATATCCTCGCGCCGGTCTTCCAGACTGGGCACCGCAATCGGCACAACATTCAGCCGGTCATACAGTTCCTGCCGGAAGCGGCCCGCCGCGATTTCCGACCGCAGGTTCCGGGTGGTGGAGCTGATGACCCGCAGATCGACGCGCACCTTGTCTTGCCCGCCCACGCGCGTGAATTGCTGTTCCACCAGCACGCGGAGGATCTTGGATTGGGTGCCCAGCGGCATATCGGCCACTTCATCGAAGTAAACCACCCCGCCATGCGCCTGTTCGAGCAAACCGGGTTCAACCCCGCGTTCAGGGGTTTCACGCCCGAACAGCACCTCTTCCATGCGGTCGGGTTCGATGGCTGCAGAGGAGACCGACACGAAAGCCGCCCCCGCGCGGTTGGAATGGGCATGGATAAACCGCGCCGCCATTTCCTTGCCCGAACCGGCCGGCCCGGTCAGCATCACCCGCCCGTTCGATTTGGTCACCTTGTCAAGCTGGGCCTTCAAGCCCCGGAAGGCGGCCGAGCTGCCCAGCATTTCCGACGCGGTCACATCGCGACGGCGCAGTTCGGAATTTTCGCGCCGCAGCCGCGAGGTTTCCATCGCCCGCGACACGACAACCATCAACTGATCGATATTGAAGGGTTTTTCGATAAAGTCATAGGCGCCCTGCTTGATGGCCGCCACCGCGATTTCGATATTGCCATGGCCGGAAATGATGACAACCGGCACATCCGGATTGTCGCGTTTCACGGTTTTCAGAATGTCGATCCCGTCCATCCGGCTGTCCTTCAGCCAGATATCCAGGATCATCAGTGCCGGAGGTTCGGCATTGATGGCACTGATACAGTCATCGGCATTGGCGGCAAGCCGGACCTGAAAGCCTTCGTCTTTCAGGATATCCCCGATCAATTCGCGGATGTCACGTTCGTCATCGACGATCAGAATGCTGGTCATGCGTCTCCCTGGCCTCCTGTGGCCGCAGCTCTGCGCCCCTTGATGCGGGGCGCGCGCGGCAGTCGGATCTCTGCCAGCGCGCCCGCATGGGCATTGCCTTCAAATTGCGGCGCATCGGTCAGGATGAGCGATCCGCCATGTTCTTCAATGATCTTCTTGACGATGGGCAGACCCAGGCCCGTGCCCTTTTCCCGCGTGGTGACATAGGGTTCAAACAGGCGGGATCGGTCGGTTGGCAGGCCGATGCCATTGTCGGCGATGGTGATGGTGACATCTTCGGCCCCGGGCTGGCAGGTGATGCGGATTTCGGGCGCATATCCATCTGGCGCACCTTTTTCGTGAAGCCCTTCAATGGCTTCTCCGGCGTTCTTGATAAGATTTGTCAGGGCCTGGCCGATCATCGTTGCGTCGAGATCCATCAGCAGCGGCGCTTGCGGCAGATCGGCTACCAGCCGGATGCCGGGCAGCCCGGAGTCCTGCAAGGTTACCGCATCCCGCAGCAGGCCGGTCAGATCGGTTTCGCGCCGGTCGGGTTCGGGCATCCGGGCGAATTTGGAGAATTCGTCAACGATCCGGCGCAGGTCATTGGTCTGGCGCACGATCACATCGGCCAGCGCATCCAGTTCGTCGGGGGCCGCGACCTCACGACGAAACTTGCGCTTGATCCGCTCTGCCGAAAGCTGGATCGGGGTCAGCGGGTTCTTGATTTCATGGGCGATGCGGCGGGCCACGTCGCCCCAGGCGGCCATACGCTGCGCGCTGACCAGATCGGTCACGTCGTCAAAGGCCACCACATAGCCCTCCAGTCGGCCGGAATCGCTGCGCCGCACGCTCATCCGCACCAGCAGGCTTTCCATCCGGCCCTGACGAACCAGCCGCACCTCTTCCTGCACGGCCACCCCGCCGCCCTCGCGCAGGCGATCGAACAGCGCGCCGAATTCCGGCACCGCAACCGACAGCGCGACATCGGCTTTGCCTTCGTGATAATCCAGCAGACGTTCTGCCGCCCGGTTCACGAAATCCACATCGCCATCGGCATCCAGACCAATAACCCCGGCCGTCACCGATGACAGCACGCTGTCGAACAAGCGCCGCCGCCGTTCGGTCTGGCGGTGGCTGTCGAGCAATTCTTCGCGCTGCCCCTTCAACTGCCGGGTCATGCGGTTGAACATGCGGCCCAGCGTGGCGATTTCATCATCGCCCTCTTCCTCCAGCACCTGCACATTCAGATCGCCCTCGCCCACGCGCTGCGCCGCCGAAGCCAGCCGCCCGACCGGACGGCTCAGCCGTTCGGCAAACCACAGCGCAAGCCAGATCGCCGCCAGAATGAGGATCAGCGCAAAGCCCAGATACAGCAGGCCGAATTCGAACAGGATGCGCCCGCGCGCCTGTTCCACCTGCTGATAGAAGCGCACGCTTTCGCGGGTACTGTCCAGCAGGCCGAGGAGATCGCCATCCACCTCGCGCGAGATATAAAGGAACCGGTCGGCAAAGGCCTCCAGCCGGATCAGGGCACGAAATTCGTCATTGTCCCAATCCTGAATGATGACCGTTTCGCCCGATTGTGCGCGGATCATGTCCTCGGCCGAAGGCCGTTCGAAGTTGAACAGGTAGGATCGCGATCCCCGGGTGCGCAATTCGCCGGCCCCATCGATCAGATAGGCCTCGCGCAGTCCGCGCTGCACCCGTTCCTGTGCTTCGGTCAAAAGCGGGCGCAGCTGATCATCGGCCAGAAAGAAGGTGGATTGCTTGGTGACGTTCAGGAACCCCGCAAGGTTCTGCGCATCCTGGATCAGATCTTCGCGATGTTCGCGTTCATAGGCCTCGGCCGCGGCCAATGACGCCCCGACCACGCGCTGCACCCGTTCGGAAAACCACCCTTCAAGACCCACATTCACCGTGACCATGGCAAAGATGGCCACCAGCACCGTGGGCGTCAGCGCCAGCAGCGCGAAAACCCCGGTCAGCCGCATGTGCAGCCGCGATCCCGCCGATTGCCGCCGCCGATCGGCCACAAGCTGCATGACCCGCGCCAGAACCAACGCCGCCACCAGCAGGACATAAACGATGTCGGCCAGCAGGATCAGCCGCAACAGGTTGGAATTGCCGCCGGTATCCAGCGGGCCAAGGGCCGCCAGCGTCACCACCACCAGCACAGGCGCCAGCAGCACAAGGCCAAGCGTCATCAGCGTCTGAAACCGGCGCTGCCGTCGCAGCCGCACCAGTTTCATCATCCAGCCATTGCCTGCCACAGCCACCCGCACCGGACACCTTCCCCACCGAAGCGGCGGGCAAGCGTGCCCCCGCAGCCACAGGGCTGTCGTGAATCGGCCACTGGCCAAAACGCAACGCCCTATGTTGCGCTTTTACATCAGCTTGCGACGGCGTGTCACCTGAATATCCAGCTCTGTGATCTTTTTACGCAAGGTATTGCGGTTGATCCCCAAAAGATCGGCACATTTGGCCTGATTGCCGCCGGTGGCATCCAGTGCAATTTCGATCAACGGGGCCTCAACTTCGCGCAGGATACGCGTATAGACCCCCGGCGGTGGCAGGCTGCCCCCATGCAGATCGAAATACCGCTTCAGATGCCGCGCGACCGAGGCCGAAAGCCGGTCAGCATCGCCCATGCCCTTCATCGGTTCGGGCAGTGGCAGGCTGCCCAGGGCGGCCTCAACTTCGGCTCGCGTGATCTCGGGTTCCGATGCCGTGACCATCAGCCGCTTGAGCGTGTTTTCCAGCTGCCGCACATTGCCCGGCCAGCTGTAGCCGCGCACCAGTTCGCGCGCATCCGGGGCAAGCCGCCGCACCTGACCGAAATCGCGCTCGCCCCGGGCCAGGAAGTGATCGGCCAGCAGCGGAATGTCATCCACCCGTTCCCGCAACGAGGGCACATGCAGCGTGACCCCGCCAAGCCGGTAGAACAGGTCCTGCCGGAACCCGCCATTTTCCATCCGCGCCGCAAGATTGCCCTGCGACGTGGCCATGATGCGGGGCGCATTGTCGCCCAGCATGTCCAGCATGCGCACGATGCGGGCCTGTGCCTCGTCATCCAGATCGGCCACTTCGTCAAAAACCAGCGATCCGCCACGCGCCCGTGACAGCAGGGTTGAAGGCCCGTCCATCCCGACCAGATCATTGGCCTGTGCCACCACGAAAGGCATGGTGCGGCGGTCGGAAAAATCATGGATGGCGCGGGCAATCAGCGATTTGCCAGTGCCGCTTTCGCCGGTGATCAGCACCGGAAGATCGGTGTTCATCACACGTGCCACCAGCCGATACAGCGCCTGCATGGCAGCCGTGCGCCCGACCAGCGGCAGATCATCCCCGGCCTCGCGCGGGGCTTGGGGCGCGGGTTTGGGCACCCGGCGCTTCACATCCAGCGCCCGGGCCGACCGTTTCATCAGATCAGGCAGATCAAAGGGCTTGGGCAGATAGTCAAAGGCCTCGGCCTCGGCGGCCTGAATGGCGGTCATGATGGTATTCTGGGCCGAAATCACGATCACCGGCAGATCGGGGCGAATCTTGCCGATGCGCGGCAGGGCCTCCAGCCCGTTGCCATCGGGCATGACCACGTCAGAAATGACCAGATCGCCCTTGCCCTCCTCCACCCACCGCATCAGCGTGATGAGCGACGAGGTGGCATGCACCTTGCAACCCGCCCGGGTCAGCGCCTGGGTCAGCACCGTGCGGATCGTGCGGTCGTCATCGGCAACCAGTACCGTGCCATCCATCAGCCAGTTTCCTTCTTCTGCGCCTCACGCGGGGCGACAGGCAGGGAAACACGGAACACCGTGCGGCCCGGGCCTGAATCCACCGCGATCCAGCCTTCATGTTCGGTAATGATCTTTGAGACGAGCGCGAGCCCCAGCCCCGTGCCGTTTTCCTTGCCGGATACGAAAGGTTCAAAGATGTCATCGGCGATGCCGGGCGGCAGGCCGGGGCCATCATCCATGATTTCCACCTGCAAGGGCAAAGCCCGCCCGGTGCCATCGCGCCGCCGCAGGCGCAGCGACAGGTCATACCGGGTGCGCAGTGTGATGGTGCCGCCCTTGTCACCCGCCGCCTCGGCCGCGTTCTTGATGAGGTTGAGAAACACCTGCATCAGTTGGTCGGGATCGGCAAAGGTGGGCGGCAGCGAGGGATCATATTCCTCGACAAAGCGCATCCGCGCGGCAAAGCCGATCATCGCCGATTTCCGGGCCCGGTCCAGCGCATCATGAATGTTCACCGCGCGCCGCTCTGGCGGGCGCAGGTTGCCGAATTGCTCCACCTGCTCCAGCAGCTTCACGATGCGCCGGGTTTCCTCGACGATCAGATCGGTCAGTTCCTGATCCTCGGGGCTCAGCCCCATCGACAGAAGCTGCGCCGCACCTGAAATGCCGGCCAGCGGGTTCTTGATTTCATGCGCCAGCATCTCGGCCATGCCGATCGCCGATTTCGCCGCCGTCTTGGCCGCGCCAGCCCGGCCCAGCCGATCGGCGATTTCGCGGGGCGATATCAGCAGCATCAGCACATCCGGGTTATCGGCCATCGGCGCGATCTGCACCGTGCATTGCACCGGGGGCTTTTCGCCGCTCGTGACATCCACATCATTGATGAACAATGCCGACTGGTTGGCACGGGCACGGGCAAAGGCCTCGTCCATTTCCGCGTCGATATGGATACGGTCGAAAACCGGCTGGCCCTTCAGGCTGCGGGCCGATGCGTTCAGGAACAGTTCCGCCGCCGGATTGGTTTCGATGATGCGTCCGGCCTCTTCGATCAGCAGGGCCGGAATGGGCAATGACGCCCAGACGACCCCCGGCACCGGATAGGGTTGGCGGAACCCCTTCATGCGGCGGCCCTTTCCTGCTGGGCAAAGGCGGCGCGCAGCAGCCGGATCACCTGCGCAGGGTCATCGCCCGTGATGATCGGCGCGCGCGCACCTTCAAGCCCCGCGGCCTCCAGATACCACAGCAGATGTTTGCGGGCGATCTTCAGGCCCAGCTCCAGCCCGTAGAACCCCAGCATGGCCTGATAATGGCCCACCACCAGATCGGCCAGGGCATCATTCTGCGGCACAACCGGGGCCGGGCGACCGTAAAGCGCCGCTGCCACCTGCGCCAGCAGCCAGGGCCGCCCCTGCGCGCCCCGCCCGATCATCACGCCATCCGCGCCTGATGCAGCCAAAGCCTGCGCCGCGCTGTCGGGGCTGGTAATGTCGCCATTGGCGATGACCGGCACGCCGACCGCTGCCTTCACCCGCGCAATGGCCGCCCAATCGGCCTGCCCCTTGTAGAACTGGCAGCGCGTCCGGCCATGGATCGTGACCATCCGCACCCCGGCCGCCTCGGCCCGGCGGGCAAGTTCGGGGGCATTGAGCAGCCCATCATCCCAGCCCAGCCGGGTCTTGAGCGTGACCGGAACATCCACCGCCCCCACCACCGCATCAATCAGGCGCAGCGCATGGTCCAGATCCTTCATCAGCGCCGAACCGGAATAGCCGTTGGTCACCTTCTTGGCCGGGCACCCCATGTTGATGTCGATGATCCGCGCGCCCTGACCGGCCACATATTTCGCGGCCTCTGCCATCCAGTAGGGCTCGCGCCCGGCCAGTTGCACCGAAGTCGCCGCCTGATCGAAGCCAAGCTCGGCCCGCGCCCGCGCCAGAGGACGGGCCTGCACCACTTCCTGGCTGGCGACCATCTCGCTGACCACCAAACCGGCCCCGAAAGAGGCCACCAGTTGCCGGAACGGCAGATCGGTGATTCCGGCCAGCGGGGCCAGAAGGACGGGCGGTTCAAGCGTGATGTCGGCCAGTTTTGCGGGCACGGCAGGACTTCCTTGTCTGTCAATTATGCAGCTAGCCTTTGCACAGGGTTGCGACAAAGGTGCAATGCTGCATTTCTGGGCGGAAACTTGTATTTGCCTAAAATATAGGCTCTTTGCCCCGACTATGCCACCTGCATTGTCACCGGCGGTCGCATCCCCTAACACATGGGCGGGAAGGAGATCGCGATGACCACAGCCGCCATCATCGTTGCAGCCGGGCGCGGCACCCGCGCCGGGGGCGAGATTCCCAAGCAATGGCAGAGCCTTGCCGGGCAGCCGGTCATTGCCCATACGCTGGCGGCCTTTGCGGGCCTGATGCGGGTGCTGGTGATCCACCCGGATGATCGCGCCCGCGCCTCCGGCCTACCCGCCGATCTGCTGGTCGAAGGCGGCGCAACACGGGCGGCATCGGTGCGCAATGCGCTGGAGGCACTGGCCGGGCGCGGTGTGACCCGGGTGTTGATCCATGATGGCGCGCGGCCCCTGGTTGCGCCTGCGCTGATTGCCCGTCTGCAGGCGGCGCTGGACCACGGACCAGCCGCTGCCCCGGCGCTTGCGGTGACCGATGCGCTGTGGCGCGGCGATGCGTCGGGCGTGACCGGCACGCAGGACCGCAGCGGCCTGTTTCGCGCCCAGACCCCGCAGGCATTTGATTTCGCAACCATCCTTGCCGCACACCGGGCATATGGCGGCGATGCTGCCGATGACGTCGAGGTGGCCCGCGCTGCCGGCCTGCCCGTTGCCATCGTGCCCGGCGATGAAGACAATCTGAAACTGACCTTCCCCGGCGATTTTGCCCGGGCCGAAGCGATCCTGAAAGGGCGCAGCATGGAAATCCGTCTTGGCAATGGCTATGACGTTCACGCCTTCACTCCGGGCGATCATTGCTGGTTGTGTGGTGTCAAGGTGCCGCATGACAAGGCGCTGCTGGGCCATTCCGATGCCGATGTGGGGATGCATGCCCTGACCGATGCGATCTATGGTGCGCTGGCGCAGGGCGATATCGGGCGACATTTTCCGCCCTCCGACCCACAGTGGAAAGGCGCGGCGAGCCATATCTTCCTGCGCCATGCCATCGATCTGGCGCATCAGATGGGCTATCGCCTGCTCAATTGCGATGTGACGCTGGTCTGTGAGCGGCCCAAGATCGGCCCCCATGCCGAGGCGATGCGGCAGGCGCTGGCGGCGATCATGGGTGTCGATCTGCACCGGGTCAGCGTCAAGGCCACCACATCGGAACGACTGGGCTTTACCGGGCGCGAGGAAGGCATTGCCGCCATCGCCACCGCAACCTTGGGGATGACATGACCAGCCTGATCTGCACCTTCTTTGGCGTGGGCCACCTGCGCCCCGCCCCCGGCACCTGGGGGTCGCTGGCCGCTGTCGTGCTGGCCGTCGCGGCCTATGAGGCGGGTCTGGCCCTGCTGGTGCCGCTGGGTGCACTGCTGGCTGCGCTTCTGGGCTTCTGGGCGGTGCCGCGCTATCTGGAAGGGCGCGGCGACACTGACCCATCCGAAGTGGTGATCGACGAGGTGGCCGGGCAATGGCTGGCGCTGTCTTTCACCTTTGTCCCGCTCTGGCAGCACCGGGTCGAGGCGCTGACATTCGGCGCATGGCCGGGCTGGCTGGTGCCCTTCCTGCTGTTTCGCCTGTTCGACATCTGGAAGCCCTGGCTGGTGGGCCGGGCCGACCGGCGGCATGATGCAAAGGGTGTCATGCTGGATGATCTCTGGGCCGGGCTGTTTGCCGGGATCGGATCGGTCATTCTGGCGGCAGTCTATCACATCTGGCTGAAACCGATGTTGGGGTGATGTTATGATCTGCCAGCAAATCCTTGACCTTGCGCGGCGATCCTCATGCAGGATCGCAACCGCGGAAAGCTGCACCGCGGGCATGATTTCCGCAGCCCTGACCGATCTTCCGGGGTCGTCCGATGTGTTCGACCGCGGCTTTGTCACCTATTCCAATGCCGCCAAGCAAGAGATGCTGGGGGTGCAGGCCAGCACGCTTGCCGCCCATGGCGCGGTATCGGAACAGGTGGCGGCAGAGATGGCCCTGGGGGCGCTTGGCCACAGCGCGGCGAAAATCGCGGTGGCGGTGACCGGAATCGCAGGCCCCGGCGGATCGGAGTTCAAGCCCGAGGGCCGGGTCTGTTTCGGTCTGGCTGTAACCGGGCGCCCGGTGCTGCTGGAAACCGTCGAATTCGGCCCCCTTGGGCGGGATCGCGTGCGCGCGGCCACGCGCGACCATGCGCTTGCGCTGATCCTGTCAGCCCTCGCCGATCCGCCCGTCATTTGACAGCAGGATCGCAGCGGGCCGTGTCAGCGGGATCGCCCCCAGCACGGCAAGGATGATGACGGTCATCGGCACCGCCAGCACGGCCCCCGGCAGCCCCCAAAGCGCATACCAGCTGGCAAGGCTGACCAGCACCATCATCGGGCTGAGATTGATCCGCCGCCCCATTACATGCGGCTCGATCAGCGATCCGATGATGAATTGCAAGGCGGACAGGATGGCCCCGGTGATGACCGTATGCTGAATGTCGCCAGTCTGCGCCAGCGCCATCAGCGTGGGTGCCACCACCCCGGCCGCCGATCCGATATAGGGTGTGTAGTTCAGAACCCCGATATAGATGGCCCAGAACCCCGCAAGCTCCACCCCCATGGCGGCCAGCCCGAAATAGGACAGCACGCCAAGGACGATGTTGATCACCGTCTTGACCGCCAGAAAACCGCCGATCCGGCTGTTGATGTCGGATGTGATGGCAATGATCCGTTCGGCCTGTTCGCCATTCGGGAACGCCATGTGCAGCTTGCGCACAAAGCCGCCATATTCGATCATCAGAAAGCTGGTATAGAGCAGGATCAGCACCAGCAGACCGCCCAGACTGCCCAGCGTGGCCAGAAACTGCCGGGCGATCCCCTGCAGATCGAAATTCGCGCCCAGGATCTGTGCCAATCCGCCGGGGATCAGCTGATCGATCTGGAACCTTGCATCAAGTTCGGCCACCAACCCAATGATGTTCTGGGAATATTGCGGAATGCGCTGCACCAGAACCTCGCCATTCGACCGCAGAGTATTGATCGTCAGGATGATCGCCACCACGAACAGACCCAGCACCACGGCATGATGCACGACGCGCGGCAACAGGTTCAGACCGGGCACCCGGCTCATCCAGTCCACCACCGCCCACAGCACGAAGGTGACCACCATCGCAAAGGCAATGGGGATCAGGATGGCCTGCGCGATATACAGCGCCAGAACCGAAAGCGCGATCAGTCCGGCAGCGGAAAAGGCGGCCACAATGGCCAGGGGCCGGGTTTCTATACGACGCGACATGACGACCTTTCAGCGCAAGGGGGAAGCGGCAGGCCCGTAAAGCTCGGCCGCGCGGCGTTCAAAGGCACGGACCACGCGCAACATCGCCTCGTTGAACACCACGCCGATGATGCCCTGAAGGATCGCATTGCGAAACTCGAAATCCACAAAGAATTCAATCTCGCTGCCGCCCGGCGCATCGCGAAACTGCCAGAAGCTTTTCATATGCCGGAACGGACCATCCAGATATTCGGTATCGATCTTGCGCGCGACGGGCCAAAGCGTGACCCGGCTGCCGAACCTTTCGCGAAACACCTTGAAGCTGATGACCAGATCGGCCTCCATCACCTCGCCCTCCGGAGCAATGGGCTTGCGGGACCGGATGCGCGCGGCGGCCGTCCAGGGCAGGAATTTGGGGTAATTGCCCACATCGGCCACCAGATCGTACATCTGCTGCGCCGTATAGGGCACGACGCGCGTTTCATGATGGGTGGGCATGTGGCTTCCTTGGTGACTTTCCTTTCCGGTTTTGTGTAAATGCTTGCGCAAAATCAAGGGGCCGCCATGCCGCAGAGACCATATGTGATCGATCAGATGATTTCGGCCAAGGCCATCGCCGCACGGGTGGAGGCCTTGGCTGCCGAGATCACGGCAACTTATGCGGGAACCGACAAATTGGTCGTGGTGGGCCTGCTGCGCGGGTCCTTTGTCTTTATCGCTGATCTGGTGCGCGAAATCGACCTGCCGGTCGAGGTCGATTTCATGGAAGCGTCAAGCTATGGCGATGCCATGCACAGCAGCCGAGAGGTGCGCATCCTGAAGGATCTGCGCGGCGAAATCGCGGGGCGCGATGTTCTGGTGGTCGAAGACATCGTCGATACCGGCTTTACCCTGCATCATGTGAAGAACCTGCTGCTCAGCCGTGACCCCCGGCGGCTGGAGGTCTGCGCGCTGCTGGACAAACCTTCGCGCCGCGAAGTGCCGATCAAGGCCACATGGACGGGGTTCGAAATTCCCGATGAATTCGTGGTGGGCTATGGGATCGATTTTGCGCAGCGCAATCGTAACCTGCCCTATATCGGCAAGGTGCGTTTCACCGAATGATCCTGCCCGATCTTCTGGGCCCTGGGCTGCGGGTCGTGTTCTGCGGCACGGCGGCGGGCCGGGTATCGGCGCTGCGCGGGCATTACTATGCGGGGCCGGGCAATCAGTTCTGGCCTCTGCTGGCCGAGTTTGGCCTGACCCCGCGCCGCCTGCGCCCCGAAGAAGATCACCTTGTGCAGCGGTTTGGCATTGGCCTGACCGATCTGGCCAAAACAGCCAGCGGCGCGGATGCCGAAATACCGCAGGCTGCCTGGGATGCGCCCGGCCTGATCGCCAAGGTGAACCTTCATGCGCCGGAATTTCTGGCCTTCACCAGCCTGACGGCGGCGCGGCTGGCACTTGGGGCCAGGACAGTATCGGCAGGCCCGCTGCCAGACGATCCGCGCCTGCCGGGCATCCGGCTTTGGGCGCTGCCCTCACCTTCGGGGCGCGCGCGCGGGCATTTCCGGAAAGACCCCTGGCGGGCCTTGGCCGAGTGCCAGCGCTCGGACCAAGGTCCGCCCCCCGATCAAGCCGGGTGACGTCGGGCCGGATCGGGGTTAGGCTTGGGCCCAAAGCGATGGGGGTTCTGATGCTGCGGTTCCGCACTCTGGCTGTTCTGGGTCTGCTGGCTGCTGGCATCGGCTGGTATCTGACCGCGCCACAGCCGCTGCCCGCTGCTGCGACGGCGGGGCTGACGGGGGATGCGGCAAAGGGTGAACAGGTGTTCTGGGCTGCGGGATGTGCGTCATGTCACATGGCCCCCGGCGCCACCGGCGCGGCGCAACTGGTTCTTGCCGGGGGGCAGGCCTTTCCTTCGCCCTTCGGCACCTTTCTGGCACCCAACATCTCACCGTCGGATCAGGGAATTGGCGGCTGGACCCTGGCCGAATTCGCCAATGCGGTGACGCGCGGCGTTTCGCCTGACGGGGCGCATTACTACCCGGTTTTTCCCTATGCGTCATACAGCCGGATGGAATTGCAGGATCTGGCTGATCTGAAGGCCTTCATGGATGGATTGCCCGCGGACGCCACACCCAGCCAACCGCATCAGGTGGGCTTTCCCTTCAACATCCGCCGCAGTCTTGGCGGTTGGAAACTGCTGTTTCTGAACGAGGATTGGGTGGTGGGTGGCGATCTGACCCCGGCAGAAGCCCGTGGCCGCTATATCGCCGAGGCGCTGGCCCATTGTGGCGAATGCCACACGCCGCGCAACCTTCTGGGCGGGATGGATCGGTCGCGCTGGTTGACGGGTGGGCCAAACCCTGCTGGCGAAGGCACGATCCCGAACATCACGCCCGGCAAGCTGAGCTGGTCAGAGGCGGAAATCGTCGAATACCTGACGACCGGTTTTACCCCGGAGTATGACAGTGTCGGGGGCCATATGGCGCATGTGGTGGAAAACATGGCCCGCTTGCCAGAAAGTGACCGGCAGGCCGTGGCAGCCTATCTGAAGGCTATCAGGTGACCGGGGGCCAGTTCCGGCCCCATGAAGCTCAGGCCCGGCCCAGCTTTTCCATGCGCGCCGCGCGCAACCGGGCGAAATCCTCGCCCGCGTGATAGGAGGACCGGGTCAAGGGCGTTGCAGAAACCATCAGGAAGCCCTTGCCCCAGGCGGCCTTTTCATAGGCGGCGAATTCCTCGGGCGTGATGAAGGCCGCAACCCGATGATGCTTCGGCGTGGGTTGCAGATACTGCCCGATGGTCAGGAAATCGACATCGGCCGAACGCATGTCATCCATCACCTGCCGCACACCCTGCGCATCTTCGCCCAGGCCCACCATGATACCGGATTTGGTGAAAATGGTGGGGTCCAGTTCCTTGACCCGTTGCAGCAACCGCAGACTGTGGAAATAGCGCGCACCGGGGCGCACCGTGGGGTAAAGGCCCGGCACGGTTTCCAGATTGTGGTTGAAGACGTCAGGTTTGGCCGCAACCACAGTTTCCAGCGCCGAAGACGGACATTTCAGGAAATCGGGCGTCAGAATTTCAATCGTGGTGTCGGGCGACCGGTGGCGGATTGCACGGATGGTCTGGGCAAAATGCTCGGCCCCGCCATCGGCCAGATCGTCGCGGTCCACGCTGGTGATGACCACATGTTTCAGGCCCAGAGTCTGCACGGCATGGGCAACCCGCCCGGGTTCGAACGCATCCAGCACGTCGGGCTTGCCGGTGGCCACATTGCAGAAGGTGCAGCCACGCGTGCAGATTTCGCCCATGATCATCATGGTGGCGTGGCCCGCGCTCCAGCATTCACCGACATTGGGGCAGCCCGCTTCCTCGCAGACGGTGACAAGGCGGTTTGCCTTGAGGATATCGCGTGTATCCTTGTAGCCCTGCGATGTCGGCGCCTTGACGCGGATCCAGCTGGGTTTCTTGGGTTGATCCTGATCCGGTCGATGCGCCTTTTCCGGGTGGCGTTGATCCGGGATTTTGAGATCGCGCATCGGATTTTTCCCCGTGACGGAAGCTATGGCTTTCACATAGGCTGTTTATACCGCAGAGGCAACCTTGCAGAGCAACCAGCAGCGGACCCTGCGGAAAAGGGTAACAATTACAGGAGTGAACATGCCCAAGAAACTGATTGCAGAGGCATTGGGAACAGCGATTCTCGTGCTGTTTGGCTGCGGCTCGGCCGTTCTGGCCGGTGCCGATATCGGCCTGACAGGCATTTCGCTGGCCTTTGGCCTTGCCATCGTGGCGGCGGCCTATGGGCTTGGGGCGATCTCGGGTGCGCATCTGAACCCGGCGGTGTCGCTGGGCATGGTGACCGCCGGGCGGATGACGGTGGGCGAATTCGTATCCTACGCCGTTGCGCAGGTGATCGGCGCGATTTTGGGGGCCGGAATTCTTTATCTGATCGCCAGCGGCAAGCCCGGCTTCACGATGGGCGCATGGGCGCTTGGCTCCAACGGCTTTGGCCCGGGATATCTGGGCGAATATGCGCTTGGCGCGGCGCTGGTCTTTGAATTTGTCGCGACCTTCCTGTTCGTGACGGTCATCCTTGGGGCGACCGGTCCGAAGGCTGCAGCCGGTTTTGCCGGTCTGGCCATTGGTCTGACGCTGGCAGCGATCCATCTTGTGGGCATCAATGTGACTGGCGTTTCGGTCAACCCCGCGCGGTCGATCGGGCCTGCCCTTTTTGCAGGTGGTGAAGCGCTGTCGCAATTGTGGGTGTTTATCGTGGCCCCGCTGGCTGGTGGCGCTCTGGCCGGGATGATCTACGGCATGGGCCTGACCCGCGCTGACGCCTGATCGACCTGACAAACGATACAGAAATGAAGGGGGCTGCCAATCTGGCAGCCCCTTTTTTCAGTTTGGTGAAGAACCTTGGCTTAGCCAATCAGCGGACCAGACCGGCCATAAGTTTCGTCATAGTGCCGCCGCAGCCGCTGCAATGCGATGCGCAACACGATCTTGCCCGAACGCGCGGCCCAGCCCATCCGGCGTTCGGCCACTTCCAGCCCCTCCAGATAGCAGCACACCCGTAGAACGACATCGCCCAGGCCTGGCCCCAGATCGCGCAGCGCGGCCGCCACCCTGTCGCGCGCCGCTGTCGGCCCTTCGGCCAGACCGCTGTCATTGCTAAACCCGCCCCGATCGGCCCCGGTCAGGAACCGATCCCAGTTCTGCGCCACGCGCGGCCCCATCTGCGCCAGTTCGAAATCCTCGCGCAGCCGTTCTCCGGCATGGACCAGTTCGGGTTCCAGAAAGACCTTGCCATCCTTGTCGCGCCGCCGGGCCAGCACGGCCAATGGGCTTTCCGCCACATTATACGCGGCCCTTCTTCATCGGTCTCCATGCGATCGCCCCAGACGCGGTGCTGATCGGCAAAGGGCGTGGCGGCTTCGGCCATGCCGTGATGGGCCATGCGTCGGCGGTCTTCCTCTTCGACAAGCCGCTTCGGGGCCGCCCTGCCTGGCGCGGTGATTTCATAGGTCGAGAGCCGGCCCTGCGCCTTGCGCACGGCGATCCAGTCTTTCAGCGCGAAGGCCTGGGCCACGGCGCGTTCCAGCACAGCCGTCTGCACCATGCGGCCATCCGCCGCCTCGCGCAGGACGGCGGCCTTTTCCATCTCCGGCGCAATGGCCATGACGGCGCCGGGTTCAGCCATCCGCCGCAGGACGCGGCGGCCTTCGCGGGCAATGCCCGCATCGTCAAGGGTGATCGGGGTGGTGCGGATTTGTGCGGTCATGGCAGTGCCGTCCTTCCGGGTGGGATCATGCGGGTGGGCGGAACCTGCCCCCTGCGCCCGTGCCAATGCCGCAAGGGCCTCGTCCACCAGCGGATCATCCCGGCGTGCCTCGTATCGGCGCACCTGCCGCATGACAGTCGAGGCCGCAAGCCCCTCGCGCCGCGCAAGTTCGCGCAGCGACAATCCCTCTTCGGTATGATCGAGGTAGAGTCGCACGGCATCAGGAAGCCATGCGGGCAAGGTGAAATCGGCGCTCAGGTTAGGTTCCATTTTTCTTATCCTGCAGCCATCCCCCGGGGTCATGTCCGGTTTTGGACAATTCCAACCGTGGGAGCCTTTGGTTGCCCCTTGGTTAACGAAATCGGCAACTTTGGGGCTGAACCCGATAATTGTTTCTATTTCCTAAACAAAGACGACCAGTCCGCGCGGTGAAACAGGGGGACACGCAACAGCGGGTTGTGCTGTGCGATTGTTGCGGAATTGAAAACGGGAGACCTGCCATGACCGATTTCCGCACCCTTCTGGCCGACCTGAAGCGCCCGCGCCTTCTGCTGCGCGCCGCCCGTCTTGGCCTGATGGATTACTGTCGCGAACGCGACTTGAAACGTCTGCTGAAAAGCGATCCGCCAGCTGGCCCGGAAAAGACCCTGCGTCGCCTGATGCAAGAGGAAGAACAGCTGGAGGCCACCCGCCGCAAGGGCGATGCCAGCTATTCGATCAGCCGCCATGTGGATATCCTGATCGCCTTGCTAGCCGAGCTTCATCTGTTGCCACGCCCGCAACAACGGGCCTGATCTGGCGCCCGATGCAAAAAGGGGCCGCGCTGCGACGCGGCCCCTTTTCTGTTTCTAAACCGCAGCCAATCAGATGAAGGCGTCGGGTTCAGCGGCCTTCTTCTGGGCCACATAGGCATCCAGCGCCTCGCGGATGCCCGCATCCAGCGCGGGGGCCTGATAATCGGCCAGTTGCTTCTTGACCCGCTCGGCCGCCAGCACCTGCGTGTCGCGCGCGCCTTCTTCGTCCCAGGTTTCAAACGGCTTGTAATCCAGCAGGTCGGAACGCCAGAACGCGCTCTTGAAATTTGCCTGCGTATGGGCGCAGCCCAGATAGTGGCCGCCGGGGCCCACCTCGCGGATCGCATCCATGCCCTGGCCGTTCTCATCCATCATGACGCCTTGCGCCAGATGGTGCAGCGTGCCCAGCTGATCGGCATCCATCACGAATTTCTCGTAGGAGGATACCAGACCGCCCTCCAGCCAGCCGCAGGCATGCAGCATGAAGTTCACGCCCGCCAGCAGCGCCATGTTCAGGCTGTTCGCCGTCTCATAGGCCGCCTGAGCATCCGGCAGTTTCGATCCGCAGAACGACCCGCCCGAACGGTAAGGCAGACCCAGACGCCGCGCCAACTGGCCCGCGCCATAGGTGATATGCGCCGCTTCCGGCGTGCCAAAGGTCGGCGCGCCCGAGTTCATGTCGATCGAGGTCACGAAAGCGCCAAAGATCACCGGCGCGCCGGGGCGGATCAGCTGGCTATAGGCCACGCCCGCCAGAACCTCGGCCAGCACCTGCGTCAGCGTGCCCGCCACCGTCACCGGTGCCATGGCCCCACCCACGATGAAGGGCGAGATAATCGCGGCCTGGCCTGCCTTGGCATAGACCTCAAGCGCGCCCATCATCACCGAATCAAAGGTCAGCGGCGAGTTGATGTTGATGAGCGAGGTCATCACCACGTTCTGATCGACAAAGTCATTGCCAAACAGGATCTTCGCCATCTCGACCGAATCCTGCGCCCGCACCGGCTCGGTGACCGACCCCATGAAGGGCTTGTCGCTCAGCGTCATATGGGCGTGCAGCATGTCGAGGTGACGCTTGTTCACCGCCACATCGGTCGGCTCGCAGACCGTGCCGCCCGAATGGTGCAGCCATTTGGACATGTAGCCTAGTTTCACGAAATTGCGGAAATCCTCGATGGTGGCATAGCGGCGGCCACCTTCTAGATCGCGCACGAAGGGCGGGCCGTAAACCGGCGCCAGCACAAGGTTTTTCCCGCCGATTTCGACATTGCGCTCGGGGTTGCGGGCATGCTGGGTGAAGGTGCGGGGCGCGGTGGCGCAAAGCTTGCGGGCCAGCCCGCGCGGAATATGCACCCGCTCGCCGCGCACATCGGCACCGGCGGCACGCCACAGGTCCAGCGCAGCCGGATTATCAAGGAAGTTGACGCCAACTTCCTCCAGCACCGTTTCGGCATTCCATTCGATGATCTGAAGCGCTTCTTCGTTCAGGATCTCGAAGTTCGGGATGTTGCGGCTGATGTATTTCGCCGTCTCGAAGCTGATGCCGGTGCGCTCAGCGCGCCGTGCCGCCCCGCCGCCACGTGCCCGACGCCCGCCTGCTGTGCCGTCATTCATGCCGAAATCCTCCGTCCTGCGCCCGCACGGGCGCCGCAAGTTTTCTCTTATATGCCGCCCCTGACTGCGCCACCGGCTGTTGTTTGCGCCGTTTCTGTCCTGAAAACGACATTCTCGGATTTCCCGCCGCGCAAACCTGCCGCGCATGGGTGGGGGCCGCAAAGGCCGTGCCGCCCTGCCCCGACAGAGCCCGCTTTCCACTTGCGATTCCACCGGTCCAAAGCTATGGCGCAGCCATGACACATCCGCATCAACGCCTGCTCATCATCGACTTCGGCTCTCAGGTCACGCAGCTGATTGCGCGTCGCCTGCGCGAGCTGAATGTCTATTGCGAAATCCACCCGTTCAACCGCGTGGACGAGGCCTTTCTCAAGGCCTTCGCCCCGCAGGCGGTGATCTTCTCGGGCGGGCCCGCCTCGGTCTATGCGGAAGGCGCGCCGATGCCGCCCGCCGGGGTCTTTGATCTGGGCGTGCCGATCCTGGGCATCTGCTATGGCCAGCAGGTGATGATGCATTGCCTGGGCGGCAAGGTCGAAGGTGGCCATGGCACCGCCGAATTTGGCCGCGCCTTCGTCACCCCCACCGCCGCGCAACTCTCCATCCTGGACGGCTGGTTCGCGGAAGGCGACGAGCAGGTCTGGATGAGCCACGGCGATCACGTGTCGAAACTCGCCCCGGGCTTCGAGGTCTATGGCACCTCGCCCAACGCGCCTTTCGCCATCACCGCCGATGTGGCCCGCAATTTCTATGCCGTACAATTCCACCCCGAGGTGCACCACACCCCCAAGGGCGCCAAACTCTACGAGAATTTCGTGCGCCTCGCGGGCTTCACCGGCGATTGGACCATGGCGGGCTACCGCGAACAGGCCATCGCCGCGATCCGCGAACAGGTGGGCGACAAGCAGGTGATCTGTGCGCTGTCGGGCGGGGTGGACAGCTCCGTCACCGCCATCCTGATCCACGAGGCCATCGGGTCGCAACTCACCTGCGTCTTCGTCGATCATGGCCTCTTGCGGAAAAACGAGGCCGAACAGGTCGTCGCCATGTTCCGCGAGAATTACAACCTCAACCTCATCCATGCCGATGAAAGCGCGCTGTTCCTCGGCGCGCTGGAAGGCGTCTCGGACCCGGAGGTGAAGCGCAAGACCATCGGGCGCCTCTTCATCGACGTGTTCCAGAAATATGCCAACCAGATCGAGGGCGCCGAATTCCTCGCCCAAGGCACGCTCTATCCCGATGTGATCGAAAGCGTCAGCTTCTCGGGCGGGCCTTCGGTCACCATCAAATCGCACCACAATGTCGGCGGCCTGCCGGAAAAGATGGGGCTGAAACTGGTCGAACCGCTGCGCGAGCTGTTCAAGGACGAGGTCCGCGCCTTGGGGCGCGAACTGGGCCTGCCCGCCAGCTTCATCGGCCGCCATCCCTTCCCCGGCCCCGGTCTCGCCATCCGCTGCCCCGGCGAGATCACCGCCGAAAAACTGGCGATCCTGCGCGAGGCCGACGCGGTCTATATCGACCAGATCCGCAAGCACGGGCTTTATGACCAGATCTGGCAAGCCTTCGCCGCCATCCTGCCGATGAAAACCGTGGGCGTGATGGGCGACGGGCGCACCTATGATTACGCAGTGGCGCTGCGCGCGGTCACCTCGGTCGATGGCATGACGGCGGATGTCTTCCCCTTCAGCCATGATTTCATGGGCGAAACCATGACCCGCATCATCAACGAGGTGAAGGGCGTGAACCGCGTGTTCTACGACCTGACCTCCAAACCGCCAGGGACGATTGAACTCGAATGATCCGCCTGCGTGGCCAGTTGATCTGCATGACCGATCAGGACCGCGAAACGGTTCTTTCCCATGTGCAGGATCACATCACCCTGACCCGCGCCGAACCCGGCTGCCTGTCCTTCGAGATCACCGAAACCGATGATCCGATGACCTTCGAGGTGATGGAAAGCTTCCGCGACCGCGCGAGCTTTGATGCCCATCAGGCCCGCACCCGCGACAGTGTCTGGTTCGCCGCCACCCGCCACATCCTGCGGGATTTCCGGCTGGAGGAGGTGGGCGACTGACGCCCACCCCGCTTTTGTGCCTTACTGCGGCGCGATCTGATGCCCGACCGAGCGATGCTCCCAGATCGCCACCAGCAGCAGCACCGCGGTCGAGGCGATATTCAGCCCCAGCAGATTGGTATAGGGCAAGGCCAGCAGCAGGGCCGCGCAAGCCCCCAGCCCCACCATATGCGACAGCGGGAAATTGGTGGCCGAAATCCGCTTGAACCAGCCATTGCCCGCCAGAAACAGCAGCACCCCGCCCAGGACAGAGGCCGCCTCGGCCAGCGTGGCCGCATCGCCCGGATGCGCGATTGACCGTTCCGCCCCCACCGCTGTCAGCACGATGCCCGCGACAATCGGAATATGGGCATAGGTGAAGGCCAGCCGCGCCAGACGCCCCGGATCGTCGGAATGTTCGATCTGATGTGTGCCACGGCGATGACCGATGTGGAAATAGACCCACCACATGCCGATAGCCCCTGTCAGACTTGACAGGAAGGCCATCAGCCCCGGCGCCGTCCAGTCCATTTCGGCAAAGGTCGCGCCCGAGACCAGCAGCGTTTCGCCCAGACAGATGATCACGAACAGCCCGCAACGCTCGGCGATATGGCCGCCCTTCACCGTCCAGTTCTGCGTGCCATCGCGCCCCAGCCTTGGCACCAGAAACCCAAAGACCGGCCCCAGATATTCGATCAGCAGCGCCACGCCCCATAGCGGCAACCGTCCGTGATGCGGATCGGCCAGGCCGCCCGCGATCCAGAACAGCGCCGAGACGAGAAACCAGATCAGGATGCGCAGATAGGTGAGGCGCAGCTGTGCATCCCCCTTGGCCGCCACATAGACAAAGGCAGTGCGCCCGACCTGCATCGCCACCACGGCCAGCGCAAAGATCAGGCCGCGATCGGCAAAGGCCTGCGGAATCGACATCGACAGGAACAACCCCGCCGCCATCAGCGCGAAGAGCAGGCCGCGCACATAGGTCCGGTCCGGGTCCAGCCGGTTCAGCACCCAGGTCGTGTAGATCCAGATCCACCAGATCGCCAGAAAGATCACCAGCGTCTCGACCGCGCCCAACAGGCTGTAATGGTGCAGCAAAAGATGACTGACCTGCGTGATCGCAAAGACGAACACCAGATCATAGAACAGTTCGGCAAAGCCGACACGGCTGTCCGTTTCGCGCAAGAGCGGGCGGGCCATGATACCTCCGACATTTCACAGGGGCTGCAGGCTACTGGCACTGGACATTCCGGGCAAGCGCCGTCACGACTGACGTGAGGAGAGCCCAGATGCAGACCTACCGCCCCCTTGCCGCCGCTGGATGGATGACCGGCTCCATCCTGTCCTTTTCGGCGATGGCGGTGGCGGGTCGTGCCGTGGCCGGGGCGCATGACACATTCGAGGTGATGTTGTGGCGGTCGGTCATCGGTTTTGGGCTGGTCGTTGCGATTGCCGGTCTGGCCGGTCGTCTGGGCGAAGTCCAAAGCCGCAACCTGCCGCAGCATCTGTTGCGCAATGTCGTGCATTTCAGCGGTCAGAACCTGTGGTTCTGGGCCTTGTCGGCGATCCCTCTGGCACAGGTCTTTGCGCTGGAATTCACCTCGCCGCTCTGGGTGATCCTGCTGTCGCCGCTGTTTCTGGGCGAAAGGCTGACCCGGCTGCGCCTTGCCGCGGCCGCGCTTGGCTTTGCCGGGGCGATGGTGGTGGCCCGGCCCGATTTCGGCCGGATCGAACCCGGGGTGCTGGCCGCCGCTGCCTCGGCCCTGTGTTTTGCCGGGTCTGTCATTCTGACCAAGGCGCTGACGCGGGGCGAAACCATCGTGTCCATCCTGTTCTGGCTGACCCTGATGCAGACCGGTCTGGGTCTGGCCAGTGCAGGATGGGACGGCGCCATCGCCCTGCCCAGCCCGGCCACCCTGCCCTGGCTTGCCGTGATCGGTGCGGCAGGCGTCATCGCGCATTTCTGCCTGACCACGGCGCTCAGCCTGGCACCGGCCTCGGTCGTGGTGCCAATCGATTTCGCCCGCCTGCCCCTGATCGCGGTGATCGGCATGTTGCTGTATGGCGAAGCGCTTGATCTGTGGGTTCTGGCGGGGGGAACGCTGATCTTTCTGGCCAATTGGATCAATATTCGTGGCGCTCAAGTCGCACAGCGTAACGTCACGGAAAATTGACGTATCGTCATTTGTTGACCGCTTGGCCCGCCCGGCCTTAGCCTTTTGGTAACCGGCGGGAGGTTAAGCCGG
The DNA here is from genome assembly GCF_036964905.1 of Gemmobacter denitrificans. Taxonomy (NCBI): domain Bacteria; kingdom Pseudomonadati; phylum Pseudomonadota; class Alphaproteobacteria; order Rhodobacterales; family Paracoccaceae; genus Gemmobacter; species Gemmobacter denitrificans. The sequence continues at coordinate 442,533 of NZ_JBALHR010000001.1, forward strand.
ATCAACGATGCGAAGGGGATGGAGACATGAAACAATTCACCGCTCTCTGCGGTATTCTCGCCGGGCTTGCCGGTGCAGCCCATGCCGGCGGGGTGGACCGGTCGGGCCAGCCCATCGGGATCATCTTTGAAAAGGGCAATTATGCCGAGCTGAGCTATGGCCAGATCAACCCGAGTGTTTCGGGGAATGATGTGGCTGCGTTCGGTGGCCGTCCGTCGGGCCAGGTGGCAGACAGCCACAGCCTGCCCGGCATCGCCCTGAAATACGACTTCAACGAAAGCCTGTCCGGCGCGATCATCTACGACAATGCCTATGGTGCCGATATCGCCTATCCGACGGCACTGGCGGGTGGTTCTGTGGCTCTGGGTGGCACTTCTGCCAAACTTGACAGCGAAGGTGTGACTGCGATCCTGCGCTACAAGTTTTCGGAAAGCTTCTCGGCCCATGCCGGTATCCGCGCCTCAAAAGCAAGCGGTGAGGTGACGCTCAGCGGTCTCGCCTATGGTCCGGTCAATGGCTACAACGTGTCCTTCGATGAAGACTGGGGCACCGGCTATCTGGTCGGTGTAGCTTATGAAAAGCCGGAAATCGCGCTGCGTGTGGCACTGACCTACTTCTCAAAGGTCAAGCACGAACTTGACACCACGGAAACCTTTGCAACCGCTGTAGGGCCGATCCCCGGTGGGGTGCCGCTGGCGTCGGTCACCAATGTCAACACGCCGCAGGCCGTGAACCTTGATGTGCAAAGCGGTGTCGCCAAGGATACGCTGGTCTTCGGCTCGATCCGTTGGGTCGACTGGTCCAGCTTCCTGATTGATCCGGCCCGCTTCACCGCAGTGACAGGTGGCGGTCTGGTCAGCCTCGAAGACAGCGTGACCTATACGCTGGGTGTCGGGCGCAAGTTCAACGACAACTGGTCGGGCTCGGTCTTCGCGACCTATGAACCCAGCGGCGATCCGCTGGTATCGCCGCTGGCACCCACCAATGGCTATCGTGGTATCGGCATTGCTGCTGTCTATACCCGCGACAACATGAAGATCACCATGGGCGCGCGTTACCTCGATCTGGGGAACGCCCAGCCCGAAACCGGAACGCCTGATACAGCCCGCGCGGATTTCCGCGACAACCACGCAACCGCCGTGGGCATCAAGGTCGGTTTCACCTTCTGATCTTGCCATAGGGCGAATACAGGCCCCGCTTCGGCGGGGCCTTTGCATTTCCGGGGACAAGGCGTTAGGACATGGGCGGCGAAAGACGGGGGATGGCGATGATCTACGCTTCGGCAGCAGAGTGGCGGGCAGCCAGCGACAAGCGGGTCTTGCTGTTCGGCATGTCAGGCCTGGGCAAGACCTATCTCGCCTCGATGCTGCGCGATACCGGCGGCTGGTTTCACTATTCGGTCGATTACCGGATCGGCACCCGCTACATGGGCGAATACATCGCTGACAACTTCAAGCGCGAGGCGATGAAGAACCCTTTCCTGCGCGAACTCTTGATGACCGACAGCGTCTATATCGCGTCGAACATCACCTTCGACAATCTCGCGCCGCTCTCCACCTATCTGGGCAAGCCCGGCAACCCCGCGCTTGGCGGGCTGGATTTCGCCGCCTATATGGAACGGCAGGGCCAGCACCGGCAGGCCGAAATTGCCGCCATGCTGGACACCACGCGCTTCATCGCAAGGGCGCGCGAGATCTATGGCTATGACAATTTCATCTGCGACACCTCCGGCTCCATCTGCGAGGTGGTCGAGCCGGAAAATCCCGCCGATCCGGTGCTGACCGAACTGTCGGCCCATCACCTGATGGTCTGGATCAAGGGGTCCGAGGCCCATACCGCCGAACTGGTCCGCCGTTTTGACCGCGCGCCCAAGCCCATGTATTACCAGCCCGATTTTCTGGAGCGAATGTGGGGCGAATACCGCGCCGAAACAGGGCTTGCGGCAGATGAGGTCAACCCGGATACCTTTGTCCGCTGGACCTATGCCAAGGCCCTTGCCCATCGCCAGCCCCGCTATGCCGCCATGGCGGAATGGGGCGTGACGGTCACCGCCGAAGAGGTTGCGCAGGTGCGCGATGCCGCAGGCTTTACCGACCTGATCGCCACTGCCATTGACCGCAAGCGCGGCTGACCCCACATCCTCCGCCGAACGGAGTCGAAAATGCCCATTACCCTGCCCGAAACCCTGCCCGCCTTTGACGTGCTGAACCGCGAAGGCGTCATGGTGATGTCGCCCGAACGCGCCGCGCGTCAGGACATCCGCCCGCTGCGCATCGGCCTGCTGAACCTGATGCCCAAGAAGATCCAGACCGAAAACCAGTTCGCGCGCCTGATCGGGGCCACGCCGCTGCAGATCAACCTGTCGCTGATCCGCATGACCGAACACCTGACCCGGAACACCGCCGCCGAACATATGGAAACCTTCTACCGCCCCTTTGCCGAGGTCGCGGAGAGCGGTGAGAAGTTCGATGGCCTCATCATCACCGGCGCCCCTATCGAACACCTGCCCTTCGAAGAGGTAACCTATTGGGATGAACTGACCCGGGTCTTCGCCTGGACGCAAAGCCATGTCCATTCCACCTTCGGCGTGTGCTGGGGCGGCATGGCGATGATCAACCATTTCCACGGCGTGCAAAAACACATGCTGGACGCCAAGGCCTTTGGCTGCTTCCGCCACCGCAACCTGTGTCCCACCTCGCCCTATCTGCGTGGGTTCTCGGATGATTTCGTGATCCCGGTTTCGCGCTGGACTGAAATGAAACAGACCGAGATTGACAGCAAACCCGGGCTGCGCACCCTGTTGGGCAGCGATGAGGTCGGCCCCTGTCTGGTCGAAGATGCAGGGCACCGCGCGCTCTATATCTTCAACCATTTCGAATATGACAGCGATACGTTGAAGCAGGAATATGATCGCGACGTGGCCAATGGCACGCCGATCAATGTGCCGATGAACTATTACCCGAAGGACGATCCCTCGCAAAAGCCGATGAACCGGTGGCGCAGCCATGCCCATCTGCTCTATGGCAACTGGATCAACGAGATTTACCAATCCACCCCCTTCGACATGGCGGAAATCGGTGCTTGAACAGGCGCTGATGTTCGGGGTTCCGGCCGGGCTTGCGGCGCTGACAGCCGCCCGCGCCCGCCTGCGCGAGGCGCGTCGCGAGGCGCGCTTCCCGCCGATCGGGCAACGGATCACGGTCGAAGGGCGGCAGATCCATCTGTGGCAGGCGGGGGATGGCCCCGATCTGGTGCTGATCCATGGATCAAGCGCAAACTTGCGCGAATTCATGGATTTGGCGGGCGAACTTGCCAAAAATTTCCGCGTCACCCTGGTGGATCGCCCGGGGCTGGGATGGTCTGACGGGGGGCGGGATGATCTGGGCGAACAGGCCCGGCTAATGGCTCTGGCTGTGCAGGCTGCGGGGGTCAACAGGCCCTTGGTTCTGGGCCATTCCTATGGCGGGGCGGTGGCGCTGGCCTGGGGCTTGCACGCCCCCGTCGCTGGGCTGGCGCTGGTGTCCGGTGTGGCAATGCCCTGGGAAGGCGGGCTTGATCCCTGGTATCGGGTAAACCGTCCGGCCTTGGTGCGGGCGCTGATCCTGCCGCTGGTGGTCGCCTTTGTCCCGCGCAGCCGGGTGGAAAGCGCCATTGCCTCGGTCTTTGCCCCGCAGCCCTGCCCGCCCGGCTATGCCACGGCGTCAGGGATTCCGCTGGTGCTGCGGCGGCGGGCGATGGATGCCAATATTCGGCAGGTGAACAGCCTGTTGGGCCATGTGCGCGCCATGGTTCCGCTGTATTCCAGACTGACGATGCCGGTGGAAATCCTGCATGGCGACAGCGACAGCGTGGTGCCACATCACATCCATGCCCTGCCGCTGGCCCAAAGCCTGCCGGATGCCGCGCTGACCCTGTTGCCCGGCGTCGGCCATATGCCGCACCAGACCCATCCCGCTGACGTGCTGGCTGCGGTAAAGCGCCTTGCGGCCCGGGCGGGCCTTCCCCTAGATTGTCGCGAAGCCACGGTATAGGAGCCCCGCCATGGACCTGCCTTTCGACGGTGCCATCAGCCGTTACTTCCGCGAAGACGCGCCAAAAGCGGTCCGTCGTGCCATCGAAACGGCGCAAAAGGATGACATTCTGTCCAAGGGCTATGCCTATCGCAGCGAAATGGGCAAGAAAGACTATGCCGACACCATGGATCGGCTTCAGATTGAACTTGTGCGCCTGCAATCTGATGTCAAACAGACCGGCAAACGGCTGATTGTGGTGTTTGAAGGCCGCGATGCCGCTGGCAAGGGTGGCACAATCAAGGCCTTGACCGAAAACCTCAATCCGCGCGGCTGTCAGGTTGTGGCCTTGTCGAAACCGTCGGATCGCGAAGCAACACAATGGTATTTCCAGCGCTATGTCGATTGGTTTCCCGCTGCCGGGGAAATGGTGATCTTTGATCGCAGCTGGTACAATCGCGGCATTGTTGAACCGGTTTTCGGCTTTTGTACCCCGAACCAGAAAGAAGCCTTCTTTCGCCAATTGCCGGAATTTGAAGACATGATCGTGCAGGAAGGCATCACCTTCCTGAAGTTCTGGCTGGATGTGAGCCGCCCGGAACAACTGCGCCGCATGCTGCAGCGGGAAAGCGACCCGCTGAAACAGTGGAAACTGTCGCCCATCGACGTTGAAGGGCTGACGAAATGGGATGCCTATAGCGATGCGATTGCCGAAACGCTGGAGCGCAGCCATCGCGGCCCCGCGCCCTGGACGGTGATCCGGTCGGATGACAAGAAACGCGCCCGGATTGCAGCCATACAATCCATCCTTAATGCGGTGGAATACAAGGGCAAGGACCGCAAGGCGATCGGCACGCCCGACCCCGCAATCTGCGGCGGGCCGGAACTGTGGTCTGACGGCGCGAATGACTAAACGCGGGTACCATCACGGCAACCTGCGGCAGGCATTGGTAGAGGCGGCGCTGGTCCTGATTGCGGATCAGGGGCCGCATGGCTTTACCCTGTCCGAAGCCGCGAAAACCGCCGATGTCACTCCAGCGGCTGTTTATCGCCATTTCGCAGGCCGGGATGAGCTGCTGGCCGAAGTGGCGCGGCAGGGCTATGACATTTTCGCCGCCCTGATGGATTACGCCTATAACGAGGGCAAACCTTCGGCCCTGGCGGCGTTCGAGGCGACGGGACGTGCCTATCTGGCCTTTGCGCGCAAATATCCCGGCCATTACATCGCCATGTTTGAAAGCGGCATCCGTCCGCAGGCCTGGCCCGATCTGGCCCCGGTTGCGGCCAAAGCGCGCAATGTGCTCGAACGCGCCGCCGACGGGTTGTCGCAGCACCTGCCTGCCGACCGCCGCCCCCCGGGCAGCATGGTTTCGGCCCATGTCTGGGCCATGAGCCATGGCGTGGTGGAGCTTTACATGCGTGGTGGGGCGCAAAGCCCCTTCCCGCCCGAAGACCTGCTGGAAACCGGCATCGGTATCTACCTGCGCGGTTTGGGTCTTTTGCCGCCCGATCAGTAGAATCCGGGGCCTTGATCGCCCAGCCTGATCCCCTTGCGGTGCAGGCGGCCCAATATCTCAGTCAGGCTTTCGGCGCGATCCTCGACGCAATTGTGCCTCAGATACCAAGTGACAAAGCGATCATGCGGCCAGTCCCGCGCCAGCGCGGCGGCAATCGCCTCGGCCATCCGGTTGGGATCGGTCAGCGTCACAAGGTTCTGCGCGAAATCGACCTGCCCGGCCACAACGGCGGGCTTGCCATGCAGGAAGCCTTCGAAAGCTACGGCCGAGGTGACCGAAATCGCGCAGAGACAGGCCGCAAGAATATCGTGGATCGAGGCATCCATGACATGAACCCCCGCCCCCGGATCGTGCAGTGCCTCAAGCGCCGAAAGTTCCTCCAGCGTGTTCTTCGGATGTGGCTTGATCACGACAGGCCGCCCATCCCGAGCCGCAATCACGGCATGGATCAGTGGCAAGACCCCCATGTGATGGGTCTGATGCGGCGGCACCTTGAACCCTTGGGCAAAGACCGCAAGGCAATCTTCCGGCACCGGTTGGCTGCCGCGCTGTTCCTGCGGAAACTTGCTGAAATTGCGCCCGGCAAAGCGGGTGCGCAGCCGGTCGCAGAAACGCTGCGCGAAATCGGGCTTGATGGTGCGGGGGTCGAAATGGCGCAGCCGGATGGAAGAATTGTTGCGCGTCGCCACCTCGTCAAAGAACCACCAGCCGCGCAGATAGCCTGGGACGGCGTGAAAGACCCTTGGCCCATAGGCCGGATGATCTTCCATCAGGATATGCAGATGCCGCCCGCTGTCAGCCGCAGCCAGCATGGGCGAGGCGGGGGTGAAAGTGACCGCCTCCACCCCCCAGCCGGCCTGCGCGGCATGGCCTGCCAAAGCCGACAAGAGCTGAAAGCCCCCTTGCAGCAGACGGTCTGCATGGGGGCCCTTGGTGTGGAATATCAGGCTTGGCGGCAGCGCATCCGCTGCCTGCAACCATTCGGGCGGCTGCAGGCAGCGTGGCAAGGTCATCGGAACAGCACCGCCGCACTCGGGCTCCAGCCCAGACGGGCCTTGTTCCCGCGATCCAGCACCGGGCGACCCGGCACATTGCGCATCGACAGACGCATCGGCACTTCGGCCCCGTCCAGCTTCACGTCGTAATAGGTCATGTCACCGTAATAGACGACCTCTTCGACGCTGCCCATCACCTCGCGTTCCGACGCAGTCTGGCCATCGAACAGGATGGTCAGCGTTTCAGGGCGCAGGCCAATGGTGGCACCGTCGGCGGAATGGCCGGTCATCACCTGATCGGGCGCAAGGCTCATGCGGCCAAAGCCCTGTGCCTCCACCTCGACTGTGGCGCCCGCATCCGAGAGAACCTTTGCGGGCAGGAAGTTCATCGTGCCGATGAAATCCGCCACCTTCTTGCTGGCCGGACGGCGATACAGCGTTTCAGGATCGGCAAGCTGGGCGATCTGGCCTTCGAACATCACGGCGATGCGGTCGCTCATCACCAGGGCTTCTTCCTGGTCATGGGTCACCAGAATGAAGGTGATGCCGACCTGACGCTGCAGCTTGATCAATTCCACCTGCATCTGTTCGCGCATCTTCTTGTCCAGCGCCGACAGCGGTTCGTCCAGCAGCAGCACCTTGGGCTTGAGGATCAGCGCGCGGGCCAGTGCCACCCGCTGCCGCTGCCCGCCCGAAAGCGCATGGGCCGCGCGCGCGCCATAGCCCTTCAGTCCGACCATCTCCAGCGCCTCGTCCACGGCCTTGGCCTTTTCGGCGGCAGACATCGGATCGCGACGCAGGCCGAAACCCACATTCTGCGCGACCGTCAGATGCGGAAAGATCGCGTAGGACTGGAACACCATGTTGGTGGGTCGCACATTGGCCGGCACGCCCGACATTGACTTGCCATCGATCATCACCGCGCCCGAGGAAATATCCTCGAACCCCGCGATGGTGCGCAACAGCGTGGTCTTGCCGCAGCCCGATGGCCCCAGCAGCGAAAAGAATTCGCCCGCCCGGATCGTGGCATTGATGCCCCGCAGCGCGTGGTAATCGCCATAGTATTTATGGACGTCACGGAACTCGATCATGTTGGGTTTTTCGGCAGCGGATGTCACAGGAAGCCTCCGGTATCCTTGCCGCCGGTCTTCGCGATGCCGCGGCGGCGGAAATATTCAGCGATGGTCATCAGGATGATCGACAGGCACACGAGAATGAACCCGAGCGCCATGACAGCGGGCACCTTGGCCGGGAAACGGAACTGGCCAAAGATATAGACCGACAGCACGGTCTGGTTGCCGCCAAGGAAGTACGAGATGATGAATTCGTCCAGACTGATGGTAAAGCAGATCAGCAGCGACGAAATGATCCCCGGCATGACCAGCGGCAGGATGATGAGCCGGAAGGTCGAGGCCGGCGTTTCACCCAGATCATAGGCGGCCTCTTCCAGCGACCGGTCAAGCGACTGGAAGGCCGATGTCAGGATCGCCATGGCAAAAGGCGTGCACAGCAGCACATGGCCCAGAATGATAGTGAACAGCGACAGCGGAATGCCAATGGCCACCAGAACAACCAACAGCGCCATGGCAAAGATCATTTCAGGCAGCACCATGGGCAGCATGATAAGACCAAGGATACCGCCCTTGCCCGGAAACGTATAGCGGGTGCTGGCCCGGGCGGCAAAGATGCCCAGAACCGTGGCCAGCGTCGATGACACCACCGCGATAAGCAGTGAATTGCGGAAGGCGGTCACCAGTGTCGGGTCGTCCCACATCTCCACGAACCAGTTGATCGTGAAGCCCTGCAGCGGAAATGCGATGATCTTGCTGTCATTGAAGGCAAAGATCGGCAGCAGGATGATCGGCGCATAAAGGAAGATCAGATAGGCGATCGCATAGGCCTTGAGGCTTGGGCTTTTCATCGGGATTGCCCCTTCAGGAACCGCTTGTTCAGCATCAGGAAGATCAGCGACACGATGGCCACGATCAGCATGGCCGTCATGGCAAGGGCCGATCCCATCGCCTTGTCGTTCTGTTTCAGCATCTTGCCTTCGATCATGTTGGCAATCATCGGGATCTTGCCACCACCGATCAGGTCGGGCGTCACATAATCGCCGATGGTCGGAATGAACACGATCAGCACCGCCGCGATCACCCCGGGCATCGACAGTGGCAGGGTCACGCGCAGGAATGTCATGAACTTTGATTCACCCAGATCCTGCCCTGCCTCAAGGAAGCTGCGGTCGATCTTTTCCAGACTGACGAAGATCGGCAGAATGGCAAAGGGCGCATAGGCATGGGCCAACGTCATGATCATCGACCCGATGGAATAGTTGATGACGGTCAGTGGCTCATCGATCAGCCCAAGGCCCATCAGCCCGGAATTGATGACGCCGTTATAGCCCAGGATCACCTTCCACAGGAACACCCGGATCAGATAGCTGGTCCAGAACGGAATGGTGATCAGGAACAGCCAGAGCGATTTCTTGTCCTGCGCCACATGGAAGCTGACGAAATAGGCCACAGGATAGGCGAGCAGCACGGTGATCAGAGTTACGGCCGCCGCAACCCACAGCGAACGCAGCATGATCGCCTGATAGATGCGACCGGTCCAGACCTCGATGTAATTGCCGAATGTCAATCCCGCAGACAGGCCCGCCTTGGCATCCACCATCAGCGAATAGACGACCACCGTGACCAACGGGGCCGCCAGAAGCAGGATCGCATAGATGGCAGGGGGCGAAATCAGCGTCAGGCCGCTGGCAGCCTCGGAATTCCAGAATCGGCCTTTGGAAGACCCGTTATCCATCATCACCCCTGTTTCTGGCCTGGGACTGCAGATCCCGGCATTTGACGTATTTTTGCAGAATTTTTGGCACATGGCCGGGCACATGAAAAGGGGCCAAATGCCCAAGTGCCCGGTCAGGTCTGGGGAAAATCAGGAACAATTGCCTGCAACCCTTTGCCAAAAATCGAAAAATAATTTGATCATTTTTTGGGCTGCCTGCGATGCCCTTGCGTGATTTGCCTCTGGGCCGCACGGCTTTGCCTGAAAAATCCCCAGCCGGGAAACCGGCGTCCCCGGCAATCTGCCAGTTCCAGATCACGCCGCCATGTCAGAGCGCCATGTCAGAGCGCCGTGCTACACCGCCATGTCGGACGGGGGCCGCGCCAGCAGTCGGGCCAGCGTGTCCAGTGCGGGCAGATAGCGTGCCTGGGGAATGGCCCCCGCCACCGCCACGCGCAGCGCATGGGGGGCGCGGCCATGGATCAGCGCATATTCATCGGCCTGTCGCACCAGCACCCCTTCCGCCTCGGCCATCCGCGCCAGGGTCGAACCGCGCCAACCGGTCGGCAACGGCACCCAGATGAAGGGCAGCCCCGGTTGCCAGCGGATGTCAAAAGCCCCAAGCGCGTTGACCATCTGCTGCAGACGGACCGAAAATTCTGCCACCACGGCCCGGCGCAACTGATCGGCCACACCGCTTTCCAACAGGTCAAGACATAGGTCCGAGACCGGGCGCGACAGCGCGAAAAAGCTGTGCTGCGCAGTCAGCCGCCCCGCCTCGCCCATTCCCGTGGGGCAGACCACATAGCCAAGCCGCAGCGCGGGCGACAATGACTTGGACAGGCTGCCCACATACCAGGTGCGATCCGGTGCCAGGGCGCGGATCGAGGGCAACTGGCTTTCCGCAATGGAATAGCAATCATCTTCAATGATTTGCAGGTCATACTTGCGAGCAATGGCGGCGATGGCCTCGCGGCGTTCCAGCGGCATGCGGGCGGCGGTCGGGTTCTGGGCCTCGGGTGTGATCACAAGGATCTGGGCGCCATGCCGTCGGCAGGCCGCCTCCAGCGCAGCGGGGCACAGGCCATGTGCATCGATCTCTACCCCCACCACCTCGGCCCGCGCCAGCCGCCCGGCATGGCGGATACCCGGATAGGCCAGGTCTTCGGTCAGGATCACCGGCCGGTCGCCCCGCAGACAGCACAGAAATACCAGCAACAGCGCATTCTGCCCGCCATGAGACAAGGCGATGTCGGCTTCGGTGATCGGGCCCAGCACCCGGTCGCTCAACCAGTCGCAAAGTGCATCGCGCAACGGGGCCTCGCCGCGCTGCGATGGATAATCCTGCCAATCCGTCCCAAGATCGCCGCCAATGCGCGACAAGGCCGCCGTCATCGCCGCCGCCTGCCCCACATCCGGCAATTGCGGCGATCGCAGATCGACCAGCCAGGGTTCATTGCCCAGATCGCGTTCCTGAAACAGCGCCTGCGTCGGGCCAAGCCTGGGGGCGCGGGCGGCAACAAAGGTGCCGCGCCCCACCGTGGCCGCAAGAAGCCCTTCCTGTGTGGCCATCTGATAGGCGCGGCTGACAGTGCCTGGCGTGACCTGCAGGCTCCAGGCCAGATCGCGCACGGTAGGCAATTGTGCCCCGGGGGCCAGTTCACCGGCGCGGATTGACTCGCGAAGGGCGCGGGTCAGGGCCAGATATTTCGGCCCAGGATGCTGACTCAGATCGGGCCGCCAATTTGTATCCATGACAATTCAACCTCTGGCCTGTGCCTCCGCGGCATTGTATCAATGATATACGAAACTCCATTTATTGTATCAACACAAAAGGTGCTATCATGACCCGGTCGCCGCTGACCGCCGCCCCGACGCTGATCTTTACCGGCCCGCAGACCCTGCCGCCGCTGTCGCGCCTTGCGCTGACTGTCGCGCAAACCCTGCTGACCTGGGATCTGCGCCGTCAGGGCCGCCGCGGCCTGCGCGGGCTGGATGCGCATCTTCTGCGCGACATCGGGCTGACAGCAGATGCCGCATGGGCCGAAGGGGAAAAACCCTTCTGGCAGGCCTGATCGCCCCCCCCCCTTTTCAAGGTGTACCCCTGACTGGGCCGGTTCTTCCGGCCCTTTTTTCATGCCCGCACGAACCCGGGCAGACAAAACAAAAAAGCCCTGCAAGATGCAGGGCTTTTCCGATGATCTGGCGAAGGGCGGATCAGCGCTTCGAGAACTGGAACGACCGACGGGCCTTCGGCTTGCCGTACTTTTTCCGTTCCACCACGCGGCTGTCGCGGGTCAGGAAACCGGCGGCCTTCAGCGCGGCGCGCAGGCTGGGTTCATAGAGCTGCAGCGCCTTGGAAATGCCGTGCTTCACCGCACCAGCCTGGCCCGACAGACCACCACCGGCCACGGTGGCATAAACGTCGAACTGGCCTTCGACATTGGCGATGGTGAAGGGCTGCTTCAGGATCATCTGCAGCACGGGACGGGCGAAATAGACCGCCATTTCCTTGCCATTGACCACAACCTTGCCGGTACCGGGTTTCACCCAGACGCGGGCAACCGCATCCTTGCGCTTGCCGGTGGCATAGGAGCGGCCCAGCGAATCCCGCTTGGGTTCGCGCGGCGCAGCAGCCGGAGCGGCGGCAGCCGGGGCAGCAGCGCCCGAGACGGCCGATTTCAGATCGTCGAGGGATTTGATGTCAGCCATGATCAGGCGCTCCGGGTGTTCTTGGGATTCAGGGCCTTCACGTCCAGCACGGTCGGCGCTTGCGCTTCATGCGGATGCTCGGCGCCGGCATAGACGCGCAGGTTGGTCATCTGCTTGGCACCCAGGCTGTTGCGGGTGATCATGCGTTCCACGGCCTTGACCACCACACGCTCGGGGTGGTTGCCTTCCAGCACCTGACGCGCGGTGCGGAACTTGATGCCGCCCGGGTGGCCGGTGTGCCAGTAGTAGCGCTTGTCGTTGCGCTTGTTGCCGGTCATCTGCACCTTGTCGGCGTTGATGACGATGACATTGTCACCCATGTCCATATGGGGGGTGAAGGTCGGCTTGTTCTTGCCACGCAGGATATTGGCGACGATGGTCGCGAGGCGGCCCAGAACGACGCCTTCCGCGTCGATCAGGATCCACTTCTTCTCGATATCCGCAGGCGTTGCGGTGAAGGTTTTCATATCAGACCCATGGAGTTTGGGGGGCACGCTGCCCCTGAATCTCGGATGGGGGCTTTTCCTTCATTTCCAACGCCGGGTCAAGCGATGGGACACATGAATATACACACAAAAACAATGGCTTGAAAAATAGGTATTAATATACCCCAACTTTCAACCCGCGTTTCGCCGCAAAACCGCGCCATAAAACCCGTCGGCCCCGTCCAGCGGGGTGAATTGGCGGTCGCGCTCCAGATTCCAGCCCGGATGGTCGGCCAGAAAGCTGTCGATATGCGCACGATTTTCGCAGCGCAGCAGCGAACAGGTGGCATAACCCAGCCATCCGCCCGGTCGCACCAGTGCCGCCGCCCTGTGCAGGATGGTCTGTTGAACTGTCAGCAGGGACTGCAGCTTTTCGGGGGTCAGCAGCCATTTGCCTTCAGGCGCGCGCCGCCAACTGCCGGAGCCTGAGCAGGGCACATCGGTCAGAACCAGATCGAAAGGCCCTTCGGGCCGGGCGGTGATGCTGATCTTGACCCCGGCGCGTTTGGCCCGGTCGGGCAGGTCGCGCATCCGGCCGGGGTTGGTATCATGGGCAAAGGCCCGCAGACGCGCCCGCGCGGCCATGGCCAGCACCTTGCCACCGCCGCCCGCACAATAGTCCAGCACCCGCATCCCGTCTGCCAATGGCAGGGCATCCACCACCGCCTGTGATGCGGCATCCTGCAATTCCACCCGCCCGTCCTGATAGGGGGCGGATAGGGCAATCTTGCGCGCCCCTTCCGTCACCTGCAGCGCCGTCGGCGACAATGGGTGCGGTTCGGCCGTGATCCCCTCATCCGCAAGTGCGGCCTGCGCTGCAACCAGCCCCCCGCGCACCAGGTTCACCCGCAGAAAGACCGGTGCACGCTGCCGCAGCGCCGCTGTGATGGCGCTGAAATCATCGCCCAGATCGGCCTGCATCTGTGGGCCGATCCAGTCAGGAATATCTGCAGCTTCAAAGCCTTGTGGTATGATGCTCACATCATCCGGGCCGATGGGCGCAGGCGCATGCCCTTCGCCGGTGAACAGCGGCCCGGGGTCGATCCCGGCGGCGCGCAGCCCGCCCAGGATCAGCCCCCGCCCGGTTTCCCCCCCGCCAAGCGCAGCATGGCTGCGACGGCAGCGCAGCGCATCGAAGACCAGATCACGAATGGCATTGCGATCACCCGAACCCGCAAAGCGCGAGGCGCGCGCCCAATTGACCAGTGCCTGTTCCGCCGGGGTTCCGGCCAGAATCCGGTCCAGGATCGTGATGGCAGCCGACAGCCGCGCGGCGGGGGTCATGGCATCAGCCCTTCTTTTCCTGCAGCATGTTGCCGCCATCCACGACCAGTGTCGCGCCATTCACATAAGACGCCCCGGCGGAGGCCAGAAAGGCCACGCAGGCCGCCACTTCGTCAGGGGTGCCCGCGCGGCCCATGGGCGATTTGCGCGCAGCGGCAAATTCGCCGCGCTGTGTGGCCTCGGTCGCGATCCAGCCCGGCGCCACGGCATTGACGGTGACCCCGGCCTTTGCCACCTCCAGCGCGAGCGTCTGGGTCAGCCCGATCATCGCGGCCTTGGCCGCCGCATAGGCCGATGCCCCGGGCACCGAAACATATGGTCCAGTCACCGAGGCCATCATCACCACCCGGCCAAAACCGCGATCGAGCATGGCGGGCAGAAAGGCGCGGGTAACCAGCACGGCGGTGGTCAGCGACAGTTCGAATTCACGTCGCCAGGCCTCGGGGTCAGACTTGGCGAAGGCGCGGATCTTCTGCGGTGTCCCCTGCATGCCCATCCCGGCATTGTTGACCAGAACATCCACCGGCCCCAGATCGGCCAGCCGTGCCACCATGGCCGGATCGGTCAGATCGCCCTGAAAGGCGGTGACGCGCAACCCCTCGGCCAACAGTTCGGCCGCCCTTGCGTGAATCCGCCCCGAAGCGCCCGCAATGATCAGATCATGCCCCGCCGCCCCAAGGGCGCGCGCGCAGGCCAGACCAATGCCACCTGCCGCCCCTGCCCCTGTGACCAGCGCCCGCATCAGCCGATCCGGTAATTCGGGCTTTCGCGGGTGATCTGCACATCATGGACATGGGATTCCTTCAGCCCTGCCCCGGTGATGCGCACGAAACTGCAGTTCGACCGCATTTCGGCCACGGTGCGGTTTCCGGTATAGCCCATGGCGGCACGCAGCCCGCCCACCATCTGATGGATGACCGTCGCGACAGACCCCTTGTAGGGCACCTGGCCTTCGATCCCCTCGGGCACCAGCTTGTCGCTGGCGGCATCCTTCTGGAAATAGCGGTCGGCCGATCCGCGCGCCATGGCACCAAGGCTGCCCATGCCGCGATAGGATTTGTAGCTGCGGCCATTCCACAGGATCACCTCGCCGGGGGATTCGTCGGTGCCCGCAATGGCCGATCCGACCATGGCGCAGGACGCACCACCGGCAATCGCTTTGGCAAAATCGCCCGAGAACTTGATCCCGCCATCGGCGATCACCGGAATGTCGCCTGCCGCGCGCGAGGCATCCATGATCGCCGTCAGCTGCGGCACGCCCACACCGGCCACGATCCGCGTCGTGCAGATCGACCCCGGACCAATGCCCACCTTCACCGCATCCGCACCGGCACCGATCAGCGCACGGGTCGCCTCGGCCGTGGCCACGTTGCCTGCAACCACCTGCACGGTGTTCGACAGTTTCTTGATCCGTTCCACAGCCTTGGCGACGCCCTCGCTATGGCCATGCGCAGTGTCGATCACCACAAGGTCCACACCCGCCTCGATCAGCGCCTGACTGCGTTCAAACCCGGCATCGCCCACGGTCGAGGCCGCGGCGACGCGCAGCCGCCCCATCTCGTCCTTGCAGGCATGGGGGTTCAAGACCGACTTCTCGGTATCCTTCAGCGTCAGCAGGCCAGTCAGCTTGCCCGACCCATCGGTCACCAGCAGCTTTTCAATGCGCCGTGCCTTCATCATCGAAATGGCCAGATCGCGATCCACCGGTTCGCGCAGGATCGCCAGATTCTCCGAGGTCATCATGACCGAAACCGGCGTCTTGTCATCGGTCGCAAAGCGCATGTCGCGGTTGGTCACGATGCCCACCACACGGCCTTCGCCATCCACCACCGGAAAACCGGTGACGTTGTAGCGCTCTTGCAATTCCTTGGCATCGGCCATGGTCTGATCGGCGCGCAGGGTGATCGGCGCATAGACGACACCGCTTTCAAACCGCTTGACCCGCCGCACTTCGCGCGCCTGCGCCTCGAGGTCGAGATTGCGGTGAATGACCCCGATCCCGCCCGATTGCGCCATGGCGATGGCCATGCGCCCTTCGGTCACCGTATCCATCGCGCTGGACAAAAGCGGGATGTTCATGCGGATCGCCTTCGTCACGAAGGTCGAGGTATCTGCATCCGAAGGCAGCACATTGCTGGCCGCCGGAACCAGCAGAACATCGTCAAAGGTGAGTGCCTCGCGAATCTCCATGGGAGCCTCCTGAACGGGTCATGGGATGGGATCGTTTGGCGGTTCCCCTTTTCACGGGGCGCGCGCAAGTGCAAGCGAAAATCCCTGTGGCCTCTGTCGCAAGGGGCGCTGTCTGCCCCCCTTCGGCCCGTGCCGGGCTGCCCCCCGAGGATATTTGCGGCCAAGACAAAGGACAGGCCGCCCTGCTGTCGCAGACAGGCTTGCACGGGGTGGGCGCGAGTGGTCGATGGGGCAAGAAACGGATTTCGGGGGCAGCATGCGCGTCGCGATTGTGGAAAACACCAAGGTAACCCATCACGGTCAGGTCGGCGTGGCGCTGCATGAGGCAGGGGCGCGGATCGGGCTGTACAAGCCGTGGTCCGACGGGCGCTTGCCGGATATGGCCGCGTATGACGCGATGGTGGTGTTTGGCGGCGAACAGCATGCCCGGGCGGACGACAGCCACCCCTATCTGCCAGAGCTGGCGCGGCAGATGCAGGCTGCCGGTCAGGCCGGGCAGGCGGTGCTGGGCATCTGTCTGGGCGCGCAGCTTCTGGCGCGGGGCCTGGGGGCGGAAAACCTGATCGGGCTTACACCGGAATTCGGCTGGGTTGATGTGGCGCTGACCAAGGCGGGCGCGGCGGATCCGGTTCTGGGCGCCCTGCCCGCCCGCTTTCCGGTGTTTCAATGGCATTCCGACACTTTCACCTTGCCTGAAGGTGCGGCCCATCTGGCGCGCTCGGACAAGGCGGCGCAGCAGGCGTTTCGCGCCGGGCCAAAGGTCTGGGGCACGCAGTTCCATTTCGAGGCCAATCGCGCCGTGGTGGCCGATTGGCTGCGCAGCTTCCCCGAAGCGGTGGAGCGGATGGCGCCCGGCTGGGCAGACCGCCATGCCGCCGAGGCCGCAGGGCGCGGGGCCGAGGCCGACCGGATCGGCCTGACGCTGGCGCGGGCCTTTGTGGCGCAGATCTAGGCTTCGGCGGCGTTGCTGCGCAGGGCCAGATCGCCCGAGGCCCAGGCCTTCAGAACCCGGTACAGGATCGGCGGGATCAGGCCAAGGGCGGCGATCAGGAACAGCGTTGCCGTGACATCCATGCGCAGCGCAAACAGGGCCGAGACAAAGGCCGCAAGCGGAAAGGTAAAGGCCCCCCAAAGCGCCGAATAGCCCGAGGCGGTAAGCCAGCGGCCCGCCGATACCAGCACGATGAGCAGCACCGCGCCAAGCGCCAGCGCGGGCAATGCAATCAGCCACGCCTGGATGCCGGTGGCGACCGTGGAGAACAGGGCCGCCGGGGCCAGATGGATGGCCAGCATGGGGCGCAGCGGTGCAGGCGGCGGGCGACGCCACAATTGCACCAGCGAAACCGCCCAGATGGCCACCGCAACCGGCATGGTCAGCCAAAGCAATGCCGCCGCCAGCCAGATCATGCCCAAAGGCACCGCTGTCAGCCCGCACAGAATGAAGCCGACAAAATTGAGATGCCAGACCGGTGTCACCTCGCGCGCCTCGGGCGGCGATTTCAGGAACAGCCAGATCACCAGCCCTGCCAGCGCCGCATGCAGCCCCAGACCGGCAAACAGCACCCCGCGGGCCAGTGTCGGGGCATAGGGGACGACAGCCGCAGCCACCAGCAGCAGCCCCAGAGATGCCGCCGCAACCCCTGCCCGTCCGGGCAAGGTGCGCAGGTCTTCGATCAGCGTGCCACCGCGCCGCGCCAGTTTCACCAGATAGCCGAATGCGGCAAAGGCCCAAAGCGCCACGGCAGCCCCCAGGACGACCTCGGCCAGACCTTCGGGCAGGCCGAGCGCCGCCTCGGCCCGCCGCAAGGCCAGCCCGAGCCCGAGCGTTCCCAGCAGAACCGGAAAGACCGCTGGCGGCATGCGGGCAAAAAGCCTGGGGCGATGGGGCGGAAACTGCGGCGGGGGATAGGCCTTTGGGCGGCGCTGTGCGGGATCAGACATCGGGGGCTCCGGTAACCGTTACGCCCAAGGCCTAGCCCATCGCGCCCGGGCGGGAAAGGGTGCGCGCAACGGGGCCGGGCAAAAGGCCGCAGCCCTGTGCGATCAGATCAGAAAGGGGAACCAATCCTCGCGCAGCACCTGCCCCGGCTGCATGTCATGGCCCGGATAGGGCGGCGATGTGCGGCCGGGCCGTTCCACATAGCGGGCATCATCACCCAGCAGCCGCAGGCTGAAGGCCCGGCGCCGCGAACCCGCCAGATTGCCCCGCGCGCCGTGCAGGGTGCGATAGTTGAAGGCGACCGCATCACCCGGTTCCATCTGCCATTCCCGTACCAGCATGCCTTCGGCATCCGGATCCGGCACGGGCATGTAGCGGTCGCTGTCGGGATAGAAATTCGTCTCGGCCAGCCAGCGCGTCGGCAAGACCTCCTTCTCCCAGCGATGCGAGCCTGCCACGCAGCGCAGGCTGGCCTCGCGCACCGGATCGAGCGGCGACCAGAAACTGACCGTCTGCTGCCCTTCGACGAAGTAATATGGCCCATCCTGATGCCAGGGGGTTGGTTTGCTGGTGCCGGGTTCCTTGACCAGAACATGATCGTGGAACATCTGCACGCGCGACGATTGCATCAATTGGGCCGCGACACGGGCCACATCGCTTTCGCGGATGACGCGCGCAAATTCGGGGATGCGCTGCCAGTTGCAGTAATCATCGAAGAAGCGCCCGCCTTCGCCGGGTTTGAGGTTTTCGGCGGCATAGGGGCCGGGCTCGGCCATGTTGCGTTCCACCCCGGCGCGCAGTTCATCCACCCAGTCAGACCACAGGCCGCGGATCAGCACGACACCTTCGGTCTGGTAGGTTTCGATCATGTCTGGGGTGATTTCGGCAACCGGCATCGGAAATTCCTTTCGTTTCGCTTGCAAATGCCTGATCGGACCCTAACATAAATTCAAATAATATCTTCTCATGCGCGTGATACAAAAATGTTATCTGTCACTTTGCGCCAGTTGGAATATGCCGTGGCGGTGGCACAGGCCGGGGGTATGACCGCTGCGGCAGAGGCGCTGAATGTCAGCCAGCCTGCACTGTCGGTGGCCCTGCGGGAGTTGGAAACCCAGCTTGGCAAATCGCTGTTCCTGCGGCGGGCTGGTGGTCCGATGACACCCACGGCCTTTGGTCGCGACTTTCTGGATGCGGCAGAGCAGCAGCTGGCCGCAATGGCCCGGCTGATGGCGGGCGATGCAGCCCCGGCGACACCGGTGCGTCTGGCGGTGTTCGAGGATCTGGCCCCGGTGATGCTGGGGGCGCTCTTGACCGCCCTGCCCGATGACCTGCCCGTCGCGCCACAGATCGCGGGGTTCGAGGCAATCACCGATGGCCTGCGCCGGGGCCAGATCGACCTTGCGCTGACCTATGATCTAGGCCTGCCGACGGCAGTCACCAAGGAAGAAATCGCCCGGGTCAAACCGCATGCTGTCATGAACCCGCAGCACCGCCTGGCCCTGCGGGCCGGGGTTTCGCTGGCGGAACTGGCGGATGTGCCGCTGATCCTGGCCGATCAGGGGCTGTCTGTCGGCCATATCCGGGCCCTGTTTGCCAAGCGTGGCCTGACCCCACGCATCGCCCATCGTGCCGCCACGCTGGAAATCCTGCGCTCTTTCGCGGCGCATGGGCTGGGGGTTGGCCTCAGCTATACCCGCCCATTGACCGAGGCGAGCTATGATGGCACCCCCCTGACCACGCGCCCCCTGATCGATGGCGGCCCGGGCGAGCCGGTGGTTCTGGCGGTTTCCGAAGAGAATGCGCTGTCTGCGGCTGGCACGCGGCTGGCGCAGCTTCTGGCCGATCGCCGCGCCTTTCTGCCAGAAACCTGATCAGGGCAGGATCAGGCTGGTCGGACCCAGGTTTTCCAGCATGGCCCCCGTGCCCAGCTTGAACCGCGCCAGCCCCGGATTGTCGGAATCCACCGCCCCAAGATCTAGCCGTTCAATCCCCCCCGCTTGCAGCCGCAGGATAGCCTGCCACAGCAGCGCGCGATGGGCCTCGGCCTTGCGGCCTTCCTCGCTGGTCCAGCCGCAATGATAGGTCGCGGCGCGGCCATGGATCAGGAACAGCATGCCCGCCTGCATCTGCCCCCTCGGGGACCAGTGGAGCATCAGCGTTGCCCCCGGCCAAGCCTGCGCAAAGGCCATTGGCAACCCACGATAGCCGCGCGCCGTGCTTTGCGCGCCCTCATGCGTCAGCAATTCTGAAAGATGACGCTCGCGGCCTTTGGCGGGGGTGATCCGGCTGGCCAGAAGCCGATTGCGCCATTTGCCATGCAGACCGCGGCGCAAGCTGTCGGCAGCCGGCCGCAAATCCAGAATGGCGTGATGGCGCGCGGTGACAAGGGGGATGACCCCTGGCCCGGTCAACGGGCAGGATGCGATGGTCGCCCCCAGATGGCGGGCCATCCGGCGCAGGGGCGCGCGGCTGGCGGGGCCGGGAAAATGTGGCTGATGGATCAGCCTGACCCGGCGGCGTTCCAGCATCTGGGCAACCATCAGCGCCCGGCCATCCCGGATCACCGCGCCGCGCCGCACCTGCGCCCCCAGACGGCCAAGCGCGACCCCATAGGCCCAGGCCTGTTGCAGCGCCGGGCCAGCCTGCGCCTGCCAGTCATCCGGATCGGTGATCTCGTGCCATTCCATGCCCGGATTAAGCAATTGGAAAGGTAAACAGCCGATAAACGGAGCATGGATTTGCCACCACCGCCCCGTTTCACGCTCTGGGTGCCGACGCTGATCGCGCTGGCGCTTTCGGCCCTGTTCCTGTCAGCCCTTGCCGCCTTCGCGATAGAGCAGCGAACGCCCCTGATGGAACAGATGGATCTTGGCCGGATCGGCGGCAAGCCGCACGGATTTATGCCGCAGGTCACGATGAATGCCGGGCAGTTTGGCCACGACCTGCGCCGCTTCGCCCTGACGGCGGAAGTAAAGCAGGGTCACCTCGCCCAGGGCCTCGGTGATCTCCACTTCGCCGGTGAACAGCGCGGGGCCATCGGTGGCCAGCATATCCTCGGGCCGCACGCCCAGATTGACCTTCAGGCCCCGGTCGGCTTCGGTCGTGGGGATGGCTGCCACCGCCTCGCCGCCGCCCTCCAGCCGCACCTTGGTATAGGCACCGGTTTCGACCACTTCACCCGCCAGCAGGTTCATGGCCGGGCTGCCGATGAACTGGGCCACAAATTCGTTTTCGGGCCGTTCATACAGTTCCAGCGGGCTGCCCACCTGCGCAATCCCGCCCCCGGCCAGCACCACGATGCGGCTGGCCAGCGTCATCGCCTCCACCTGATCATGGGTCACATAGATCATGGTGGAATTGGGCATGGATTCCTTCAGCTGCGCCACTTCGATCCGGGTCGCCACACGCAGCGCGGCATCAAGGTTCGAGAGCGGTTCATCGAACAGATAGACCTTCGGGTCACGCACGATGGCCCGGCCGATGGCAACCCGCTGGCGTTGCCCGCCTGACAGCGCCTTGGGCAGGCGATCCAGATAGGGCGTCAGTTGCAAGATGCGCGCCGCCTTTTCGACCGCTGACTTGATCTCATCCGCCGATTTCTTCGCGATCTTCAGCGCGAATTCCATGTTCTGCCGCACAGTCATATGCGGGTAAAGCGCATAGGACTGAAACACCATGGCAATGCCGCGTTGTGCCGGGGGAACATCGTTCATCCGCACGCCATCAATGGTGAATTCGCCGCCGGTGATCCGTTCCAGACCCGCGATCATCCGCAGAAGGGTGGATTTGCCACAGCCCGACGGCCCGACAAATACGATCAATTCGCCGGTCTTGATGTCGAGATTGATGTTCTTGAGGACCTTCACATCCCCATAGGCCTTTTCGACATTGGTCAGTTTCAGATTGGCCATTGCTTTCCCCTCATACCTTCTGCGCGAGGCAGAGCTGCCACGGGCCCAGAACCACAGTCTTGCCTTCCGGGGCAATGCCGCCCAGATCGGCACCAATTGCCTGCCAATCGCCTTCGGGCAGGGCGAGCGTCGCATCCCCTGCACCAAGGTTGATGGCGCAGAACAGCGTTTCCGCCCCGTCCTGACGCAGAAAGCTGACCGCCTCGCCGACGGCCTGCAGATGCACCTGCGCCCCATCGCGCAGGGACGCATGGGTGCGGCGGAAGGCCAGCACCCGGCGGTAGTGATCAAGCATGCTCCCTTCGCCGCCCTGCGCACCAGCGGCCAGCGGCAGGTGGCTGGGGCTGACCGGCAGCCAGGCCTTTTCGGCCTGCGTGAACCCGCCCATGCGATTGTCGCTTTGCCAGACCATCGGGGTGCGGGCCCCGTCGCGCCCCTTGAATTCCGGCCAGAATTCGATGCCATAGGGGTCTTGCAGATCCTCAAAGGCAATCTCGGCCTCGGGCAGACCCAGTTCTTCGCCCTGATACAGGCAGATCGACCCGCGCAAACAGGCCAACAACACCGTGTAAGCCTTTGCTGCATCGGCAGAAAGGTTCCAACGGGTGATGTGGCGCACTGTGTCGTGGTTCGAATAGCTCCAGCAGGGCCAGGCATCCGGGGCGGCGGCAGCCATGCGGGCGAAGGTCTGCACCACCGCATCTGCCGTCAGCCGCTTGGGCTGCAGCATTTCGAACGGATAGCACATCTGCACCTTATCCCCGCCCGAAGTGTATTCGGCCATGATTTCAAGGCCGCGCTGCGCATCGCCCACCTCGCCCACGGCGGCAGCGCCGAAAGGCTTCATCACCGCGCGCAATTTCCGCAGGAATTCAAGGTTTTCGGGCTGGTTCTTGTCAAACAGATGGAGCTGATGGTTATAGGGGTTCACCCCCGGCGCGATACTGTCGTTGCGCAGCTCTTTCGGCAGGGCCGGATTGTCGCGCAGGTATTTGTCATGGAAATAGAAGTTGATGGTGTCCAGCCGGAACCCATCCACCCCGCGCGCCAGCCAGAACCGCGCCACATCCAGCACGGCCTCCTGCACGGCGGGATTGTGGAAGTTCAGATCGGGCTGCGAAATCAGGAAGTTGTGCAGATAATACTGTTCGCGCCGCGCATCCCATTGCCAGCTTGATCCGCCGAAGATCGACAGCCAGTTGGTGGGCGGCGTGCCATCGGGTTTGGGGTCGGCCCAGACATACCAGTCGGCCTTGGGGTTGCTGCGGTTCTGGCGGCTTTCGCGGAACCAGGGGTGCTGATCCGACGTATGCGACAGCACCAGGTCAATCATCACCCGCAGGCCCAGATCATGCGCCCGCGCAATCAGCGCATCGAAATCCGCCAGCGTGCCGAACATCGGATCGACATCGCAGTAATCGCTGACATCATAACCGAAATCCTTCATCGGGCTGGTGAAGAAGGGGCTCAGCCAGATCGCATCGGCGCCCAGGTCCGCGATGTGATCCAGCCGGGGGATGATACCGGCCAGATCGCCGATCCCATCGCCATTGCTGTCCTGAAAGCTGCGCGGATAGATCTGATAGATCACCGCCCCGCGCCACCAGTTTTCGTCTGTTTTCAAGGTCATGTCCGTCTCACTTCACCGAGCCGGCCAGCAGGCCGCGCACGAGGTATTTCTGCATTGCGAAGAACACCACCAGCGGCACCGCGATCGACAGGAAGGCGGACGAGGCCAGCACCTCCCATTCGCCGCCGCGCGATCCCATGAGCGAACGCAGCGCCCCGGTCATCACCAGCTGATCGGCGCTGTTGCCCAGGAACACCGTCGCAACCAGCAGGTCGTTCCAGGTCCAAAGGAACTGGAAGATCGCGAAACTGGCCAGCGCCGGAAAACTGAGCGGCAGGATGATCTTCAGGAAAATCTGGAAATCGGTCGCCCCGTCCACCCGCGCGCTTTCGATGATCTCGCGCGGCAGGCCCACCATGTAGTTGCGCAGCAGATAGATCGCCAGGGGAAGGCCAAAGCCGGAATGGGCCAGCCAGATGCCGACATATTCCTTGCCGATGCCAAGGCTGTTATGCAGCTTGAGCAGCGGGATCAGCGACAGTTGCAGCGGCACCACCAGCAGGCCCACGATGCCCGCAATCAGCAACGCCCGCCCCGGAAACTCCATCCAGGCCAGCGCATAGGCGGCAAAGGCGGCAATCAGGATCGGGATGATCGTGGCCGGAATGGTCACCGTCATGGTGTTCAGAAAGGCCCGCCCCATGCCTTCGGCAAACATCACCCGCGCATAGTTTTCCAGCGTGAAGCGTGGCGGGGTGACCGAGGTCACGAACAGGCGCGGCGAGCGGCCGTCAAAGGCCACGGGCGATGTCAGCCGGTAATCGCCATTGGCGGCAACGGTTGCGGTCACGCCATCTTTCAGCGGGGCCTCGGCCCCCGGCGCAAAGGCCGACGGGTCCTTGGAGGTGATGCCGAAGGCCTTCACCTCGCCGCCGCGACCATCGAACACATTGCCGTCAATCACCCAAAGCGCGCCGTCCTGCCGTTGGGTATCGGCGCCACCCGCGCGATAGACCAGGTTCTGTTCGGCCGGGAACAGGGCCCGCCACCAGCCAGAGGTGGTGATCTGGTCGCGGTCCCGGAAGGACGAAACCAGAAGCCCGATGGTGGGCAGCACCCACAGCAGCACAAGTGCCGCCGTGGCCAGATGCACCGCCCAGACGAGAGAGGATTTGGTGCCTGCGATATTGTCCATCTCAGCGCATCTCCTTGCGGGCGTTACGGATATTCCAGATCATGATTGGGGTGACCATGATCATGATGACCAGCGCCACCGCCGAGGCCCGGCCCGTGTCATTGCCGCGGAACATCCAGTCGAACATGAGATTGGCCAGCACCTGCGTGCCCCATTGGCCATTGGTCATCGCCAGCACGATATCGAACACTTTCAGCACCGTGATGGTGATGGTGGTCCAGACCACGGCGATGGTGCCCCAGATCTGCGGCACCTTGATCCTGGCAAAAATCTGCAGGGCCGAGGCGCCATCGAGGATCGCGGCTTCGATGGTTTCTTCGGGGATACCACGCAGGGCCGCCGACAGGATCACCATGGCAAAGCCGGTCTGGATCCAGACCAGCACGATCATCAGCAAGTAGGAATTCGCCGGTTCGATGGTCAGCCAGGTTTGCGCCTGCCCGCCCATCGCCACCCAGATCGCGTTCAGAACGCCCACTTCGGTCTGCCCGTCACCGCGATAATCATAGATGAATTTCCAGATGACCGCTGCGCCGATGAAGGAAATCGCCATCGGCATGAAGATCATGGCCTTGGCAAAATTGCCCCAGCGAATGCGATCGGTCAGCGCCGCCGCGATCAGCCCGAAGAAGGTGGACGCCGCCGGAACAACCAGAAGCCACAGAATGTTGTTGTGCATGGATTCGCGGAACTTCGGATCGTTCAGCAACCAGGCATAGTTGTCTGTGCCGACAAAACGGTCGCCCGTCGCATCATGGAACGAAAGCCAGACCGACACGAACAGCGGATAGACCAGATAGACCGTCAGCAGCGCCAGGGCAGGCAGCAGGAACAGCCAGGGCCGCCACAGCGCCGCGCGGGCAATGTTGCGCCCGGCATCGGGGCCACGGGCAGGCCAGATGGTATCCAGCGCAAGATTTGACAGAAAGAAATAGGCAACGCAGCCAAAGACGCCCAACACGATGGTGGCGCCGGCCATGAACAGCTGTTCCATGGGCCTCTCCTAGGGGGAATGGGGCACCTGCCCGCGACTGGGGACACAGGCAGGTGCCGGAGCGGGAAACGCTTACTTCAGCGTGTCCCAGGTCTTCTGGATATCGGCCGCCACAGTGGCCGCATCCTTGCCGCCGGAGTAATCGACCATGCCGGTCCAGAACACACCCGCGCCAACGGCACCGGGCATCAGGTCCGACCCGTCAAAGCGGAAGGTCGTGGCATTGGTCAGGATCTCGCCCATCTTGCGCAGCGTGGCATCGCCATAGGCTTCGGGATTCACGCCCTTGTGCGGGGTCAGGAAACCCGATTGTGCCATCCAGATTTCATGCGCGATCGGGGTGGTCAGGAAATCGATGAAGGCCTGCGCCACCGGGCTGTCTTGGGTGACCACAAAGATGGTGCCCGCACCCAGAACCGGTTGGCCCAGATCCTTGCCTTCATAGGCGGGGAAATAGAAGAAATCGGCATCCTCGCCCACGACCGTGCCCTCGGGGAAGAAGGACGGGATGAAGCTGGCCTGACGGTGCATGTAGCAGCCGGGCGGCGAGGCGAACAGGCCCTTGGGGCTGTCGCGGAAATCGGTAGAGGTCACGCCACCTGCGCCACCAGCCACCCAGGCATCGTTACGGGCAAAAGCCCCGAATTCCTCGATCGCGGCAACCACCTTGGGATCGTCGAATTTCAGCTCGTTCGCCACCCAGGCGTCGTAATCTGCAGGCGTGTTGACCCGCAGCATCATGTCTTCGACCCAGTCGGTCGCGGGCCAGCCGGTCGCCGGGCCCGACCCCAGACCGATGCACCAGGGTGTGCCGCCATCGGCCACGATCTGATCCGACAGCGCTTTCAGCTCTTCCATGGTCTTGGGAACTTCATAGCCCGCATCTTCGAAATTTTCGGGTGAATACCAGACCAGCGATTTCACATCGACCTTGTAGAACAAGCCATAGAGCGCCTTGGTCCCATCGGGGCCAGCATAGGTGGACAGATCAACCCAGCTTTGCCCCGCGGCATAATTGTTCTTCAGGAATTCGGTCACTTCCGGCTTCAGCGGGGCCAACTTGCCACGCTTGGCCAGATCGGCAGCCAGACCGGGCTGCGGCACGACGGCGATATTGGGCGGCGATCCTGCCTCCACATCGATCATCACGCGCTGTTCAAACCCGTCACCGCCCGAATATTCCACATCGGCACCCGTGGCGGCCTCGAAATAGGCGATCACGGATTCGAACAATTCCTTGTCCACGCCGCCCCAGGGGCCATCGATCTTCAGGCTCTGGCCCTTCAGATCATGGGCGCCCTTGAACGCCTCATAGGACGCCCAGTTGAACCGGGCATCCTCGCCCGGCGCGAATTTCAAGTCCTGCGCAAAGGCCTGACCGGCAAAAAGCGCCAGCACAGCCGTGCCGACACAAAGATTCCGTTTCATGTCCATCCTCCCGATCCTCCTCCCGCCGCTTCGCCAGTTTAGGGAAAACAGCGCCCAAGCGGGAATCACATTCAAACCGCTTTGGGTGCCACAGATAAGCCCGATCGGCGCAATGCGTCAACCTTCGAGTGCAAAGGCTGGCCGCCAAACTTTTCCAAAACTTCCAATGCACCTGCAGCAATGGCGACCTTGCCGCGGGCAAGGGCAGATTGTGCTTGGCCTGCCCCCCTGCCACGGCTAATCTGCCGCCGATTTGAAACGCTTTGGCCCACAGGGCCAGCCATGGACGCCTCTGCCAGAATGAACCTCAAGGAGCTTGCGCGCAAACTCGATCTGTCGCCCACGACCGTCAGCCGTGCGCTGAACGGCTATCCCGAGGTGAACGCCGCCACCCGCGAACGGGTGGCCGAGGCCGCGCGGCGCTACAATTACCAGCCCAATACCCGCGCCATCCGGCTGGCCACCGGGCGGGCCATGGCCATCGGCCATGTGATCCCGCTGGCCACGCGACATGAAATCGTGAACCCGGTCTTTGCCGATTTCATCGCCGGGGCGGGCGAGATCTATTCGCGCAATGGCTATGACATGCTGTTGTCGGTGGTGCCCGATGACACCGAAGAACGCGCCTACCGTGAGCTGAAATCGCGCGGCACGGTGGATGGCGTGATCGTGCACGGCCCCCGGCTGAACGATGAACGCATCCCCCTTCTGGTGGAACTGGGCATTCCCTTCGTGGTGCATGGCCGCGCGACGGGGACAGAATCGCCCTATGCTTGGGTTGATGTGAACAACCGCCGCGCCTTTCAGCGGGCAACCGAATTCCTGTTCGATCTGGGCCATCGTCGCATTGGCCTGATCAACGGTCTGGAATTCATGGATTTCGCAATCCGCAGGCGGCGCGGCTATGAAGATGCGCTGGCCGCCCGTGGCATTGCCCCCGACCCCGAAATGATGGTGAGTGAAGAAATGACCGAAGGTGCTGGTTACCGGGCCGCCCGGCGGATGCTGGCCCTGCCCCATCCGCCCACGGCGCTGATTGCCTCATCCATGATCATGGGGCTTGGCGCGCGGCGCGCGGTCGAGGATCTGGGGATGAAGATGGGCCGCGACGTTTCGATCATCATCCATGATGACGAACTCAGCTACATGCGCAATGGCGAGGATGTGCCGATCTTCACCGCCACCCGGTCATCGGTGCGCGAGGCCGGGCGTCTGGCGGCGGATATGCTTCTGGGCATGGTGCAGGGCAAGCTGACCAGCCCGGCCGAACATCTGATGGAGGCGGAGCTTATCATCGGCGGCTCTACCGGGCCGTACCGGTCATGATCCCGCCCCGCGCCACCTTTCCCGAAGGTTTCGTCTTCGGGGCCGCCACCGCCGCCTACCAGATCGAGGGCAGCCGCTTTGGCGGGGCTGGCCCGTCGCATTGGGACACCTTCGCCGCAACTCCGGGCAATGTGGTACGCGCCGAGGACGGGGCCACCGCCTGCGACCATTACCACCGCTGGGCCGAAGACCTTGATCTGATCCGCGATGCCGGATTTGACGCCTACCGCTTTTCCACAAGCTGGGCCCGGGTCATGCCGGATGGCGTGAAGATCAACCCGCAAGGGATTGATTTCTATGACAGGCTGGTGGATGGCATGGTGGCGCGCGGATTGCGCCCCTTCCTGACGCTGTACCATTGGGATTTGCCTGCAGCCCTGGCCGATCTGGGCGGATGGCGCAACCGCGACACCTGCGCCCGCTTTGCCGATTACGCCGAAGCTGTCATGGCGCGGCTGGGTGACCGGGTTAAAACCACCGCCACGATCAATGAACCCTGGTGCGTCGCCTGGCTGTCGCATTTCATCGGGGCCCATGCGCCGGGCCTGCGCGACATCCGTGCCGCCGCCCGGGCCATGCATCATATTCTTGTGGCGCATGGCATGGCGGTGGAGCGGCTGCGCGGCCTCGGGCATCGCAATCTGGGCATCGTTCTGAACTTTGACCATGCCACCCCGGCCAGTGACAGCGCCGCAGACCGCCAGGCCGCCGCAGTGCAGGATGCCATCTTCAACCGCTGGTTCATCGAAGCCATCGCACATCGCCGCTATCCGGCCGAGGCTCTGGCGGGGCTGGAACCGCATCTTCCTGCCAATTGGCAAGATGACATGGCGTTGATCGGTCAAAAGCTCGATTGGCTGGGGGTGAACTACTACACCCGCCACATCCATGCCGCCGCCCCCGGAACGCCCTGGCCTGCGACGCGCGAAGTGACGGGGCCCCTGCCCAAGACGCAGATGGGTTGGGAAATCTATCCCGAGGGGCTGGAAGGCTTTCTCACCCGGCTGGCGCGCGATCATACCGGCGACCTGCCACTTTATGTCACCGAAAATGGCATGGCGCTGGCCGGTGGCACCGATGATCCCGACCGCATCGAATTTATCGCCGCCCATTTCGCGGCCTGCCAGCGGGCCATGGCCGCGGGTGCGCCCCTGCGCGGCTTCTTCTATTGGTCGCTTCTGGACAATTACGAATGGGCCGAAGGCTATGACAAGCGGTTCGGTCTGGTGCATGTGGATTTCGACACCTTGGCAAGGCGCCCCAAAGCGTCTTATCAGGCGATCAAACGCGCGCTGGCGCGGAACTGAAACTGGTAGCTCTGGCCCGGCACCGAACGTATCTGGAGGACCATGATGACCACCGCTTCGCTTTCGCTTGTGGCCGATATCGGCGGCACCAATACCCGTGTGGCGCTGGCCGATGGCGGGGTGATCCGCGAAGCCTCGGTCCGGCGCTATCGCAATGACGGGTTCAATGGCATCGACGAGGTTCTGGCCCGCTACATGACCGATGAATCGGTGGGGCCGGTGGCCGGGGCCTGTGTGGCGGCGGCGGGTCCGCTGCGCCATGGTCATATCGTGATGACAAATCTGTTCGATGCCGATGGCCAGCCCTGGGTGATTGACGAAGGCCGCGTGTCGCGTGCGACCGGGGCGGCACGCGTGGCGATCCTGAACGATCTGCAGGCGCAGGGTCAGGCACTTGGCCATATCGCCCCCGATCACCTGCATCGGGTGATTGACGGGCCGGTCGAAGATGGCGCGTCGATGCTGGTGGTAGGGCTGGGCACCGGGGTCAATGCGGCCCCTGTCCATAATACCCCCTGGGGCCGGGTGGTGCCGCCTTCGGAATGTGGCCATGTGAACCTGCCCGCCCAGACCGAGGAAGACCTGCGCCTGTTGCGCTTTCTTGAGGCGCTGCTGGCAGGTCGGGGCGAAGTGGCCCATGCCGGTGTGGAAGAGGCCCTGTCAGGCCGAGGTCTTGCCAATCTGCACGCCTTTGCCGCAAGCGAAGCCGGGCGCGACAGCAGCGCCGCATCGGCCGAGGTCCTGGCCGCCTTGGCCCAGGGGGAACCGGTCGCAACCCATGCGGCCCGGCTGTACACCCGCATTCTGGCACAAACGCTCGCTGATCTGGCGCTGATCCATCTGCCTTATGGCGGCATTTACCTGATTGGCGGCATGTCGCAGGCCATGGCACCGCATTTCGGCAATTTCGGCCTGACCGAAACCTTCCGCCGCCCGCGCCGGGTGGCCCTGATGCAGAACGAGTTTTCGGTCACCGTGGTGGCCGATGACTATGCTGCGCTGACAGGTTGCGCGGTTTACCTCGCCAATGGTGGCAAGGGCTGAAAAGTCAACAAGGCCCGGCACTTGCCGGGCCTTGTTCAAGTCTTGCAACAGGCTCAACCCGCCGCCATCACGGCGCGTTTGGTCAGCACCTTGCACAGATGCGCGCGATAATCGCCGCTGCCATGCAGATCGCTGATCATCCCATCCCCCGACAAGGACAGGCCTTCAATCGCGGACGGCGCGAAATTTGCGCTCAGCGCTGTTTCGGCCTCGGTCCAGCGGAATACCCCGTCATTCGACGCGCCGGTGATCGCCACCCGCACGCCTGAACCGAACCTGGCGACGAACACCCCGGTCAGTGCAAAGCGCGAGGCAGGCTGGTTGAACTTCACATAGGCCGCCTGCTGCGGGATCGGGAAGCGGACTTCGGTGATGATCTCGCCGTCTTCCAGTGCAGTGGCGAACATGCCCTGAAAGTAATCATCCGCCGCGATGCTGCGCCGGTTGGTGACGATGGTCGCCCCCGAGGCCAGCGCCGCCGAAGGATAGCAGGCCGATGGATCGTTATTGGCAAGGCTGCCACCGATGGTGCCGCGCGAGCGCACCGCCGGATCGCCGATGCCGCCGGCCAGGGCCGCCAGCGCCGGGTAATGTGCCGCCGCATCAGCCGCCACCACCGCATGCGGGGTGGCCGCACCGATTAGCAGCCCGCCCTCCCCATGGCAGACGCCCTTCATCTCGGCGATACCGGTCAGGCTGACCAGAAGATCCGGCGTGTTCAGCCGCTGCTTCATCGTCGGGATCAGGGTCTGCCCGCCCGACAGCGCCACCGCGCCCTCTTGCCCCAAAGCCGCCACGGCATCGGCGATGCTGGAGGGTTTGACGAATTCGAAATTCTGCATTCTCTCCTCCTCCTTCAGTTCAGCGCCGACCAGACGCGCGACGGCGTCAGGGGCATGTCGATATGGGTGATGTCGGTGCGGCCCGCGCGCTGGATGGCGTCGATCACCGCATTCACCACCGCCGGGGGCGATCCGATCGCGCCCGCCTCGCCGCAGCCCTTCACGCCCAGCGGGTTGTGGGTGCAGGGGGTGCAGCAGCTGTGATCGACCTTGAACATCGGCAGATCATCGGCGCGCGGCATCGCGTAATCCATGAACGAGCCCGACAGAAGCTGGCCGTTTTCGTCATAGACGCAGTTTTCCATCAGCGCCTGCCCGATACCCTGCGCCAGACCGCCCTGCACCTGACCTTCGACGATCATCGGATTGACGATATTGCCGAAATCATCCGCCGCGCTGAAGGCAAGGATATCCACCTTGCCGGTTTCGGGATCAACTTCGACTTCGCACCCATAGGCACCCGACGGATAGGTGAAGTTCGACGGGTCATAGAAGGCGGTTTCTTCCAGCCCCGGCTCCATGTTTTCCAGCGGGTAGTTGTGCGGCACATATGCGGCCAGCGTCACGCCAACCCAATCGACCGATTTGTCGGTGCCCGCCACGGTGAACTTGCCATCCTTCAGCTCGATATCGCTGTCGGATGCCTCCAGCAGATGGGCCGCGATCTTCTTGGCCTTGTTGATGATCTTGTTGGTCGCCTTGACGATGGCCGAACCGCCCACCGCAAGCGAGCGCGACCCATAGGTGCCCATGCCCATCGGCGTGTTCGAGGTGTCGCCATGGACGATCTCGATCTGGCCCGCGTCCAGCCCGATCATTTCCGCCACGACCTGGGCAAAGCTGGTTTCGTGCCCCTGCCCATGGCTATGGCTGCCGGTATAGACCGAAATCGACCCGGTCGCATTCACCCGCACTGTGGCGCTTTCATAAAGCCCGGCCCGCGCCCCCAACTGGCCCACAAGGTTCGACGGCGCAATGCCACAGGCCTCGATGTAATGGGCAATGCCAAAGCCGCGCCATTTGCCCCGCGCCGCACTTTCCGCCGCCCGGGCGGCAAAGCCCGCGTGATCGGAAATCTCCAGCAGCTTGTCCATCGTAGCGGTGTAATTGCCGGTGTCATAGACCACGGCCACCGGCGTCTGATAGGGGAACTGGTCGGGCTGGATGAAGTTCTGCCGACGCAGCGCCACCGGATCGACGCCCAATTCGCGCGCCGCCTTGTCGATCACGCGTTCAAGTTGATAGGTCGCCTCGGGGCGGCCCGCGCCACGATAGGCATCGACCGGCACGGTATTGGTGAACACCGCCTTCACATTCACATAAATCAGCGGCGTGCGGTAATTCCCGGCCATCAGCGTGCCGTGCAGCCAGGTGGGGATCGACGGCGCGAAGGTCGAAAGATAGGCCCCCATATTCGCATAGGTTTCGGTGCGGACGGCAGTGAAGTTGTTCGCCGCATCCAGCGCCAGTTCGATGCGGGTCACATGGTCGCGGCCCTGTGCGTCCGAGATGAAGGCCTCGGACCGGCTGGAGGTCCACTTGACCGGACGGCCCAGCGTCTTGGCCGCAAAGGTCACGAAGGCCTCTTCGGCATAGTGATAGATCTTCGACCCGAAGCCACCGCCCACATCCGGCGCCACGACGCGCAGCTTGTGTTCGGGGATCCCCAGCACAAAGGCCCCCATCAGAAGGCGGATCACATGCGGGTTCTGGCTGGTGGTATAAAGCGTGTGCTGGCCGGAATGGGATTCGTAATCCCCCACCGCAACGCGCGGTTCCATCGGATTGGCCACCAGCCGGTTGTTCACCAGTTCCAGCGTGGTGACATGCGCGGCGTCCTTGAAGGCCTCTTCGACGGCTGCCTTGTTTTCTTCGACAAAACCCCAGTCATAGCAAAGGTTTGACGTCAGTTCTTCATGCACTTTCGGCGCATCGGCGGCCAGTGCGGCCTTCATGTCCAGCACCGGCGGCAGTTGGGTGATGTCGATCTCCACCGCCTCGGCTGCGTCGCGGGCCTGTTCCAGCGTATCGGCCACGACGACGGCAATCGGGTCACCGACATGGCGCACCTTGCCATCGGCCAGAACCGGATGCTTGGGTTCCTGCATCGGTTTGCCGAAACGGTCGGTCACCTGCCAGCCGCAGGGAATGCCGCCCACGCCCGCAAAATCGGCCGCGGTAAACACCTTGGCCACGCCCGGCATCGCCTCGGCGGCGGCAGTGTTGATGCTGTTGATCTTGCCATGGGCCACGTCCGAGCGGATGAACCAGGCATAGGCCTGCCCGCGGATGTTGATATCGTCCGTGTAGCGGCCCTTGCCCGTCAGGAACCGCACATCTTCGCGCCGCTTGGTGCTGGCGCCGATGCCACCGTCTTTCGGCATGTCGTCCTCCCTTGATGCGGCGTTCTCAGGAAACAGCCGCAAAACCCTGTTCTGGTTCGATTATTCGGCAGCGATCTGCGATACGTCCTGCCCGGACGCCGCCAGCACGGCCTTGACGATATTGTGGTATCCGGTGCAGCGGCAGATATTGCCTTCCAGATGGTGGCGCACCTCGGCCTCGGACGGCTTGGGGTTCACGGCCAGCAGCGACGCCGCCGCCATCACCATGCCGGGGGTACAGAACCCGCATTGCAGACCGTGATGATCCTGAAAGGCCTGCTGGATGCGCGACAGGCTGCCATCGGCATTGGCCATGCCCTCGATGGTGCGCACCTCGGCCCCTGCGACATCCATCGCAAAGACCGTGCAGCCCTTCACCTGCTTGCCATCCACATGCACCGTGCAGGCCCCGCATTGCGAGGTATCGCAGCCGACATGGGTGCCGGTCAGGCCCAGACCGTCACGCAGGAAGGTGGACAGCAGCGTGCGCCCCTCCACCTCGCCCGACACGGTCTTGCCGTTGACCGTCATAGTCACTTTTGCCATTCGTTCCTCCCTGGCATCATGCTTGGTCGGGCTGGCTGTCAGGTGAACAGCCGCTTGATCCAGCCCTTCTTTTCTGCCGGGGCTTCGCCGTTTTCCCCGGTCGTCTCGGTCACTGCCTGATCGGCTTCGGGTGTCGCGGGCCCTTCGACCGCAGCCTGAAACCGTTCGAAAAATTCGTCTGCCATCTTCTTGGCAAAACCGTCGATGATGCGGCTGCCCAGTTGCGCCAGCTTGCCGCCGACATTGGCCTCGACCTCATAGGTCAGGCGGGTGCCTTCGGGGATCGGGTCGAACCTGACCTTGGCGCCGCCCTTGGCAAATCCCGCCGGGCCGCCCTTGCCTTCGCCCGAAATGGTCAGGCTTTCGCCTTCCACAATGTCAGAGATTGATACAAGGCCGGTAAAGGTGGCCTTCACCGGCCCCACCTTCTGCACAACTACAGCCTCGAACCCGTCGGCCACGCTGCCGGTGACGCTTTGGCATCCCGGGACGGCGGCCTTGAGCATGTCGGGGTCAAGTATGGCGGCCCAGACCGTTGCAGGTGGTGCCTTGATGTCGCGACTGTCGGTCAGGTGCATCTGGGTCTCCCTTTTGCCGACAGGCTGCAACAAATTTGCGCGCCGGGCTATGAAACGAAAGTCTTATGTTTCCGGTGGTGGTGCTGTGGCCGACACGATCCATGCCTCCAGCGCGGCAGGGTCGATCGGTTTGAGAAATTGTGGAATGGCAAGGGTATCGCAGGCCAGTGCCAGCGCCGGATCACGGTCGGCGGTGATGAGCGCAGCGGGAATTGTGCCCACATAATCGCTGCGGATCTGGCGGATGAAGTCAAGCCCGGCCATGCCATCGCCCAATTGCTGATCCACCAGAAACACATCCGGCAGGATGCCGATTTCCTCGATCAGTTCCAGCGCCTCTTCGGCCGAACCCGCATCCAGCACCGTCAGGCCCCATTTTTCCAGCAAAAGGCCCATGGCGCGGCGCAGATCGGGATCGTTTTCCACCAGAAAGGCGATCAACGTGCCCTGTACCGCCGGTTGGGGGGGCTGGGCTGCCGGGGGGCTGGGCAGGCTGGCCGAAGGATCGGCCTGCGCCAGTTGCACCATGAAACAGCTGCCGCGCCCGGGATCGGATTGCAGGCCAAGTGGATGGCCCAAGGCAGCACAGGCGCGTTCGACAATGGCCAGCCCCAGACCCATCCCCTCGGACGCCGAGGCCGGGGCATTCAGGCGATGAAATTCGCGGAAAATGGCATCCTGATCTTCTTCGGCGATGCCCGGGCCAGTGTCGCGCACCTCCAGCCGGATGCCGCCGCCTTGCCGCCGCGCCCCGACCAGCACCCGGCCCGTGCGGGTATAGCGCACGGCATTGCCGATCAGGTTCTGCAGAATGCGGCGCAGATAGGCAGGATCAGAGATCACCACCGCCGAACAGGGCAGCACCGTCAGACGCAAGCCCTTGGCGGCGGCCAGCGCCGCGAATTCCTCGCGCAGCGGGCCCAGCACGCGGTTCAACTGCACAGGCCCGGGATTGACCGCCAACCGCCCGCTTTCCAGCCGCGAAATATCCAGGAGCGCGCCCAGAATACCCTCGACCTGCCCCAAGGCGTTCTGCGCCTTGGTCAGCGCCTCTTGCGCGAAGGGGTCCAGCCCCTCGGCGGTGATGGACCCGATGAACAGCTTGGCCGCCGACAGGGGTTGCAGCAGATCATGGCTGGCCGCCGCCACAAACCGCGCCCGGCTGGCATTGGCCCGTTCGGCATCGGCCAGCGCATCAGCCAGTTCCAGCGTGCGCTCCATCACCCGCGCCTCAAGCGTTTCGTTCACCGCCGCCAGCGCCGCCTGGGCCGCACGTTCTGCGGTGATATCGGTGAAGCTTACCACAAAGCCGCCATCGGGCATTTCCTGCGCATCGGCCTGCAGGATCAGCGGCCCCCGCGTCACTTCGAAAGAGATCGGCGCCCGGCCCCGCGCGCCGGTCCACTCTGCCAGGCGCTGCGCCGTCATGCCTTCACCAAAGCCGATTTCGCTTTCCATCCGTTCCATCAGCGCCGCAAAGCTGACCCCCATGCGGAACCGTGTCACCGGAATGGCCAGCAGATCGCCCAGCCGCTGATTCCAGCCCACCAGTCGCGCCTCGGCGTCAAAGATGCAGACGCCCTGGCTGATATGGTCCAGCGTGGCGCGGATGATGCGGGCCTGATCGTCCAGCATCCGGCCGCGCGCCTCGCGCTCCAGCCGGATCAGATCGGTCACATCGGTTTGCAGGATGACAGTGCCGCCCGTCGCCGTGCGATGTTCCGACACCTGCAGCCAGCGATCCCAGATCAGCTGCACATTGAAGATGACGTGGCGATCCTGATGCCGCTTGCGCCGCCGCACGGCCCAGCTTTCCGGCGTTTCGCCAGGGGGCAGCGCGAGATAGCTCGACCGGCTGACCCGGTCGATATAGGTATCAAAGCTCAGGCCCGGTTTCAGATGGTCGCGCAGATCGATCATCTGCTGGCAAAAGCGCGAATTGCACATGACCAGCACATCATCGGGGCCGAAGAGGGCAAAGCCTTCCTGCACCGTTTCGATCGCATCGGCCAGGTTCTGCCGGGCGGCTTCGGTTTCGCGGTTGGCGGTGGCCAGCTGCGCATTGGACTGATGCAGCAGATCCAGTGCGCGTTCCAGATCGCGGGTTCGGGCCCGGACCTGATCTTCCAGCATCGCGGCGCGCTGGAACTGGGCATAGGCCTCGCCGGAATTGTCGGTTTCCTGTTCGGCCCGGCGCATCAGCACTTCGGCGATGGCCAGAAGCTTGTCGCGCTGGCGTTCCAGCGGATCGGCAGCATTGAGCAGGCTGGAGGCGCGCGGCGTCTGGGTCATCAGGTCAGGGATCGGGCGGATAGATGGCCACGCCGGTCATCGTCTGGTTCACATGCATGGCATTGAGCTGTTCGCCATAGGTGGAAAAGCCGATCACCCGGTTCTGGCGCAACAGATGCGACATGGCCCCGTAGCGCTGTTTTTCCAGCGCCTCCATCCGGCGCAGGATGCAATCGCAGGCCAGGATCACCGCCGGGCTGCCGGGTTGGGACAATTGGCGCAATTCGCGGTCCAGATGGGCCACCATATCCTCGGGTTCGGCCAGGGTCAGAACCAGACCTTCATCAATCGCCGCAAAGAATACAAGATCGCCATTGGGCGCGACCTGCTGGATGGCGCGCACATGATGCTGGCCGCCGATGCGCACCACCACCGGATGGGCGGCAAAGGTGAAAGTGTCCAACTGCCCCGGATCCTTGCCAAGAAGGCGGGCATATTCCTGCGCCGCCGGTTCGGCATTGATCTTGCGCACGATGCGCTGTGCGGGATCGGCCTCGGTCACCACCATGCGGGTTTCGGTCGGGCGCAGATGGTCAAGATTGAACACCCGCACCGGGCAGAGCGACCGCACCATCACCAGCACCGCCGCATCGCGCCACAGCCGCCCGCCCTGCATCACGAAGGTCTGGCGAAACCGCGTGCCATCCGCTGCCGACCCGCCGAACAGCGGCACCGGGCCAAGACCCGATGCCAGTGTGGCCGTCAGTTCGTCTTCGCGCGTGGACAGGCCATCAACCATGAGAAAGGCAAATTCGCTGTCCCAATCGGGCCGCCGCTGCGCCAGTGCCGCCCGCGCGCGGATCAATTGGCCGATCAGCCCCTCGCGATCCATCACTGACAGGTTCGGCACAAAGATGGTTTCGGCATCGAACAACGCGGCAGGCAGGCCAAGCGCGACCACGCCGCCTTCGCTATAGCCTTCGGTCGAAATCTCGCCCGCTGTCGTGCAGCCGATCACCGGGCCATTCACCCGGAAATCGGTCACCAACGCAGCCAAATCGGTTTCAGGTGCGGCAAACAGCATGACGCAGGCAAAAGGCCCCGGCCCCAGCTTCTGCGCCAGACGCGCCCCCAGAAAGGGCGTAGACGCCGCGGCCTCGGCCGTGACGATCACCTGATCCATGCTCATCCGGTGCGCCTCCCTTCGCCCCGTCGAAGCCCATGTCGGCGGCCCTGCCTGTGCGGCAGCAGCGCGCGGCCCTGATCAGCCTTGATCTGGCAGGATGGTGCTGAAATTCACCTCATTGGCGATCAGCACCGCCTGCGTCCGGCTTTGTACCCCCAGCTTGCGCATGATGGCAGAGACATGGGCCTTGACCGTAGGTTCCGCGATTGAAAGATCATAAGCAATCTGTTTGTTAAGCCGTCCTTCGCAAATCAGCTGCAGGATCTTGGCCTGTTGGCGTGTCAGCAGCGCCAGCCGGGCCAGCGCATTTTCCCGCGCATTGGCCGGACCGGATTCGCCTGCGGGCGGCACATAGCCTTCGGGCAGCCAGATCCCGCCCGACCGGATCGCCTCGAAGGCCGCGCGGAACACCTCGCGACGCGAATGTTTGGGCACAAACCCCGCAGCACCGGCCTGCAAGGCCCCCGCGATGATGCGATTGTCGGTCAGGCTGGAGACGACCACCACCGGCACGGCCCCCGCCGCGGCCTTGACCCGCAGCAGCCCGTCCAAACCCGTGACATCCGGCAGGTTGAGATCCAGCACTATGACGTCGGGCAAGGGCGACAGATCCAGCCGCGCCAGCGCGGTTTCCAGCCGGTCCAGCGTTTCAACCTGATCCAGCCCCGCAACCGTGCGCAGGGTGATCGACAGCGCATCGCAGAACAGCGGATGATCGTCGATGATAAGCGCGGTCTTCAGGTTGCGGTCGGGCATGGTGGCACTCCTTTGCCGCAGTTTACCCCATGCCCGCGCCGCCACAATCAGCAGAAAGTCTATAGCGTCCCGCTGCTTCGCCCGTCAGGTGATCACATTCGGCTCTGTGCGGCCGGTAAATTCGCCAATCCGCGCCAGCTGATGCGCCGCGCGGATCACCGGGGCCAGTGCCTCTTGCGGATCATGGTCCAGCCCGTCCGGGCCGGGGGTGAAGCGTTCCAGATAGACCCGCAGCGTCGCGCCTTCGGTGCCAGTGCCCGACAGGCGCATGACGATGCGCGAGCCATCGGTGAAGAGGATGCGCACGCCCTGCTTGGCCGAAACGGACCCATCGACCGGATCGGTATAGGCGAAATCATCGGCGCCTTGCACGGTCATGCCCTCGACCTCATGGCCTGCAAGATCGGGCAGGCTGGCGCGCAGGGCGGCCATCATGGCATCGGCCTTGTCGGTGGCGATGGCCTCGAAATCATGGCGGCTATAGTAGTTGCGACCAAAGCGCGCGAAATGCTCGGCCATGATGGCGGCCACCGATTGCTGGCGCACGGCAAGGATGTTGAGCCAGAGCAGCACGGCCCAAAGCCCGTCCTTCTCGCGCACATGGTCCGATCCGGTGCCGAAGGATTCCTCGCCACAGAGCGTGGCGCGGCCCGCATCCAGCAGATTGCCGAAGAATTTCCAGCCCGTCGGGGTTTCGAACTTGCCGATGCCAAGCGCATCGGCCACCCGATCTGCCGCCGCCGAGGTGGGCATGGAGCGCGCCACACCGGCCAGACCGCGGGCATAGCCCGGCGCCAGATGCGCATTTGCCGCCAGAACGGCAAGGCTGTCCGAGGGCGAGACATAGACGCCGCGCCCCACCACCATGTTGCGGTCGCCATCGCCATCCGAGGCCGCGCCGAAATCAGGGGCGTTCGGCCCCATCATCTCATCCATCAGCTCATGCGCCCAGGTCGGGTTCGGGTCGGGGTGCATGCCGCCGAAATCGGGCAAGGGCGTGCCATGGGTCACGGTGCCCTTGGCGGCGCCCAGACGATTTTCCAGAATTTCGGTGGCATAGGGGCCGGTCACGGCGCACATGGCATCAAAGCGCATGGTGAAACCGCCCGCAAACATCGCCCGGATCGCCGGGAAATCGAACAGGGTTTCCATCAGCGCCGCGTAATCGGTGACGCTATCGACCACCTCCACGGCCATGCCATCCAGCGTGGTGGCGCCCACCCGGCCCAGATCAATATCGGGCGCATCCGAAATGCGGTATTCGGTGATCTCGGTGGTGCGTTGATACATCGCCTCGGTCACGGCCTCGGGCGCCGGGCCGCCATTGGGCATGTTGAACTTGACGCCGAAATCTTCCTCGGGGCCACCGGGGTTATGGCTGGCCGACATGATGATGCCGCCATCGGTTTTGTTGAGGCGGATCAAGTGGCTGGCTGCCGGAGTTGAGAGAACCGCGTGCTGCCCCACAATCACCTTGGCCGCACCATTGGCCGCCGCCATCTTCAGGATGATCTGCGCCGCGCTGTCGTTGAAATAGCGCCCGTCGCCGCCCAGCACGAAGGTCTTGCCCGCCGCTCCGCCGATGGCATCAAAAATCGCCTGCACGAAGTTTTGCAGGTAATGCGGCCCCATGAACACGGGCGTCTTCTTGCGCAGGCCCGAAGTTCCGGGCTTCTGCCCTGCAATCGGTTGGGTGGCGATGGTCAAGGCGGTCATGTGGCCCTCAAATCTGGATCGGGGTGAAAACAAGCACGGAATGGGCGGGAAGCTCAAGCCCCGACCGGGCCGGGCTTTCGGGCGTATCCGGTCGGGTCGTATCAAGGATCAGCCGCCAGCCCGGAGCCGTATCCGGCAGGGTAAGCTGCGTCGCATAACCTGCGTTGAACACAGCGAAAATGGCCGACCCCGCATCATCGCCCTCGGCGGCCAGACGCAATTCGACACCGATGCAGCGGAAGGCCGGGTCATGCCAATCCTCGGGGCGCGGCACGGCCCCATCGGCGCGACGCCAGATCACATCGGGCAGGCCATCCGCCTCGCGCGGCCGCCCATGCAGAAAGCGGCGCTGGCGCAGCACCGGGTGGGCGCGGCGCAGCGCGGTCAGCCGGGCCACAAAGGCGGCCAACCCGGGTTCGCCCGTCCAATCCACCCAGCCGGTCGGATTGTCCTGCGCATAGGCATTGTTGTTGCCTTGCTGGCTGTTGCCGATTTCATCCCCGGCCAGCAGCATCGGCACGCCCTGGCTCAGCATCAGGGTGGCCAGCAGGTTGCGCTTGCGCAGGCCCCGCTCGGCGATGATGGCCGCATCGTCACTTGGCCCTTCCACCCCCATATTGTCGGAATGGTTGTCATCATGGCCATCGCGATTGTCTTCGCCATTGGCGAAATTGCGCTTCAGGGTGAAGCTGACAAGATCCTGCAGCGTGAACCCGTCATGCGCCGTGATGAAGTTCACCGACGCCGTCGCCGCGCGCCCCGAATGATCAAACCGTTCGGCACTGCCCAGCAAGCGCTTGGCCAGATCGGGTGCCTGCCCGGCATCGCCGCGCCAGAACCGCCGCACCCCATCGCGGAACCTGTCATTCCATTCGGAAAACGGATGCGGATAGGCCCCCAGCTGATAGCCACCCGGGCCGATATCCCAGGGTTCGGCAATCAGCTTCACCCGCGCCAGCACCGGGTCTTGCCGGATTGCATCGAAAAAACCGCCATGGGGATCGAACCCATGGGCCTCGCGCCCCAGAACGCTGGCCAGATCAAAGCGGAAGCCATCGACATGCATGACCTCTACCCAATAGCGCAAGCTGTCCATCACCATGCGCAGCACCATCGGATGCGTCAGGTTCAGCGTATTGCCGGTGCCGGTGTCATTGACATAGTACCGCCCGCCATCCCGCAACCGGTAATAGCTGCGATTGTCGATCCCGCGAAACGACAGGGTCGGGCCCAGTTCATCGCCTTCGCCGGAATGGTTATAGACGACATCCAGGATCACCTCGATCCCGGCCGCATGCAGCCGCCGCACCATGGTCTGAAATTCCCAGATCTGGCCCTGCGCCATATAGCGGGGTTCGGGGGCGAAAAAGCCTATGGTCTGATAGCCCCAGTAATTCGTCAGCCCCTTGGCCACCAGAAACCGGTCATCCAGAAAGGCCTGAACGGGCAGCAGTTCCACCGAGGTGATACCCAGCTTCA
This sequence comes from Gemmobacter denitrificans, assembly GCF_036964905.1. NCBI lineage: Bacteria > Pseudomonadati > Pseudomonadota > Alphaproteobacteria > Rhodobacterales > Paracoccaceae > Gemmobacter > Gemmobacter denitrificans. Next base: position 484,949 of record NZ_JBALHR010000001.1, read on the forward strand.
CCAGCTGGTCGATCACCGCATCAGAGGCCAGCCCCTGATAACTGCCGCGCAAGCCAGGCTCCACCCCCGGATGCAGCGCCGTCAGGCCCTTCACATGCGCCTCATAGATCACCGTATCGGCCATGGGCACCCGGGGCGGCTGATCGCTGCCCCAATGAAAGCTTGGGTCTACCACCACCGATTTCGGCACGGCAAAGGCGCTGTCGCGGGTGTCAAAAGACAGATCGGCGCGCGGGCTGCCCACCTTGTAGCCCATCACCGCATCCGACCATCTCAGCCGCCCCGACAGCTGCCGGGCATAGGGGTCGATCAGCAATTTGTTGGGGTTGAAACGATGCCCGCCTTCGGGCGCATAGGGGCCATGGACGCGATACCCATAAAGCGTGCCCGGCGTCAGCCCGCCGACATGGATATGCCAGACATCGCCATCGCGTTCGCGCAGCGGGATGCGTGCGGTTTCCTTGCGGCCATCGGGCGAAAACAGGCACAGTTCCACCCGTTCGGCATGGGCGGAAAACAGCGCGAAATTGACCCCTTCACCATCGAAACTCGCGCCCATCGGCCAGGCGCGGCCCGGGCTTGTGGCATGGCCCGGCAGACGGGCAAGCAGGCCGGATGTCCCGATCATGCGCGCAGGATGCTTTCATACAGTGCCGCATAAGCCGCAGCCGAGGTTTCCCACCCTACGGGCTGCGCCATGGCGCGCTTCTGCAGCTGTGCCCAGACCTTGGGATCGGCATGAAGCGCGATCAGACGGCGCAGCGCCTCGGCAAAGGCCGGGGCATCGGTCGGCTGAAAGGTGATCCCGGTCGCCACACCCTGCGCCAGAGCCGCCGGATTGGCGGTGATCACCGTATCGGCCAGACCGCCCACGGATGCCACCACCGGCAGGGTGCCATAGCGCAGCCCATACATCTGGGTCAGCCCGCAAGGTTCGAACCGTGACGGCACCAGCACCGCATCGCCGCCCGCGAACATCCGGTGGCTCAACCCCTCGTCATAGCCGATCTTCACCGCCACCCGTCCCGGGAACCGCGCGACCAGCGCCTGTACGGCAGCTTCCAGCGCCGGATCGCCCGAACCCAGCAGCGCCAGCCCCCCTCCCGCCGAAATGAAATCGGGCAGAACCTGCGGCAGCAGATCCATCCCCTTCTGATCGGTCAAGCGGCTGACCACGATGGCCAGCGGCCCCGGCACCTCCAGCCCGAATTCGGCACATAGCGCCGCCCGCGCCACCGCCTTGCCCTTCATCCGACGCGCGGAATAGGGCACCGCTTCAGCCTCCGGGTTCCAGACCGAGGTGTCGACGCCATTGAGGATGCCGACCACATCCGCCCCCCGCGCGGCGATTACCCCCTGCAGGCCCAGCCCGAATTCGGCCCGCGTCAGTTCGGCGGCATAGCTGGGCGAAACGGTCGTCACCTTGTCGGCCGTCACCAGCCCGGCCTTCAGACTGGACAAGCCGCCATAATATTCCAGCGCCGCCGGATGAAAGGCCCAAGCCGGCAGCCGCAAAGCGCCCAGCATCTCCGCCTCGGCCCAACCCTGAAAGGCCACGTTGTGAATGGTCATCACCGTGGCCACATCCCGCGCCCCGGCATAATCCAGATAGGCCGGTGCAAATCCGGCCTGCCAGTCATGCGCATGCAGCACCTGTGGCTGCCAGCCATCCTCCAGCCCCTCGCGGGCGATGCGGGCCGCAACCCAGGACAGCGCGGCAAAGCGTTGGGCATTGTCCGGCCAGTCACCCGCAGGCGTGTTGTAGGGCCCCCCCTCGCGGTCATAAAGATGCGGGGCATCGAGCAAGAGCATCGCCACCCCCTCCACCATGCCCGCACGCACCTCGCCGCCACCGCCAAACAGATCGGGGTCGCGAAACACCACCGGCCAATCGGCAGCCTGCGCCCGCAAGGCCCGATAGGCCGGGATCAGCACCCGCATCTCCCAGCCCTGCCCGGCCAGCGCCGCAGGCAGCGCGCCCACCACATCCGCAAGGCCGCCGGTCTTGACCAACGGCACCGCCTCGGAAGCAACCGACAAAACCCGTTTCATGCCCCAGCCCTTCCTGCCTTCGCCTTCATCTTGGCCCAATATCCTCGGGGAGTGCGGGGGGCCGACCGCCCCCCCGCCCGTGTCACCACCCCAGGGTTACAGCTTTGCGCGCGCCCAACCGTCGATCATGTCCTGGGTGATCAGCACGATCCCGCCCTCGCTGCGGCGGAACCACTTGGCATCTTCCTCCGGGTCCTGCCCGACGACAAGCCCTTCGGGGATCACCACGCCACGGTCGATGACGCAGTTCTTCAACTCTGCCTTGCGGTTCACGATCACCTGCGGTAGTGCGACGACATATTCAAGGCTGGAGAAACTGTGCGTCCGGCAGCCGGTGAACAGCAGGCTGTTGCGCACCTCGGACCCCGATACGATGCAATCGCCCGACACCAGCGATGACACCGCACTGCCCCGCCGGCCATCCTCGTCATGGATGAACTTGGCGGGCGGCACGATTTCCGAATAGGTCCAGATCGGCCAGCTGTTGTCATAGATATCCAGCTTGGGCACGAAATCCGTCAGGTCGATATTGGCCTGCCAGAAGGCATCGATCGTGCCGACATCGCGCCAATAGGGTTCATCCTCCAGCCCGGCGGTCACGCAGCTTTCGGCAAAGCGATGCGCCATGGCCTTGCCGTGTTTCACGATCTGCGGGATGATGTCATTGCCGAAATCATGGCTTGAATTCGGGTCTTCGGCATCGCGGATCAGCAGATCGCGCAGGAAAGCCCAGGTGAAGACATAAATCCCCATCGACGCGAGGCTATGCGCCGGATCGCCCGGAATGGTCGGCGGGTCTTTGGGCTTTTCCAGAAAATCGGTGATCTGCCCATGGGCATCGACATGCATCACCCCGAAGGCCGTGGCCTCGGCCTTGGGGACCGTCAGACAGCCGATGGTCACATCCGCGCCGGTCTGTTCATGCTGCATCAGCATGATTTCGTAATCCATCTTGTAGATGTGATCGCCGGCCAGAATGATGATGTATTTCACGCCATAGCTATCGACGATGTCGATGTTCTGCGTCACCGCGTCGGCGGTGCCCAGATACCATTTGGTTTCGTCCACCCGCTGGCTGGCGGGCAGAATGTCGAGATATTCGTTGCGCTCGGCCCGGAAGAAGTTCCAGCCGCGCTGCATGTGGCGGATCAGGCTATGGGCCTTGTATTGCGTGGCAATCGCCATCTTGCGGATGCCGGAATTCAACGCATTGGACAGCGCGAAATCGATGATGCGGGTCTTGCCGCCGAAATAGACCGCCGGTTTGGCCCGCCGGTCGGTCAGCTCTTTCAGGCGCGACCCGCGCCCCCCCGCCAGCACAAAGGCCATGGCCTGCGATGACAGGCGCTGATTGGGTCTTGCTTTCATGACTTCCCCTCCCCGGACCAATGGCCCGCCGTTTCAAATCTGTGACTGTTTCAGAAACACCGCCGCCAGAGGCGGCAGCACCACCAGCGCCGACCAGGGCTGGCCCTGATGCGGGATGGCCTCGGCCTGAACCCCGCCCAGATTGCCCCGGTTCCCCCCGGCATAGATCGCCGCATCGGTATTCAGCGCCTCGGCCCAATGGCCGGGGGCCGGCAGCCCGATGCGCAGTTGCCGTTCGACCGGCGTCATGTTCACCGCCACCGCGACCTGCGCATCCTCGGGGCCACCCTTGCGCAGCCAGGCATAGGTGGACCCTTCGGCATCGTTGGCCTCAAGCCATTGAAACCCTTCGGGGCGGCAATCATTCACATGCAGCGCGGGCGTGCCGCGATAAAGCGTGTTCAGATCGCGCACCAGCCGCTGCATTCCGGCATGTTGCGGATGATCCAGCAGATGCCAATCCAGGCTTTGGCGATAGGCCCATTCGCGCCCCTGCGCGAATTCGCAGCCCATGAACAGCAGCTTCTTGCCCGGATGCCCCCACATGAAGCCGTAATAGGCGCGCAGATTGGCGAATTTCTCGTCGCCCTGCCCCGGCATCTTCTCCAGCATGCTGCCCTTGCCATGCACCACTTCGTCATGGCTGATCGGCAGGATGTAGTTTTCCGACCAGGCATAATGCAGGCCGAAAGTCATCTGATGATGGTGGTATTTGCGATAGACCGGATCGCGCTGCATGTAGGACAGCGTGTCGTTCATCCAGCCCATGTTCCATTTGAAGCCGAACCCCAGCCCGCCCCAGTTCACCGGGCGGCTGACGCCCGGAAAGGCGGTGCTTTCCTCGGCCACGGTCATCACCCCGGGGCTTTGGCCATAGGCCACCACATTCATCCGCTGCAACATGGCGATGGCTTCGTAATTCTCGCGCCCGCCATCCTTGTTGGGCAGCCATTCGCCATCCTTGCGCGAATAATCGCGATAGAGCATGGAAGCGACCGCATCGACCCGCAGCCCGTCGATATGGTATTCCTCCAGCCAATACAGAGCGTTGGACACCAGAAAGTTCTGCACCTCTGTCCGGCCGTAATTGTAGATCAGGGTGTTCCAATCCTGATGGAACCCTTCGCGCGGGTCTTCATGTTCATAGAGCGCAGTGCCGTCGAACCGGCCCAGCCCATGCGGATCGGTCGGAAAATGGCCCGGCACCCAATCCAGCAGCACACCCAGGCCCTGCCGATGCGCGGCATCGACAAAGGCACGAAATTCCTCGGGCGTGCCATGGCGCACCGTGGGCGCAAACAGCCCGACCGGCTGATAGCCCCATGATCCGTCAAAGGGAAATTCCGATACAGGCAGCAATTCGATATGGGTAAAGCCCATCTCGGCGGCATAGCTCACCAACTGGTCGGCCAGTTCGGTATAGGACAGCATCCGGTCACCCGGCGCGCGTTTCCAGCTGCCCAGATGCACCTCATAGACCGAAATCGGCGCATCGACCGTCTGCCGGGCGGCGCGGCCGTCCATCCAGCCCGCATCCGACCATGCGCCCCGGATGCCGCGCACGACCGAGGCATTCTTGGGCGCATGTTCGCTGCCAAACCCGACCGGATCGGCCTTGAGCGGCAAAAGCTGGCCACCGGGGCCGCGGATTTCATATTTGTAGGCGGTGCCTTCGGGCAGGCCGGGCACAAAGATTTCCCACACGCCCGTCGCACCGCGTTTGCGCATCGGGTGGCGGCGGCCATCCCAGATGTTGAAATCCCCCACCACCGAAACCCGGTCGGCATTGGGGGCCCAGACGGCAAAATGCACGCCTTCGACGCCCTCATGGGTCATCAGATGCGCGCCCAGTACCTGCCAGATGCGGGCATGGGTGCCTTCGGCCAGCAGGTATTCGTCCATCTCGCCCAGAACGGGGCCAAAGCGGAACGGATCATCCCAATCCCATTCCGTATCGCCTGCCCGCGCCCGCAGCCGGTAGGGACCATCGCCGGGCAGAACGCCGGCAAACAGGCCCTGCCCGCAAGGGTCAAGCGGCACTGGATCGGGGGTCAGCGCCCAGACCTGTTCGGCTCCCGGCTGAAACACCCGCACCACCACGCGCCCGCCCGCCCGATGTGGCCCCAGAACGGCAAAGGGATCGCCATGCGCCCCCGCCACCAGTGCAGCCGCCGCGCCGGGATGAAACCAGTCTGCCGTCATCCTCCGCCCCTCCCAAGCCGGTGATCACAGCGCCGAAGCGACGGACCAGATGTCTTTCATGTAGCCCCGGATCGTACGATCCGACGAGAAAAAGCCCGACCGGGCGGTGTTCAGCGCGGCCATCTTCAGCCAGCCCGCACGATCGGCATAGGCCGCATCGACCCGGGCCTGTGCCGAGCGATAGCTGTCGAAATCCGACGCCACGAGGAAATAGTCGTGATGCCAGACCCGGTGGACAAGCTGGTGATAGCGGCCCGGTTCATCGGGGCTGAACCGGCCTTCGGCGATCATTTGCAACACATCCTGCAGCGACTGGCTGGCAAGGATCGCATCGCGAGCATGATCTGGATTGGCACGGCGGGGCCCGACCTGATCGGCGGTCAGGCCGAACAGGAAGAAATTCTCGGCCCCGACTTCCTGCAGGATTTCGACATTCGCCCCATCCAGCGTGCCGATGGTCGGTGCGCCATTCATCATGAACTTCATGTTGCCGGTGCCCGAGGCCTCTTTGCCGGCAGTGCTGATCTGTTCCGACAGGTCGGAGGCCGGGATCAGCCGTTCGGCAAGGCTGACATTGTAGTTGGCCGGATAGACGACCTTCAGGCGGTCACCCACCTCAGGATCAGCATTAACAACGGCAGCCACATCGTTGATAAGGTGAATGATTTCCTTGGCCACCACATAGCCGGGCGCGGCCTTTCCGCCAAAGATCTTCACCCGTGGCACCCAATCGGCCCCCGGATTGGCCTTGATGTCGTGATAGCGCGCGATGGTTTCCAGGATGTTCAGAAGCTGCCGCTTGTATTCGTGGATCCGCTTTACCTGCACATCGAACAGCGCATCGGGCGACACCTGCACGCCACATTCCTGCGCGATCCAGTCCGACAGTGCCTGTTTGTTGGCCCGCTTGGCCGCATCGAACCCGTCAAGGAAGCCCGCATCGCCGACGTGGGATTCCAGACCTTTCAGCCGATCCAGATCATCCTCCCATCCGGAGCCGACCGTTTCGGTGATCAGCGCCGAAAGCGGGCGGTTGCACATCTTCAGCCAGCGGCGCGGGGTCACGCCATTGGTCTGGTTGATGATCCGCCCCGGATGCAGCGCGTTCAGTTCCGGGAACAGGTTCTGCTGCACCAGATCGGAATGCAGCGCCGAAACCCCGTTCACCTTATGCGCCATGACAAAGGCCATTTCGCCCATCCGCACTTCGTGGTGCTTCACGATGCCCACATAATGCGGCGGGTGATAGGTGCGGCGGTGCCAGCTGTCGATGCGTTCCACGATCTGCATGTGGCGCGGCAGCACGCTGCCAAAGGTATAGGTGGCCCAGCGTTCCAGCGCCTCGGGCAACAGCGTGTGGTTGGTATAGCCCAGACAGGCCCGCGCCGTTTCCAGTGCCGCGTCAAACTCCATCCCGTGATCATCGACCAGCAGGCGGATCAGTTCCGGCCCGGCAATTGCGGGGTGGGTGTCATTCATCTGGATCGCCACATGCTGCGCCAGATCGGCCACCTTGTAGCCCCCCGCCAGATGGCGGCGCAGAATGTCCTGCAGCGCCGCCGAAGTCAGGAAGAATTCCTGCTTCAGGCGCAATTCCTTGCCCTGATAGGTGGTATCATCGGGGTAAAGCACCCGGCTCAGCGTGCGGGCCAGCGTTTCCGGTTCTGCCGCCGCCGCATAGTCACCGCGGTTGAACCGCGCCAGATCGAACAGCGTGGTCGGCTTGGCCGCCCAGAGCCGCAGCGTATTGGCCCATTTCCCGGCCCAGCCGATCACCGGCGTGTCATGCGCCTCGGCCAGAACGGTTTCACCCGGCAACCAGACCTCGCGCCCGTCACGGGTGACCACCTCGCCCTTGAAACCGATGGTATAGGCAGCCTCGGGGCGTTCAAATTCCCAGGGGTGGCGTTGGGTCAGCCAGTCTTCGGGCGTTTCCACCTGCCGCCCCGCCTCGAACCGCTGACGAAACAACCCATGTTCATAGCGGATCCCATAGCCATAGGCCGGGCAGCCCAGGGTGGCCATGCTTTCCATGAAACAGGCCGCCAGACGCCCCAGGCCCCCATTGCCAAGGGCGGCATCGGGTTCATCCTCGACCAGCGCGCGGAAATCCTGCCCGAGATCGGCCATCACCTGTTCGGCCATGTCGCGCAGACCAAGGTTAATCGTGGCATCTTCCAGAAGACGCCCGATCAGAAATTCCATCGACAGGTAATAGACCCGCTTGTGCCCGGTGTCCCATGTCTTGCGGGTAGAGGCAAACCACGGTTCGACAATCCGGTCGCGGATCGCAAAAGACAGCGCCATGCGCCAGTCATAGCGGCTGGCATGGGGCGCATCCTTGCCAAGCGTGAAGGTCAGGTGGCGCAGAATGTCAGCCTTGAGGTGCGGCGCAGTCAGATCGTTCACAGTCGCAGTTCCAATCCATGGTATTTTTCCGGCAGGATGCCTGCCTTCTTCCGGGCGGGACAGGCAAAAACCGCAGTGGCAACGATTTTGTAACCCTATCCCGGCCTGTGCCCGAAAAAGGGGCCGGATGCCTCTTGTTAGCGCAATCAAGCCCGAAAAGCACCACAAAATAACAAAACATTAACAATGGCATGGCGTATTCAAACCGCTTTGATGGAACCTGTGCGATTCGAGGCCCTCGGAATGGGGGATGGTGCTGCGCCAACCCTTCATCCTCCGTCGGCACATGATCTAAGTCATGGCAGGCCCATGCCAGACCGGGCAAGCACGGTCCGACAAGGATCGATGGGGCCACAGATGCGACTGACCACCCGCACAAATCTTGCGATGCGAACCCTGATGTTCTGCGCGGTCAACCCGGGGCGGGTGGTGCGCAAGGCCGAAATTGCCAGCGCCTGCAATGCGTCGGAAAACCACCTGGCGCAGGTCATACACCTGCTGGCGCAGAAGGGGTTCCTGCACACCGTACGCGGCCGTGCGGGCGGGTTGATGCTGGGGCGTGGTGTTGATGACATCCGGGTGGGCGATGTGTTCCGCACCTTTGAAAGCGCCCTGCCCTTTACCGAATGTTTCGCGGGCGGCGGCAATTCCTGTCCGCTGGTCAAATGCTGCCGGTTGAAATGCGCGCTGGCCGAGGCGGTCGAGGCGTTTTATGCCACGCTGGACCGGTTGTCGCTGCGCGACATGGTCGATGGCAATTGCGAACTTGAAGGGCTGCTCAAGGTCGCCTGATCTGAATGTGAAAGGGGGGCATCGCCCCCCCGGTCAGCCGCCCCAAGTGCGGCGCAGCACCGACATCCAGTTATCCCAGCACAGGCGCCGCAGAAGCGGCTCGTCATAACCATGGCCACGCAGGGCCGCGATCAGCCGGGGCAGACCGGCAGCGTCGCCAATCCCGTCAGGAATCGCTGCGCCGTCGAAATCCGACCCGAAGCCGACGTGATCTTCGCCCAGATGGGTAATCAGGTGATCCAGATGCCGCAAGACCGGTTCCCAGCCGCAATCGGTGGCGCGTTTGCCATCGCTGCGCAGGAAGACCGTGGCGAAGTTCAACCCCACCATCCCGCCGCTGTCGCGGATCATGGCCAGTTGCCGGTCTGTAAGGTTGCGGGTCGAAGGCGTGATCGCATGGGCATTGGAATGGGTGGCAATCAGCGGCGCATCGCTGAGCGCGGCAATATCGTTGAACCCTGCTTCGTTCAGATGGCTCAGGTCCAGCGCGATGCGCAACTGGTTGCATTCCCGCACCAGACGCTTGCCCGCATCGGTCAGGCCAGGGCCGGTATCGGGGTTGCCCGGAAAGCGGAACGGCACGCCATGGCCAAAGATCGTGGGGCGCGACCAGACCGGGCCCAAGGATCGCAGGCCCATGGCATGAAAGCTGTGCAGCGCATCCAGACTGTCGTCGATCGCCTCGGCCCCTTCCATATGCATGACCCCGGCAATCGCGCCCTCGGCCCGGGCGGCCTCGATCCCGGCCACGCTGCGACATAGCCGGAACGCCCCGGCCGAGGCGCGCTCCATCCACAGCAGATGCCCGGCCATGGCCAGCGCAACCGGCTGCGCCACGCCCAGCGGGATCATGGCGGGCAGTTCGATTTCATAGGGCGGATGATCCATCATCGCGTCGTAATCCGGCGCGCCGGGCAAAGCCGGGCTGGGGATATAGATGGCGAAAATGCCGCCCGCAAAGCCACCTGCCTTCATGCGCGGCAGATCCAGATGGCCACGCCCCTCGCCGGTCAGCCAGATTGCCTCGCGCCGTCGTGGTGCCATCTGCAGGCGCAGAAGAATGTCGTTATGGCCGTCGAATACCGGCAGCATCTGGTCCGTCCCCCTGAGTTTTGTGCCAGCCTGCCACGGGGTGGCGGGGAAGGCCAGAGCCTAAGCGCAGCCCGGCCCGCCCAGCCCGGTCAGGATCGGGCAATCGGGGCGTTCATCGCCTGCGCAGGCGTCAACCAGCCCGGAAAGTGTGCGGCGCATGGCTTCCAGCTCGGCGATCTTGGCGCTGATCCGCTCCAGATGGGTGCCCGCCAACGCCTTCACATCCGCGCTGGCGCGGCCCTTGTCTTCATACAGGGCCAGCAGGGTGCGGCAGTCCTCGATGGAAAAACCCAGACTGCGCGCCCGCCCGATGAAGGACAGCTTGTGCAGATCGCTGTCCCTAAAGCTGCGATAGCCATTGGCCTGCCGCAGCGGGCGGATCAGGCCGATTTCCTCGTAATAGCGGATGGTCTTGGCAGGCAGGCCGGCGCGGCGGGCGACATCCTTGATGTTCATGGGGCCTCCACTGCCCGCAGACGCCGCAAACGCAGCGCATTTGTCAGCACAAAGACCGATGAGAGCGCCATCGCCCCCGCGGCCAGCATGGGCGACAGTTGCGGCCCGCCTAAGGGCACCAGCGCCCCCGCCGCCACCGGGATCAGCGCGGCATTGTAGCCAAAGGCCCAGATCAGGTTCTGCCGGATATTGCGCATCACCGCCCGGCTGACATGAATGGCGGTTGCAACCCCGATGGGCGCACCGCCGATCAGCACCACCTCGGCCGCCTCGATGGCGATATCGGTGCCGGTGCCAAGCGCGATGCCCACATCCGCCGCCGCCAGTGCCGGGGCATCATTGATCCCGTCGCCCACAAAGGCCACGCCCGGGCCACGGGCCCGCACGGCCTCGACCTTGCCACCCGGCAAGACCTCGGCCTCGACATCGTTCAGGCCAAGTTCCGACCCGATGGCCAGCGCCACGCGCTGCGCATCGCCGGTGATCATCGAGACCTGCAGCCCCATGGCACCAAGCGCGCGGATCGCCGGGGCTGCGCCGGGCTTGACCGCATCGGCCACCGCCAGCACGCCCAGAACCTTGCCGTCTACCGCCAGATAGACCGGCGTCTTGCCCTGCACGGCAAAGCCCTCGCCCTCGCGCTGCCAATGCCCCACGCCCTGCGGGAACATGCGCGCCGCGCCCAGGGTGACACGTTGACCTTCCACCATGGCCTCGGCGCCATGGCCGGGGGTTGCGCGGAATTCGGTCGCAGACGGCACATCCAGATGCGCAGCCCCTGCAACCACCGCGCGGGCCAGGGGGTGTTCCGATTGCGCCTCGACCGCAGCCGCCAGACGCAGCAGATGCGGCGATGCGGGTTTCAGATCGGTCAGCACCGGGCGGCCTTCGGTCAGGGTGCCGGTCTTGTCAAAGGCCACGCGGCTGACGGTGGAGAGTGTCTGCAAGGCCTCGCCGCGCCGGAACAGCACGCCCAGTTCCGCTGCCCGCCCGGTGCCCACCATGATGGAAACCGGCGTGGCCAGTCCCATGGCGCAGGGACAGGCGATGATCAGCACCGACACCCCGGCCACCAGCGCCTGTGTCAGCCCCGGCCCGAAGATCAGCCACAGCGCGACCGTCAGCACCGCCAGCGCCATCACCGCAGGCACGAACCACAGCGTGATGCGATCCACCAACGCCTGCACCGGCAGCTTCGCGCCTTGCGCCTGTTCGACCATCGCGATGATCCGCGCCAGGACCGTATCCTGCCCGACCTGCGTGACGCGCAGCACAAGGCTGCCTGTGCCGTTCACCGTGCCCCCGGTGACCGGATCGCCGGGGGCCTTGGCCACCGGCAGCGCCTCGCCCGTCAGCATCGCCTCGTCCACCGCCGATTGCCCGGCCTCCACCACCCCATCCAGCGGTATGCGACCGCCGGGCAGCACCATGATCCGGTCGCCCGGTCGGATCTGGGCAATCGGGGTTTCAACCCAGCCCTCCGGGCCTTCCAGCCGCGCGGTGGCAGGTTGCAACCCGATCAGCCCGGCAATGGCCGCCCCTGCCCGGCCACGGGCCTTTGCCTCCATCACCCGCCCCAGCAGGATCAGGACCACGATCACCGCCGCCGCCTCGAAATAGACCGCGCGGGCGGTGGCAGGCAGAAGATGCGGCGCAAAGGTGGCCACGCTGGAATAGGCAAAGGCCGCCCCGGTGCCCACTGCCACAAGGCTGTTCATGTCGGGCGCCCCCCGCAGCAGGGCAGGAATACCCTTGACGATGAACCGCCGCCCCGGAAAGGCCAGAACCAGCGCCACCAGCACGAATTGCGCGACCCACAGCCGATCCTGCGACACAAGGCCCATCAGCCAGTGATGAAAGCCGGGCAGCATGTGCCCGCCCATTTCGACCAGAAAGACCGGCAGCGTCAGCGCAGCCGCCAACCAGGTGTCGCGGCGCAGCTGGCGCAGTTCGGTGTCGCGGGCGGTGGGGTCGGCGCTGTCTTGCGCCGTCGCGGCAAAGCCTGCGCGGGTGACGGCGGCTGCCAACCGATCGGCGTTGGCCGCGCCGTCCCAAACCGTCACCATTGCCCGCCGCGCCGCCAGATTGGCCGAGACCGCCACCACACCGGGCTGGGCGCGCAGCACCCGCTCGACCCGGCCGGTGCAGGCGGCGCAGGTCATGCCTTCAACAGCCAGGGTGATCTGGGTCTGCCGCGCCGGATAGCCTGCCCGCTCCAGCGCCGCCGCCAGACCGGCGGTCTGGGCCGGGGAGGCAAACCGCACTTCGGCGCTTTCATCGGCCAGATTGACCCGCGCCTCGGCCACGCCCGGCTGGGCCTTCAGCACCCGTTCGGCACGCGCCACACATGAGGCACAGGTCATTCCATCCAGCCGGAACCGGGCAGTGGCAAGCAAGGCATCATCCATCGCGTCCTCCATTGCGGCCCATATGGGGTTTCCTGTGACTGGAAGGTCAAGCCCCCATCGCCCCTCTTGACCTTCCCCCGGCGGGAAGCCCCATATCGTGCCATAGCCTTTCAGCGGAGCGTGTCATGACCACCACCCTTTCCATTCCCGACATGAGCTGCGGCCATTGCCGCGCCTCGATCGAAACTGCGCTGAAGCCATTGCCCGGCGTCGCGGCGATCCGGTTCTTGCCGGAAACCCGTCAGGCGGTGATCGAGGGCGATGCCCCGCTCGCCAGCTTGATCAAGGCCCTGGACGAGATCGGATTTCCGGCCAGCCCGGCCTGAAATGTTGCAGCCCTGCCGCAGGATTTTCAAACTGTCGCAAAATTGTGCAATTTCCTGCCGGGCGCTGTGATCCTCTCTTGATGCCCGCCTTGTTCCGACATAACTGGCGACAAAAGCGCCATGGTGCCGCCCGCAGACCGCCGCAATGCGGGATCAGGGTTAACCGGGTGACAGATCAGCCAGTGCAACGGAGCAGTATCATGGCAAAGCAGGACGCGCAGCAACAGGGCGGTGCCCAGGGGCAGCAACAGCAGCAACAGGGCCAGGCAGGCGGGCCAACCCAGCAGCCGCAGCAGGGCGGGCAACCGATCTTCCGCGATTGGGCCGCGATCTGATCTACCGCCGGCTTGGCCCGCACCCGGGGCCATGAAACACGACTTGCAAGACCAGGGGCCAGCCGTCAGGTTGGCCCCGTTGCATTCAGCCCACCGGTATTCCGATGCCTTCACCCGTTTCCAGCATTCCCAATCTTGGCCCGGCCTCGGAAGCGGCCTTTGCCAAGGCAGGGATCCACTCGGCCGAAGAAATCCGCGCCATGGGGCCGGATGCCGCCTATCTGGCCCTACTGCGCGCAGGCACGCCACCGCATTTCATCGGCTATTATGTGCTGGTGATGGGGTTGCAGGGCCGCCCGTGGAATGATTGCAAGGGCGATGAGAAAAAGGCGCTGCGCCAACGGTTTGATGCGATCAAGGCCGAAGGGCTGCAAGCTGCGGCCCCGTCTGGCCTGCCCCGCGATCTGGAGGCGGCGCTGAACGCGCTCGGGGTGCGGGCCAAATGAAAGGGCCGCCCCGAAGGGCGGCCCCCGATCAGACAGGTGGCTGAAATCAGCCGACCAGTTCCAGACCCGAGAAGAAGAACGCGATCTCGCGCGCGGCCGAAGCCTCGCTGTCGGAACCGTGAACCGAGTTTTCGCCCTTGGACAGCGCGAATTCCTTGCGGATGGTGCCTTCGGCAGCGGCGGCCGGATCGGTCGCGCCCATCACTTCACGGTTCTTGGCAATGGCGCCTTCGCCTTCCAGAACCTGCAGAACCACCGGTTCCGAGATCATGAAAGCCACCAGTTCGCCATAGAAGGGGCGTTCCTTGTGCTCGGCATAGAATTCGCCAGCCTGGGCTGCGGTCAGCTGCACGCGCTTGGAGGCGACAACGCGCAGGCCGGCCTCTTCGAACTTGGCAACGATCTTGCCAGTCAGGTTGCGCTTGGTGGCGTCGGGCTTGATGATCGACAGGGTGCGTTCGATGGCCATGGGGCTCTCCGTGGGTTGGGCGCGGATTGCGCCGGAATGGGATGGCTGGGCTGCTAGCACGGGCAGATGACAAAGAAAAGGCACCGCCCGCCCTACGAACGTCGCGCAAAGTCAGTCCTCAAAGTCAGAGGGATCGAATGCGCGCCGCTCGATCTCGCGGATCTTTTCATAGGGCGTGCCCTTCACAGCGCGGCGCACGGCCACCTCTGCGGCATCATAGTCTTCGACATCAAAGCCGAAATTCACCTCTCCTGCACCGATCTCGGCACCGACCCATTCGCCCAAGCTTTCCGCTTCCAAGGCGGCCTCAATCAATTCCATCGCTGCATTCCGAAAATCCAGCGCGCCTGGCGGAAAATCTTGCGACGGGTCGACCCCCGGAATGTCCTTGTAGTCATAGAATATCTCGATGCTTTTCATCATGGCTACACCTCGCTCTGGCGCCTTACACACTGCGGTAAACTTGGTCAGAGACTGTGTCAACGCGGGGACCGATTGATGAAAATACTTGGGCCATGGCGGTCCTCGGCAGTCCATCCATCGCCCACATTGACATCCGGCGAGTGACACGGCATCCCCCGCCCCATGCTGCGCATCTCAGACATCACCTATTCCGTCGAAGGCCGTCCCCTGTTCGAAGGGGCTTCGGCCACCATTCCCACTGGCCACAAGGTCGGCCTTGTCGGGCGCAATGGCGCGGGCAAGACCACGCTGTTCCGCCTGATCCGGGGCGAACTGGCGCTGGAGGGGGGCGAGATTTCCATTCCCGCCCGCGCCCGCATCGGCGGTGTGGCGCAGGAAGTGCCATCGTCCGCCACATCGCTGATCGACACGGTGCTGCAGGCCGATACCGAACGCAGCGCGCTGCTGGCCGAGGCGGATACCGCGACCGACGCACATCGGATTGCCGAAATCCAGACCCGGCTGGCCGATATCGACGCCTGGAGCGCCGAGGGCCGCGCCAGCGCGATCCTGCGGGGCCTGGGATTTGATGCCGAGGCGCAGCTGCGCCCCTGTTCCGATTTCTCGGGCGGGTGGCGGATGCGGGTGGCGCTGGCAGGCGTGCTGTTTGCCCAGCCCGATTACCTGCTGCTGGACGAACCGACCAACTATCTGGATCTGGAAGGCGCGCTCTGGCTGGAGGCCTATCTGCAGAAATACCCCCATACGGTGCTGATCATCAGCCACGACCGGGGCCTGTTGAACCGCGCCGTGCAGGGCATCCTGCATCTGGACAATCGCAAACTGACCTATTGGCAGGGCGGATATGACCAGTTTGCCCGCCAGATGGCCGAACGCCGCGCCGTTCAGGCCGCCGAGGCCAAGAAGGTGGAAGCGCGGCGCGCACATCTGCAAAGCTTTGTGGACCGGTTCAAGGCCAAGGCATCCAAGGCCGTACAGGCGCAAAGCCGGGTCAAGATGCTGGAAAAGCTGACGCCGATCACCGCGCCCGAAGAAGCGCGCAAGATGGTGTTCACCTTCCCCGCCCCCGAAGAGCTGTCGCCCCCCATCGTGAACATGGAAGCCGCCTCGGTCGGCTATGGCGCGAAACCGGTGCTGCGCAACCTGTCGCTGCGCATTGATCAGGATGACCGCATCGCGCTGCTGGGCCGCAACGGTGAAGGAAAATCCACGCTTTCCAAATTGTTGGCTGGCAAACTTCAGACAATGGGCGGCACGCTGCATCGCCATTCCAAACTGCGGATCGGCTTTTTCGCCCAGCATCAGGTGGAAGAGCTGCACGTCGATGAAACGCCGCTGCAGCATGTGCAGCGGCTGCGCCCCGACGAACATCAGGCAAAGCTGCGCGCAAGGCTGGCTGGCTTTGGCCTGATGGCAGAACAGGCCGAAACGGTGGTGGCGCGGCTGTCAGGCGGACAGAAGGCGCGGCTGTCGCTGCTGCTGGCCACGATCGACGCGCCGCATCTTCTGATCCTGGACGAACCGACCAACCACCTGGACATCGAAAGCCGCGAAGCTCTGGTCGAGGCGCTGACCGAATATTCCGGCGCGGTGATCCTGGTCAGCCATGACATGCACCTTCTGGGGTTGGTGGCCGACCGGCTCTGGCTGGTGAAGGGCGGCGCGGTCACCCCTCATGACCGCGATCTGGAAACCTATCGCGGTGAATTGCTGGCCGGCGACGAACCGGCCAAACCCGCCAAACCGGCAGAGAAGCCGAAAAAAGCGAGCCGCGATGAGGTTCTGGCCCTGCGTGCCGAAGTGCGCAAATGCGAGGACCGGCTGGCCAAGCTGAATGACATGCGCGACAAGCTGGCCGCCAAACTGGCTGACCCGGAACTGTATGAAGACAGTCGCAAGGGCGATCTGGCGGTCTGGAACAAGAAATATGCCGAAGTGATGGACGCGCTCGACCGGGCCGAGGCGATGTGGCTGGACGCGCAAGAGGCGCTGGAGAATTCTGGCGCCTGAAGGCAAGGGGGATGGCGCGCAAATATGCTGCGCGCCAATGCACAGAACGCAGACTTGATTGCAGTACGGTGCGAAGGCACATGGATGGCAGACGCATATGAAAGGGCTCTGCCATGACCAACGCGACCATCGAAAGCCTGAAGAAACGCCGCACCCAATATGCCCTGGGCCGCACCAGCAGCCTGTCGGCAGACCAGATCGAGGCGCTGGTGAAAGAGGCGATCCGCCTTGCGCCTTCGTCCTTCAATTCGCAATCCTCGCGCGCCGTCATCCTGTTCGGGGCGGCCTCGGATCAGTTCTGGGCGCTTACGACCGAGGCGCTGCGCGCCGTGGTCCCGGCCGAGAATTTCGCGCCGACCGAAGCCAAGCTGAAATCCTTTGCCGCAGGTCTGGGCACGGTGCTGTTCTACGAAGATCAGTCGGTCGTGGCCGATCTGCAGGCGAAATTCGCGCTTTATGCCGACAATTTCCCGGTCTGGTCGGAACAATCGGCCGGGATGGCGCAGCTTGCGGTCTGGACTGCGCTGGCGGATGCCGGTCTGGGGGCCAGCCTGCAGCATTACAACCCGCTGGCCGATGCCGCTGCCGCAAAGGCCTTTGGCGTGCCGGAAAGCTGGAAACTGCGGGCGCAGATGCCCTTCGGGTCCAATGAAGCGCCTTTCGGCGACAAGGCCTTCATGGATGACGCGGCCCGCTTCAAGACCTTCCACGCCGCAACCGCCTGATCTGGCCCCCATCTGCAGGATTGCCTTCGCGGGCGATCCGCGCCACCATGCCCCGGCAGACAACAGGCCGGGGCATGGTAACCACTTCCTTTCTCATCACCGCGACCGCCACCCTGTTCGTGGTGATCGATCCGCCCGGCCTTGTGCCGCTGTTCATTGCCCTGACGCGGGGCATGAGCGTGGAACGTCGCCGCCGTCTGGCCACCCGCGCCTGCATCATTGCCATCGGCATCTTGGCCGCCTTTGCGGTGGCGGGTGAGGCGCTTCTGGGCTTTATCGGCATTTCGATGCCCGCCTTCCGCATTGCCGGTGGCATTCTGCTGTTCCTGACGGCGCTGGACATGCTGTTTGAACGTCGCACCCAGCGGCGCGAGGGCCAGCACGCCGAACCCGATCATGATCCATCGGTCTTTCCGCTGGCCACCCCCTTGATCGCCGGGTCGGGGGCGATTGCCACCATGATCCTGCTGGTTGGTCAGGCGGGGGGCGGTGCACTTGGCATGGCTGCGGCCATTGGCGTGATGCTGCTGGTCATGGCCACGACCTATGCCTTCCTGCTGGCAGCCCCGCCGCTGGAACGGATGCTGGGCCGCACCGGCACCATCGTGATCACGCGGTTGCTGGGCATGTTGCTGGCCGCGCTTTCGGTGCAATTCGTGATCGACGGCATCCGGGGCACCGGTCTGATCTGATTGCGCGCGCAAGGCCCACCGCTTGACCTGCCTGCCCCCCAACCCCACCATCTGTATTGTCGATTGGAGAGTGCCATGGAAACCGACATGACCGCCCGCGTGATCTATCTGAGCCTGATCCTGGCATCGCTGGGCGGATGGTTCATTGCAGAGTTTCGTGGCCGGATGGGGCAAGGGACGCGGATGTTGCTGGCATGGGGCGCAATCTTCGTGGCGGTCATGGCCGGCTATGGCATCTTTACCGATCTGCGCAGCTCGCAGGTTACCCAACAGCGCGCCGAAGGCGACAGCATCACCGTTCAACGCCAGCCTGACGGGCATTTCTATCTGGTGCTGGAGGTGGACGGCCAACCGATTGAATTCATGGTCGATACCGGGGCCAGCAATATTGTTCTGGGGTCCGATGTTGCAGAGGATCTGGGCATCGACACCGCCGGTCTGGCCTATCTGGGCGAAGCCAGCACCGCCAATGGCGTGGTGCGCACGGCAAGGGTCCGGCTGGAGACGGTCCGGCTTGGTCCCTTTACCGACACCCGCGTCGCCGCCTATGTCACCGATGGCCAGATGGACGGCGCATTGCTGGGCATGGATTACCTGCGGCATTTCCGCATGGAGATTGACGGCAACCAGATGGTGCTGCAGCGCTAGCCCCGATCAGCGCAGCTTACTCCGGTTTGCGTTCTGTCTTCATCTGCCAGCGCCCGGTTTCTTCTGACCAGTATTGCGCATGCAGACCTTCGGCGGTGATGGATTTCCACAGCCCCCGCGCCGCGTTCACCGCGCCTTCATCCTGCCCGTCGAACAGGACCCAAAGCCGTTCAAGCCCTGCTGCCTCACCCGGCAGGGGCTGCGCGCCGTCGATCAGCATCACCGCCTGCGCCCGGTTCGTACCTTCCCCCAGGCCCAGCAGCACAGGTTGGTCTGCATCTTGCGGACCACCTTCGCGGCCATGCGGCAGAAACCCCTCCTCCGGGCCCAGCCAGAGTTTTTCATCCAGCCAGTCCAGCCGGGCGGCATCCGTGCCACGGATCATCACCCGCCACCCTGCCCCAAGCGCGCGCCCGGCCAGGGTGGCCACCGTATCGGCCACCGAGGACCGGGTGATGTGATAGAACAGGACAAGCGCCATCAGCGCTCGAACCGGTCCCGGATCAACCGGTCCAGCGCCATGACGCCCCAGCCGGTCGCGCCTTTGGGGGCCAGCGTGCTGTCGGATGACAAAAGCGCGGTTCCGGCAATGTCCAGATGGATCCAGGGCGTTTCGGGCTTCACGAAGCGGCGCAGGAAATGCGCCGCCGTGATCGATCCGCCATCGCGGCCACAGCTGTTGCGCATGTCGGCCACGCGCGATTTCAGCTTGGCGTCATAGCCATCGCCCATCGGCATGCGCCAGGCCCCTTCACCCTCGGCGGCGGCGGCTTTCAGGAACTGATCGCAGAACCCGTCATGGTTGGAAAACACACCGGTATTTTCATGGCCAAGCGCCACGATGATCGCGCCGGTCAGGGTGGCCAGATCAATCATGCCTGCCGGGGCAAAGCGGTCTTGCGCGTACCAGAGCACATCGGCCAGCACCAGACGGCCTTCGGCATCGGTGTTGATGACCTCGATCGTGTCGCCCTTCATGCTGCGCACCACGTCGCCCGGGCGCTGCGCGCGGCCATCGGGCATGTTTTCCACCAGCCCGACCAGACCCACGACATTGGCCTTCGCCTTGCGCAGGGCCAGCGTACGCATCACGCCCGCCACCACACCTGCGCCGCCCATGTCCATCGTCATTTCCTCCATGCCCGCGGCGGGCTTGATGGAAATGCCGCCGGTGTCAAAGACAACCCCCTTGCCCACCAGCGCCAGCGGTGCCGCATCTTCGGCCCCGCCCTTCCACTGCATGACCACCACCTTGGACGGGCTTTCAGACCCCTGCCCTACACCCAGAAGCGCGCGCATGCCCAGTTCCTTCAACTGCGGCTCTTCGAGGATTTCCACCTCCAGCCCCAGTTCCTGCATGGCGGCCAGACGGGCAGCGAAATCGTCCGTGGTCAGAACGTTCGCCGGTTCGTTCACCAGATCGCGGGTAAAGAACACCCCTTCCGCCAGCGCGGCCAGCGGCGCGGCCTCGGCCGCCACGGCTTCGGGGCCCGGCACCATCAGGGTGACGGGGCCGGGCACCTTCGGATCGGCGGATTTATGGGCCGAAAAATCATAGGCCCGCAGCGCAAGACCAAAGGACAGATCGGCCGCGCGCCCCGCCGTTTCGGCCAGCACCAGCGTGCCCTTGCCTGACAGGCTGCGCCCGATGGCGGCCCCGGCCTTGCGTGCATCTGCCAGATCGGGTTTGCGATCCAGCCGCACCACCTGCACCGCCTCGGCGGTCAATCCTGCGGGCCATGCCAGATCGGCAGCTTCGCCCGGTTTCAGCGCCTGAAAGGCATCCGACGCCAGATAGCGCGCCAGCGCGCCCTTCATCAGCTTGTCCAGCCGCCGCCCGGCCTGTGCCAGTTTCCCCGATCCATCGACCACCAGCGCAATGCGCCCCGGTGCCGTGGCCAGCACATCAGCATCGACAGGTTGGAACTGGATCGGAACGGGATGCGACATCGGATAGCCTTCTCTCTCTGCCGCCCGGCGCGCGGGCTTTTGCCGCCACGCTAGCCAACCGCCACGGGATTTGCCAGATAGCAGTTTTCCCCGCCCCGGATTTGATCTAGCCTGCGCGGCAATGTGAAGGGGCGATGAGGGGCCGGGTGTCGAGATTCGACAGATATCTGCTGTCGCATTTGCTGGCGCTGTTCGGGTTCTTCTCGCTGGTGCTGGTGGCGATCTATTGGGTAAACCGGGCGGTGGGTCTGTTCGACCAACTGATCGGCGATGGCCATTCGGCGCTGGTGTTTCTGGAATTCTCGGCGCTGACGCTGCCCAATGTGATCCGGCTGGTGCTGCCGATTTCCGCCTTTGCGGCAACGGTTTACGGCGTGAACCGCCTGATGGCGGATTCCGAGCTTGTGGTGATGCAGGCCACCGGGTTTTCGGCCTTTCGGCTGGCGCGTCCGGTGCTGTATTTCGGGCTGATCGTGGCGCTGATGATGCTGATCCTGATGCATGTTCTGGTGCCGACCAGCCGCAGCATGCTGGCCGCCCGTTCGGCGGAAATCGCCGAGAATGTCACCTCGCGTTATCTGTCGGATGGCGAATTCATGCATCCCACCGATGGCGTCACGCTTTACATTCGCGACATTACCGAAACCGGCGAATTGCATGATGTCTTCATCGCAGATGACCGCGATCCGAAGAACCGCGCGACCTATACCGCCAGCCGTGCCCTTCTGGCGCGCGGCGACAGCGGGCCAAAGCTTATCATGTTTGACGGCATGGTGCAGGGACTGACGGGCGGGTCGCGTCTTGCGGTAACCCGCTTTGTCGATTTCACCTATGATCTGGGCCGTCTGATCGAGGCCGGCAAACTGCCGGGCCGCACCATGGATGAATTGCCCACCTGGGCGCTGCTGGCGGCAGACCCGGCCTTGGTGGACGAGACCGGACAAAGCCGCGCGGCCTTTCTGTCGGAAGGGCATCAACGCTTTGCCATGCCCTTTCTGGGCACGGCAGCGGCGCTGATCGGCTTTTCGGCGCTGCTTCTGGGCGCGTTTTCACGCTTTGGTCTGTGGCGGCAGATCGGGCTTTCGGTGCTGCTGCTGATCCTTTTGCAACTGGTGAATACCTCGGCCACCGGGCTGAGCCTGCGTGATGACAGCGCCTGGCCGCTGGTCTATGTGGCGCCGGTGCTGGGCATCGCGCTGTCCGGGCTGCTGCTCTGGCTGTCGCAACGGCCCCGGCGGATCCCTGGCGCAAGGGGGGTGGCATGACGCTCAGCCTTTATATTGCGCGGCGGTTCGGCTGGATGGTGCTGCGGGTCTTCCTTGTGTTCTTCGGGATTCTCATGCTGATCGACATGCTCGATCAGCTGCGCCGTTTTTCCGGCAAGGGGGTCGGGCTGGCACAGGCTGCGCAATTGGCGGCGCTGAACGTGCCTGAAAGCCTGTATCGCATCCTGCCGCTCATCATGATCCTTGCGGCGATTGCGCTGTTTCTGGGACTTTCGCGGTCCTCCGAACTGGTGGTGGTGCGGGCGGCAGGGCGGTCGGGGTTGCGGTTTCTGCTGACACCGATTGTGGTGTCGCTGCTGATCGGCGGATTTTCGGTGATGGTTCTGAACCCGCTGGTCGCCGCAACCAGCAAGGAATATGACGCCCTGTATGCGCAATTGGCGCAAGGGGCGGAACGGGTGTTGTCGGTGTCGGATCAGGGGCTCTGGTTGCGTCAGGGAGGCGATGGATCACAGACCGTGATCCATGCTGCCCGGGCCAATGCCGACGGGACCGAACTGTTCGGCGCAACTTTCCTGTCGTTTGATGACGAAGGCCTGCCCCGCGAACGCGTAGAGGCCGAGACCGCCCGGCTGGTGCCCGGGGCATGGGCCCTGACCGAAGCCAAACGCTGGCGGCTTGACGGCGCCAATCCAGAGGCCGGGGCGGAGCTGATCGGCGCAGGCCAGATCTCCTCGGACCTTACGCCCGCCGCAATCCGCGACAGTTTCGGCAGCCCGTCATCCATTCCGGTCTGGGATTTGCCAGCCTATATCCGCGGTCTGGAACGGGCCGGGTTCACTGCGCGCAACCATCAGGTCTGGCTGCAGATGCAATTGGCCTTGCCGGTGCTGATGATGGCCATGGTTCTGGTGGCGGCGGGGTTCACCATGCGCCATGCCCGCTTTGGCAAGACCGGCCTGCTGGTTCTGCTGGCCATTCTGGGCGGCTTTGCCATTTTCTTCCTGCGCAATTTCGCGCAGGTGCTGGGCGAAAACGGCCAGATTCCCGTTCTTCTGGCGGCCTGGGCCCCACCGGTTGCGGCTGTGCTGTTCGCCATGGGCCTGCTGCTGCATCTGGAGGATGGCTGATGCAACTGCGCAAGATCATTGCCGCCCTTCTGCTCTCGGCCCTGCCCTTCGCCACCCCGGCCCGGGCGCAGGATCTGGCATCGCTTGTGGCCGATCGTATAGCGGTTTCAGGCGAAAATGTTCTGGTGGCAGAAGGCGGCGTGATCGTGCGATATCGCGGGCAGACCTTGCGGGCAAACCGCGTCAGCTATGACCGCGCGACCGAACGGTTGGACATCATCGGACCCATTACAGTGACCGATGCGCGCGGCAATATCCTGATGGCCGATGCGGCGGATCTGTCGGCGGACCTCCAGCAAGGGGTTCTGAATTCCGCCCGCATGGTCATGCAGGAAAAGATGCAGATTGCGGCGCGGCAGATCCTGCGCGCGGGTGGACGCTATACGCAGTTGACCGATGCCGTCGCCTCGTCCTGTCAGGTGTGCGCGGCCAATCCGCGCCCGCTGTGGGAAATCCGCGCAGCACGCGTCGTGCATGACGAACTGGAACAGCAGCTCTATTTCGACCGCGCGCAGTTGCGCTTTGCGGGTGTGCCGGTGTTCTTCCTGCCACGTTTGCGGATGCCTGATCCGACACTGGCCCGCGCAACCGGCTTTCTGATGCCGCAATTCCGCACGACGAGTGGTTTGGGATCAGGGATCAAGCAGCCCTATTTCATCACGCTGGGCCCCAGCCGCGACCTGACGCTGACACCCTATCTGTCCACGAAATCCGGCCGGACCCTGGAGGCCCGCTACCGCGAAGCCTTTCCGACGGGCGAGATTGAAGTGACAGGCAGCCTGTCGCGGGATGATATCCGACTGGGCGAGAATCGCGGCTATCTCGCTGCCGAGGGCCGGTTTGATCTGCCCAAGGATTTTACCCTGCGCTTTTCCGGCATGGCGGTCAGCGATCCCGCTTATCTGCTCGATTACGGGATATCCGACGAAGACCGCATCGAAAGCCGCGTCGAAATCAGCCGCACACAGCGCAATGAGTATATCTCGGGGCGGCTGATCCAGGTGCGGTCAATCCGCGACACGGGCGATGCGATCGAAAGCAACTCCACCCTTGCGACGCTGATCGGCGATCTTACATGGCATCGCCGGTTTTCGGGCGGCCCGCTGGGGGGCGAGGCAGGGCTGCGGCTGCAGGCGCATGGGCATTACCGGTCATCCAGTCTGGACACGGATACGGCTGTTGATGAAGACCTGATTGCGGATGGCCGCGACGTGGCCCGCCTGTCGCTGCGCGGCGACTGGCGGCGCAACTGGATTTTCGGCCCCGGCCTGATCGGGGCCGCCCTGGGCGAAGTGTCGGGCGATTTCTATCAGGTCAGGCAGGATGCCACGCTGCCCTCCACCATCAGCCGCCTGCATGGTGCCGCAGCGGTGGAGTTACGCTGGCCATGGGTCGGATCGACCGCCGATGGCGCGGGCCATGTGATCGAACCCGTGGTGCAACTGGTGCTGGCCTCGCGCGACAAGACGCAGACCCCGGCAGAGGACAGCGTGCTGGTGGAATTTGACGAAGGCAACCTGTTCTCGCTCGGCCGGTTTTCCGGTGCCGACGCGCGCGAACAGGGGAACCGGATGAATGTCGGGCTCAGCTATACCCGTTTCGCCCCCGAAGGCTGGAGCCTGTCGGTCGCGGCGGGACGGATATACCGGCAGGCCGACGAGGGGCAGTTCACCGCAGCCTCGGGGCTGGAGGGGATCAATTCAGACTGGCTGACAGCCGCGCAGCTGACCTTTCCGGGCGGGCTTGCCCTGACCAACCGGCTGCTGTTCGGATCGGATTTCGGACTGACCAAGGCGGAATTGCGCATGGATCTTGCGCAGGACCGGTACGGCCTGTCATCCTCCTATATCTGGCTGCAGGCCGATACCGCCGAAAACCGGCCGGACGACACGCAAGAGCTTTATTTCGATGGCCGCTACATGCTGTCGGATACCTGGACCGGCAAGATGCAGGGCCGCTATGATTTTGAAAGCGGGCGTGCCACGCGGGCCGGGCTGGGGCTGGAGTTCCGCAATGAATGTCTGCGCGTCGATCTTTCTCTCTCGCGCCGCTTCACTTCCTCGACTAGTGTAAAGCCGACCACCGATTTCGGGCTTTCGGTCGATCTTCTGGGATTTGGCGGCAGCGCCAAGCCCGGCCCCGCGCAGAAATGCCGGGGATAGGACTGACCGCCACGCCCAGCCATGGATGAGACGACCCGATGACCCGTTTTCAGACCCTGCTTGCCGCAAGTTTTCTGGCCTGTGCCGCCGTGGGGGGCACACCGATGGCCGCGCAGGAAAACCTGTTTGCCGCCCGCATCATCATCAATGACCGCGCGATAACGGAATATGAATACCAGCAGCGCCGGCTGTTCATGCAGCTTCTCGGTGCGCCGGGGGATCTGGACAAACTGGCACTGGACGGTCTGATCGAAGACCGCCTGCGCCAGCAAGAGGCCGAGTTCCTGGACGTGAAGCTGGAGGAAAAAGGTCTGCGCGACGGGATGGAGGAATTCGCCCAACGCGCCAATATGTCAGCCGATGAGTTCATAAAGGTTCTGGCGCAAGCGGGCGTTGCTGCCGAAACCTTCCGCGATTTTGTCGCGGCGGGTGTGGTCTGGCGCGAAATCGTGCGCGCGCGCTTTGGCCAGTCGGCAAGTGTCAGCGAGGCGGAGATTGATCGGGTGATCGAAGGCGAAACCCGGCGCATGGCGCTGAATGTGGCCGTGTCAGAGCTGATCATCCCGGCCCCCGAAGGCCAGGAACAGGCCGTGGTGGCGCTGGCCCGCCGTATTCAGGCCGAGGTGAAAACCGAAGCCGGGTTCGCGGCGGCGGTGGCGCAACATTCCGCAGCGGCATCGCGCGAACGGGGCGGGCGGCTGGATACCATGCCGATCAACCGCTTGCCGCCGGTGATTGCCGGGGTGATCCAGGGGCTGCAACCCGGTCAGGTCTCGGCGCCGGTGGTGATCCCCGGCGCGGTGGCGCTGTTCCAGTTGCGCGGCCAGAGCGAGGTGAAGCCCGAAGACGCGTTGCCCGTTCAGGTGGAATATGCCCGGCTGCGCCTGCCTGCCACCCCGGAAAGTGCCGCCGAGATGAACCGCATCCTGACCCGGTCTGACAATTGCAAGGATCTTTATGGCACGGCGCCGGGATTGACCGAGGATCAGCTGAAGATCGAAACCAGCCCGATGTCGGCGCTGCCTGCTGATCTGGGGCTTGAACTGGCCCGGCTGGACCCCGGCGAAAGCGTGCTGCGCAATCTGGGGGCGGTGCAAGAGGCGGTCATGCTCTGCACCCGCAGCCCGCTGTCGGAAAATCCGGTGGATCGTGGCGCGATCCGCAGCCGGTTGCTGAATGCCAAGCTGGAAAAGAAAAGCGAGATGTATCTGGCGACCCTACGCGCCAATGCGATCATCCGGCAACCGTGACATGGCGCCTGCACCGGTCGCATTGAGCTGCGGCGAACCCGCAGGCATTGGCCCTGAAATTGCCGTGAAGGCGCGGGCCCTGCTGGGGGACAGCCTGCCCTTCTTCTGGATCGGTGATCCGCGCCACCTGCCGCCGGGCAGCCGCTGGCACGAGATCGACGATCCGGCCCGCGCGCGGGATGTGCCCGCCGATAGCCTGCCGGTTCTGCCCCTGCCCTTTGCCGCCCCGGCAAGCCCCGGACAGCTTGACCCCGCCAATGCGGTGGGTGTGATTGCGGCGATCGAACGCGGAGTGGCTCTGGTGCAGGCGGGAGCGGCTTCGGCCCTGTGCACGGCGCCGCTGCACAAGAAGGCGCTGAAGGATGGCGCGGGTTTTGCCTTTCCCGGCCATACCGAATTTCTGGCCCATCTGGCGGGCGGGGCGGATGTGGTGATGATGCTGGCCTCGCCGCTGTTGCGGGTGGTGCCTGCGACCATCCATATTCCGCTGGCCGATGTGCCGCGGATACTGACCCCGGACCTTCTGGAACGGGTGATCCGCCTGACACATGCCGGGCTGATCCGCGATTGCGGGATTGCGCAGCCGCGCATTGCGGTTGCGGGCCTGAACCCCCATGCGGGCGAAGGTGGGGCCATGGGGGCCGAGGATGATGCGATCATCGCCCCCGTCGTGGCACGTCTGGCAGCCGAAGGGATGGCGATCCGGGGGCCCCTGCCCGCCGATACGATGTTTCATGCCCGGGCGCGTGCGGGTTATGATGTGGCAGTCTGCATGTATCACGATCAGGCGCTGATCCCGATCAAGACACTGGATTTAGATGGCGGGGTGAATGTCACGCTGGGCCTGCCCTTCATCCGCACATCGCCCGATCATGGCACCGCGCTGGATATTGCGGGCAAGGGCATGGCGGAACCGTCAAGCCTTGTGGCAGCGCTGCGCATGGCGCATGAAATGGCGGCGGCTCGCCAGGCTTAGGCCCCGGACCCCGGGATATTTGGACCAAGATAAAGGCAGGAGCCAGCCCCATGGCGACAATTGATGGTTTGCCGCCCCTGCGCGAAGTGATCCGGGCGCATGATCTGGTGGCGAAAAAGCAGCTGGGGCAGAACTTCCTGCTCGATCTGAACCTGACGGCCAAGATTGCACGGCAGGCGGGCGATCTGTCGGGCTGTGACGTGCTGGAAGTGGGACCGGGCCCCGGTGGCCTGACGCGCGGATTGCTGGCCGAAGGCGCGCGGCGGGTGCTGGCGGTGGAGAAAGACCCGCGCTGCCTGCCTGCACTGGCCGAGATCCAGGCGGCCTATCCCGGCAAGCTGGACGTGATCAATGGCGACGCGCTGGAGGTTGATGTTCTGGCGCATCTGACGCCCCCGATCCGGGTGGTGGCGAACCTGCCCTATAATGTCGGGACCGAATTGCTGATCCGCTGGCTGACGCCGGCAAGCTGGCCGCCGTTCTGGGACAGTCTGACCCTGATGTTCCAGAAGGAAGTGGCCGAGCGCATCGTGGCCAAGCCGCGCAGCGATCATTACGGGCGACTGGCGCTGCTGGCGCAATGGCGCTGCGAGGCGCGGATCGTGATGCATCTGCCGCCCGAAGCCTTTACGCCCGCGCCCAAGGTTCATTCGGCGGTGGTGCATCTGACCCGGCTGCCCGGTCCGCGCTTTCCGGCGGATGAACGGGTGTTGAGCCGGATCACCGCCATGGCCTTCAACCAGCGGCGCAAGATGCTGCGATCATCGCTCAAGGCCCTGGGCCCCGATATCGAGGACAGGCTGCGCGCAGCGGGGCTGGAACCGACGGCGCGGGCCGAGGAAATCCCTCTGGAAGGGTTCTGCGCCCTGGCGCGGGAGATTTCGGGCTGATCCGGTCTGGTGGAGCCCGCGAAGGCCTGCCGATTTGTGAACGCTTGTTCCAATGAAGAAAAAGGCCCGCATCCAATGCGGGCCTTTTGTCTATTCTGCGGCTTCTGGCGCTTCGGGCTGGCTGCTTTCGGCAGGTTCGGCCTTGGGCTTTTCCGCCTTCGGCTTGCGCGGAGCCGCAGGTTTCCTCACCTTTGGCTTGGCTTCGGCAGCCGGAGCTTCAACGACAGGGGTGTCAACGACCAGGGCCTCGGTCAGCGCAACAGGAGCAGCCGGTTCAATCGCGACCGGAGCGATCACCGGTGCTGCGACCTCTGCGGCCGGAAGTTGGGCCGCATCCTCTGCCCCTGCTGGGGCGGCGGGGGCCGCATCGGGCCGCGGGCCGCGCGGGCCACGACGGTCATCGCCACCGGCGATGCGGTTGCCGCCCTGACGGTTCTGGCCATCGCGATCACGGTTGCCGTCACGATCCCGCCGGTCGTTCTGGCGATCATTCTGCCGGTCATTCTGGCGGGGTTCACGGCGGTCATTCTGCCGGTCCCCCTGTCTTTCACCCTGCCGGTCATGCTGCCGATCATTCTGGCGGCGACCTTCGGTTTCGGCGCGCTGCGGCTTCATCTCGGGCGTATCGACCAGGATCGACTCTTCGTCACCGGTGAACCCGGCCCCGATCACATCGGGCTGATCGCCACCGCCGATATCGCGATCTTCGCGCGGATCGGGCCGGAAATCGCCACGTTCGTTGCGATAATCGCCCCGGTCGCGGCCTTGCTGACCATTCTGATTGTTCTGATACTGCTGCTGACGGGCCTCTTGTTCGGCGGCCAGTTCCCGCTGCGCCTCGCCCAGCATGCGGGTATAATGCTCGGCGTGCTGCAGAAAGTTCTCGGCGGCAACCCTGTCATTGGACAATTGGGCATCGCGCGCGAGGAAGAGATATTTCTCGATGATCTGCTGCGGCGTGCCGCGCACCTTGCCTTCGGGGCCGGAGCTGTCGAAGACACGGTTGACAATGTTGCCCATTGTGCGCGGGCGGTTCGACTTCGAACGCGAGCGGGATTTGGAGGATCTCATCTTGTCCTTTGATCCAGTTTGACTGGCGGTGACTTCGGGCCTGAATTACCGGGGCCAATAGCCCGGCGGGCGCGTCAACCTGCTTCTTGTGCTTTTCGGCATGGTCGCAGCGGGGTGCAAACCACCTGCCTGCTGCTCCCGAGTAACCACGGGCGGGCCAGTCTGACAAGCGGATTCTGGGGGGCGGGCCGCAAATTGCGGCAAAATGCTGCCAATGCGCAGCGGATGGCACGGGTCAGACCGGGGCCCGGGCTGAAACCACGCGGTCCCGCCCATCGAAATCGGGCAGGACCACCACGTCGCAGAAGCCAGCCGCGACAAAGAAACTGGCGACGGCAGCACCCTGAATGGGACCGATTTCCACCATCAGGCGCCCACCGGGCGCCAGATGGGCCAGGGCGCCAGCGGCTATGGCGCGATAGGCCGACAGGCCATCGGCCCCGTCGGTCAGGGCCATATGGGGTTCATGGTCGCGCACGTCGGGGGCCAAGCCCGCCATTTCATCCAGCGCGATATAGGGCGGGTTCGACACGATCAGATCAAAGCGCCCGGTGATTGCCGCCCACCAATCCGACTGAATGACCTGCGCCCGATGGGCCAGACCGAGTGCCTCGGCATTGGCCGCAGCGACGACAAGGGCATCGGGCGAAAGATCGGCCCCCAGACCGGTGGCTGCGGGGCGTTCTGCCAGCAGGGTGAGCAATATGGCCCCCGATCCGGTGCCCAGATCAAGCAGACGGGTGAAGGGCTGATCCAGCGCAGCCGCGATCAGCGTTTCGGTTTCGGGGCGTGGGTCCAGCACATCAGGCGTGACGATGAAATCGCGGCCCCAGAATTGCCGCTGCCCGGTGATCTGGCTGACGGGCTGGCGATTGGCCCGGGCGGATAGGCAGGCTTCAAGGGCCGCCGCCACCGCATCGGGCAAAGGATCGTGCAGCGCCAGCATGACCTTGTCGGCAGATATGCCCATCGCATGGGCCAGCAGAAGCCGCACGTCGCGTGCAGGATCGGCGATCCCTGCCGCCTGCAACTGCGCAACCCCGGCACGGAAGGCCGCAGCGCCGGTCACACTCATGCCTCCATCTCGGCCAGTTTGGCAGCTTGATCATGGGCCACCAGCGCCTCGATCAGCGCGCCAAGATCGCCTTGCATGATTTGCGGCAGGGCATAAAGCGTCAGGTTGATGCGGTGGTCCGTCATCCGCCCTTGCGGGAAGTTGTAGGTGCGGATGCGTTCGCTGCGATCCCCCGACCCGACCTGCGCCTTGCGGTCGGCTGCGCGCGATTGCGCGGCACGGTCGCGTTCCAGGTCGTAGAGCCGGGCGCGCAGCACCTGCATGGCAATCGCGCGGTTCTGATGCTGCGATTTTTCTGACGAGGTGACGATGATCCCGGTCGGGATATGGGTGATGCGAACCGCCGAATCGGTGGTGTTCACATGCTGACCACCTGCACCGCTGGCACGCATCGTATCGATGCGGATATCACTGGCCGGAATGTCGATATCGACCTCTTCGGCCTCGGGCAGTACGGCGACAGTGGCGGCCGATGTATGGATGCGCCCGCCTGCCTCGGTTTCCGGCACACGTTGCACGCGATGGGTGCCCGCCTCGTATTTCAACTGGGCAAAGACCCCTGCCCCCTGAACATGGGCCGTGAATTCCTTCAGCCCGCCCAGATCGGATTGCTGGCTTTCCAGCACTTCGAAGCGCCAGCCCCGGCTTTCGGCAAACCGCTGGTACATCCGCGCCAGATCGGCCGCGAACAGGGCTGCCTCTTCACCGCCCGTGCCGGGGCGAATCTCCAGGATCGCGGGCCGGGCATCTGCAGCGTCGCGCGGCAACAGCGCCAAGCGCAAGGCCTGCTCCATCTCAGGGAGGCGCGCCTTGAGCCGGGGCAGTTCCTCTTCGGCCAGCGCCTTCATCTCGGGGTCTGACAACCAGCCCTCGGCTTCCGTCAGGTCGGCCAGCGCCGTGCGATAGGCCGCAATCTGGGCGACCACGGGCTTCAACTCGGCATATTCGCGGCTGAGCCCGGCAATCTCGGCCGGGCTGGCGCCTTCGCCGAGTTTGGCTTCGAGAAACTCGAAGCGGCGGGTGATCTGGTCAAGCTTGTCAAAGGGAACCATGGCAGCGGATGTGCCGCCGCCATGGCCTGCGGTCAAGAGGCAAAGCCGATCAGAACGTCACTTCTGCCACAACGGCGCGGTGATCCGATGGCCAGGGCATGACCTTGATGTCGCTGCGCGGGCCATCTTCGCCCACTATGGCCGCATCTTTCACCTGCAACCCGGTTCCCTTGGCAAAGACGAAATCGATGCGGTCGGGGTGATCGTCGGTTGCGGTTTCGTCATAGCGCGGGGTCCAGGTGAAGGCAGGCTTGGCCACCGGGTCGGGATGGACGCCGCGATAGGTATCGACAAAGCCCTGATCCTCCAGCCGCTTGACCGTCGGCCAATCCACCTTGACCGGATGCAGACCCGCTGTCACGGCGGCCTCGGTCCAGTCATGCCCGGAGGGTTCGTTGAAATCGCCGGTCACGAAAATGGCCGCTGCATCCTGCGCCGCCGCCATATCCGCCGCCAGCAGCTCCATGGCCGGGCCACGGGTGCGGCTGGCATAGTCCTGCGCTTCGGCTTCGGTCTTGATGAAGGGTGCCGGGCCATATTCGATGCCCAGAAGCTGATAGGGTTGATAGGGTTCATCATCGTGGTGGATGTTGAACAGCCAGACCTTGCGGCCTTCTACATCAATCTCGACCCCCAGATCATTGGCCGAGACCGCGCCGATCGGATGCCGGGAAATCACCGCATTGGCCCAGAGCGCCCCGTTCTGAGCGACCTGATCATGCACATGCCAGCCCAATGCGGCAGCGATGGCGGGTGCCGCCGAAGGGCCGGCAGGCGGGCAACTGTCGGCCTCGCAAGGGTCGGTTTCGGCCCGGGTCTCCTGCAGGCCGACGATATCAGCCCCCGCAGCCCGGATCGCGGCGACGGTTTCCTCGATCCCCTTGCTTTCGTTCACACCGCCGCCCCAGATATTGAAGCTCATCACCCGCAGCGTGGTGTCCGCCAAGGCAGGGCTGGCCAGAGTCAAAAGCGCAAGTGTCCATCCATAGCGGTGCATCGCGGGCTCCATGATTGCGGCTGGGACCTGAGTGCCACGGGGACAAGACAGCAGGATGACAGGCTGTCAGCGCAAGGCCTGCAGCCAGCGTTCGGCGCGGGCGCGGTTCACCCCAAGATCGGAATAGCCAAAGCGCGACCGCGACCACAGCCGGAAGGTCGAGCCGCCCGGCGCAGGCAGGGTTTCGACCGTGACAAGATCAGGAAACCCCCAAAGTGCCGAGCGTTGCACGAAGGTCATCCGCCCTTCAGCGGGGCTGCCCGCCAACAGGCGGGTGCGCGGTTCGCCCAATGCGATGCTGGCGATGCGTTCGGCCAGAAGTTCGGGCGTCATCGCAAATACCGGGGCGGCAATATCGCCGCCCTCGGGTCGGATACGGATGTCATTCGGCTTGCCACTGCGCCGGACATTTTCAAGGCTGACATGCCAGACCCCAGGGTCCAGCGGGGCCAACCTCACAAAAGCGGAAAAGGTCAACGCGGCCAGAAATGGCAGACCGAAGGTGACAAGCGCGATCCATTTCATCTGCGGGTTTTGGCCCAGTGATAAAGGCAGATCAGTTCATAGGCGACATGCGCCCCGGCAATCGCCGTTGCCCCGGTGGTATCATAGGGCGGGGACACCTCGACCACATCGCCGCCGACAATGTTGATCCCGGCCAGATCGCGCAGGATGGCCGCCGCCTGCCAGCTGTGCAGGCCCCCCCAGACCGGCGTGCCGGTGCCCGGCGCATAGGCCGGATCAAGCGCGTCGATATCGAAGGTCAGATAGACAGGGTTGTCGCCGACAATCGCCTTCACCTTTTCGACAATCGCGGCCACGCCGATTTCATGGCAGGTGCGCGCCTCCAGCACATTCATGCCCAGGTAATCCTCGCAGAAGGTGCGAATCCCGATCTGGACCGAACGCGTCGGATCGACGACACCCGTCTTAACCGCCTTGTACATCATGGTGCCGTGGTCGATCCGGGTCAGATCATCATCCTGCCACAGGTCGGAATGGGCATCGAAATGGATCACGCTCATCGGGCCGAACTTTTCGGCATAGGCCTTCAGGATCGGCCATGTGATGAAGTGATCGCCCCCCAGCGTTACCGTCCCTGCCCCGGCAGCAAGGATGGTGCGGATGTGATCGGTCAGGCGGTCGGGGAAATCGGCGGTCTTGGCGTAATCGAAGGCCAGATCGCCATAATCGATCACGCTGATCTCATCCAGCGGATCGGTGCCCCAGCCTTGCGGCGGATCATAGGGTTGCAGGGTGCTGGCCTCGCGGATGGCGCGCGGCCCAAAACGGGTGCCGGTGCGATGGGTGACCGCCTGATCGAAGGGCACACCTGTCACAGCCAGATCGACCCCGGTCAGATCCTTGGTAT
The DNA here is from genome assembly GCF_036964905.1 of Gemmobacter denitrificans. NCBI lineage: Bacteria > Pseudomonadati > Pseudomonadota > Alphaproteobacteria > Rhodobacterales > Paracoccaceae > Gemmobacter > Gemmobacter denitrificans. The sequence continues at coordinate 518,953 of NZ_JBALHR010000001.1, forward strand.
AGCTGCGCCGCAAGAAGCTGGTGGCCCCGCCAAAGGCGTTTTCAAAGGCATAGCCGCGCAGGCCTTTGCGGGTGAAAGCGGTATCAACCTCGTTCTTGGCATCTTCCATAGCCATCGGAACGCTCCTGTTCATGAAGCGGTCGTCATTCTGTGCCTCGGAGACGCGCCGGATCCGGTTGCCATGACAGGGCCAGAGCCTTGCGCGCTTGTCAAGCCGGGCAGACCATACGCGGCTTGAAGATTTTACTTGTTATACGCGCGTATAATATGCTTTCCTGCCCCGAACATCCTCCGGGAGGCAGCCGATGCGCGACCCACGCCACGACATCCTGTTCACACCTGTTCAAGTGGGTCCACTGACGGTGAAGAACCGGTTCTGGCAGGTGCCGCATTGTTCTGGCATGGGCTATCGCTATCCCAATGCCGAGGCGCGGATGCGCGGGATCAAGGCCGAAGGCGGCTGGGGCGTCATTTCGACCCAAGAGGCCGAAATCCATCCGACCTCCGACATCTCGCCCGCCAACGAGGCGCGGCTCTGGTCGGTCGAAGATGTGCCTGCCCTGCGTGCCATGACTGATGCCGTGCATGAGCACGGCGCGCTGGCGGCGATTCAACTGGTGCATAACGGGCTGCACAGCGCAAACCGCTATAGCCGGATGATCCCGCTTGGCCCCTCGCCCGCGGTCTATGACGGCAATGATCCGGTTCAGGCGCGGGCCATGGACAAATCCGATATTGCCGACATGCGCCGCTGGTATCGCGAGGCAGCGCTCCGGGCGCGCGATGCGGGCTTTGACATTGTCTATGTCTATGCCGGACATGACATGAGCGTGCTGCAACATTTCCTCAGCCGCCGTCACAATCACCGCAGTGACGAATATGGCGGCACTTTCGAAAACCGGTTGCGGCTGTTCCGCGAAGTGATCGGCGATGTGCGCGATGCCATCGGGGATCGCTGCGCGCTGGCGGTGCGGCTGGCGGTCGATGAACTTCTGGGCCCTGAAGGCATCACCTGCGAGGGCGAAGGCCATGACATCATCGCGGCCCTGGCCGAAGTGCCCGATATCTGGGATGTGAACCTGTCGGGCTGGCCCAATGACAGCCAGACCTCGCGCTTTGCGCCCGAAGGGTTTCAGGAACCCTATATCGGCTTTGTGAAATCCGTCACCACCAAGCCGGTGGTGGGCGTCGGGCGCTATACCAGCCCCGACAGCATGGTGCGGGTGATCCGTCAGGGGATCATGGATTTCATCGGTGCCGCCCGGCCCTCGATCGCCGATCCCTTCCTGCCGGTGAAGATTGCCGAAGGCCGGTTGCAGGACATCCGGGAATGCATTGGCTGTAACATCTGCACCAGCGGCGACAATACGTCTGTGCCGATGCGCTGCACCCAGAACCCCACCGTGGGCGAAGAATGGCGGCGCGGCTGGCACCCGGAACGCATTGCCCCGCTTGAAAGCCCGACGCAGGTTCTGGTGGTGGGCGGGGGCCCGGCAGGGCTGGAGGCTGCGCGCGCATTGGCCGCCCGTGGGGCCGAAGTGACGCTGGCCGAAGCAGGCGGCGAATGGGGGGGCAGGGTCAGCCGCGAATCGCGGCTGCCCGGCCTGGCCACCTGGGGCCGGGTGCGCGATTGGCGGCTGCTGCAGTTGCAGGATCGCCCGAATGTGCAGATGTATCTGCACAGCCCGATGGGCGCGGACGAGGTGCTGGCAATGGGTCTGCCGCATGTGGTGCTGGCGACCGGGGCGCGGTGGCGGGCCGATGGTGTCGGGCGCTGGCACCGCCTGCCCCCGGGCGATCTGGGCAAGGTTCTGACCCCCGATGATCTGATGTCAGGCGCCAGCCTGCCCGAAGGCCCGGTCGTCATCTTTGATGACGATTGCTATTACATGGGCGGTCTGATGGCCGAAATCGCGATCAAGGCCGGGGCCGAGGTGACGTTGGTCACGCCCGACAGCATGGTCGGCTCTTTTACCCAGAACACGCTGGAACAGGGGCGCATCCAGACCCGGCTGCTGGAAATGGGGGTGCGGATCGTGACGGCGCACCGGCTGGAAGGGCGCAAGGGCAATGTGCTGGAGGTTGCCTGCACCTATACAGGGCGGATCATGCGGCTGGATTGCGCAACGCTGATCAGCGTCACTGCGCGCCTGCCGGAACAGGATCTGTGGCAGGCGCTGAAGGCACGTCGGGCCGATTGGGTCGATGCCGGATTGCGGTCTGTCACCCGCATTGGCGACTGTCTGGCCCCCGGCACCATTGCTGCGGCGAATTACGCAGGCCATCTCTATGCACAGGATTTCGGCAGCGTCAGCGCCACGATCCCCTTCCGCCGCGAAGACGTGGCGCAATTGTTCACGATGTAGCTGCGCCCCTTTGCGGGCGGCAGGCCGGGCCTGCCCCATTCGGGGGCAGACCCGAAACCTGGCCGTTACAGCGGCAAGGCGCGTTCGACCAGACGGGCGAAGAAGCTGGCCCCAACCGGCGCGGCCTCGTCATTGAAATCAAAGGCCGGATGATGCAGCCCCGCCCCTGGCCCTGTGCCCATGAACAGATAGGCACCGGGGCGGGCCTCCAGCATATAGCTGAAATCCTCGGACCCCATTTCGCGCCCGGCATTTTCATCCACCAGCGCAGGCCCCACCACATCACGCGCGACGGACGCCGCAAAGCGGGCCTGATCGGCATGGTTGATCGTGGGCGGATAGCCCCAGTCATAATCAATTCGCGCCGACACGTTGAAGGCGGCGGCATTGCCTTCGATGATTTCGTGAATGCGCCGTTTCAGCAGGTTGCGCACCTCCGGGTTGAAGCAGCGGATGGTGGCGGCAAACATCGCCTCTTCCGGCACGATGTTGCTGGCGGTTCCGGCATGGATCATGGTGACCGACAGCACCGCCTCGTCCATGGCATAGATGTTGCGCGACAGGATGGTCTGCAAGCCCTGCACCATGGCCACCACGGCCGGGATCGGATCGATACATTCATGCGGGGTCGCGGCATGGCCGCCCCGCCCGGTCACATGCACCACCGCCGTATCGACCGAGGCCATGAGCGCGCCGGTCGTGGTCTGGAACTTGCCGAAGGGTACGCCGGGGGCGTTGTGGATGCCATAGACCTCGGTCACGCCGAAGCGGTCCATCACCCCTTCCTGCACCATGACATTGCCGCCGCCGCCATCTTCTTCGGCGGGTTGGAAGATCAGGGCAACGCGCCCCTTGAAGCGCCGGGTTTCCGCCAGATATTTGGCCGCGCCCAGCAGCATGGTCACATGGCCATCGTGGCCACAGGCATGCATCTTGCCGGGGATTTTCGACGCATGTTCTGCTCCGGTCGCCTCATCGATCGGCAGCGCATCCATATCGGCGCGCAGGCCGATGGTCGGCCCCTCGCCCTGCCCGTTCAGGATCGCCACGATCCCGGTGGTGGCGATGCCTTCGTGGATTTCGTCCACCCCGATTTCGCGCAGCCGTTCCACAATGAACCGGGCGGTTTCGTGGCACTGGAATTCCAGTTCCGGGTATTGGTGCAGGTGGCGACGCCAGCCCTTCATCTCTTCGGCAAAGTCGGCAATGCGGTTCAGCACCGGCATGAGGTGGACTCCTCTGGGCATTCAGGTCTAAGCCCAGACAGAACCCCAAATCGGAAGCCGCTGCAATGCCAGAACGCCCCTTGCCCCGCCCCGAAAGCGACGCCCTGATCCATGACCCCGCAGCAGGAATGGACCGTCTGGTCGAAATCATGGCGCGGCTGCGCGCGCCCGATGGTTGCCCCTGGGACCGCGAACAGACCTTCGCAACCATTGCCCCCTATACGCTGGAAGAGGCGCATGAAGTGGCCGACGCGATCGAGCGCCAATCCTGGGACGAGCTGAAATCCGAACTTGGCGATCTGCTGTTTCAATCGGTCTTTCATGCGCAGATGGCGCAGGAAGCCGGGTTGTTCGGCTTTCAGGATGTGGTCCGGGCAATTTCGGACAAGATGGTCAGCCGCCATCCCCATGTCTTTGGCGACGAAAGCAATGCCAAGAGCGCCGAACAACAGACCCGCGACTGGGAGGCTGTCAAGGCGGCCGAACGCGCAGCGCGGGAGGAAACCCGCACGCTGGATGGGGTTGCAATGGCCCTGCCCGCGCTGACCCGGGCGGTCAAGCTGCAAAAACGTGCGGCACGCGTGGGGTTTGATTGGCCCTCTACCACCGAGGTGGTGGACAAGATCATCGAAGAGGCCCGCGAACTCGTGGAGGCACGCGATAGCCTGTCCGAGGCAGAAGTGGCCGAGGAATTCGGCGATCTGCTGTTTGTGATGGCCAATCTGGCCCGCCACCTGCAGGTGGACCCCGAAGCCTCCCTGCGCGCCGCCAATGCCAAGTTCACCCGGCGGTTCATGCGGATCGAGGATTGGCTGGCCGAAACCGGGCGTCGCCCCGCAGACAGCGATCTGACCGAGATGGATGCCCTGTGGAACCGCGCCAAGGCCGAGGAGCGCGGCTGATCGCGACAAATTATCCGATCAATTTCGTCAGCCATTGACCTGAGTGAAAAACTAAGGTTTATGGCCGCAGATTAACCGACGAAAGAGGTCAGAAATGAACCGCGCCCTTCTCGCCGCCCTTCTGGCAAGCGCCGCCCTACCTGCGATTGCCGAAGAAGTGAACATCTATTCGCACCGCCAGCCCGAGCTGATCCAGCCGCTGCTGGATGCCTTTACCGCCGAAACCGGCATCACCACCAATGTGGCCTTTGTTGACAAGGGCATGGCCGAGCGTCTGGTGGCCGAGGGTGACCGTTCGCCCGCCGATCTGGTGCTGACCGTCGATATCGCCCGCCTGACCCAACTGGTCGAGGCCGGGGTCACCCAGCCGGTGCAATCCGACGTGCTGGAAGCCAATATCCCTGCCGAACTGCGCGATGCGGGTGACCAATGGTTCGGCCTGACCTCGCGTGCGCGCATCATCTATGCCCACAAGGAGCGGGTGAAGGATGGCGAGGTGACCACCTATGAAGATCTGGCTGACCCGAAATGGAAGGGCCGCATCTGTTCGCGCTCGGGCACCAATGATTACAATGTGGCGCTGCTGTCCGCGGTGATCGCTCATCATGGCGCAGAGGCCGCCAAGACCTGGGCCGAAGGTGTGAAGGCCAATCTGGCGCGCAAGCCCGATGGGGGCGACCGCGATCAGGTCAAGGCGATCTGGGCGGGCGAATGCGATATCGCCATCGGCAACACCTATTACATGGGGGCCATGCTGAAGGACGCCGAACAGAAGGCCTGGGCCGATTCTGTGCGGATCACCTTCCCGGTCTTTGAAGGGAAGGGCACCCATCTGAACGTGTCGGGCGTGGCGATGACCAAAGCCGCGCCGAACAAGGATGCCGCGCTGAAACTGATGGAATGGCTGTCGGGCGATGCGGCGCAGAAGATCTATGCCGAAACCAACAACGAATATCCGGTCAAGCCGGGCGTGGCGCAATCGGAACTGGTGGCAAGTTGGGGCAGCTTTACCCCTGACAGCCTGGCCCTGACCGATGTGGCCGGCCATCGGGCCGAGGCGCTGAAAATCATGGAAGAGATCAACTTCGACGGCTGATATTCCAAGCCTGTCATGTTAGAGTGGAAGGGCCGCATTTGCGGCCCTTTTGCGCTTTTTCGCATTTTTGTTTGCGCGCATACATTTTACCGGATGGACAAATCTCTGTTAACCTATTTTCCTGCCGCCCAAGAACAAAGGAGCGCGCCATGTCCCATGCCCCCCGCAAGATCATCATCGATACCGATCCGGGACAGGATGACGCCGTGGCGATCCTGCTGGCGCTGGCCAGCCCCGAAGATGTGACGGTGCTGGGCATCACCGCTGTGGCCGGGAACGTGCCGCTGCCCCTGACCGAACGCAATGCCCGCATCATCTGTGAACTTGCGGGCAAACCGCAGACCCCGGTCTATGCCGGTTGCGATGCCCCGCTGAAGCGCAAGCTGGTGACAGCCGAACATGTGCATGGCAAGACCGGGCTGGACGGCCCGGTTCTGGCCGAGCCGACGATGGCGCTGCAGCCGACCCATGCGGTCGATTTCATCATTGATACCTTGCGCCGCGAACCGGCCCATAGCGTGACAATCTGCCCGCTGGGGCCGCTGACCAATATCGCCACCGCCTTCCTGCGCGCGCCCGACATCATCGCGCGGGTGCAGCAGATCGTGCTGATGGGCGGGGCCTATTTCGAGGTGGGCAACATCACCCCCGCTGCAGAATTCAACATTTACGTCGACCCAGAAGCCGCTGATATCGTGTTCAAATCCGGTGTGCCGCTTGTGGTGATGCCGCTGGATGTCACCCATAAGGCACTGACCAATCGCGCCCGGATCGAAGCCTTCCGCAACGTGGGCACCGAACCTTGCCGGATGGTGGCGGAATGGACGGATTTCTTCGAACGCTTTGACATGCAGAAATATGGCAGCGAAGGCGCCCCCCTGCATGATCCTTGCGTCATCGCCTATCTGATCCGCCCCGATCTGTTCACCGGACGCCACATCAATGTGGAAATCGAAACGCAATCGGAGCTGACTCTGGGCATGACGGTGGCCGATTGGTGGGGGGTGACAGACCGACCCGCCAATGCGCTGTTCATCGGCGATCTGGACGCCGAAGGGTTCTATACCCTGCTGACCGAACGTATCGCGCGGCTGTAACCTGCGCAGGGATCACGACAAGGGCAGCACCACGCTGAAGGTGCTGCCCTCGCCCTTCACGCTGTCGATGACAAGCCTTCCGCGATGACGGTTGACGATGTGTTTCACGATCGCCAGCCCCAATCCGGTGCCCCCCTTTTCGCGCGACCTGTGCGTATCCACGCGGTAAAACCTCTCGGTCAGGCGCGGCAGGTGGACAGGGTCGATCCCTTCGCCGCGATCCCGCACCTCGACCCGCAAAGCGGGTCCGCGCACCCCGGGTTCTGACATGCTGCGGCTGACCGTGACTGTCACCAGCTTGCCCGGCGCCCCGTATTTCACGGCATTTTCGATCAGATTGTGAAACACCTGTGTCAGCTGATCGCCATCCGCCCGCACCATCAGCGCGCCTTCCGCCCCCTTCAGCTCCAGCTGCACCCCTTGCGCATCGGCCATGGGGCGCAGCGTGGCCTGAACGCTGGTCAGCAAGCCGCGCAGATCGATCATGCTTTGCGGTCGTTGGCGTTCTCCTGCCTCTACCCGGCTAAGCGACAGCAGATCGCGCACCAGCCGCGTCATGCGCTCGGCTTCACGCGCCATGATGCCAAGAAACCGTTCCCGCGCCTTGGCATCGTCGCGGGCAGGCCCCTGAAGGGTTTCGATGAATCCCAGCAGCGCGGTCAGCGGGGTGCGCAATTCATGGCTGACATTGGCCACGAAATCACGGCGCAGCTGGCCCACCGCTTCCTGTTCGGTCATATCGAAAAAGCAGCAGATCACCCCGCCATGCGGCAGACGATTCACCGTAACCTCGAACACGGTATCCTGCCCATCCACGATCAGCCCGCAGCGCAGCCGGGTGAGATCGGCGCCCGCAGCACAGGCCTCGATCGCCTCGACCAGCGCGGGCTGCCGGAATGTCAGCGCAAAATGCCGCCCAAGCCCCAGGCTGCCCAATAGCGGAGCCGCCGCCGGATTGGCTGCAACGATCCGCAGATCGCCCCCGATCTGAACCATCGGCAGCGGCACTGCCTCCAGCATGGCCTCGCGTTCTGCCTGATCCATGATGCTCCGGTCCTCACCTTGGCCCTGCCCGGGCTCCGGCACCTTTCTGCACCGCGGCAAGGCACTTCGCAACAGGCTTGCCAACCAGGATGGCAATCAGGCATCTGCCCGGGCGATCCAGTCGTGATCAGGGTCATTCTGGAAGCGCCACTTGCGCAGCGGCCCGGCCATGACGTTCAGATAATACATCTCGTATCCATAGGGCGCCCCGCAGGGGTGATGACCCTTGGGCACCAGAACTACATCATGGTTTTTCACTGCCATGGTTTCGTCCAGTGCCCCATCCTCGGTATAGACCCGCTGGATGCCAAACCCCTGCGCAGGGTTCAGCCGGTGGTAGTAGGTCTCTTCCAGATAGGTCATCCGGGGAAAATCATCTTCGTCATGGCGGTGGCTGGGATAGCTCGACCAATGGCCAGCCGGTGTGAACACCTCGGTCACCAGCAGGCTGTCGGCCACCTCACGCGCCTCCATCGCGATGTTGTTCACATAGCGGGTATTGGTGCCCTTGCCGCGCGGGGTCAGGTCGATCCCGTCCGGGCCCAGCCGCTGTGCCTTGTGCCCACCTTTCCCCGGCGCCGAACAGATCGCCAGCGTGCAGGGAGTGGTGGCTTCCGCCGCCCAGTCGCTGTGATCGGGTACATAGAGGCAATGCGGCGGGGTCTTTTCGAACACATCCATCCGCGCGCCCATGACGCCCCAATCCTGACCGGCGGCCGTGATGCGCGCCTTGCCCTCGACCAGCACCAGAATGACCTCGCGCCCGCCAGTCGCCTCGGCCACCCGATCGCCGGGTTCCAGCCGATACAGGCCAAAGCCGACATAGCCCCAGCCTGCGCTTTCGGGCGTCACATCATGCACCTTGCCGCGCGTGCCTGCAGGTTTCACCAAAAGCCCGGCCATCGTCATCCCCTTTATCTTGGTTCAAATATCCTCGGGGGGGCCGGGGGGCAGACAGCCCCCCGGCCTTCGCCGCAGGGATCAGATCAGGCCCGCCGCTTTCGACAGACGTTTCAAGGTGGCCAGACCCAAGGTCTGATAGAGCAGCGGATTGCGCTCGTCGGGGTTCTGTTCCGCCTCGATCACGATCCAGCCATCATATTTGTGATCGGCCAATATCTGCAGCAGCGGCGCGAAATCGACGCCGCCGTCCTGATCGCCGGGCACTGTGAAAGCGCCGGCCACCACGCCTTGCAGAAAACTCAGCCGCTCGGCACGCACCTTGGCCGTGATCGCCGGACGGATGTTCTTGGCGTGGAAGTGGCGCACGCGCGCGGCGTGTTTGCGCAGGACCGCCACCGGATCGCCGCCGCCAAAGGCGCAATGCCCGGCGTCAAACAGCAGGTGGGTATGCGGACCGGTCGCCGCCATCAGCGCGTCGATTTCCTCGGGGCTTTCCACAATGGTGCCCATGTGGTGGTGGTAGACTAGCGTGACACCCTGCCCCGTCAGATAGGCGGCAAAGGCCTCAAGCTTGGCGCCAAAGGCCGCCATTTCATCGGCGGACAGCACCGGACGATCATTCACCGGCTTTGCCGCATCGCCATGGATCGCGTTGGAGGTTTCGCACACGATCATCACCTTGCAGCCATTGTGCTTGAGCTTGGCAAGGTGATGCTGGCAGGCGGCGATCTCATCTTCCACAGACCGCAGCAGAAGCTCGGTCGAATACCAGCCCGAGATGAACTTGAGGCCATATTCCGCCAGAAGTGCCCGCAACGCCTCGGGTTCATCCGGCCAGCGATGGCCGTTCTCGATGCCGTCAAAGCCGATCTGACGGCCCGCCTCATCAAGGATACGCGCGGTGGGGATATTGGCGCCGATGGTTTGATCGTCGTCATTGGCCCAGGCGATGGGGTTGGTTCCGAATTGGATCATGGTCTTGACCTCAGTTACCCAGCCATTGGCGGGCGATGTTCTGTTCGTATTTCTCACGCGCGGCGTTCACTTGCGGACGCTCGGACACTTCCGGTACGGCCACGTCCCACCAGGAGCCACCAGCGCCCGTCCCCGGGGCCGGATCGGTTTCAATAAGGATGACGGTCGGCAGGCTTGCGCCTTTGGCTTCGGCCATTGCAGCCTCCAACTCGGCCACCGACCCAACCTTGCGGGTGATCGCCCCCATGGAGCCCGCATGGGCCACAAAGTCGATATGCGCCGGGTTCACGTGATAGCTGTCATCCAGCAGATTGTTGAATGGCGCCCCGCCGCAGCCTTGTTGCAGGCGGTTGATGCAGCCATAACCGCGGTTATCAGTCAGCACCACGGTGAAGGGGATGCCCATCATCACCGCTGTCGCCAGCTCGCTATTGGCCATCATGTAGCTGCCATCACCGACCATGCAGACCACATGCTTTTCCGGCGCGGCCATCTTGATGCCCATGGCACCCGCGACCTCATAGCCCATGCAGCTGAAGCCATATTCCATGTGGTACCCGCCCGCCGCCGCGCGCCACAGCACATGCAGCGCGCCGGGCATGGTGCCCGCAGCCGACATGACGATGCTGTCCTTGCCCGTGGCCCGCGTCACCGCGCCGATGATCTGCGCATCGGTGGGCAGGGCATTGCCTTCCGGCGCGGCAAACAGGGCATCCGTGGTGACAAACCATTCCTTGCGCGCCGCGAAATCCGGGTCGGCAAAGCGGGTATTGCCCAAAGCGGCGGTCAGTTTGGCCAGCGCCACCTTGGCATCGGCAATCAGCGGCTGCGCACCACGTTTTTGCCCATCATAGCCGTGGATGTTGATCGACAGGATCTTGCGGCACGGCGCCGAGAACACGGTCCAGCTTCCCGTTGTGAAATCCTGAAACCGGGTGCCGACGCCGATCACCAGATCGGCCTCTGCGGCCAGCTTGTTACCACAGGCCGTGCCCGTCACACCGGGCGCGCCGAAATGCAGATCATTCTCCCAATCAATCGCGCCCTTGCCCGCCTGTGTTTCGACAAAGGGAATGTTATGCTTATTGGCAAAGGCCAGCAGATCAGCCTCGGCCTGCGCATAGATCACGCCGCCCCCCGCCACGATCAGCGGCTTTTTCGCAGCCTTGATCGCGGCCACGGCTGCTTCCAGCTCGCGCTGGTCGGGCTCCGGGCGGCGGATGTACCAGACCTTCGGTTCAAAGAAGTCGGTCGGATAATCATAGGCCTCTGCCTGCGTATCCTGACAGAAGGCCAGCGTCACCGGGCCGCAATTCGCGGGGTCCGTCATCACACGCAGCGCACGCGGCAGCGCGGTCAGGATATGCTCGGGCCGCGAAATCCGGTCGAAATAGCGCGACACCGGGCGGAAACAATCATTGGCCGAAACCGTACCATCATCGAAATCTTCGATCTGCTGCAACACCGGGTCGGGCGCGCGATTGGCAAACACGTCGCCGGGGATGAACAGCACCGGCAGACGGTTCACATGCGCCAGCGCCGCCGCCGTCACCATATTGGTGGCCCCCGGCCCAATGCTGGAGGTGACCGCCATCGCCCGCCGCCGCTTATGGGTCTTGGCATAGGCAATCGCGGCATGGGCCATGGTTTGTTCGTTATGGCCGCGCCATGTGGGGAAGGTTTCCTTGGCGTGATACAGCGCCTCTCCGATCCCCGCCACGTTGCCATGGCCAAAGATCGCCCAGATCCCTTCGATGAAACGCTCGCCCTCTTCGGTCATCTGGACCGAAAGCCATTTGACCATGGCCTGCGCGGCGGTGAGGCGGATCGTGCTCATGCTGCCAGTTCCTTTTTCGCGCGGGCGGCATCCCAGACCCGGCACAGATTTTCGTATTTCTCCACCATATCGGCCACGGCCTCCGCGTCGGAAATGGCACCCGCAAGCCATTGGCGCGCGGCCTCGGCAAAGATGGTGCGGCCCACGGCAAAACCCTTCACCAGATCATGCTGCGCCGCCAGTGCGAAACTGGCCGCAAGCTGCTCCGCCGGAGCATCCAGCCCCAAAACCACAATGCCGCGCGTATGCGGATCATTGCGGGTGATCGCGTCACAGGCCTTGGCCCAGGCTGCCTCCGAGGTGAAGGGTTCCAACTTCCACCAATCGGGGTAAATGCCGATGTCGTAGAAGCGCTGAATGATCGTGGCCGAGGTCTCATCATCCACCGGACCCACCTTCGACGGGATGATCTCCAGCAGCATTTCCAAACGATTGCGGCGGCAGGCCTGGAACAGCCGCTGCACCACGGCCTCTTGCTCGGCCTTCATCTCTGCCGTGTCATCGGGGTGATAGAAGCACAGCACCTTGCAGACGTTTTCCAGTGCCCATTCCTGCAGGCCGCCAAAATCGGCCCCCAGTTCGGGCTCCAAGGTCAGCGGGCGCGAACCCGGCCATTCCACCGGACGCCCGATCCAAAGGCCCGTCCCCGAAGCCGCATGCAGCGCGCGCCGACCCAAGCGGTTGTCACACAGGATGCCATAGCCCTCTCGGCCATTCTGCACCTGCAGCGCAGCCTCCAGACACAGCTCCTTGAAGGCGCCGATTTTCTTGGGAGTCGCGCCCTCCATCGCCTCCAGCTGCATGCGATGGTCAAAGGCGAAGACCCGCATGGTGGACCAATCCTTGTGGCGATTAGTCGCCCAATGCACCTGTTCCAGCGCCGCATCCTTGCGCAGCGCAGGTTCGATGACACCCCGGTTCAGGAAGAATTGCAACTCGGTCCAGCTTGGATAAGCAGGCGTACAGCCATGGCGGCTGACGGCGAAGGCCCCGCAGGCATTGGCGTATTTCAGCGCCACCGGCCAGCTTTCGCCATCGAGCCAGCCCTTGAGCAGTCCCGACATGAAACCATCCCCCGCGCCCAGCACATTGAACACCTCGATCGGGAAGCCGGGACCGGTTTCGCCTTCGTCCAGACTGTCAGGGATGGCGCCGGCGAAGGCCACAGCCCCCGCAGCACCCCGTTTGCACACCAGCGTTGCGCCAGACACCGCCCGGACGGCGCGCAGGGCCGCCACCGTGTCGGTGGTACCGCCCGCTATGTGGAACTCTTCTTCAGTGCCGACGATCAGATCGAACAGATGCAGGGTCGATTGCAGCTTGGCCGTGACGGCCGCGCTCTCGATGAACCGGCTCTCGCCAGCCCCATGGCCCGCCAGCCCCCAAAGATTGGGGCGGTAATCAATGTCCAGCGCTGTTTGCGCCCCGGTTTCGCGGGCAAGCCGAAGTGCCTTGAGCACGGCGGCCTCGGTGCGCGGGTTCGACAGATGCGTGCCCGTCGCCACCACGGCGCGGCTGTCCGCAATCAGCGCGGGGTCAATGTCATCTTCGCACAGCGCCATGTCGGCACAGTTTTCACGATAGAAGATCAGCGGAAACTGCTCTTCGTCCCGAATGCCCAGCAGAACCAGCGCCGTCAGGCGTTCGGGATCGGTCTTGACGCCCCGCACATCGACACCTTCACGCGCCAGCTCTTCGCGGATGAAGCGGCCCATATGTTCATCGCCCACCCGGGTGATCAGCGCCGATTTCAGGCCAAGCCGTGCCGTTCCCGCCGCCATGTTGCAGGGGCTGCCACCGATATATTTCTGAAACGACCCCATGTCCTCCAGCCGTCCGCCGATCTGTGCGCCGTAAAGATCGACCGACGCGCGGCCGATGGTGATGACGTCAAGCGGCTTCATGCTGTCCTCCCCTGGGTCGGGACGACTCAACGCTCCCGCCCCATACATCAGTTTTGGAATTTTTATTCCATTACTGCGCGCAGGGAAAGCAGTTTCTTGGCGTGGTGGTCCGTTCAGGCCTCGCCGCGCGCCGATCCGACAGCCACGGCAAGCGCAAGCGCCATGGCGATGGTCGCCGAAAGCGAGCGGAAGGCGCCGAAATCCACCTCGGGCACGGTCACCACGGCCAATGCGTGACGGGCCAGCGGGCTGGTCAGCCGGTCGGTCAAGGCAACAACCGGCAGGCCCCTTTCCCGGGCATCGGCGGCAAGGGTCAGGGTTTCTTCGGAATAGGGGGCAAAGGTGATGGCCAGAAGCGCATCCCCCGGCCGCAGGGCAAAGCGGTGATCCAACTTGCCGACACCATCATGCAGCATCGCTGGAACAGCCATTTTTTCAAAGACATAGGCCAGATAGCTGGCCACCGGAAACGCCCGCCGCAGCCCCACAACATGCACGGTTTCCGCCCCCGCCAGAACCGAAACGGCCTGTATCAGCGCCGCTTCGTCCACCGCCTTGGCGAGCGATTCCAGGCTCAACCGCCCGGCCTCGACAAATTCGGCCAACAGCGCGGCAGGGCTGCCCGCGCCCTGATCCTTCAGGTTCTTCAACCGCGTCGAATAGTCGGGCCAGCCGGGCGAATAGGCGTCGCGAAACAGTTTTTGCATACCCGAGAAGCCCGAAAAGCCCATGATCTGACAAAAGCGCATCACAGCCGAGGGCGGCACATCCGCCCCCGCCGCCAGTTCCGCCACGGTGGAAACGGCAATGCGGTCGGTATTGGCCGCAACATATTCCGCACATTGGCGCAACCGCTTGGGCAAATCTTCGGTCAACACTGCCAGACGTTCACGAAATTCCTCGACCGAGGCTGGAGCAGTGGGGGCGGCAGCGGCGCTATCCATGATCGGTCCTTGACAGCAGGGGGCAGTTTCAGGCTAGCACGCATGGAACAAATATTCCAAGCGCATTGACGAGGAGAGGTGCAAGGATGCAACTGGGTGTTGGCCTAATCGGGACCGGCTTCATGGGCAAGTCACATGCGCTGGCCTGGCGCAACGTGATTGCCGTTCTGGGGGGCGACCTTGGTGCCGTCGCGCAGCCCGACCTGCGGCTGCTTTGTGAAACCCCGGCTGACAAGGCCAGCCAGATGGCGGCGCAGTTCGGCTTTGCCTGCGCCACATCCGATTGGCAGGAGCTGGTGGCCGATCCGCAGATCGATGTCGTGTCGATCACCACCCCGAACGGGCTGCATCATCCGATGGCCATGGCGGCGATTGCCGCGGGCAAGCATGTCTGGTGCGAAAAACCCATGGCACTGACCCTTGCCCAGGCCGAAGAAATGGCAGCGGCGGCTCGCGACCGGGGCGTGGTGACCATGGTAGGCTACAACTACCTGTCAAACCCGGCCTTCACCCATGCGCAGCGGCTGGTATCCGGGGGCGCGATTGGCCGGCCCGTGCAGTTTCGCGGCTGGGTGGACGAGGATTATCAGGCTGACCCCGATCTGCCCTGGACCTGGCGGGCCAGACTGCAAGAGGCGGGCCTGGGCGCGCTTGGCGATATCGGAACCCATCTGATCAGCCTGACCCAGGGCATCATGGGGCCGATTGCCAGCCTGATTGCCGATATGCAGACCATCCATGAAACCCGCCCCCTGCCCGATGGGTCCGGGCGCGGCACGGTGGAAAACGAAGATGCCGCCAATGTGCTGTTGCGCTTTGCCAATGGGGCGCAAGGCACGCTGGTGATCTCGCGCTCGGCCTGGGGGCGCAAATCGCGGCTGGGGTTCGAAATCCATGGTGATCGCGGCATGATCATCTTCGATCAGGAACGGATGAACGAATTGCAGATATATCAGAATGACGGGCCCAGGGCGGAACAGGGGTTCAAGACCATCCTGACCGGTCCGGCCCATCCGCCCTATGGCGCGTTCTGCCCGGCGCCGGGGCATCAACTGGGCTTCAACGATCTGAAGGTCATCGAATGTGGGCGACTGCTGCAGGGTATTGCCGGCATTGCCGCTGCCGAGCCTGGCTTCGATGCCGCGCTGCAGATCGAAAGGGTCATTCATGCCATCGCAGACTCGGCGCGGGCGGGCGGACAGAGGATCGCGCTTTGACGACGACACAGCACGCCTGAAATGCGAAGGGCGCGAGGGTTTCCCCCCGCGCCCCCAAAAATCGGTCCAATCTGGACGGGCTTACATCGCGATACGGCGCTGACCGTCGCGCATCGCGGTCAGTTCCTCGGCCACGAGGAAGGCCAGTTCCAGCGATTGCGAGGCGTTCAGACGCGGATCGCAGGCGGTATGATAGCGGTCGGCCAGATTTTCATCCGACACGGCGCGCAGACCACCGGTGCATTCGGTCACATCCTGCCCGGTCATTTCGAAATGCACGCCACCCGGGATGGTGCCCTCGGCCTTGTGGATGGCAAAGAACTCACGCACTTCGCGCAGCACGCTATCGAAGGGCCGGGTCTTGTAGCCGGACGATGATTTGATCGTGTTGCCATGCATCGGGTCGCAGGACCAGACGACATTCGCGCCCTCTTCTCGCACGGCCTTGATGAGCCGGGGCAGGTTTTCGCCCACCTTGCCCGCACCGAACCGCGCGATCAGCGTCAGCCGCCCGGCTTCGTTTTCCGGGTTCAGCTTGGCCATGAGCACCTTCAGATCCTCGGCGGTGGTCGAGGGGCCGCATTTCAGGCCGATCGGGTTCAGCACACCGCGGCAGAATTCGACATGGGCGCCATCGGGCTGGCGGGTCCGATCCCCGATCCAGATCATGTGGCCCGATCCGGCCACATTCTGCCCGGTGATGCTGTCCACGCGGCACAGCGCCTCTTCATATTCCAGAAGCAGGGCTTCGTGGCTGGTGTAGAAATCCACCCGCGACAATTCGTTGGCGGTATCCGAATTCACCCCGGCGGCATTCATGAAATCAAGCGCATCGGAAATGCGGTTCGACAATTCCCGATAGCGTTCGGCCTTGTCATGTTCGGCAAAGCCCAATGTCCAGCTGTGAACGCGGTGGATATCGGCAAAGCCGCCAGTCGAAAAGGCGCGCAGCAGGTTCAGGCTGGCCGCCGCCTGGGTATAGGCCTGCAGCATCCGCGCCGGATCGGGGATGCGCGCTTCGGTCGTGGCTTCAAACCCGTTGATGATGTCCCCGCGATAGGACGGGTATTCGACGCCGCCGATCACCTCGGTCGGGGCGGAACGCGGCTTGGCGAACTGGCCCGCCATACGACCGACCTTCACCACCGGCACCTTTGCGCCATAGGTCAGAACGACCGCCATTTGCAGCATGACGCGGAAGGTGTCGCGGATGTTGTCGGCGCTGAATTCGGCAAAGGATTCGGCGCAGTCGCCGCCCTGCAACAGAAACGCCTTGCCTTCCGCCGCCAGAGCAAGCTGCTTCTTCAGCCGCCGCGCTTCGCCGGCAAAGACCAGGGGCGGATACTTGGCAAGCTGGGTTTCCACAGCAGTCAGCGCAGCCTGATCCGGATAATCCGGCATCTGGACCCGCGGTTTCGCGCGCCAATCCGATTTCTGCCAGCCCTTGGTCATCGGTCGTCTCCGTCCGTTAGCGGTATCTGCCCGCCTATAGGGAATTGCGCCGGAAATGCCAAGCTGGAAGGCGACTTTGCCCCCTTGTGGGGCGCGAAATTTCCTGAATAGATGCGCCGAAACCGACGCAAACAGGTCGCCCCATGTCCAGCCCTCCGCGGAAAGCCACCCAGGTTGTCAAGGAAGTCGCCCCCAAGCGCTTCATCTTCCTTTTGTTGGACCGATTTACCATGTTGTCCTTCGCCAGCGCGATCGAGCCGCTGCGCATTGCCAACCGGGTGGGGGGAGCCACGCTCTACACCTGGAAACTGGCGGGCGAAAATGGCGAGACGGCGGTCTGTTCCAACGGGGCGGCCTTCAAGCTTGACATGGGGCTGGATGAAATCGACCGCGATGACACGCTGCTGGTCTGTGGCGGCATTGATGTGGCGCGCGCCTCGACCCGCGCCGTGACGGCATGGCTGCGGCGCGAGGCACGGCGCGGGGCTACGCTGGGCGGGCTTTGCACCGGGGCCTATACGCTGGCCAAGGCGGGCTTGCTGGATGGGCGCAAGGCCACGATCCATTGGGAGAACCAGGACGGATTCCTTGAAGAATTCGAAGAGGTGAAGCTGACCAAATCGGTGTTCGTGATGGATGGCAACCGGCTGACAACGGCCGGGGGCACGGCCTCGCTCGATCTGATGCTGAAGATCATCGCCGCCGATCATGGCGAGGATCTGGCCAATACCGTGGCCGATCAGCTGATCTATAACGCCATTCGCACCGATCAGGATACGCAGCGTCTGTCGATCCCGACCCGGATCGGCGTGCGCCACCCCAAGCTGAGCCAGGTCATCCAGATGATGGAAGGTAACATCGAAGACCCGATGTCGCCCGCCGATCTGGCCGAAGAAGTGGGCATGAGCACCCGTCAGTTGGAGCGCCTGTTCCGCCGTTATCTGAACCGCAGCCCCAAACGCTATTACATGGAGTTGCGGCTGCAAAAGGCGCGCAACCTGCTGATGCAGACCGACATGAGCGTCATCAATGTGGCGCTGGCCTGTGGCTTTGCTTCGCCCAGCCATTTCTCAAAATGCTATCGCAGCCATTACAATACCACGCCCTACCGCGAACGCGGCACGCAGGGGGCGATGCCGGGGATCGGGGTGCGGCTGTCGATCTAGGGGGCAAGGCGATACAGCACGCCGTCGATCACCGACAGGAACCAGATCGCACCATCCGGCCCTTCGATCACATCGCGCACCCGGCCTGTGCTGTCGCCCAGGATCTGTTCCTCGGCCAGGCCGGTTTCGGCAGGGCGGTCGGGGTCAAGCCGTGAGAGGAAGCCGCTGTTCAGGCTGCCTGTGAAGATGTCGCCCTGCCATTGCGGGATCAGCCGCCCGGAATAGACCATCAGCCCGGACGGCGCGATGGACGGATCCCAGTAATGCAACGGCTGTTCCATGCCCTCTTTCGCGCTGCCTTCCCCGATCTGCAGGAAATTGTAGTTGCGGCCATAGGTTATGACGGGCCAGCCGTAATTGCGGCCGGGCTGGGGGGCGTTCAGCTCGTCGCCACCCCGGGCGCCGTGTTCGACCGTCAGCAACTGCCCTTGCAGGTCCAGCGCGGCGCCCTGAATGTTGCGATGCCCGACCGAAAGGATGCCCGGGCGCCATCCGGGCAGATTGATAGCAAGGGAGCCGTCGCGCCGCAGATGCACCACCTTGCCCGCCGCACTTTGCCCGTCCTGCGCGGCCATGCCCCCCGGCCCCGTGCCCCGGTCGCCGGTGGTCAGAAATACCGTGCCATCTGTGGCCTCGACCAAACGGCTGCCGAAATGCCGCCCGCCGGGATGACCCTCGCCGGTCCAGAGCGTCTCGAACCCATCCAGCTGCCGCCCATCCTTTGACAGACGCCCGCGCCCTGCGGCGGTTGCCATGCCGCCCGGTACCCGCGCCGCATAGCTGAGCCAGATTTCGCGGCTGGTGACGAAATCGCGGGGCACCATCACATCCAGCAACCCGCCCTGCCCTTGCTCCGCCACCTCGGGCAGACCGCCAATGTCCTGTCGCTGACCGTCGCGCCACAGCGACAAACGCCCCGCACGTTCGGTGATCAGAATGGCGCCATCAGGCAGCGCAGCCACAGCCCAGGGTTCTTCCAGCCCTTGCACTAGCGGGGTGATTGTCATCGGCCCCGCCGATGTGTCGATCACCTCGGCCATGCCCGGACCCGCCGTAAGCACCAGCCCCAGAATGGCCGCGAACCTTCGTCTCATCGCATTCCCCTTGCTCGTAAACCAGAGATAGGTGCCGCGATCTGGAAGCCAAGCCCCGCGAATCGCCCGTACCGAAAACAGCCGGCTGCCGCATTGCGCTAGGCCACGAACCCGTCCGGCAAGTGATGAAAAATTGTGCACTCAAGTGGCGCAATAAAATTACTTTATGCTTGAAATAAAGTGCCATGCACATTACGCATGTGAGCGCGGAAACCAAAGCAAATGCGGAATAGGTCCGAAAAGGGCGCTTCCTTTTTCGACAACCTGCCTCTAGCCTTGCGCAAGGACAAAGATCCGACATGGGAGATAACGAATGAAAAAACTGCTGCTTGCCACCGCGGCCACCGCGCTTTTCGCAGGCGCCGCCTCGGCGGAAGAAGTCAAGGTCGGCATCCTGCTGGGCTTCACCGGCCCGCTGGAATCGACGGTTCCGGCCATGGCTGCCGGTGCTGAACTGGCGATGAAGGAAGTGTCCGAGTCGGGCAAGTTCATGGGCGGCTCGACCGTCACCCCGGTACGCGGCGATTCGACCTGCGTTGACGCGGCAGCCGCACAATCGGCCGCCGAACGTCTGGTGACCTCGGACAAGGTGACGGCCATTGTCGGCGGCGATTGCTCGGGCGTGACCGGGGCTGTGCTGCAGAACGTCGCCCGCCCGAACGGCATCGGCATGGTGTCGCCCTCGGCCACCTCGCCTGCGCTGTCCACCGCCGAAGATGACGGCCTGTTCTTCCGCACCGCCCCGTCGGATGCGCGTCAGGGCGAAGTGATGGCTGACATCATTTCCGAACGCGGCATCACCTCGGTCGCCGTGACCTATACCAACAACGACTATGGCAAGGGCGTTGCCGAAAGCTTCCAGAAGGCGTTCGAAGCCAAGGGCGGCAAGGTGACCCTGTCTTCGGCCCATGAAGACGGCAAGGCCGACTATTCGGCCGAAGTTGCGGCACTGTCCTCGGCGGGCGGCGAACTTCTGGTCGTGGCGGGCTATGTGGATCAAGGCGGCAAGGGCATGATTCAGGCCTCGCTCGACTCGGGCGCCTTCTCGACCTTCTTCCTGCCCGACGGGATGTATGGCCAAAGCCTGATCGACGCCATCGGCGCCGGTCTGAACGGTTCGTTCGGCGACGTGCCGGGCACCGACAGCGAAGGCGCTGCCAAGTATCAGGAAATGGCCAAGGCCGCCGGATTTGATGGCACGGGCGCCTTCTCGGGCGAAAGCTATGACGCTGCAGCCCTGATCCTGCTGTCGATGGCCGCAGCCAATTCGACCGGCAAGGAATGGACCGGCAAGGTGATGGATATCGCCAATGCGCCGGGCGAGCCGATCCTGCCGGGTGAACTGGGCAAGGCACTGGACCTGATCGCCGCTGGCACCGATATCGACTATATCGGCGCGACGGCTGTGGAACTGGTGGGTGCAGGCGAATCCGCTGGCAACTACCGTGAATACACCGTCAAGGACGGCGCTTTCGTGACAGACAAGTTCCGTTGATCTGACCCGCGAAGGGGATCACACAGCACGGCCCGGGAAAACCCCGGGCCGTTGCCTTAACACGGCACCGGGTGCCTATCGGGGATCAACCCCGAAGGATGAGACGTGCCGACATGGGGGATGACGGATGATCGTTGTCGAAAATCTGCACAAGCATTTTGGCGGCTTCCATGCCGTCGATGGTGCCTCGCTGGAAATCAGGACGGGGTCCATCACAGGGCTGATCGGCCCGAACGGCGCGGGCAAGACCACGCTGTTCAATGTGATCGCCGGGCGCTACACGCCCACTTCTGGCCGCGTTTTGATGGATGGTGAAGACATTACCGGCCTGCCGCCGCATGAACTGTTTCACAAGGGCCTGTTGCGCACCTTTCAGATTGCGCATGAATTCGGCTCGATGACCGTGCGCGAAAACCTGATGATGGTGCCTGCGCGCCAGTCGGGCGAAGTGCTGTGGAACAGCTGGTTCCGCCGCGGGGCCGTCGCCGCCGAAGAGGCCGCGATCCGCAAGAAGGCCGATGAAGTGCTGGACTTCCTGACGATCAGCCATCTGGCCGATCAGAAGGCCAGCCAGATTTCCGGCGGCCAGAAAAAGCTGCTGGAACTGGGCCGCACCATGATGGTGGATGCCAAGATCGTATTCCTTGACGAAGTTGGGGCAGGCGTGAACCGCACGCTTCTGAACACCATCGGCGATGCGATTGTGCGGCTGAACAAGGAACGCGGCTACACGTTCTGTGTCATCGAACATGACATGGATTTCATCGCCCGCCTCTGCGACCCGGTCATCTGCATGGCCGAGGGCAAGGTGCTGGCGCAAGGCACGGTGGATCAGGTGAAGAACGACGAACGGGTGATCGAGGCCTATCTGGGCACCGGCCTGAAGAACAAGGTCAAGGAGGAACAGGCCCATGGCTGATCCGTTCCTGATCGGTGACAAGATGACAGGCGGCTACGGGGCTGCCGATATCCTGCATGGCTGCACCATCGCCGTGGAAAAGGGCGAAATCGCAGTGATCGTCGGCCCCAATGGCGCGGGCAAATCCACCGCCATGAAGGCCGTGTTCGGCATGCTGAAGCTGCGTGGCGGTCAGGTCCGGCTGGAGGGTGAAGACATCACCACCCTGTCGCCGCAGGCCCGCGTGCAAAAGGGCATGGGCTTTGTGCCGCAGACCCACAACATCTTTACCTCGATGACGGTCGAGGAAAATCTGGAAATGGGTGCCTTCATCCGCACGGATGATTTCGCCGATACCATGGCGCAGGTCTATGACCTGTTCCCGATCCTGAAGCAGAAGCGCCATCAGGCGGCGGGCGAATTGTCGGGCGGCCAGCGTCAGCAGGTGGCCGTGGGGCGCGCCTTGATGACGCGGCCCAAGGTGCTGATGCTTGATGAACCCACGGCCGGCGTTTCCCCCATCGTGATGGATGAACTGTTCGACCGCATCATCGAAATCGCCCGATCGGGCATCTCCATCCTGATGGTGGAACAGAACGCCCGTCAGGCGCTGGAGATCGCCGACAAGGGCTATGTGCTTGTGCAAGGCGCTAACCGCTTCACCGACACCGGCAAGGCCCTGATGGCCGACCCCGAGGTCCGCCGTTCCTTCCTGGGGGGCTAAGGTCATGGATATTCTCAACGCCCTTGTGGCCTTTCTCAACTTCGTCTTTGTCCCGGGCCTGGCCTATGGCAGCCAGCTTGCGCTTGGCGCGCTTGGCGTGACGCTGATCTACGGCATCCTGCGGTTTTCAAACTTCGCCCATGGTGACACCATGGCCTTTGGCACCATGGTCACCATTCTGGTGACCTGGTGGTTCCAGTCGATGGGCGTCGGCATCAGCCCGCTGCCCACCGCGCTGCTGGCCCTGCCCTTCGGGATTGCGGCAACTGCTGCACTGGTGCTGTTCACCGACCGGACGGTATACAAGTTCTATCGTACCAAGAAGGCGAACCCGACCATTCTGGTGATCGTTTCGATGGGCGTCATGTTCGTGATGAACGGTATCGTGCGCCTGATCATCGGGGTCGAGGATCAGAATTTTGCCGATGGCGGCCGCTTTCTGATTTCGGCCGGGGATTTCAAGGCCGCAACCGGGCTTGCCGAAGGTCTGGCGATCAAGGGCACCGTGGCTGTGACCGTGGTGACGGCGGTGCTGGTCGTGGCCTTCATGTTCTGGTTCCTGCAAAAGACCCGCACCGGAAAATCCATGCGCGCCTTTTCCGACAACGAAGATCTGGCGCTGCTGTCAGGCATCAACCCGGATCGGGTGGTGCAGGTGACCTGGATCCTCGCCGCGGCGCTGGCCACGATTGCCGGGGTGCTGTACGGGCTGGATAAATCCTTCAAACCCTTCACCTACTTCCAGCTTTTGCTGCCCATCTTCGCGGCCGCCATCGTGGGCGGGCTTGGATCGCCCATCGGGGCGATTGCAGGTGGCTTTGTCATCGCCTTTTCCGAGGTGATGGTGACCTATGCCTGGAAAAAGGTGCTGACCTATCTGCTGCCCGAAAGCCTGGCGCCCGAGAGTCTGGTTCAGCTGATGTCCACCGATTACAAATTCGCGGTCAGCTTCACCATTCTGATCATCGTTCTGCTGTTCATGCCCACCGGGCTCTTCAAGGGGAAATCGGTCTGATGTCGAAGAACCTGACCCTTTTCGCGGCTGTCGCGGCGCTGTTCCTGATTTCGGGCCTGTTCCTGACATCGTGGAACCAAACGCTTCTGATCCTGAACTTCGCGCTGGTGTCATCAATCATGGCGCTTGGTGTGAACATGCAATGGGGCTATGCGGGCCTGTTCAACACCGGTGTGATGGGCTTTGCCGCCCTTGGCGGGCTGGCTGTGGTGCTGGTCTCTGCTGACCCGGTCCCCGAGGGCTGGCAGGCTGGTGGCGCGGGCATCATCGGCGGGTTGCTGCTGGGCGCAGTGACGCTGTTTGCGGCGATGCAGGCCTACAAGCGGATGGCAAAGGGCAATACCCGCACGCTCGCCGTTCTGGCCATCCTGATCGGCGGCTTCTTCCTGTTCCGGGCAGTGTTTGATCCGGCGGTGACGGCAGTTGAAGCCTTCGATCCAACGACCCATGGCAATCTGGGTGGTCTGGGCCTGCCAGTGCTGCTGGCCTGGCCTGTGGGGGGCCTGCTGGCTGCCGGGGCTGCCTGGGCGATTGGCAAGACGGCGCTTGGCCTGCGGTCGGATTATCTGGCCATTGCGACCCTGGGCATTGCCGAGATCATCGTCGCGGTGATGAAGAACGAAGACTGGCTGGCCCGTGGCGTGAAGATGATGAACCTGCAGGAGCGGCCTTGGCCGGTCCCGCTGGAGGTTGAACTGCAAGCCGATCCCGGATTTCTGGCCTTTGCTGGCACTTGGGGCGCCGATCCGATGACAGCTTCGTCCATCATCGTGAAACTGGCCTATACCGGCATGATCCTGCTGGTGCTGGGTCTGGTGATCTGGGCCTCGGAACTTGCGCTGAAAAGCCCATGGGGCCGGATGATGCGCGCAATCCGCGACAATGAAGATGCAGCCCGCGCCATGGGCAAGGATGTCACCCGTCGACATCTGCAGATCTTCATTCTGGGCTCGGCCGTCATCGGGATTGCGGGGGCGATGCTCACCTCGATGGATGGCATCCTGAACCCCGGCACCTATCAGCCGCTGCGCTTTACCTTCCTGATCTGGGTGATGGTGATCGTGGGTGGTTCGGGCAACAACTGGGGGGCATTCCTGGGCGGTCTGCTGGTGGGGTGGCTCTGGCTGATGGTGGAAACGCTGGGTCCGCAGGTGATGATGGCGGTGACGTCCGGCATGGCCGAGGGCGCGCTGAAAACCCATCTGATCGACAGCGCCCAACACATGCGCCTGCTGACGATGGGGGTGATCCTGCTGCTGGTCCTGCGTTTCAGCCCGCGCGGCCTGATCCCCGAAAAATAAGACGACAGATCACAGAAACAAAGGGCCGGGATGTTCCCGGTCCTTTTTTAATTTGCCACGCGTGATGCGCATTTATTGCTCTGACCTGCCGACGAATGACGGCGGCAAGACCGCACAAGCTGCCAATGGAGCGGTATTTGCGACATATTATTGTCGCAAAATCGTATGACCCTCGCACGCCGCCCCGCCATTCTGGGACAAATCCGCTAGGAGTATTCCATGAAAACCCATACCCGCGTTCTGGTCATCGGCGGTGGCGTCGTCGGCTGTTCGGTTCTGTATCACCTGACCAAGCTGGGCTGGTCGGACGTCATGCTGGTTGAACGGTCGGAACTGACCTCGGGCTCCACCTGGCACGCGGCCGGGGGCTTCCACACGCTGAACGGCGACACCAACATGGCGGCGCTGCAGGGCTATACGATCCGGCTTTACAAGGAGCTTGAGGCGATCACCGGCATGTCCTGTGGTCTGCATCATGTGGGCGGCATCACGCTGGCCGATAATCCGGCGCGGTTCGAACAGCTGAAGGCCGAACGCGCGAAGCATCGCTACATGGGGCTGGATACCGAAATCCTCGGGCCGGAAGAAATTGCCAAATTCACCGATGGCATGGTGAATCTGGAAGGGATCATCGGCGCCCTTTACGACCCGCTGGATGGCCACCTTGACCCTTCGGGCACCACCCATGCCTATGCCAAGGCCGCGCGCATGGGCGGGGCGGAAATCGTGCTGCACAACCGGGTGCTGGAAACCAATCCCCGCCCCGATGGCAGTTGGGAAGTGGTGACCGAAAAGGGCACCATCATTGCCGAACACGTGGTGAATGCGGGCGGGCTTTGGGCGCGCGAAATCGGAGCGATGGCGGGTGTCTATCTGCCGCTGCTACCAATGGCGCACCAGTATCTGGTGACCGACGATATTCCAGAAATCATGGATATCTTGAAATCGGGCCGCGAATTCCCGCATGTGATGGACCCGGGCGGCGAAAGCTATCTGCGGCAAGAAGGGCGCGGGCTGTGCATCGGGTTTTACGAAAAGCCCTGCGAACCTTGGTCGGTCGATGGCACGCCGTGGAACTTTGGCCATGAACTGCTGAATGAACAGTGGGACAAGATCGAAGACAGCGTGTCATTCGCCTATCGCCGCTTCCCGGTGCTGGAGCGCACGGGCGTCAAGCGCGTGATCCATGGCCCCTTCACCTTTGCCCCCGACGGCAACCCGCTGATCGGGCCAGTGCCGGGCCTGCGCAACTATTGGTCGGCCTGCGCGGTCATGGCGGGCTTCAGCCAGGGGGGCGGCATGGGTCTGGCCCTGGCGCAATGGATGATCGAAGGTGAGGTGGAACGCGACCCGCGCGGCTTTGACGTGGCGCGCTTTGGCACCTGGACGACACCGGGTTATACGGTGCCGAAAGTCATCGAAAACTATCAGATGCGCTTCAACGTATCCTATCCGAACGAGGAGCGCCCGGCAGCCCGGCCCTTCCGCACCACGCCGATGTATGACATTTTCGATGGGATGAATGCGGTCTGGGGCCAGCAATACGGGCTGGAAGTGGTGAACTACCATGCCCTGCCCGGCGAGCCGCGCCATGAAGAACCGACCTTCAAACGCTCCAACGCCTGGGAAGCGACGCGTCAGGAAGTGCTGGCGGTGCGCGAAGGGGTCGGCATCAACGAGGTGCAGAACTTCGGCAAATATCTGGTGAAAGGCCCCAAGGCCCGCGCCTGGCTGGACCGGATCATGGCCGGTGCGATCCCGAAGCCCGGCCGGTTGTCGCTGACACCGATGCTGGCGGAAAGCGGCAAGATCATTGGCGATTTCACCGTGTCTTGCCTGTCGGAAACCGAGTTCCAACTGACCGCCAGCTATGGCGCCCAGGGCTGGCACAGCCGCTGGTTCGACCAGCATCTGGAAGAAGGTGTGACGATCGAGAACGTCTCGGATGCACGGTCAGGCTTTCAGATCGCGGGGCCAAAGGCGCGTGAACTGCTGTCGCGTGTCACCCGCAGCGATGTTTCCGAACAATCGTTCAAGTTCATGGATGTCAAACCCATGACCATCGGCATGGCAAAATGCCTTGTGCAGCGCGTCAGCTATACTGCCGATCTGGGCTATGAAATCTTCACCGATCACATGAGCGTGCGGCATCTGTGGCACACGCTGTCGGCAGCGGGGGCAGACCTTGGGCTGCGGCCCTTCGGCATGCGGGCCATGATGTCGCTGCGGCTGGACAAATGGTTCGGCAGCTGGGGCCGTGAATTCAGCCCAGATTACACGCCTTGCGAAACCGGGCTTGACCGTTTCATCCGTTGGAACAAAGAGGCGGACTGGATCGGCAAGGCGGCAGCCATGTCGGAAAAGGCGGCGGGGCCCAAGCGCAAACTGGTCAGCTTTGTCGTTGATGCCAGCGATGCCGATGTCGTCGCCTGGGAGCCGATCTGGCTGGATGGCGCAGTGGTCGGGTTCTGCACCTCGGGCGGGTTCAGCCACTGGACCGGCAAATCGGTCGCGATGGGCTTCCTGCCCGCAGATCGGGTGCAGGATGGTCTGGAATGCGAAATCGAGATCCTGGGCGAACGCCGCCCGGCGCGTGTGCATCTGGCCCCGCTTTGGGATGCAGATGGTGCAAGGATGCGGGGCTGATGTCATGCTGACCCTGCTGATCCTTGCGGCAGGGGCATCAACGCGGATGCGCGGCAGCGACAAGCTGCTGGAACAGGTCGCGGGCCAGCCTTTGCTGGCCCGCATCGCCCGAGCGGCTCTGGCCACAGGTTTGCCCGTGCGGGTGACCCTGCCGCCAGACCGCCCCGCCCGCAAGGCGGCGCTTCAGGGGCTGGACGTCACGATGATCGATGTGCCCGATGCTGCCAGCGGGATGGCGGCCTCACTCCGGGCGGGCGCGAAGGGCGTGACGGGGGCCGTGATGATCCTGCCTGCCGACATGCCCGGAATTGATGCGAAGATCATCACTCAAATGATTGAATCGCATGAAAAATCCCCACAGTTTATACTGCGGGGCGCGTCCGGCGACAGGGCGGGCCATCCGGTGATCTTGCCTGCCGATCTGGTGCCGAACCTGGCTTGCCTGCAAGGCGACGAGGGGGCCCGCAGTCTGCTGAAGGCGCATCACAGCCGGGTGCGCCTGGTTCCACTGCCCGGAACCGCCGCGCTGATCGATCTGGATACGCCCGAAGACTGGGCCGCATGGCGTGCCTCAGGCGGCGAGTAGCACCCGCGCCTCATGCGCGCGCAGCGACCGCCGTGCCGCAACAAACCCCTTGTTCCGGGTCAGGGCGGGAAACAGGTCCAGCAATTCGCGGCGTTGCGGGGCATCCATCCCGCGCAGAACCTGATCGCCGGGTTGAAAGCTCTCGGTCCAGCAGCCATCTGCGCGAATGATTTCATGCTGTTCACACATGATATGCAGATAGGCGACGCCCTTTTCTGGCAAGTCACGGGTGATACCGGGGCGCCCCACCAGATGCAGCGCTGCAACCAGAACCTCAGCCTCGCCGAACAAAAGCTCGGCACGCAAGCCAGACAATTGCATGCGGTGCTGCGGGCTGACCCACATATCGCGTTCCGGCAAGCCATCTCCCAGGGCACCGCGCGCAATGCGGACCGGGCAAAGATGCGGAGCGCGGATCAGCTCGACCCGGCTGACATGCACCTTGCCAACCCAGACCAGACGCTGCGCCCCATGATCCTGCGTCACCACCCTGTCGCCGACACGCAAGCGTTCTACTGCGACCGGACCGTTAGGCGTGGTGATCTGCGTCCCCGGGGTAAAGCAGGGCAGCACCTTTTCGATATTCGAGAAGGTAAAGCTGCCGATCACCTGGCCCAGACCATTCAGGATCTCGACGGTGCCGCTTTCGTCATTGCCGCCGCCATAAATCACATTGGTGTTGGCGCGGCCAAGGCTGCGCAGGTCCAGCACATCGTAATCGACCCCGGTTTCCGAACCGTCGATCACGTCGCCATTGCCATCAGCGCCCACGATGAACGTATCGCGCCCGGCACCACCCGTCATCGTATCGGCACCAGTGCCACCGGTCAGCGTATCATCATCGTCGCCGCCGTCCAGCTGATCTGCGCCATCGCCCCCGAACAGCTGATCGTTGCCAGCATCGCCCGACAGGACATCGGCATCCGCCTCGCCCGACAGGCTGTCATCGCCCCCCTCGCCCGAGATCTGGTCCGCACCCACGCCGCCCAACACCGTATCATTGCCAAGGCCTGCCCAGACCGTGTCGGCACCGGCCCCCGCATCAATCAGGTTGGCACCGGTCTCGACCGAGCCAGCCAGATCGTCGATCAGATCATTGCCATCACCGCCATAGACGGTGTCATTCCCGGGACCAAAGTAGATGGTATCGTCGCCCAGACCACCAAACAGCTGATCATCGCCCAGATTGCCCAGCAGGCTGTCATTGCCATCTTCGCCATGGAGCGTGTCATTTTCGGCACCGCCATCCAGCGTATCCGACCCGGCCCCGCCGAACAGGGAATCGCGCCCGGTATTGCCGAGCAGGCTGTCATTGCCGTTTTCGCCATAGATCGTGTCATTGCCTGTGCCGCCATCAATGACATCATTGCCGCTATGGACGCCGGTGCCGATCTGATTGGTGTTGTTGGCAAGGCTGGTCCAGGTCGTGCTGCCAGGCAACAACACATCCGCGTTCAGAACCTGGGCACCGAGGTTTTCCCAGACCCTGATTTCGATCGTATAGGTCTGCCCCGCTGCCAGAGTGACCGACGCCTGCCTTGTCGTCGCGCCCTGATGGAAATCGTTGGTCAGATAGGTCAGCCCGGTCTGCCCGGTGCTTTGGCCTGACCATGTCAGCGGCGTTCCATTTGACGACAGAATCCGCATCGCCGACCCATCATCCGATGTGGTGCGGAATGTATAGGTACCGGCCGTGGTCGCAGTAAAGGTCGAGGTATAGATGACCCCGAAATCATTCGGGTCGCCGCTGGTGCCACGGGCAGAATTGACATGGGTCAGAACATCGAACGTGCTGGCCAGACCGGAACCGGCAAGCGTACCGCTTTCAATGGTAAACGCCTGCCCGGCAGCAGAGGTGAAATCGCGGTTGTAAACGCGATAGCCCCAGATCCCCGCCTGTTCAGCATCGCCGCGCAGGATGTCATTGCCGTCGCCGCCATTCAGCGTGTCATTCCCGGCACCGCCCCAGATGCTGTCGGCCCCACCCGCGGCGGTGACGCTGTCATTGCCTCCAAAGCCGGAAACGGAATCGGCCTGGGCTGTTCCGTTCAGCGTGTCGTTCCCCGTCCAACCCGTAACATTCGCCATACCTGACCATCCACTGCCATAGATGCATGGCAGTGGATATGCCCCGAAATTGCGGCGAACTTGCGGGGAAAGTTTGATTCAATTTGTCAGGACAGTGACCCCTGCCGGGGTCACGCTGTCAGCAGAACCCGAACCTCATGCGCTTTCAGACTGCGCCGCGCCGCCGGGAAGCGATCGCTTGCACTGGATTGCAGTTCGGGGAACAACGCCAGCAGTTCATTGCGCTGTGCATCATCCATGCCCGCCAGTGAAAGGTCACCGGGCTGGAAGCTCTCGCTCCAGGCGCCATCGGCGCGGATCACCTCATGCTGGTCGAACAGCAGGTGGATATAGGTCACACCTTCCGGTCGGACCTGTTCGATCCCGGCTTGGCCCTGAAGATGCGTGGCTGCGACCAGCACCTCATATTCGCCGAACAGCATTTCTGCGCGGTGACCAGTCAACAGCATACGGTGTTGCGGGCTGACCATCATGTCGCGTTCCGGCAGGCCATGCCCCAAGGCACCCCGGGCAATACGGACTGGTGCGAAATTGGGCGCACGGGCCAGATCGGCCCCGCTCAGCTCGCGCTTGCCGATCCAGCGGATCGGGCAGAAGCCGTTGTCGCGGGTCAGCACAAGATCGCCCACCACAAGGTCTTCGACCTTCTGTTCGCCACGCGCCGTCAGGATCAGGCTGCCAGGTGTGAAACAGGGGATGACATTCTCGATATTCGAGAATTCCATCGTCCCAATCACGTTGCCATCAGCATCCAGAAACTCGACCGTACCGTTTTCGCTGTTGGTCGGGTCATAGGTGATGTTGGTCAGCGCCTTGCCCCAATTGCGCAGATCAAGGGTGTCAAGGTCGTCGCCGCCTTCATCCCCGTCGATCACATCGCCAATTCCGGCATCGTCGAACAGATCGCGATCATCGCCGCCGGAAAGCTGGTCGGCACCATCACCACCCCGCAGCGTATCGTTACCGGTGCCGCCGAGGATGGTATCAGCCCCCGCCCCGCCCGACAGGCTGTCATTGCCGCTGTCGCCGGTTATGGCATCATCACCCGCGCCACCATCAACGGTATCATCGCCGACCGAGGCGGTAATCTGGTCATTGCCATCCCCGCCGGACAGGGTGTCATTGCCGCTGCCCGCCAGAATGGTGTCGTTGCCGGTGCCGCCGCTGATCGAATCCGCGCCCGATCCGCCATCCAGCGTGTCGTCACCATCGCCCCCGTCCAGGGTGTCGTTGCCGGTGGCCCCGCGCAGCGAATCCTCGCCATCATCGCCCAGCAGGCTGTCATCGCCCTCCGACCCCGACAGGGTGTCATTGCCGGTGCCGCCATACAGCGTGTCATTGCCGAAACCGCCTGTCAGCGTATCGTCGCCTGCGCCACCATAAACCAGATCGTCACCGACAAAGGTCGCATCATCAGCCCAGACGGTATCATTTCCGTCACCGCCATAGATGGTATCGCGCCCCGCGCCCCCGAGGATCGAGTCATTGCCAAAGCCGCCATCCAGAAGATCATTGCCGATCCCTGCATTCAGCGTGTCATTGTCATCGCCGCCGTAAAGCGTGTCATCGCCATGGCCGCCGACCAGGCTGTCATCGCCCTGTTCGCCGGACAGAAGATCATTGTCGATCCCGCCATCCAGCAGATCATTGCCGATGCCGCCCTCCAGAGTATCGGCATCATCCTGACCATAGATCGTGTCATTGCCCGCGCCACCGGTCAGGCTGTCACGGTTGTTGTCGGGGTTGGGATCGATATCGTCCGTCAGATCATATTGGCTGGCCAGCGCATAATCCGGGTTCGACGGGTCAAGCCCGCCGAAAATCAGATCCGCGCCATCATCGCCATGGATCGTATCGGCACCTTCGTTGCCCTGAAGGGTATCGTCGCCTTCGCCCCCTTCGACACTGTCATCGTCAAAGCCGGCATCGATCTGGTCATTGCCAGAGCCACCAAAGACAGTGTCATCGTCATCGCCGGTCAGAACAATATCGTTGCCAGCCCCCGCAATCACGCGGTCACGGTCATTGTCCGGATCGGTATCTGCGGGATAGCTCAGCGCCGGATTGGTCGGGTGCACAAGACCACTGTCCGGTACGCCCAGCCCGGGATCGGTGCGCGTATTAATGACATCATCGCCATCGCCGCCATCGACCGTATCGCTTCCGGCGTCGCCAAAGATCGTGTCATTGCCGGTGCCGCCCGACAGACTGTCATCGCCATCGCCGCCGAGGATCGAATCCGCATCCGCACCGCCCGAAGCCGTGTCATTGCCGGTGCCGCCTTCGATGGTATCGGCGCCGGCACCACCTTCGATCTGGTCATTGCCCGCGCCGCCATACAGGACATCGGCCGCGGTATCGAGATCGGCCGCATCGCCACCGATCAGCGTATCGTCGCCCGCATCGCCATGCAGCGTATCGGCGCCGACTTCGCCCCAAAGCAGATCATTCCCATCACCGCCCTGCACAAGGTCGTTGTCAGTTCCGGCCAGCACGCTGTCATTGCCGCTGCCACCGGTGATCTGATCGCTGCCCGCGCCGCCATAGACGGCGTCATCACCGGTGCCGCCATCCAGTGTGTCATTGCCATCATCGCCAGAAAGTTCGTCATTGTCCGCGCCGCCGGTCAGGCTGTCATTGCCTTCACCGCCATACAGCACGTCCTGGCCTTCATCGCCGTGCAGCGTGTCATTTCCGGCATAGCCCGGGCCATCGCCATAGAGCGTGTCATTGCCAATGCCGCCATAGAGCAGATCACTGTCAATGCCGCCATTGATCAGGTCGTCGCCCTCATCACCATAGAGCGTATCAAAGCCAAGGCTGCCCTGAACGGTATCATTGCCCGTGCCGCCATACAGAAGGTCATTGTCATAGCGCCCGAACAGATCGTCATTGCCTGCGCCGCCATAGATCGTGTCATTGCCGTCGGTGGCCCAGACATAATCGTCGCCATCGCCGCCATAGATCAGGTCATTGCCGTTGTCGCCGACAATGCTGTCATTCCCGGCCCCGGCATCCAGCGTGTCATCGCCGTCTCCGCCGGTCAGGCTGTCATTGCCATCGCCGCCGATCAGGCTGTCATCGCCGGTGCCGCCATACAGATCATCGGCCCCGGTTCCACCATCCACCGTGTCATTGCCATCACCGCCATAGGCACGGTCATCGCCGCCATAGGCTTCGATCAGATCGTCATTGGTGCCTGCCGCATTGTCATTGGCATCGACGCGGTCGCCTTCCGGGTCACCCAGATAGGCACCGTCGATCACATCATTGCCCGCGGTGCCCTCCACCACATAGTCCAGCGCGGGCGGAATGCCGATGGCCATCAGCGCAGCCGGGCTGGAAACTGCCGCGGGCGCGACACCGACCAAGGTCAGCGTTTCGCCATTCGGGAAGGTCAGGATGGCATTGCCGTTGCCATCATCGCCGACGGTGACATCCGCCACGTTGACCGGATTGCCGTCGGCATCGTTCAGCGCCGTGACATCCAGAAGGTCACGGCCGGTGAATGTTCCATCCCCATTGTCGATCGGGGCTGCAAAACCTGCAACGCTGTCCGCGCCCGACCCATCGGCCAGCACAATCGTATCTTCGCCCGCCCCCAGAACGATGGTCTCGATTTCGGTGAACCCGGTGGTCGAGCTGCCATCGCCAACTGTGCCGTTTTCGGGGTTTGCAGCCGTCAGATCGATGGTCAGATCCGTGGTCACACCGGAAAGATCAAGGGTATCGCCCGTGGTTTCGCCGGTCTCGCCGCCGGTGATCGTGTCATTGCCAAAGCCGTTCGACAGGACAAAGCGATCATCGCCGCTTTCGCCGGTCAGGCTGTCGTCCCCGGAACCGCCGGACAATGTGTCATTGCCAGCACCGCCCAGCAGCGTGTCATTCCCGGCCCCACCCGACAATTGGTCATTGCCTGCTGCGCCTGACAGGCTGTCATTGCCCGACCCGCCGATGACAGTATCATTCCCCGCCCCGGCACCGATGATAACACCATCGGTGGTGACCGATGCGTCAGCGATATCATCAAAGTCTGTCAGGCCAAGCCGTTCGATTTCGGCAAAAGTGCCCTCTGCGACCGTTCCCAGATAATCAAAGTCGCCCGCACCATTGCCGGTGTAGGTCACCTCCACCCCGGCAGTGCCCGAGAAGGTGGAAAACTGGACGTGATCGTTGCCGCTGCCACCAAACAGGGTTTCGCCCTGGTAGTCGTCAACGACCTGCAGCGTATCGTTGCCTGCGCCACCATAAACCGTATCGTTGCCCTGCCCACCAAAGAGCCGATCATCGCCATCGCCACCATAAAGCTGGTCGTCGTTGGCATGACCATAGAGCATGTCATTTCCGGCATCGCCCTGAACACTGTCATTGCCCGAACCTGCAATGATCGTGTCATCGCCTTCGCCTGCAAGAATCGTGTCATCGCCGGATTCGGTGGTCCAGCTGCCGAAACTGTCATTGCCAGTGCCCAGATCGACCAGATCATTGCCCAACCCGGCCGAGACCGTGTCATTGCCGCCATTGGCAAAGATCGTGTCATTATTGCCATCAGTGCCGTCGATCTGGTCACCCTGGGCGTCGGTATAGCCGGGGTTCATCACCTCGCCGGTGTTCAGGCCATCGACCGGGCCGCTATACTGGATATTCTCGATTTCCGAGAAGGTCAGCGTGCCGCCGCCCACAAAGGTAACGGTGCCCGCCTCGTTGTTTCCACCACCATAGGTGATGGATTGCACATCGGCCGGGTTCAGCACCAGGATGTCATTGTCGGTGCCGCCCTCGCCACCCACCACAACATCGCCGACACCGCCATAGATGGAATCGGCATCATCGCCGCCATAGAGGCTGTCGGCCCCCAACCCACCAATCAGGCGATCATTCCCCGCATCGCCCGCAAGCTGGTCGTTTCCTTCATCCCCTTCAAGGCTGTCATTGCCAGCACCACCCGAAATCTGATCGGCATCGGCACCCCCATAGAGCGTGTCATTGCCGGTGCCACCCAGCAGCGTATCCGCCCCTTCAGCGCCATAGCCGAGGTCGTCATTCTCCCCGCCATCCAGACTGTCGGTGCCAAGACCGCCATACAATGCGTCATTACCAGCGCCCCCGGCCAGACTGTCATTGCCCGCATCGCCAATCAGCGTATCAGCCCCGGCATCGCCTGACAGCGTATCATCGCCGCCATCGCCATCGACCATGTCGTCGCCATCGCCGCCCTGCACGACATCATTTCCGTCCCAGCCGAACAGGCTGTCATTTCCAGCATCGCCCGACAGCAGATCATCGCCGTCCATACCCTGCAGCGTATCCGCATCATCGCCGCCATACAGACTGTCGGACCCGGTGCCGCCATCCAGACTGTCATTGCCGGTGCCGCCGAACAGCCGGTCATTGTCGGCACCGCCGAACAGGCTGTCAGCACCGCCGCCGCCCAGAATCGTGTCGTCGCCCGCATCGCCCTGCAGAAGATCGGCCGAACCGTCATCTGATCCGACAGGCGGCGTATCGGTGCGGTTGGCCGGTGTGGTCAGACCTGCGACATCGAAACCAGCGATGTAATCATTGCCATCGCCGCCATAAACCGTATCGGCCCCGTCATGCCCTTCCAGCGCATCATTGCCGGTGCCCCCAAAGACCGTATCATTGCCCAGATCCCCGCTGAGCACGTCATTGCCCGCATCGCCATAGATGAGGTCATCGCCAATATCGCCCGCGCTATGGGTGTCATCGCCATCGCCAAAGAACAGGGTATCGTTACCGGCATTGCCATGACCCGCATCAGCACCGTCACCGCCATAGATGATGTCATTCGCGTCGCCGCCATAAATGGTATCGTTGCCCGCCCCGGCATAAACGAGATCGGCGTTTCCGGTCGTGCCTTCGACCCCCAGGCCGTCATTGGCATCAATGCGGTCGCCATCAGGATCGCCAACATAGTTGACGTCGATTAGATCGTTGCCGCCTGTGCCCTGCACAATGCCATCCGGCGTGGGTGCACTGGTGGTGTTCAGCGTGACATAGCCGACATCGGTATTGCCCTGGCCATCATTCACCGTGTAGCTGAAATTCTCTTCGCCCAGGGTTCCATTGGTGAAAACCGTGATGGTCCCATCGGCGTTCAGACGCACCTGATGGCCAGAGGGCAGGGTCACCGTCTGCCCTGCCGTGATGGCCTGGCCGTTCACATGGGTAATGTTCAACTCACCATTTCGGGAATCGTCATTCGCCATAATGTCGAAGGTGCGGCTGGAGTTGGTCAGCGCGTTGATCTGATCGTCATAGGCCAGGGTATAGGTCTGGATACTGTCGCCCATGATGAGCAGGTTGGAATCGTAGATCGCATCGCCGCCATCGGCCAGACCGATCTTGATGGTGTTTTCCACGCCCGCATTGACCGGTGCCTTCAACGACAGCACATAGGTCAAACCGTCCATTTCCGTATTGAACTGGTCGCCGGTATTGTCGCGATAAAGGTTTTCGTTGCGGCCGCCATTCACCTCGTCGATGGACACGTTGCCCGCCACGGTGATGGAAACCGGAACAAATGTACCATTCACCCAGACGCCGAAGGCATCGTTGACGCCACCGTTGACGAATTCGGGGTATTCTTCCGACGTGAACACGAACTGCATCGTGAGCATGTCGCCATCGGGGATGAAGGTCGCATTCAGGATCGCGTTGTCGAATGTCGAGACGCCCGCAACCGTGTTCAACTGCGAATCGCCGTCGGTACTGCCTGCAACATCAATTCCGGTGCCGGCACCCGTGTTTGTGTCGGTCGAGCCGGAACTGTTGGTGAAGTCGCGCACGTTGCCGGTGGACAGGATCACCCCGCCATCCGTCGGCGACACGCCTGCAATCGTGGACAAGGCCCCGGAATAGACCCCGGATTGGGTGCCAAGAGCGCCCTGAAAACTCGCGCCGGTTACCGTGACACCGCTGCCGAAGATGGCATTTGCCATGTCCAGCGCGCTGGCACCGGTATTGATGGTCAGTTCATTTGCAATCGGCATGGCGCTACTCGCTTACAGGGCCCGAGGGGAGGAAAACATGGGAAGATTAAGGCCAGCTTGAAGCCTTCCGGGCATCGCCGGAATTTCACCTCGTCTGACAGGACCGCACCCCATATCAACCCTCATAGGCATGAAACCACGATCCCCGCCCGGGCACGCGGCCGACGGGCAGGGAATTTCTTCCAAACGGGTTAAGATATGAAGGTGGCCGAAACATGGGCCGATTGGGGCAGTATCAGGGGAATGCCTGACGAATTCATGGCAGGAATGCGGCCACGAAGGCTGCATCGCAACAAAAACCCACAATATCAGGGATTGTATCGGTTTCCGAACCTGTGTTCAGATTACCGTAGGGACGACGGATCGCCATATTGGTTAATAGAAAAGCCCCCACAAGGGGGGCTTTTCAGGTGAACGCCGGGTGTTTGGGGGCCCGGCGTTGCTGCCATTCTGTCACTTCACCAGTAGCTTCGCCTCGTGCTTCTTCAGCGTGCGCCGCGCCGCACCATAGGAGTCGCGCCCTTCTTCGGTCTTCAATTCGGGGAACAGCTCGAAGATTTCGTTGCGCTGCGCATTGCCCATGCCCTTGAGCGTATAGTCACCGGGCTGGAAGCTTTCGGTCCAGGCCCCGTTCGACAACACGACCTCATGCCGGTCAAACATCATGTGCAGATAGGTCGTGCCCATGCTGTCCACCTCATGCACCCCACGCCCGGCCACCAGATGCTTGGCCGCAACCAGCACCTCATGTTCGTCGAAATAAAGCGCGGTACGATCATTGGCGACCAGAACCCGGTGGTTCGGGCTGACCATCATGTCGCGTTCGGGCAAGCCGTTGCCAAGGCTACCCTGACGGATCAGGATCGGCTTCAGGTGCGGGTTCAGCGACAGGTCAGACCAGCTCAGCGCGCGCGATCCCATCCAGCGGATCTGCTGGATCCCGTTGTCACGGGTGATGACCCGGTCGCCGACCTTGAGCTCTTCCACCGGCACTTCACCACGCGGCGTCGCGATCAGCGTGCCGGGGGTAAAGCAGGGGATGACATTCTCGATATTCGTGAAGGTCATCGTGCCGCGCACAGACCCGTCGGTATCAAGGAAGTTCACCACACCGTTTTCGGCATTGGTCGGATCATAGTCGATGCGGATCGGGCCAGAGCCGCGCAGATCCAGCGTGTCGAAATCGTCGCCGCCTTCATTGCCGTCGATCAGATCGCCGATGGCATCATTCTGCGAGTCGACAATGAAGGTGTCGCGATCATCGCCACCGAACATGGTATCGGTGCCCTGCCCGCCAATGATCGTGTCATTGCCGGTGCCACCGGTGATCACGTCCTCGTCGATACCGCCATTCAGCAGGTCATTGCCGGAACCGCCATCAATGGTGTCATCATCATCAAGGCCAAAGATGGTGTCATTGCCCAGACCACCCAGGATCAGGTCATTGCCATTGTTCGGGCGCAGATCGGTCGCATCGGGGATGTTCACGCTATCCGGCAGGTCAGGCTGCAGCCCGCCATAGGCCAGATCGTCCCCATTCCCCAGATCGATGACATCGGCCCCTTCGCCGCCGATGACCGTATCGTCATCGCGCCCGCCATAGATGGTGTCATTGTCGATGCCGCCATTCAGCAGGTCATCTTCATCGCCACCATAGATCAGGTCGGCATCATCGCCGGTGCGTACCGTATCATTGCCGTCACCACCATAGATGGTGTCGCGGTCATCAAACGGGTCGCTGTCAGCCGGATAGAGTCCGGGGTAGTCGATATCCGGCAGCGGGAAAGCCCCGGTGCCACCTTCGGTGGCAATCAGGTCATCGCCCTGACCACCGCGGACAAGATCATTGCCGGTAAAGCCGAGGATCGTGTCATTGCCATGCCAGCCGATGATCGTGTCGTCACCTTCACCACCATCCGCAACATCGTCACCATCGCCCGCAAGGATCGAATCGTCGCCAAGCCCGGCCAGAATGGTGTCATTGCCATCACCGGCGCGGACACGGTCATCATTCGGGGCATCGCCCGGCAGGATCGCATCATCGCGATCGATGAAATCGCCATCCGGGTCGCCGGTATAGGCCAGATCGATCAGGTCGCCCCCTGCGGTGCCATCGACATACCCGTCCCGGCCCGGGGCGGGCGTCACGCGCACCGTGACCGTGCCGATATCGGTGCCGCCACGGCCATCACTGATTTCATAGGTGATCGTCGTCGGGCCGGTAAAGCCGGTATCCGGGGTAAAGACCAGTTCGCCATCCGGGGTGACCGTCACCGTGCCATTGGGCGAGCTGGGCGTACCGATCAGGCTGATCGGATCGCCATCCACGTCATCATCGTTCTGCAGCACCGGGATGGTGACCGCCGTATTGATGGGCGTGGTCGCGAAATCCGGGTTCGCCACCGGATCGCTGTTCCCATCGGAAGGCACCACGGTCACGGCAACGGTGGTCGTGTCCTGATTGCCGTCGGGATCGGTGATCGTATAGGTGATCGTGTCGATCCCGAAGAAACCATCATCCGGATCATAGGCCAGCGTGCCATCGGCATTGATGGTGACAGTGCCGTTGGGCGCGCTTGCGCTGATCACGGTCAGCGGGTCGCCATTCGGGTCGCTATCATTGGCCAGAACCGGAATGGTCACCGCAACGCCCTGCGGCGTCGAGGCAGCATCGGGATTGGCATCCGGCACATCGGAAATCACATTCTCGATGTTCACAAAGCGCATGGTGCCGGTGGCCGCACCGCCCGCATCCAGGAAAGTGACCGTGCCGTTTTCGATATTGTCCGCATCATAGACGATGGAGATCGGGCCAACCCCGCTCAGGTCGAGCGTATCGAAATCATCACCGTTTTCCGAACCGTCGACAGATTCGCCGATATCCCCGCCCAGGAACAGATCGCGGTCGCCGCCGCCTACCAGCGTGTCAGCCCCGGCCCCGCCAATCAACGTGTCGTTGCCGAGGGCGCCCTGCAGGTCGTCCTCGTCAATGCCGCCATCCAGCAGATCATTGCCTTGGCCACCCAGCAGCGTGTCGTCGTCGTCCCCGCCATAGATCGAGTCGTCGCCCTGGCCACCGACCAGACTGTCGCGGTTGTTGTCCGTATCCGGGTCCGTCGCATCGGCCAGATGGGTCGGATCGGTCGCATCATCGGGGGTGCCGCCATGCAGCACGTCATTTCCGTTGTCACCGGTCAGGGTATCCGACCCTTCGCCGCCAAGGATGGTGTCATCACCGGCAGCACCGATCACGCTGTCGGCATCATCTCCGGCCTCAACCAGATCGGCCCCGCCACCTGCCTGAATCGTGTCAGCATCATCGCCGGTGCGGATCGTGTCGTCGCCATCGCCCGCATCGACGACATCACGGTCATCGTCGGGGTCGCCATCGGCCGGATAGAGCCCCGGGAAAGCCCGGTCGGGCGAGCTTGCGCCGTTGCCAGTCTCGATCAGGTCATTGGATTGACCGCCGATCACACTGTCATTGCCATCGCCACCATACAGCGTGTTTTCATCAGCCCCACCGGCCAGCGTGTCATCGCCCGCGCCGCCGAACAGCGTGTCATCACCGGTATCGCCGGTCATGAAATCATTGCCGACGCCGCCGTCCAGACTGTCATCGCCACCCGCGCCGGTGACCTGATCGTCGCCGTCGCCCGCCAGCACGGTGTCATTGCCCGAGCCGGCCAGAATGATGTCGTCATTGCCGATCTCGCCTGGCAGGATTGCATCATTCGCATCGACGCGATCATCGTCAAACGGATCAATATAGGCCGTATCGATCAGATCATCCCCCGCCGTACCACGCACGACGCCATCTTGCGTGCGCGGGCCCGGGTCAGAGCCGACAAACACCGTTACAGTTCCGGTATCAGTCGCACCTTCCGGATCGGTCACCACATATGTGATGGTGGTTTCGCCCGTGAAACCGGGGTTCGACGTGAATGTGATGGTGCCATCGCCATTCACGACCACGGTCCCGTCGGGCGATGTGGGCGTGCCGCTGATCGACAGCGGATCACCATCGACATCGGTGTCGTTATCCAGCACCGGAATGGTGATCGGATTGCCCGTTAGCCCCACCGCCGTATCCGGGTTGGCCACGGGCGCGTCATTCACCGGGTTCACGGTCACGCTCACGGTGGAGGTGGACGTGTTCCCATCGGGATCGCGCACCGTATAGGTGATGGTATCAGGGCCGTTGTAATCTTGGTTCGGCAGGTAATCCAGCGATCCGTCTGGCCGAATGGTCACCGTGCCATTGGTCGCGGTCGCATCGGTCACCGTCAGCGGCTGACCGGTCGGATCGGTGTCATTGTCCAGAACCGGAATGTTCACCAACGTATCTTCGTCGGTGGTCGCCGTGTCCGGGTTCGCGGTGGGATCGCCACCCTTGTTGTCAACGGTATCAGACAGCGAGAAATATTCGATGCCACCGCCGAAGAACTGGTTCACATTGTTCAGCAGATTCGGGTCGGACAGCGATTGCCCCGCACCGACCAGCCAAGGCTGGTTCTGCCCGGCCGCCGATTGATCCATGGTCAGGCCCGCCGGGACATCGTCTTCAAAACTGGCACCTGTGGTCAGGTTGGACAGCTGGATTTCACCGCCTGTCGCCTCGTCCCAGGAATAGGTCAGGTTGATATTGTCGCCCGGCACGATGAACCCCGGCTCTGTGGTCCAGGTTTCCGTACCGGTTGCGCTTTCATGGCTGACCGTGATGCTGCCATCGACATTGATCTCCACGCGGAAACCGCCCGGATTGGTGCCGACACTGTCGCGCGACAGCACGGTCTGCACCTCGGTCAACGGCTGCTGTTCAGTCGTCACGAACTGGATTTCCAGCGTGCCGCGGTCCAGCTGGAACGTCGGGTCGGTGTAGATCTTGACCAGATCGTCCGTGCCATCAAGAACCGCCTGCGTGCCGTTGGAGGCCGCACCGTTCAGATAGATGCCGTTCTGCGCCCCGTTGGAGAGCGCTGAATCTGCGGCAATGGTTCCCGTGTCTTCAAAGTTGTAGAGCGCGAACACCGGCATCTTCGTTTCCTCACTCGAGGCCCGGTCACTCGGGCCCGATCCAAATTGACGGCCCAACGGGCCCATGACCTGCGCCAGCCCCCTTGCGGGCGCTGTGAATTACAGACCTGTCGTCAAATGGATCGGAGCGATCAGAAAAATCCGCCAGTCATGGGTGAAGAGGGCGCAAAACAGCGCACCAAACGTCTGAAATCCCGATTATGGCAGCACTTTCCGTCACAACTCCCGCGTCCTAAGACGCAACACCACTTACGACCGCCCCCACGGCCATATGTCTCACCCAGCAAGACATATCCTGAATACCTTTTGTTATCCTTTACGAAAAGTGAAAAATCTGTGGCGCGCAGTCAAGCTATGGCCAGAATTGCGGGCCCGATGGACCGCAGACTTTTGATATCTGTCGCCCTGGACGCGAAATTAACTCTGATTCAGCCACAAAGCCCGCCCAGTCTTGAAGTTTTCCGGCGATATTGTCCCATGAAGGCGAACAATCAAGTCGCCTGCCGCTGCGTTAACCAAAGCCATGGTTTTGCCGCGATCTGGCCATTCTGCGTTCCTTGTTGCGAACCAATCGGGCAGTTTGGGAGCGACTGTCGCCACGTTAAGACTTGGTTAACCTTTACAAAATCCGAATCGCCTGCCGCTCGGCGATGCCCCATAGCCCCCTGCACGGCATCGTGCGGTCTGGTCAATAGGTCAGAAGCAACCGATCCCGGACCTCTTCGCTCTCGCAGGTCTGGCCGCCCATCTGGAACCGCTTCAGCATGGAACGCCCGACATTCACCATCAATTCGCGGGCAAACAGCCCCTCTGGCAGGTCAATGTCACAGTAATGGTTGCCGCTTTTCTTGGTGCCGTCGATGCTCAGTACCACATGGACACCGCGGCGCTTGCAGGCGTCGATCGCCTCCATGAGCCCTGACAGGCTGAAGCTCTGCGCCCCGTAAAGAATGGTCTGCGAATGCGCATAGGGCGGATCGCAATAGACCAGATCGCCGGGCCGGGCCCGGGCCATGGCTTCGGCATAGTCCATCCGCTCGAAACGGCACCCGTGCATGCGGTTTTGCCAGGTGTCAACGCGGCGGGCAAAGGCAACCGGCGCGATCGGATCATGTGCGCCGACTGGCGTGGACATATGGCCGTCGGACTTGCGAAACCGCACGACGCCCCCATAACAGGAACGGGTCAGGAACAGGAAATCAGCGCCGTTCGGCGTGGCATTGTAGCGCGCCTTGATCGCCTCGTAGCCAGCCACCTTGTCAGATGCGGCGTGAAATTCGTGCCAGCGCGCAGCATACCATTGCTTCAGTTGCGCGGGATCATCAGCAAGGCACTGCCAGATTTCCACCAGCGGCGCAAAGATGTCCGACCCAAAGCCCTGCCGGGGCGCCAGCGTCGCCATCACCCCGCCCGCCCCCAGAAACGGCTCGTGATAGGCCCCGAACGCAGGCGGAAACTGCGCGATGATCTCATGCGCGAATTTCTGTTTGTTGCCGATCCATTTGATCAGCTGGGTCTTGAACGGTCTGGACCGCGCGGCCCCTGTGGTCGGCTGCATGGCCGCGCTCTGTGGC
Organism: Gemmobacter denitrificans; assembly: GCF_036964905.1. Lineage (NCBI taxonomy): Bacteria > Pseudomonadati > Pseudomonadota > Alphaproteobacteria > Rhodobacterales > Paracoccaceae > Gemmobacter > Gemmobacter denitrificans. Next base: position 562,553 of record NZ_JBALHR010000001.1, read on the forward strand.
TCAGGCAAGGCCTGCTGCATCCCGGTCCCCTTTTGCCGCGGACAAAGCCCCGCAACCGGGGCCTGACCGACATGCCGCAGAACATGCTGCCTGGCAAGCAGGTGCCGAACCCGGCGCGTTGGTCTTCATCTGGGGCACCTCATGGTGCGGGTGGCCGGACTCGAACCGGCATGCCTTGCGGCGGGGGTGTTTGAGACCCCTGCGTCTACCATTCCGCCACACCCGCACTCTTGCTGATGCGGCAATGAACGGGCCGCACCGGTGAGAGGTCGTCTGCATTACCCCGTCTGCATCGCTGCCACAAACCCGGCAGCACGGCATTTCGGGCCTGCGCAGCGTGGTTTAGCCCGCTGCGCCCAAGGCGTCAATGGGGCCTTGCTATAGCCGACGCGCTAAAGATTGCGGGCGGCGAAAGTATCGCATTGCGCCATGTCGCCGGATTTGTAGCCACGCAGGAACCAGCGCGCGCGCTGCTCCGAAGTGCCATGGGTAAAGGTATGCGGCATCGGGCGCCGCCCGGCGTTGCGCTGCAAGGTATCGTCCCCGATCTGCCGCGCCGCGTTCACGGCCTCTTCCAGATCGCCGCGATCTAATGTGCCAAACCGCGCCTCGGCCTCGCGCGCCCAGATGCCCGACAGGCAGTCGGCCTGCAATTCGATGCGCACCGAAATCGCGTTGCTGTCTTCCTGCGATGACTGCTGGCGCACGCGGTTGGCCTTGCCCAGAATCCCGATCTCGTTCTGCACATGATGGGCCACTTCATGCGCCACGACATAAGCCGCCGCGAAATCGCCCTTGGCCCCCAGTTGCCGGGCCATGGTGGTGAAGAATGCCGTGTCGAGATAGACCTTGCGATCTGCCGGGCAATAGAACGGCCCGGTCGCCCCGCTGGCCCCGCCGCAGGGCGATTGGGTCGCGCCCTTGTACAGCACCAGAACCGGCGGGGTATAGCGGCGCCCGACCTGTTCAGGGAACACATGGCCCCAGACTTCCTCGGTATCGGCCAGCGTGACCGAAACGAATTCGCCGGCCTCACGATCGGCCTCGGTCAACTCGCCCCCTTGATCGGGGAGCGCACCGCCATCCAGCAACGGGGTCACATCAATCCCGAGGAAATAGCCGATCAGCAAAACGGCAATCACCCCCACCCCGCCAACCGCGCCGCCCCGGCCCACACCGGCGCTGCGACGATCCTCGATATTGCGGCTGCCGCGACGGCCCTTCCACTCCATGATCACCCCCAAAGCTCACTTTGCCGCGAGCCTAGCGCCTTTCCCGCCCTGCCGGAAGCCCCGGAGCCGCCCCCGGACCTTGACGCCGCTGCCCCCCCGTGCTGCAAGCACCCAAAGCCTGACCGGAGCCCGCATGATCCGCGCCCTTTACGACTGGACCCTTTCGCTGGCCAGCCACCGCCATGCCCTGGCGGCGCTGGCGGCGGTGGCCTTCATCGAAAGTTCGGTCTTTCCGATTCCGCCCGATATCCTGATGATCCCGATGATCGTGGCCGCCCCGCATCGCGCCTTTCTGATTGCCGCGGTCAGCACCCTTGCCTCGGTTCTGGGGGGACTTGCCGGATATCTGATCGGGCTTTTCCTATTCGACAGCATCGGCCAACCGGTGCTGGCCTTCTATGGCATGACCGACAAGTTCGAGGTCTTTGCGCAAACCTACAATTCCTGGGGGGCCTGGGCCGTGCTGATCGCGGGTGTCACGCCCTTCCCCTACAAGGTGGTCACCATCCTGTCGGGCGCGACGGACCTGTCACTGCCGGTCTTCATGCTGGCCTCGGTGTTGGCGCGCGGGCTGCGGTTCTTTCTGGTTGCCGCCCTGTTGTGGAAATTCGGCGCCCCCATCCGCGACTTCATCGAACGTCGCCTCGGGCTGATGTTCACCCTTGCCGTCGCGCTGCTGCTCGGCGGGTTTTATGCCGTGAAATTCCTGTGAGACCTGACATGACCCAAACCTCGCGCCTGCTTGTTGCCATCGCCAGTGCCGGGTCTGCCGCCCTGCTGCTGGGGGCTCTGGCCTTTCAATACATCGGCGGGTTGGCACCCTGCGAGCTGTGTCTCTGGCAGCGTTGGCCGCATCTGGCGGCTGTGCTGATCGGTCTGGCGGCGCTGGCGTCAGGTCAGCGCAATCTGGCGTGGCTGGGCGCTTTGGCCGCATTGGCCACAGCCGGGATCGGCGGGTTTCATGCCGGGGTCGAACTGGGCTGGTGGGAGGGATTGCAATCCTGCTCGGGCGGCAGCATCGCCGGGATCAGCACGTCAGACCTGCTGAACCCTTCCGCCGATGTCGGGGCCGTCGTGCGCTGCGATGCGATTGCCTGGCAGATGCTCGGCCTGTCCATGGCAGGCTGGAACATGGTGATTTCGGCCCTTCTGGCGCTGGTCTGGATCGGCGCTGCCCGGCGCTGAACGCCGCGCCCCCTCAGGTGCCAAACAGCCGACCGTGTTCCTGAATGGCAAAGCGGTCGGTCATCCCTGCCACATAATCTGCCACGATGCGGGCCAGTTGCGTATCGTCCTGCGCGGCATCGATATCGGCACGCCATTCCTGTGGCAGCAGATCCGGGTTGCGCAGGAACAGCGGGAACAGGTCATCCAGCATGGCCGTGACGCGTGCGCGCATTTCCACCACAGAAGGCGCGCGATACATGCGATGGAACAGGAAGCTGCGCACCGCCTTCAGTTCCTGATAGAGCGGTTTCGAAAAACGGATGACCGTCATGCCCATCTGACGGATGTCATCAACCGATTTGGGTTGCGCCGCCTCCAGCCGGTTCTGGGCCACATGGATCACGTCTTCGACCATACGGCCAAAGACCCGGCGCAAAGCCTCGTGCCGCCGCCGCATCCTGTCCAGCCCGGGATAAAGCCGGTCCACCTCATCAAAGGCCGGGGCGGTGACGGGCAGTTCCATCAGATCGGCCTCGGTGAACAGGCCAGACCGCAGACCATCATGCAGATCGTGATGGCTATAGGCCACGTCATCGGCAATTGCGGCCACCTGCGCTTCGGCGCTGGCATGGGTGTGCAGGTCCAGATCCCATTCCGCATTCACTTCGGCCAGCGCGTAAGGCAAGGGGCCGGCATGTTTTTCATCCGCATTGGGGCCGATCACCGGGCCGTTATGCTTGGCAATGCCTTCCAGGCTTTCCCAGGTCAGGTTCAGCCCGTCAAAACCCGCATAATGCCGCTCCAGCCGGGTGACGATCCGCAGCGCCTGGGCGTTATGATCAAACCCGCCATAGGGGGCCATCAGCCGCGCCAGCGCGTCTTCGCCGGTATGGCCAAAGGGCGTATGGCCCAGATCATGCGCCAGCGCGATACATTCGGCCAGATCGGTGTTCAGCCCCAGCACACCCGAAATGGTGCGCGCGACCTGCGCCACCTCGATCGAATGGGTCAGCCGGGTGCGATAATAGTCGCCCTCATGTTCGATGAAGACCTGCGTCTTGTGTTTCAGCCGACGAAAGGCCGAAGAATGGATGATCCGGTCGCGGTCACGTTGAAAGGGCGAGCGGAAGGTGGACATCACTTCGGGATGCAGCCGCCCGCGCGAGGCATCGGGCAGGCAGGCAAAGGGCGCAAGCATCTGGGTCACGGGTTCAGGTCGTTGTTCTTGTCTGCGGTCATCCTGACGCCTATATGATGAAACAAACGTGACTCCTATGGAAATCGCGCCATGAACCTGCAGTTGCCCGCCGATGCCAGCCTTCCCCGTGTGACCGACCGGGCCTTTGCCCGGCTGGCCGAGATTGCCGAGATGACCGGCGCGATCAAGGCGCTGCGCGTCGCGGTCGAAGGTGGCGGCTGTTCGGGCTTCCAGTATGACATTCGGCTGGAGGACGATCCGGCCTCGGATGATCTGGTGCTGGAGAAAAATGGCCAGCGGGTTCTGGTCGATCCGGTTTCGCTGCCGTTCCTGGAAAACGCCGTGATCGATTTCACCGAAGAACTGATCGGCGCGCGTTTTGTCATCAACAACCCCAATGCGGCGTCAAGCTGCGGCTGCGGCACGTCATTTTCTATGTGATGGGCTGGACCGGTCAGGTCGGTCGCGTCTGGGCGCGGTGTTGCTGGTTCACCAGCCAGATGCCTGACAGGATGATCAGCCCCGCCCCCAGCAGAAGTTCCGGGCCCGCCACTTCGCCGAACAGATGGTGACCCAGAATGACCATCCAGATGAACTGGATGTTGGCCAGTTGCAGCACGACATGCGCGGGCAGCATGCGCAGGATCGTGACGATGAGCCAACGGGTCGCGATGATGAAACCGGTATAGGCGGCCAGCATGGCCAGATGCAGCGGTTGCATCGGTTGCCAGACCAGCGGCAGCAACACCAGCCCAAGCGCGGCACAGGCCAGTTGGGCATAGAACACCTGCGCAAAGGAATGGGTGCCCCGCGCGCTGATCCGGCGCGACAGGACCAGCGAGGCGGATCCGGTCATGCTGGCCCCCAACCCCACCAGATAACCCGTCGTCGCGCCATGCGGCACACCGGGCAGAATGATGATCATTCCGGCAATGCCACAGCCAAGCGCAATCCAGGCGGCCTGCAGGATACGCTCTTTCAGCAGCACCCACGAAAGCAACGCCCCAAAGATCGGCATCAGGGCGATAAACGGAAAGACAGCCGCAAAATCAAGCATCTGCAAGGCATAAAAGAACCCCAGCGTGCTGATTGCCCCCAGACAGGACCGGATCAGCACAAGGCCTGGCACCGGGCTGCGCAACACCTTGTCGCCCTGCCCTGCACCGGTCAGCACCAGACCGAAGGCCACGGCCAGCAGCCCCGACAGCGCCATCAGCTGCGGGGCGGCATAGGTGGTGACCAGATCCTTGGCCAGTGCATCCGCACTGACGGAAATCAACGTATTGATCAGCGTGAGACCGGTGCCCAGAAGCGCCGCGCGCGGGATCAGGCCGGGCTGTGCCAAACCAGGGGTCATCCCGCCACCCGGTTTCGGGCTGCAGGCGCGGGGCCGGCTTCACGCGCAAAGACCGCAAAGAAGGTCTCGAACCCCGGCGATCCGGCGGCACCTGCATCTGCAACCCGCATCGCGGTTTCAGAGACCCGTCCCTGACAGGCGGCGCGCATCCGTGCCCAGTCCGCCCGCCGCCCCTCCCCCATGTTCTGCAAGGCCTGCGCCCATTCGCGCATGGGTGAAATCGGGGAACGGTTCAACGAAAAGCGCATCGGACCTGCCGGAAAGGTTTCGCAAAAAGCGGTATCTCCAATAGTGATCAACAACCACTGATTGACAAGAAAATTATGATAGGCATCGGCGGAATCCCGGCATTCCTCGGGCAGGATGCGGAATTCTGCCCGTTCGGCCAGCACCATCGCCAGCCAGAGCGGCGGCAACGGTTCGTTGCAATAGGCCAGCGCAATCAGGACTTCGGCCAGCAGATCGCCATTCTGTTCCAGATGCGCAAGACAGCCCAGATGCAGCAGCGACTCGCGCGCTTTGGCGGGCAGTTCCATCGGGCGTCGGCCATAGCCGGTCAGATAGAAGATCGCATGCAGCAGATCATAGGCCGCGCGCGGATTGGGCAGTGCAAAGGTGGCAGGCCGGGACATGAACTGCAGCAGCCGCGCCTCCAGGCCCGGCTGGTCCACCTCGACCCCGGCCAGCGCCAGAAGATGACGCGTTTCGGCGCGTTGCAGATCATTGACCTCGCTGTCGATCCAGCCCTGTGCGGCAATCCATTCCGCCAGCCGGCGGCCCTTGTCGCCTGGAAAGCCCAAGGTCTCCAACGACAGGGTCAGGCCAAGCAACATGCGGTAGTATTGCGGATGAAAGGCGATCTGCTCTTCCACACCCTCATGGAAGGGCTGATAGACGGCCAGCTGCAAATCGGGCAATCGCCGCCCGGTAGCGGCCAGAATGCCCAGAAGTTCGGCGTTCTCCTTCAACCAGAACGCATCCCCGGGGCGGCGGCGATGATGGGCGAAGGCGGCAAGCAAGGCGCCCAGCCCACCATCCGGGCGGGCAGAGCGACGCGCAAAGCTGAGCACATTGGTCATCGGATATTCCTGCAGATGGTCCCGGCCCGGCCTTGCCAGCAAGCCCCCCTTCCGCGCCGGGCAAAGGGCGATGAAGGGGGGTCTGTCAGTCAGATCAGTTGGAGCAGGGCATAAGCGCGGCAGCGGCGCCATCCAGCATCACCGACCCCTCGATGTTCGAGCAGGGCATCAGATCGGCGGCCATCCCGGTTTCGATGTTGGAACAGGGCATCAGCGCCACAGCACCGCCCGCCAGCATGTCGGACCCTTCGATATTCGAGCAGGGCATCAGGTCGGCCGAGAAGCCGCCAAACATATCTGCGGTTGTGGCGACGGTGGTTTCGGTAACGGCTTTACGAAGTGCGCTCATGGTTCTGTCCCCCTTGCGAGCAGTTTCAATGCCCTCAGGTTCACGCCAGATCGCGTTGATTTCAAATGAAATTACACCCACAGGTTGTTAGATGATTTCCCAACAACACGTTTCGCGTGTAACCCGCGCAAGTTGTTGAGACATTGTCACTCACGTCAACTTATCCACCCCTGAACCGGTCTGGCTTATCCCCAGATTCCCGCTGACGGAGAGTGATTCGCACGAGTTAACAAATTGTTAACGATGCCTGGTCGCCAGACCCATTGATGTTGCGGAAGCGGCCTGATTCATCTTTGGCAAATCGTCTGCTGTCTTCGGCGTCTCACAGGTTCCGGTCGGAAACCGATCCGCAAAGACGGCCCTGGGTGCACCTGAGGCCAGCCAATATCCAGGCACCTGGATGCGCGGCCATGCGATGGCGAGAGGAACGTTCAGTGCACAAAGCATGACAGGTGAAACCGATGGTAAACCATCCCGCGAGCGCGGCCCGGGTGTAGGCAAACATTTGGAGATGAATGGAGGCGGGTATCGGAATCGAACCGATCTTCACGGATTTGCAATCCGCTGCGTAACCTCTCCGCCAACCCGCCGGAGCCGATGGATCACTTAGGGGCTTCTGCCGGGGGCGTCAAGCGCATATCGGCAGCAACCCGGCCCGCTTTAGCGCGCCCACCCCGCAGGGCGCAAGCGCGGCAGATTGTGTCGGGCACACGCCTTCCCCTTGCGGCCCTGCGCGATATGTTCCACAAAACCTGTGAAAGAACCGCGCCCCTTTCGGGCGCCCGATGCGATGGCGGACGGAATGCTGGATCAAGTAGTGAAACCCACCGAAGAAATCTCGGTTCGCGAGGTCTTCGGGATCGACACCGACATGAAGGTCAAGGGGTTCGCTGACCGCGCAGACCGCGTGCCTGACATCGACCCGACCTACAAGTTCGACCCGGATACGACGCTGGCGATCCTGGCAGGCTTTGCCTATAACCGCCGCGTGATGATCCAAGGCTATCACGGTACCGGTAAATCCACCCATATCGAACAGGTGGCCGCTCGGCTGAACTGGCCCTGTGTCCGGGTGAACCTTGACAGCCATATCAGCCGGATCGACCTGATAGGAAAAGATGCAATCAAGCTGGAAGACGGCAAACAGGTGACGCGCTTCCACGAAGGCATCCTGCCTTGGGCACTGCGCAACCCGGTCGCCATCGTGTTTGATGAATATGATGCCGGGCGCGCCGATGTGATGTTCGTCATCCAGCGCGTGCTGGAACATGACGGCAAGCTGACCCTGCTGGATCAGAACGAAGTGATCACGCCGCACCCGTCGTTCCGGCTGTTCGCGACCGCCAACACCGTGGGTCTGGGCGATACGACCGGGCTCTATCACGGCGTCCAGCAGATCAACCAGGCCCAGATGGACCGCTGGAGCCTGGTGGCCACATTGAACTACCTGTCGCATGACGCCGAAACCACGATCGTGCTGGCCAAGAACGCCTTCTTCAATACCGACAAGGGCCGCAAGACAATCAGCCAGATGGTGACCGTGGCCGATCTGACCCGGACCGCCTTCATGAATGGTGATCTGTCCACCGTCATGTCGCCCCGCACAGTGCTGAACTGGGCCGAAAATGCCCGCATCTTCGGCAATGTGGGCTATGCGTTCCGGCTGTCCTTCCTGAACAAATGCGATGAACTGGAACGTCAGACCGTGGCCGAATTCTATCAGCGCTGCTTTGGCGAGGAACTGCCCGAAAGCGCCGCCTCGATGGCGATGAAGTGAACCGTCGCAGGGGGGCGCTCGCGCCCCCCTCGGCCTGCGGCCTCACCCCCCTGAGGATATTTAGGAACAGATGAAAGCCGCGCATCCGGGGGTCGATTCATCTGTTCCCAAATATCCTCGGGGGGTTCGGGGGGCAGACAGCCCCCCGTCTTTGAGGCAACACCACACCCGGAGCGTGCGCGCGAGATGACCAAACCCACCGACAACCCCGCCGATCCGTTCAAGAAGGCCTTGGCCGAAGCCACCAAGACCATGGCCGATGATCCGGACATGACTGTGACCTATTCCGTCGATCCGGCAGGGCTGACCAAGGATGGCATGCGCCTGCCGCAGGTCAGCCGCCGGATGACGCGCGACGAGGTGATGCTGGCGCGTGGCACGGCCGATGCCCTTGCGTTGCGCCGCCGTCACCATGACGAGGTGGTTTCAGCCCGCTATGCTCCGACCGGCAATCTTGCGCGGGAAATCTACGAGGCGATGGAAACCGCCCGCGCCGAGGCGCTTGGGGCCCGCGCCATGCCGGGCACTGCCGTGAACATTGCCCACAAGCTGGGGGTCGAGGCCGAGCGCAAGGGCTATGGCCAGATCACTGCGGCGTCCGAGGCGCCGCTGCCGGTAGCTGCGGGCTATCTAGTGCGGCATCTGGCGACCGGTGTTCCGCTACCCCGTGCGGCCGAAAATGTGATGAACCTCTGGCGCGGCTTCATCGAAGACCAGGCTGGTGGCACCCTGGATGGCATGGGCGACGCGCTGGCCGATCAGGCGGCCTTTGCCCGGCTGGCGCGCAAGGTGATTTCGGATCTCGGCTATGGCGATCAGCTGGGCGATGACCCGGATCAGGAGGATCTGGACGACCAGGCCGACGATCAGGCCGAGCAGGACGAAGACAGCCAGGACAGCGCGGGCGAAGACCAGTCGCAAGAAGATGAGGCCGAGGCCACGCCCGAACGCAGCCAGGAGGAACAGCAGGATCAGTCGCAGGCGCAGGTCACGATGGAAGACAGCGCCGATATGGAACAGGGCGACGAGACGGAGTTGCCCGAGGGCGAAGCCCCGCTCGACCCGCCGCCCCCGCCGCCCTATTCCGACGCCGATCCGAATTACACGGTTTACACCACCGGCTTTGACGAAGAGATCCGCGCCGAGGATCTGGCCGAACCGGCCGAGCTGGAGCGGTTGCGCGCCTATCTTGATCAGCAGCTTGAACCGCTGAAGGGGGCCGTCAGCCGTCTGGCGAACAAGTTGCAGCGCCGCCTGCAGGCCCAGCAGAACCGCAGTTGGCTGTTCGATCTGGAAGAGGGTACACTGGATGCCGGGCGGCTGGCGCGTGTGGTGGCCAATCCGACAACGCCGCTGTCCTTCAAGCAGGAAAAGGACACCGAATTCCGCGATACCTGTGTGACGCTTCTGCTGGACAATTCCGGGTCGATGCGCGGGCGCCCCATCAGCATTGCCGCGATCTGTGCCGATGTTCTGGCGCGCACGCTGGAACGCTGCAGTGTGAAGGTGGAAATCCTGGGCTTCACCACCCGGGCCTGGAAGGGCGGGCAGAGCCGCGAGAAATGGCTGGCCTCGGGCCGTCCGCAGCAGCCCGGACGGCTGAACGATCTGCGCCACATCATCTATAAATCCGCCGATGCCCCCTGGCGGCGCGCGCGGCCCAATCTGGGCCTGATGATGAAAGAGGGGCTGTTGAAGGAAAACATCGATGGCGAGGCGCTGGAATGGGCGCATCGCCGGATGATGGCCCGCAAGGAGGCCCGGCGCATCCTGATGGTGATTTCCGACGGTGCCCCGGTCGATGACAGCACCTTGTCGGTGAACGCGGCCAGCTTTCTGGAAAAGCACCTGCGCGACGTGATCGCGCTGATCGAACGCCGCCGCGCGGTGGAACTGATCGCCATCGGTATCGGCCATGATGTGACGCGCTATTACCAGCGCGCGGTGACGATCACCGATGTCGAACAGCTTGCCGGGGCCATGACCGAACAATTGGCCAGCCTGTTTGAAAGCGATCCGCGCAAACGGGCGCGCGGGGTCGTGAAAAAGGCGGGGTAACCTGCCGCCTGCCGGGGATCTGGTCCGCCTGCATGGGCGTTTCGCCTCTGGTGCCTTCTGGCGGTCTCGCCTAGCCTGCGGCCAAAGATTCCGCATGCGAGGACCGATGTTCCAGACCTTCACCACCACCGCCCGCCCCGAACTTGGCCCGCCCCGTCTGGCCGCGCTGCGGGCGCAGCTTGCGGGCGCGGGACTGGCGGGGTTTCTGGTACCGCGCGCCGATGCCCATCAGGGCGAATATGTCGCCGCACGGGATGAACGTCTGGCCTGGCTGACCGGATTTACCGGGTCTGCCGGTTTCGCCATCGTGTTGCCGGATGTGGCGGGTGTGTTCGTCGATGGGCGCTATCGGCTGCAGGTGCGCGATCAGGTGGACCTTGACGCCTTCACCCCGGTGGATTGGCCCGAGGTCAAACCCGGCGACTGGCTGCGCCAACACCTGACCGGGGGCGAGATCGGCTTTGATCCCTGGCTGCATACCGGTGACGAAATCGCCCGTCTGGAAGAGGCGCTGGCAGGCAGCGGCATCGGGCTGCGCCCGGTGTCGAACATGATTGACGCGATCTGGCCCGACCAGCCTGCCCCCCCTTTGGGCCGGGCCTTCGCCCATCCTGACGCTCTGGCCGGCGAAAGCAGCGCGGCCAAACGCGCCCGGCTGGCGGAGGATCTGCGCCGCGCTGGCCAGCGCGCGTCGGTGATCACCCTGCCCGACAGCCTGTGCTGGCTGCTCAATATCCGCGGGGCCGATGTGCCGCGCAACCCGGTGCTGCATGGCTTTGCCGTGCTGTTCGACGACGGGCGCGTCACGCTCTATGCCGATCCGGGCAAGTTCGATGCGGAGACCCGCAGCCACCTGGGCGATCATGTCACGCTGCGCCCCGAAACCGCCCTTGTCCCCGGGCTGCACAGCCTGCAGGGGCCGGTGCGGATCGACCGCAGCACAGCGCCCTTGGCCGTGCGGATGGAACTGGATGACGCCGGGGTTGACTGGGTCTGGGGCGATGATCCCTGCCGCCTGCCCAAGGCCTGCAAGACCGGGGCCGAGATTGCCGCCACACGGGCGGCGCATCTGCGCGACGGGGCGGCCATGGTGCGGTTTCTGCACTGGCTCGACGGGGCGGCGCCACAGGGCGGGTTGACCGAAATCGACGTGGTGACCGCGCTGGAAGGCTTTCGTCGGGCGACCAATGCGCTGCACGATCTCAGCTTTGATACGATCTGCGGGGCCGGGCCGAATGGCGCGATCATGCATTACCGGGTGACCGAAGGCACCAACCGGGCCATTGAACGCGACATGCTGCTTCTGGTGGACAGTGGCGCGCAGTATCAGGATGGCACGACCGATATCACCCGCACGATGGCCATAGGCGATCCGGGTGACGAGGCGGCGGACTGCTATACCCGCGTCTTGCAGGGGCTGATTGCCATCAGTCGGGCGCGCTTTCCCAAGGGCTTGGCCGGGCGCGATCTGGACCCGCTGGCGCGGGCACCGCTCTGGCTGGCCGGGCAGGATTATGACCATGGCACCGGGCACGGCGTGGGGGCTTTCCTTTCCGTGCATGAAGGGCCGCAGCGCCTGTCGCGGCTGGGCGAAGTGGCCCTGGCCCCCGGCATGATCCTGTCGAACGAGCCGGGGTATTACCGGCCCGGCGCCTTTGGCATCCGGCTGGAAAACCTGATCGTGGTGCAGGAGGCCCCGCCCCTGGGCGATATGCGCGCGCAATATGCCTTTGAAACCCTGACCTTCGTGCCCTTCGACCGTCGTCTGGTGACCCTTGCGATGCTGGCCCCGGGCGAACGCGACTGGTTGAACAGCTATCATGCCGAGGTGCTGGCAAAGATCGGACCGCTGGTCGAAGGCGCGGTGCTGGCCTGGCTGCAGGCGGCCTGCGCGCCGCTGTAATCCGCCCATTTCCGGCAGGACAGCCCGGCCAAGGGCTTGAAACCCCGGCCTTCATGGGCAAATTGGGGGCAGGACGGGCCGCGCAGGGTGGCCCCGGCTGCAAACGGGGTATGCCATGGCCTTGCCGGTGCGCGATCAGGTGAAATACTGGGGCTTCGCCAGCGCCGTGCTGGTGGCGGTGCTGTGGTTTCTGGGGGATGTGATCCTGCCCTTCATCGTGGGCGGCGCGGTTGCCTATTTCATGGACCCGGTTGCCGACCGGCTGGAGCGCGCCGGGCTAAGCCGGGCGGCGGCCACGGGCACCATATCGGTGCTGGCCCTGCTGACCACGGTACTGCTGATCCTTGCGGTGCTGCCCTTGCTGTTCAACCAGCTTACCTCGCTCATCAATGACGCGCCGGAAATCTTTCGCCGTCTGCAGACCTTCATGGTGGAACGCTTTCCCGACCTGTCGAACGAAACCTCCACCATGCGGCAGACACTGGAGAATATCGGCCGCCTGATCCAGTCGAAGGGGGGCGAACTGGCCCAGAGCCTGATCGGCTCGGCCATGGGGGTGCTGAACGCGATCCTGTTCATCGTGGTGGTGCCGGTCGTGGCCTTTTACATGCTGCTGGACTGGGATCACATGGTGGCGCGGATCGACGCGATCCTGCCGCGCGACCATGCGCCGGTCATTCGGCGGCTGGCCGGCGAAATCGACAAGGTGCTGGCGGCCTTTGTCCGCGGGCAGATTTCGGTCTGCATCGTGCTGGGCACCTTCTATGCCGTGGCGCTGATACTGGCCGGGCTGAATTACGGGCTGATCGTCGGGGCGATTGCCGGGGCAATCACCTTCATTCCCTATGTCGGGGCATTGATCGGCGGCGGGCTGGCCATCGGTTTGGCGCTGTTCCAGTTCTGGGGGGATTGGGTGTCGATCGGCATTGTCGCAGGCATTTTCGCGCTTGGGCAATTTCTGGAAGGTAATGTGATCACCCCCCGTCTGGTGGGCAATTCGGTCGGGCTGCATCCGGTCTGGCTGCTGTTTGCCCTGTCGGCCTTCGGGTCGCTGTTCGGCTTTGTCGGGATGCTGGTTGCCGTCCCGGTGGCGGCAGCCATCGGGGTGCTGGTCCGCTTTGCGCTGGAAAGCTATCAGCAAAGCCGACTTTACACCGGTCTGCACGGCCTGAACCGCGATACCGACCCCGAGGATCCGCCGGTGTGATGGCCCAGCTTGCCTTTGACCTGCCAGCCCGCGCTGCCCTGCGGCGCGAGGATTTCTTTGTGTCGCCCGCCAATGCCGCCGCGCTGGCAGTGCTGGAGGCCGGGCACTGGCCGCTGAACAAGCTGGTGCTGGTTGGCCCCCCCGGATCAGGCAAGACCCATCTGGCGCATATCTGGGCCGCCCGCAGCGGGGCGGCACTGATGCAGGCCGGATCGCTGGGTCAGGCCGATATCGCGGCGCGGGCCCATACCCCTGTCGCGCTGGAGGATGCGGATTCCGTCGCAGGCGATGCGCGGGCGGAAACGGCCCTGTTTCACCTGCACAACCTGCTGGCGGAACGCGGCCTGCCGCTGTTGCTGACGGCCACCACCCCGCCGCGCGATTGGGGGCTGCGGCTGCCCGACCTGCTCAGCCGGATGCAAGGCACCAGCCTCACGCGGATCGACCCGCCAGATGACGCGCTGCTGTCTGCGGTGCTGGTCAAGCAATTTGCCGACCGGCAGCTTTTGGTGCCGCCCACGCTGATCGGCTGGCTGCTGGGGCGGATGGATCGCAGCCTTGCCAGCGCGCGCGATCTGGTGGCCCGGCTGGATGCCGCCGCGCTGGCACGCGGGGGGCCGGTCACCCGCGCCTTGGCTGCCGAGGTGCTGGACAGTCTGTGATCGCGGGCCGATACTGGGGCATCGCCGTATCGAACAAACAGAAAAAGACCGCATGACACAGGCTGACTTTCTCAAAGCCCCTTTCGCCCCCCCGTCCGACATGCCCAATGTCGGCCCCGCCGACCCGCAACGGTTCTTCAACCGTGAACTGAGTTGGCTGGCCTTCAACTGGCGCGTGCTGGATGAAGCGGCAAATCCTGCGGTGCCCTTGCTGGAACGACTGCGCTTCCTGTCGATTTCGGCCACCAATCTGGATGAATTCTATACGGTGCGGGTGGCAGGCATCCGGGCGCTGGTGCGCAATGGCAGCCCTGCCCCGTCTGAAGATGGCCGCACGCCGCTGGAACAGCTTGAACTGATCCATGACGATGCGCGGCGTCTGATGAAGATGCAGCAGATCACCTACAAGAAGCTCAGGCGCGAGATGGAGGCGCAGGGGATCGAAATCCTGACCCGGTCAAAGCTGACGGCGCGCGACCAGAAACATCTGGAAGACCATTTCCTGCACAAGGTCTTTCCGGTTCTGTCGCCGCTCGCCATCGACCCGGCGCATCCCTTCCCCTTCATCCCCAATACCGGGTTCTGTCTGGCGCTGGAGCTGGAGCGCGAGGCCGATCACCGCACGCTGAAGGCGCTGCTGCCGATCCCGCAGCAGGTGGCGCGGTTCATAACCCTGCCCGGCAAGGCCGGCGAACATCGCTGCCTGCCGCTGGAAGACCTGTTGCTTCTGCATCTCGACATGCTGTTCCCGGGCTATGTGGACCGGGGGCATTGTGCCTTCCGCGTGCTGCGCGACAGCGATCTGGAAGTGGAGGACGAGGCCGAAGATCTGGTGCGCAGCTTTGAAACCGCGCTGAAGCGGCGGCGGCGCGGCGAGGTGATCCGGCTGAAGATCAGCGCCGGTGCCCCGCCCGGGCTGAAGGCGCTGATCATGGAAGAGCTGCACGTCACACCCGATGAGGTGGTCGAGGTGCGCGGCCTGCTGGGTGTGGCCGATCTGAAGGAACTGGTGCTGAATTCGCGCCCCGATCTGCTTTGGCCGCCCTTCACCCCGCGCGTGCCGGAACGGGTGCAGGACCATGATGGCGACATGTTCGCGGCGATCCGCCAGAAGGATATGCTGCTGCATCACCCCTATGAAACCTTCGATCTGGTGATCCGCTTTCTGGAACAGGCCGCGCGCGATCCCAATGTGGTGGCGATCAAGCAGACACTGTATCGCACCTCATGGGACAGCCCGATCGTTTCGGCCCTGTGCGAGGCGGCGGAATCGGGCAAATCGGTCACTGCGCTGGTCGAACTGAAGGCCCGCTTCGACGAGGCGGCGAATATCCGGCAGTCGCGGCGGCTGGAACGCGCGGGGGCGCATGTGGTGTACGGCTTCATGCACCTGAAAACCCACGCGAAAATCAGCACCGTGGTGCGCCGCGAAGGCGACAGCCTGGTGACCTATACCCATTATGGCACCGGAAATTACCACCCGATCACCGCGCGCATCTATACGGATCTGTCCTTCTTTACCTGCGACCCCGCGCTTGGCCGCGATGCGACCAAGGTGTTCAACTATCTGTCGGGCTATGCCCAGCCACAGGGGTTGGAAAACCTGGCCATTGCGCCCATCAGCCTGAAATCGCGGCTGCTCGATCTGATCCGGGCCGAGGCGGATCATGCCAAGGCCGGGCGTCCGGCGGAAATCTGGATCAAGCTGAACAGCCTGATCGAACCCGAGGTGATCGACGCACTTTATGCCGCAAGCCAATGCGGGGTGAAGATCAGCCTCGTGGTGCGGGGGATTTGCGGATTGCGACCGGGAATCAAAGGCTTGTCCGAGAATATTCGCGTGAAATCCGTGGTCGGGCGGTTTCTGGAACACAGTCGCATCGTCTGTTTCGGCAATGGTCATGGCCTGCCGTCGAAACAGGCGCGGGTCTTCCTGTCTTCGGCCGATTGGATGGGCCGCAACCTGAACCGGCGGGTGGAAACCCTGATCGAGGCGCATAATCCCACGGTGAAAAACCAGATCATGGGCCAGATCATGGCCGCCAATCTGGCGGATGAGGCGCAAAGCTGGGTATTGCATGCCGATGGGCATTACAGCCGTGAACTGGCACCTGCCGATGGCAAACTGTTCAATTGTCATCGTTTCTTCATGGAAAACCCGTCCCTGTCCGGGCGGGGCACGGCAGGCGCCAAGGATGTGCCGCGTCTGGCCCGGCCCCGCGACGAAACGCCCGGCTGACGGGACTGCCAAACCTTGACCCTTGCCGCCGCAGCGCGGCATGGTCGCCGCGAGATATCAGGAAGAAGACCCAATGGCCGAATCCAGCCTTTCCGACACCCATGCCGATGAAGGCGGTCTGTTTGGCCGTCCCCTGTTCGAAGACCCTTCCGCCCGTGCGCTCAGCAGGGTGGGGGTGGTGGATGTCGGGTCGAACTCGGTCCGCATGGTGGTGTTTGATGGCGCGGCCCGCAGCCCTGCTTATTTCTACAATGAAAAGGTGATGGCCGGTCTGGGCAAGGGGCTGGCCGAAACGGGCCGGCTGAACCCTGAAGGCGCGAAGCGCGCGCTGATGGCGTTGAAGCGCTTTGCCCTGCTGGCCGAAGGGATGAAGATTTTCCCCTTCACCGTCGTGGCCACTGCCGCCGTGCGCGAAGCCGAAGATGGCCCGGCCTTCCGCGAACAGGTGCTGCGCGAAACCGGGCTGCATTTGCATGTGATCGATGGCGACGAAGAGGCCCGGCTGTCTGCGCAAGGCGTGCTGCTGGGCTGGCCCGATGCCAAGGGCGTAGTCTGCGATATCGGCGGCAATTCGATGGAACTGGCCCGGATCGGCGATGGCAAGGTCGGTCGCCGCGCCACCTCGCCGCTGGGTCCGTTCCGGCTGCAGCAGGTGGAAGGTGGGCCGAAAAAGCGGCGCGACCATATCCGCCGCATCCTGCGCAACCTGCAAGGCATGCTCGACAGCAGCGGCGAGCGCATCTATCTGGTCGGCGGCAGCTGGCGGGTCATCGCGCGGCTGGACATGGAACGGCGCAACTATCCGCTGACCGTGCTGCACGAATATCGCATGACCCCGAAATCGGTGATGGATACGCTGGATTGGCTGGCCGCATCCGACCTCACGCTGCTGCGTGCCCGCACGGGCACTTCGGCGGAACGGATGGAACTGGTGCCGCTGGCCTGCGAAGTGCTGCGCGAAGTGGTGGACATCTTCAAACCCTCGGAAATCGACGTATCCTCTTATGGCATCCGTGAAGGGATGCTGTTCGAACAGATGCCCGAAAAACTGCGCGCCCGCGATCCGCTGATCGAGGCCGCCCGCATGGCCGAAGCGACACAGGCCCGCATCCCCGGTTTTGGCAAGAAGCTGTACAATTTCATCCAGCCGCTGTTCAAATCGGCCCCGCCCGAACGTCAGCGCCTGATCAAGGCGGCCTGCCTGCTGCACGATACCTCGTGGCGGGCCCATCCCGATTACCGTGCCGAAGCCTGTTTCGACAATGCGACCCGCGCCAATCTGGGCGGGCTGGATCATCCGGGCCGTGTTTTCCTGGGGCTTGCGCTGCTGCACCGCTACAAGAACAGCCGCAGCGGCAGCCGGATGGAGCCGATTTTCCGCCTGTTGACGGAAGACGAAATTCAAGAGGCCGAAGTGCTGGGCAAGGCCATGCGCTTTGGCGCGATGTTTTCGATCGATCACCCGGAAGAGGCCGGAGTTCTGCATTGGCAGCCCAAGAAACGGGTGCTGGAGCTGCAATTGACCGAACGCGGCATCGGCCTGATGGGCGAAGTGGCGCAGGCCCGCTTCAATGCGCTGGTGCTGGCCATGCGGGCCACCCCGGCCATCACCATGGCGCGCTAGGTCCGGGGCGCGGTGATGCTGGTGTTCGACCATCTGGCGCTGGCGGCGGAAAGCCTGGCCGAAGGCGTGGCCCATGTCGAAGCGGCGCTTGGCGTGTCGCTGGCGGGGGGCGGTGACCATGCGGTGATGGGCACCCATAACCGGTTGCTGGGACTGGGCGATCTGTATTTCGAGGTGATCGCGATCAACCCCGCCGCCCCTGCTCCGGCCCATCCGCGCTGGTTCGATCTGGATCGGTTTTCAGGCCGCCCACGCCTGACCAACTGGATCTGCCGCTGCGCCGATCTGGAGGCCGAAATCACGCCAAGCCCTGCGGGCATTGGCCAGCCGCTCGCCTTTGCGCGCGGCGATTTCCGTTGGCGCATGGCCGTGCCGGACAACGGGGTTCTGCCTTTTGACAACGCCTTTCCCGCGCTGATCGAATGGCAGGGCGCTGCGCACCCGGCACAGCACCTGCCCGAATGCGGCGTTCGGCTTTCGGTGCTGGAAATCGCCCATCCCGAGGCCGCAGCCCTGCGCATGGCGCTGCAGGGACGGCTGAGCGATCCGCGCGTGGTGGTGACCGAGGGAGCGCCAGCCTTTCAGGCCCGGTTCGAAACCCCGGGCGGGATGCGCTGGTTGATCTGAACCTGCTCTGCCAGCGTATTCCCTCCATCTGCAAGAAATCTTGACCTGACAACTTGGTTTTTGGCGATTATCCTGTGCCCATGTCGATCTGGACCCGCATCTTCGAGGCGATCACGGCGCTTGTGCAGGGCGAAAGCCTTGCCACGGTGTTTGATCGCCTGCGCAATCCCCCCGAATCCTGCCCGGAACGCACGGTGGCCTTTACCATTGCGGTGATCGCGCTTGGCGCGAAGATGGCCAAGGCCGATGGCGAGGTGACGCGCAACGAAGTGTCGGCCTTCCGTCAGGTCTTTCATGTGCCGCCCGAGGAAGAGGCCCATGCCGCCCGCGTCTTCAATCTGGCGCGGCAGGATGTGGCGGGCTTCGATGCCTATGCCCGCAAGATCCGCGCCATGTTTCAGGGTGACGCGGCAGTGTTGCAGGATCTGCTGGAAGGGCTGTTCCATATATCGGTGGCCGACGGGCATTATCACCCGCGTGAAGATGCCTTCCTGACCGAAGTGGCCGAAATATTCGGGATTTCCGATGCCTGTTTCCGTGCCATTCGCGCCCGCCATGTGCCCGATGCGCCGAAAAGCCCACATGATGTGCTGGGCATCCGGCCCGATGCGACGGTGGAAGAGGCCCGCAGTGCCTGGAAGGCGCTTGTGCGCGAAAACCACCCTGACCGGCTGGTTGCGCGCGGCGTTCCGCCCGAGGCCGTGGAACTGGCGCAGGATCGTCTGGTCGCCGTCAACGCCGCCTGGGAGGAAATCGCCGCCCGTGAGGCGGCATGACCGTGCGCCCGCTGCGCATTGCCTGCTGGAATGTCGAATGGTTCAACGCCCTGTTCGATGATACCGGGCAACCGCTGGAAGATGGCGAACCGGCACAGCGCCATGGCGTGACCCGCGCCCAACAGCTTGATGCGATTGCCATTGTGATGCTGGCGCTGGATGCAGACGGGATCATGGTGATCGAGGCCCCCGATACCAACGGGCATCGCCATTCGGTCACCGCGCTGGAACGCTTTGCCGCGCGACATGGGCTGCGCACCCGCCGCGCGGTGACCGGGTTCCGGTCGGAAACCGAACAGGAAATCAGCTTTCTGTTTGATCCGGACCGGCTGACCGCCCGGCACGATCCGCAGGGGCAGCCGCAATTTGATGGCACATGGCGGCATGATCTGAACGGCGACGGCATCCCGGAACCCATCCGTCCGTCAAAACCGCCGCTGGAGCTTGCGCTGCAGACGCGCGGACAAACCCTGCGGCTGATCGGCGTGCATGTGAAATCCAAGGCCCCGCATGGCGCGCGCACTGCGGCAGAGGCCACGCGGATCGCCATTGAAAACCGCCGCAAGCAACTGGCCGAATGTCTGTGGCTGCGCGAAAGGGTCGATCTGCACCTGACCAGGGGCGATGATCTGATTGTGCTGGGCGATTTCAACGATGGCCCTGGCCTTGATGAATACGAGGCCCTGTTCGGCCATTCCGGCATCGAGGTGGTGATGGGGCTGGGCTGCGGTGCGGCCTGCCCACCCGATCGCGCCCTGTTCGACCCCCATGCCGAAATGGCGCTGAAAAGCCGGTTGCAGCCCACCACCGCGCGGTTTTGGAACCCCGAAGGGCAACGCTACTTCGAGGCATTGCTGGATTTCATCATGGTATCGCCCGGGCTGCGCGCACGCGCCCCATACTGGCGCATCTGGCATCCGCTGAACGATCCGAAATGCTGGGCCATACCCGAATTGCGCGATGCCTTGTTGACCGCCTCGGATCATTTTCCGGTGACATTGGATTTGCCTCTTTGAACCGCGCGCAGCCTTGCCTATCTTGGGGGCATGATACGTTGGTGTGCTCCTTTACTTCTTGTCATCACGCTCGGCCCTGCCGCAGCGCAGGAAACGTCTGAACCTGCGCCACAAGAGGAAGAAGGCTTCAGCCTGATGCAGCGCGGGGCAGAGCTTTTGTTGCGCGGCTTGATGGAAGACGTTGAACCGCATCTGCGCGAGATGGAACAGGGCCTGAAAGAGATGGAGCCCGCCTTGCGCGAAATGCTGGCGCTGATCGACGACCTGCGCAATTACGAGATGCCGGAAAAGCTGCCCAATGGCGATATCATCATGCGCCGCAAACCGGACCTGCCGGCCCCGCCGAAATCTGGCGAAATAGACCTCTGACATGCGGCATCGGCCCCTGAGGGCCGACACCTTCCGGTAAGGGGGCCAGATGGCCCCCTTACCTGTGTCAGCCCCGCGCCTCGCGGATCAGTTTCAGGATATCGCGCGCCGCATTCGGGATATTGGTGCCGGGGCCAAAGATCGCCTTCACCCCGTTGCGATAGAGGAAGTCGTAATCCTGCTGCGGGATCACCCCGCCACAGATCACCAGAATATCCCCGGCCCCGGCAGCCTGCAGCGCCTGAACCAGCTTGGGCGCCAGGGTCTTGTGCCCCGCCGCCTGGCTGGAAATGCCGATCACATGCACATCATTGTCGATGGCATCCTGCGCGGCTTCCTCCGGCGTCTGGAACAGCGGCCCCACATCCACGTCAAAGCCGATATCGGCAAAGGCGGTGGCGATCACCTTGGCGCCACGGTCGTGCCCGTCCTGCCCCATCTTCACCACCAGCATGCGCGGGCGGCGGCCCTCGGCCTCGGCAAAGGCCTCCACATCCTGCTGGATCTGCGCAAAGCCGTCATCGCCCTCATAGGCGGCGCCGTAAACCCCAGCCAATGTCTTCACCTCCGCCCGGTGACGCCCGAAAACCTTCTCCATCGCGTCGCTGATCTCGCCCACCGAGGCCCGCGCGCGTGAGGCCTCCACGGCGGCCTCCAGCAGATTACCACCCTCGGCCGCGCGGCGCGTGACTTCGGCCAAGGCCGCCTGACAGGCCGCCTCATCGCGGGTGGCGCGCATGGTGTTCAGCCGGGCGATCTGGCTTTCGCGCACCGCCACATTGTCGATATCCAGAATGTCGATCGGGTCTTCCTTGGCGAGGCGGTATTTGTTCACCCCGACAATCACCTCCTCGCCCCGGTCGATCATCGCCTGCCGCCGCGCCGCCGATTCCTCGATGCGCAGCTTCGGCATGCCCGAGGCCACGGCCTTGGTCATGCCGCCCATGGCCTCGACCTCCTCGATCAGCGCCCAGGCCTTTTCGGCCAGTTCCGCCGTCAGGCTTTCCACGTAGTAAGACCCCGCCAGCGGATCGACCACCTTGGTCACCCCGGTTTCCTCTTGCAGGATCAACTGGGTGTTGCGCGCGATCCGGGCCGAGAATTCGGTGGGGAGCGCAATCGCCTCGTCCAGCGCATTGGTATGCAGCGATTGCGTGCCGCCAAGCGCCGCCGCCATCGCCTCATAGGCGGTGCGCACCACGTTGTTATAGGGGTCTTGCTCTTGCAAGGACACGCCCGAGGTCTGGCAATGGGTGCGCAGCATCAGGCTGCCGGGCTTCTTCGGGGCAAACTCGCTCATGATGCGGTGCCACAGCAGACGTGCCGCCCGCAGCTTCGCCGCCTCCATGAAGAAATTCATCCCGATGGCAAAGAAGAACGACAAGCGCCCGGCAAACTCATCCACATTCATGCCGCGGGCAATCGCCGCGCGCACATATTCGCGCCCATCGGCCAGCGTATAGGCCAGCTCCTGCACCAGATTGGCTCCCGCCTCTTGCATGTGATAGCCGGAGATCGAGATGGAGTTGAACTTGGGCATCTCCTTGGCGGTATACTCGATGATATCCGCGATGATCCGCATCGAGGGTTCGGGCGGATAGACATAGGTGTTACGCACCATGAACTCTTTCAGAATGTCATTCTGAATGGTGCCCGACAGCTCGGCGCGCGGCACGCCCTGTTCTTCGCCGGTGACGATGAAGTTGGCCAGAATCGGGATCACCGCACCATTCATCGTCATGGAAACGCTGATCTTTTCCAGCGGGATACCATCGAACAGGATCTTCATGTCCTCGACCGAGTCGATGGCCACGCCCGCCTTGCCCACATCGCCCACCACGCGCGGATGGTCGCTGTCATAGCCGCGATGCGTCGCCAGATCGAAGGCCACCGAAACCCCCTGCTGCCCGGCGGCCAGCGCCTTGCGGTAAAAGGCGTTCGAGGCCTCGGCAGTGGAAAACCCCGCATATTGCCGGATCGTCCAGGGGCGCCCCGCATACATCGTGGCACGCACGCCGCGGGTGAAGGGGCCAATGCCCGGCAGGCTGCCCATATGGGGCAGGTTTGCCGTGTCTTCTGCGGTGTAAAGCGGCTTGACCGGAATGCCTTCCAGCGTGTTCCAGATCAGGCTGTCGGGGCTTTTGCCCTTCAGCTCTTTTTCGGCAAGCTTGCGCCAGGTTTCAATGGGGTCGGTCATGGCTCTCGTCCTTCGTCAGGTCTGGCAGGGAGGGGGCCGGGTGGGCATCCGGCAGCGAAAGGGGGCGCGCATCCGGCGCGCGGCAAAATGGCCCGTCCATCAGGCCGGTTATTCCAGAAAATCCTCGACCGTCGGGATGCGCCCGAAGGCAATCTTGGCGCCGGTATAGGGCACATGATGCGGCGGCAGCAGGCCATAGCGCACGGTATCCTGCCCGAAACGCTGGTTCAGCCGATCCACCACGGCGCAAAGCGCGCGGCGATCCTGTATGGGCGCGAACAGGTCGGGCACCACCTCGGCATCCGGCACCAGCCCGCCCAGCGTGACCGAAACCGCCAGCGCCCGATGCGGCGGCAAGGCCTGCCAATAGCGCGCCAGCACCTCGAGCAGAAAGAACGTGTCCTGCGTAGCGCGAATTTCGCCTCCATGGCCGATATGCCCCGCCACGGCGCATTTCACCCCCAGATGCAGGCTGCTGGCATGAAAGCCCTCGCGCCGCAGCCGGGCCGCAGCCTTGACCAGCAGACGCCGCGCCACCAGACGCGCGCCCTCGGGTGTCTTGTTCCCGGCGGTCAGCACCTGACCATGGCCGATCATGCTGCGCTGCGTCTCGGGCCAGACCACGGTTTCGCCGCGCAATTCGCGCAGGAACCGCTCGCCCGCCACATTGCCCCAGATCGCCCGCGCGCGCTTGGGGTCCAGATGATAAAGCGTCACCACATCCGGCACGCCCGCCGCTTCCAGCCGCGCCCGCATCCGCCCGGAAATCCCCGGCAAACCATCCAGCCCCAGATGCGCAATCGCCTCGGGCAGCACATGCGGCAAGAGCCAGCGCAAGCCCCCCGGCTTCTTCAACCCTGCCGCGATCTTGGCCAGCAGCCGCGTCGGCGCCAGCCCAACCGAACATTGCAGCGCCGGGCTCACCCGCTCCAGCACCGCCCGCTGCAAATCCCGCCCGATCTGCAAGGCCCGCTCCAGCTCTTGCTGCGATCCGGTCAGCAGGCAGGAACATTCGTCGATCGAAAACACCCGATGCACCGGCAATACGGTTTCCACCGCCGCCAGAATGGCATGGTGATAGCGCACGCAGACATCGTGCTTCACCGGACGGAACACGATACCGGGGCAAAGCCTGCGCGCCTCCTCCTGCCGCGTGCCCATGCCCACGCCCCGGCGCTTGGCGTCGTAACTCGCCGCGATACAGGCCGCGCCCGGCGCATCTGTCGTCAAGACGCCTACCGGGCGCCCCATCAGCGCCGGTTCCTCGGCCTGCGCGACCGAGGCGTAAAAGCTGTTCATGTCGAAAAACAGGGTGGAAACGCGCAGCGTCATGGCCAGACTCGGGTTGGGCATCCGCCCCCATTTTAGAACAAAATGGGAACAAAAAGCCAGCCCAAAGCCCGTATGCCACGCCGCTGCGCGCCACCTTATTCGAACTCCATGATGATATCGTCCACCTTCAGGCTGGCGCCCGCGCTGGCATTGATCTTCTTAACCACGCCCTTGCGTTCGGCCTTGAGGATGTTTTCCATCTTCATGGCCTCCACCGTGGCCAAGGCCTGGCCTTCCTGCACTTCCTGGCCCTC
This sequence comes from Gemmobacter denitrificans, assembly GCF_036964905.1. NCBI lineage: Bacteria > Pseudomonadati > Pseudomonadota > Alphaproteobacteria > Rhodobacterales > Paracoccaceae > Gemmobacter > Gemmobacter denitrificans. The sequence goes on from NZ_JBALHR010000001.1 coordinate 586,976, forward strand.
CTCGACGCTGATCTTCACCACCAGCCCCGGCATCGGGCACAGCAGGAAGCGCGAGGTGTCGGGCGGCAGTTTTTCCGGCATCAACAGCGCCAGCTCATGCTGGCGCGGGCTGCGCACATGCACCTTGAGGTCCGCGCCCCGCACCCGGATGCGGAAGCCCATCGGCACCTTGCCCACCTTCATCACCAGCGGGCTGCCATCGACATCCACCCGCGCCAGCTGATCGCCCGGCGTCCAGTCGCTGCTGACGCGCAGCGCCTGCCCATCGGCAAAGGTGACGGTCGAGCCTGCCTTGTCGGCGGCGATGGTCACCGGATAGGCCTGCCCTTGCAGGCTCACCACCCAGTCATCGCCCACCCGGCGCTCGTGATTGTCCATGGTGCCGGAAATCTTGGTGCGGCGGATCTCGGCCACCCGGTTCATCGCCGCCGTCGCCGCCACCACGCGGCGCAGCATGGCGTCTTCCAGCGTAACGCCCTGGAACCCCTCGGGATATTCCTCGGCGATGAAGGCCGTGGTGATATTGCCGCTGGCAAAGCGCGGGTGATCCATCACCGCCGAGCAGAACGGCAGGTTATGCCCGATCCCCTCCACCTCGAACGTGTCCAGCGCCAGCCGCATCTCCTCGATCGCGGCCTCGCGCGTCGGGCCCCAGCTGCACAGCTTGGCGATCATCGGGTCGTAATACATGCTGATCTCGCCGCCCTCAAAGACGCCGGTATCATTGCGCACGATGCCGCCGCGCGCGGTCGGCCCTTCCACCGGCGGGCGGTAGCGGGTCAAGCGGCCAATCGAGGGCAGGAAGTTGCGATACGGGTCTTCGGCATAAAGGCGGCTTTCCATCGCCCAGCCGTTGATCTTCAGGTCTTCCTGTTTGAAGGGCAGCGGCTCGCCATTCGCCACGCGGATCATCTGCTCCACCAGATCGACCCCGGTGATCAACTCCGTCACCGGATGCTCCACCTGAAGCCGGGTGTTCATTTCCAGGAAATAGAAGTTCCGGCTGCCATCCACGATGAATTCCACCGTGCCTGCCGACGTGTAGCCCACCGCCTTGGCCAGCGCGACCGCCTGTTCGCCCATGGCCTTGCGCGTCGCCTCGTCCAGGAAGGGGCTGGGGGCCTCCTCGATCACCTTCTGGTTCCGGCGCTGGATCGAACATTCGCGCTCGTGCAGATAGACCGCATTGCCATGCTTGTCGGCCAGAACCTGAATTTCAATATGGCGCGGCTGGGTCACGAATTTCTCGATGAAAATCCGGTCATCGCCAAAGCTGTTGGCGGCCTCGTTCTTCGAGGATTCAAAGCCCTCGCGCGCCTCCTGGTCATTCCAGGCGATCCGCATGCCCTTGCCACCGCCCCCGGCGCTGGCCTTGATCATCACCGGATAGCCGATCTGACCCGAGATTTTCACCGCCTCCTCGGCATCCGCGATCAGGCCCATATAGCCCGGCACGGTGTTCACACCGGCCTCCATCGCGATCTTCTTGGAGGTGATCTTGTCCCCCATCGCCTCGATGGCGGGGCTCGGCGGGCCGACAAACACCACGCCCTCGGCCTCCAAGGCGGCGGCGAAGTTCATGTTTTCGCTCAGAAACCCATAGCCCGGATGCACGGCCTGCGCGCCCGTGGCGCGGATCGCCTCCATGATCTTGTCGATCACGATATAGGATTGGTTCGCGGGCGGCGGCCCGATGTGATAGGCCTCATCGGCCATTTTCACATGCAGCGCGTTGCGGTCGGCATCCGAATAGACGGCGACCGTCTTGATACCCATTTTCCGGGCGGTCTTGATCACACGGCAAGCAATCTCGCCCCGGTTGGCGATCAGGATTTTCTTGAACATCCGGCTTCCTTCCCTCAACGGCATGCGGGCCTGCATGCGCAGCTCAAAACGAAAGGCCAGCCGGGGTGTGCCCCCGGCTGGCCTTGGTGACAGGTTCGGCCGCCGCAACGGCGGCAGTCAGATCAATAGCAGGGTGGCAGGCCCGGCACGCCGCAAGACGCGCCACCGGCAAGAGCGCCAAGGGCCGCACCCGCGACCATGTTTTCATCGGTGGCATCGGCGATGGCCGCGCCGACAAGGGCGCCCGCAACGGCACGCCCGCTCTGGGTTTGCAGCGGGTTGGCCGGTTGTGGCTGATAGCCATAGCCCTGGGCGGGCTGGCCATAGCCGCCATTATAGGCCGGCTGCGAAGGCACGCAGCCTGCTGTGACAAGGGTAAGCGCGCCCAAAAGGGCGATGGGGAAAAGACGCATGCTCGGCCTCCGTTACAGGATGTTATGGATAGCAATTCTACCGGATTGGCGATCCGGCGAAAGCACCATTCCATCATGGTTCCGGCATGGGCAAAGCCTTGCCGATGCGAGCCGACAAGCCTGGCCGAGATGGCCCCGGCAGAAAGGCGCCCGGGCCGGGAAGGACCGGGCGCAAAGTCAGGGGAAGGGTCACACTCGCCAGCCCGAGGGGCCAGCAAGACAGGAACGCGCAAGGGGTTACGCGCCATGATCCCAAGATGGGGCAGCCCCCCGCCCGGCGCAACGGCCTGCCCCGCCACCCCAAGGGGTTGCGCGGATTCTTGCCAAAATTCCGGGGGGTTGCGCGACATCATGCTCAGTCCTCGTCGCCCCAGTCATCCTCGTCCATCGGAACGGGGGGGGCGTCGGCGGCAAAGACTTCGGGAAAGCTGGCCTGCGCCCGCTTGACGTCGATGCGCAGCAGCGCCTCGTAGGAACAGGGATCGAAGGGGTCTTCGGCTGGCACGACCTCGCGCCCGAACAGCCAGCTCAGCCGCCCGGCATCCAGATTGCCACGTTCAAACGGTTCTTCACCGAAATGCGCCCAAAGCGCGGCCATGAAGGCCGTATCGGCGGCACGGTCCACATGCTTGCGGTCCTTGAACCGCTCGCGGCGGATGATCTTCGCAGGGCCATCCTTGTGATTGGCGCGGCGAATGACGAACTGGAAATCGGTGCCGGTCAACCGGCCGGGGAAGCCACGATGCTTCAGCATGCGCCACCTCCGATCATCGGGGTGGCAGCAAGGGCAGCGGGCCGCGCCTGTGCGGCCCGCCGCGAGATTGGATCAGTACTTGGTGGTCGGCGCGTCGGTGGTGATCGGCGCGGGCTCGTCCACATAGACGACTTCATCCTGCTTGGCGCCACCGCAGGCAGCCAGGAAAGCCATCGTGCCAAGTGCAAGAACGATACGCATGCTGTTCGACATCCTCTTCTCCAGTTTTCTTGGGGGGTCGCGGACGCACAGGCAGTGCCAACCGGCCCCCGATACGAGGTCTGAAACGCTTGGGAACGCTTCCCGGAAACAATAGCCGGTTTCACCTGCGATTGACACAGATCGCCGCGCAAAGCCGCAACCTGTGACTGCGCTACATCAGAGGAGCGGGACAGACGGCCAGGAATTACAACATATTGTGGGTGCATCAGAACATCTCCCAGATGCAGGCGCCGTTTTCGATGCGGTAGGCCTCGAAGAACTGGGTGATCTCGGGCGCGGTTTCGCCAAAGGGCAGCGGTTGATCGGACAGCGAGATGATGATCTGCGTCGGTTGCGGGCCGAATTCGGCAATGCGCGGCAAGGCGAAATCCTCGCACAGCGCCAGCATGTCGGCGCTGGCGGTTTCAAAATCCACCTCGCCCCTGTCGCGCGCGATCTGCGGTGCAACGAAGCGGAAGCGCAGCGCAAGCCCCTGGGTGCCGGCTTCGTTCCAGATCACATCCTGCAAGGTCACCACCTGCCCGGATGGCACCGCGATCGTTTCGGCATTGCCCACCAGCACCACCTGACCATCGACAGGGGCAGCAAGCATGGTTTCACCTGTCATGCCTGCCCCCTTTGCGCAGCAGAACCCGCCGGGCCTTGGGGGGCGCGGGCAGATCGGTCAGCGTGCCAAAGGCCGCAAGCTTGGCCGCCTGTTCCTCTGCCGCGGCCTGCCGCAGATCGAAGATCGCCGCCCCGCCGGGGGCAAGCGCCTGATCCAGAAAGGGTAGATACAGATCGACCGGATAATGGAACCCGCAAGACAGGAAGCTGACCGCCAGATCCACCGGCCCCGCTGTTTCGGGGGCCTGTTCGCGGGGGTTCAGCGTCACGATGCGCTTCTTGGCAATCTTGTTCTTTTCCAGCAGCTTGCGCGCCACGGCCAAGCTGGAATAAGCGGCCCCTTCTTCGGCAAATCCGAAATGGCGGCGTTCATTGCTTTCCAGATCGATCAGCAGCAGGTCACATTTCAGCGCCTTGGCGGCAAACAGATCGAACAGCGCATAGCCGCAGCCAATATCGGCAATCCGCTTGGGGGCCAGCTCGCGCAGCACCGGCTCCAGCGCGCGGAATTCGGCCCGAATGACGCCCGCTGCACGACGGGCAATGGCTTCGCCCATCTCGTCGATCACGCCGTCGATCGGGCCCTGATCGCCCGCATTCCATGCCTTGATCACCCGGCCCGATTTGGGCCGGTCGAACATGACCTCTGACCTTTGCAGGATCAGATTGCGCAGGTCGTCACGGTTCAGGGCCGAAAGGTCCAGCGCTGCAATAGCACTGCTCCCGGCCTCTGCCGCGATGTCGATGTCAAGCCGCATGGTTGCCCCCTTGGTTGCGGTAACGCGTTACAGGGGGATGTTATCGTGTTTCTTCCAGGGGTTTGCCAGCTTCTTGCCACGCAAGCTTGCAAAGGCCCGTGTCACGCGGCGGCGGGTCGATCGGGGCTGGATCACCTCGTCGATAAAGCCGCGTTCCGCCGCCACAAACGGATTTGCGAACCGATCTTCATAATCCTTGGTCCGCGCCGCGATCTTTTCCTTGTCGCCCAGTTCGCTGCGATACAGGATTTCAGTCGCGCCCTTGGCCCCCATCACCGCGATTTCCGCCGTGGGCCAGGCATAGTTGAAATCGCCGCGCAGGTGTTTCGACGCCATCACGTCATAGGCGCCGCCATAGGCCTTGCGGGTGATCACCGTCACCTTCGGCACCGTCGCCTCGCCATAGGCGAACAGCAGTTTCGCGCCATGCTTGATGACGCCGCCATATTCCTGGCTCGTCCCCGGCAGGAAGCCCGGCACATCGACCAGCGTCAGGATCGGAATTTCAAAGGCATCGCAAAAGCGCACGAACCGCGCGGCCTTGCGCGAGCTGTCAATGTCCAGACAGCCCGCCAGCACCATCGGCTGATTGGCCACCACGCCCACAGTCTGGCCTTCCATGCGGATGAAGCCGGTGATGATATTCCCCGCATAATCCTTCTGAATCTCGTAGAAATCGCCCTCATCCGCGATTTTCAGGATCAGCTCCTTCATGTCATAGGGCTGGTTCGGATTGTCGGGGATCAGCGTATCCAGGCTGTCCTCCACGCGGCCCGGATCGTCAAAGAAGGGGCGAACGGGTGCCTTGTCGCGGTTGTTCAGCGGCAGGAAATCGACCAGACGCCGCACCTCGGCCAGCGCCTCCACATCGTTTTCAAAGGCACCATCGGCCACCGAGGATTTCTTGGTATGGGTGCTTGCGCCGCCCAGTTCCTCGGCGGTCACCACCTCATTCGTCACCGTCTTCACCACATCCGGGCCGGTCACGAACATATAGGAGGTGTCTTTCACCATGAAGATGAAGTCGGTCATCGCCGGGCTATAGACCGCCCCGCCCGCGCAGGGCCCCATGATGACGCTGATCTGCGGCACCACGCCGCTGGCCATGATGTTGCGCTGGAACACCTCGGCATAGCCCGCAAGGCTCGCCACGCCTTCCTGAATCCGCGCACCGCCAGAATCGTTCAACCCGATCACCGGCGCGCCATTCTGCATCGCCATATCCATGATCTTGCAGATCTTTTGCGCATGGGTTTCCGACAGCGAGCCGCCGAACACCGTGAAATCCTGGCTGAACACATAGACCTGACGGCCATTGATCGTGCCCCAGCCCGTCACCACGCCGTCGCCCGCCGGACGGTCTTGCTCCATGCCGAAATCGGTGCAGCGATGGCGCACGAACATGTCGAATTCTTCGAAAGACCCTTCGTCCAGCAGCAGCTCGATCCGTTCGCGGGCGGTCAGCTTGCCTTTGGCATGCTGGGCCTCCACCCGGCGCGCACCGCCACCGGCGCGGGCCACGGCGCGGCGGTCTTCAAGCTCTTGCAGGATGTCTTTCATGGCGGTCCTCTCCCCCTGAATCGGGCCCTTGATCCGGCGCAATCTACGCCGCATCGCGGCAGCACCAAAGGGGAAATGAGAAAATTTGCAAATTATTGGCAGATGCCGATGTGCAAATTGCAAATTCACCAAACTTGCCCCCTTGCCAACATCGCGGCATGACAGGCACGCCACCAAGGAGACCGCAGCATATGCCCAGCCTTCCCGTCCCCGTCATCACCATAGGCCTTTTGCTGGCCTCCAACATCTTCATGACCTTTGCCTGGTATGGCCATCTGAAGTTCAAGGCCGCGCCCTTGCTGGTGGTCATCTTCGTGTCCTGGGGCATTGCGCTATTTGAATACATGCTGATGGTGCCCGCCAATCGCATCGGGCATGGCTATTTTTCGGCGGCCGAGTTGAAGACCATTCAAGAGGTCATCACACTGGCGGTCTTTGGCGTGTTTTCGGTGTTTTTCCTGAAAGAGCCGCTGACATGGAACCATCTGGTCGGGTTTTCACTGATCGCGGCGGGGGCTTTCTTCATCTTCCACAAATGGTAGCGCACAGCGGGCTGTGCATTCGCGCAATGGACAGCCCGCAACCTTGGGCGTAGCGATAGCACATGACACGCCCTGCCCCACGGTTTCTGGACCCGACCAGCCCGCCCAGCATCCTGACCCTGACCTTGCTGGCAGGGCTTTCGGCACTGGCCATGAACATCTTCCTGCCGTCGCTTCCGGGCATGGCCGCCTGGTTCGGTGTGCCCTATGCCACGATGCAGCTTTCTGTTGCACTTTACCTTTTGCTCTCCGCAGGTTTGCAAATTGTGCTTGGCCCGATTTCCGACCGGTTCGGCCGCCGCAAAGTGGTGCTGGGGGCGCTGATCCTGTTTCTGCTGGCCACGATCGGCACATTGGTCGCGCCCACGGCCGAAATCTTCCTGATCTGCCGCATGGCACAGGCGGTGATCTCGGCGGGCATGGTGCTCAGCCGCGCCATCGTGCGCGACATGGTGTCAGATGCCGAAGCGGCCTCGATGATCGGCTATGTCACCATGGGGATGAGCCTTGTGCCGATGATCGGCCCGGTGATCGGCGGCGTGCTGGATGATCTGCTGGGCTGGCAGGCCAATTTCGGCCTGCTGCTGGTCATGGGGCTGGCCGTGCTGTGGCTGTGCTGGCGCGACCTGGGGGAAACCCATCCTGGCGGTCGCATGGGATTGGCCGATCAATTGCGCAGCTACCCTACCCTACTGATATCGCAGCGTTTCTGGGGTTATTGCCTGACGGCTGCCTTCGCCTCGGGGTGTTTTTTCGCCTATCTGGGCGGCGCCCCTTTCGTGGGAACCGAGGTCTTCGGGCTGAGTTCCTCGCAAATCGGGGTGCTGTTTGCCCTGACGGCGGTGGGCTATGCGGCGGGCAATTTCATTGCCGGGCGGTTTTCTGTGCGGGTGGGCATGAACCGGATGATGCTGGCCGGAACCATCGTCACCACGGCAGGGCTTGCGGTGATGGCGCTCTTGTCGCTGGCCGGGATGATTGGCGCGCTTGGCTTTTTCGGCCTGACCATCGCCATGGGAATGGGCAATGGCATGGCGCTGCCCAATGCCAATGCCGGGATCCTGTCCGTCCGCCCCGAGCTTGCCGGAACGGCCTCGGGTCTGGGCGGGGCCTTCAATATTGGCGGCGGGGCGGCACTGGCAGCCCTGGCCGGGGCATTGCTGGTGCCCGGATCATCGGAAAAGCCGCTGGTTCTGTTGATGCTGGCCTGTTCGGTTGCCTCTGTGCTGACCACATTCTGGGTCATCGCCCGCGCCCGGCAGATCAGCCGCAGTTGAAACTGCCAAATACGCTTGACAAACTGCATTTGCAAATTTGAATATTCAATTTGCAGATTGCAGGAGGCCGCATGTCCACGCAAAAGCTCTATGCCGGGGTGAAGCTGCGCGAATTGCGGGCCAGATTGGGGCTGACGCAAAAGGCGTTTTCCGACAAGCTTGGCGTTTCGCTGCCCTATCTGAACCAGATGGAAAACAACCATCGCCCGGTTTCGGCCTCGGTCGTGTTGTCGCTGGTGCAGGAATTCGGCTTTGATGTCACCGAACTGACAGCAGGCGATGCCGAACGGATCGTGTCGGACATGCGCGAGGCGCTGGCCGATCCGGTGTTTCAAAGCACGACGCCACCTTTGGCCGACCTGCGCCTGGCTGCATCCAATGCGCCGGCCCTGGCGCGCGCTTTTCTGGACCTGCACCGCGCCTATCGTCAGACCCATGAACGGCTGGCCTCGCTGGATGAGGCACTTGGGCGCGAAGATGCGTCGCTGCGACCCAGCCCATGGGAAGAAGTGCGCGACTTCTTTCACTATTGCGACAATTATCTGGATGCGATCGACCGGGCAGCAGAACACTATGCCATGCCGTCAGGTGCCCGAAAAGACCCGCTTTTCATCGCCACAGAGACATTGGCCAAGGCCGGGATCGACTTGTCATTTTCTGACTCCGCGCAGCTTCGCCGCTTTGATCCGGCCACACGGCATCTGCAGGTGTCAGGCCGGGTTTCCGGGGCCACGCAGCGCTTCCAACTGCTCTATCAGGTCGCATTGACCACGCAGAATGACCTGCTGGAAGCCACGCTTGACCTTGCCCGCTTTGCCACGCCCGAGGCCCGCGACATCGCCAAGATCGGCCTTGCCAATTACTTTGCCGGTGCCGCCCTTCTGCCCTATCGGGCCTTTCAACAGGCCGCCCTGGATGAAAGACACGATCTGGAACGGTTGGCCGATATTTTCGGTGCCAGCATCGAACAGGTCGCGCACAGGCTTTCCACCCTGCAGCGCCCCGGTGCGAAGGGCATCCCGTTCTTCTTTGTGCGGGTCGATCAGGCGGGCACGATCACCAAGCGCCATTCTGCGACGCGGCTGCAATTCGCACGGTTTGGCGGGGCCTGCCCCTTATGGAATGTGCATCGCGCATTTGAAACCCCGGGCCGTTTCCTGCGCCAATTGGCCGAAACGCCGGATGGTGTGCGCTATTTCTGCCTGGCCCGTGATGCCAGCAAACCGGCTGGAAGCTTCAATACCCCGGTCCGGCGTTATGCCATCGGGCTGGGCTGCGAGGTGCAGCATGCCGATGCGCTGGTCTATGCCGACGGGCTGGATCTGCGCGGCAAGTTCGAACCCATCGGCATCAGTTGCCGCATCTGCGAAAGGCGCGATTGCCACCAGCGATCCGTACCCCCGCTGGAACGCCGGTTGAAGGTCGATCCCGATCGGCGCGGCCTGCTCCCTTATGAAATTGCGGAATAGGCCCGGATCAGCTCCGGGCCTCCAAGATTTACGGGATCAGGCTGTCAGTCGGGCCCAGATCTGGTCTTTCAGCGCGCCGCGCTTCTTGCGCAGTTCGGTTTCATGGTCCGGCGACACCGGTTCAACCCGGGTTTCGGCCCGATGCACGGCCCGGTTCACCTCGTGATACTCTTCCACCAGCCGGGCGAAATGGGCATCGGCCTCTTTCAGCGCAGAAATCTTGCCAGCCTCGGCGGGGAATTCAGCGATCAGCTCATGCGGCGTGTTCGACATCGGTGTCTCCTTCCTTCTTGATGGGATCACGATAGCGCGCCGGGCAGCGCCGCGGTTTGATACGGATCAAACCATTGCAGATTCATCATTTCGGGAAGCAAAAAGCCCGCCATTGGCGGGCTTTACAAAGTCATCTCTGGCTGGTTTGCCAATTCGGGTTGATCCAGGGCTCCTGATTTGACGGTGCCAGCGGCACCCGCCCCAGAATGTGATCCGCCGCCTTTTCCCCCGTCATGATCGACGGCCCGTTCAGGTTGCCATTGGTCACCCGCGGGAAGATGGAACTGTCGGCCAGACGCAGCCCTTCCACCCCGATCACCCGCGTTTCCGGGTCCACCACGGCCATGCGGTCATCGGCCCGGCCCATCCGGCAGGTGCCGCAGGGGTGATAGGCGCTTTCGACATGTTCGCGAATGAACCCGTTCAACTCATCATCGGATTGCAGGTTCACGCCCGGCTGGATTTCCGATTTGTAATAGGGCTTGAACGCATCCTGCCCGATGATTTCGCGCGTCAACCGGATGCAGCGGCGGAAATCATCCCAGTCCTGTTCATGGCTCATGTAGTTGAACAGGATCTTCGGCGGCGCCTTGGGATCGCCTGACCGCAAGGACACTGATCCACGCGACGGTGATCGCATCGGGCCGGTATGGGTCTGGAACCCATGCCCTTCTGCTGCCGCCTTGCCGTCATAGCGCACGGCAATCGGCAGGAAGTGATACTGGATATCCGGGTAATCCACGCCCGCCTTGGAGCGGATAAAGGCGCAGGCCTCGAACTGGTTGGACGCGCCAATGCCCTTGCGCGTCAGGAGCCATTGCGCCCCGACCATGGCCTTGCCCCAGAGGTTCCAGTATTTGTACAGCGTGACCGGCTGGCTGGCTGCGAATTGCAAATACAGTTCCAGATGGTCCTGCAGGTTCTGCCCCACCCCGGGCCGATCGGCCACCAGCGGTATGCCATGTTCGGCCAGATGCGCCGCAGGCCCGATGCCGGACAGCAGCAGAAGCTTCGGCGAATTGATCGACGAGGCGGCAAGGATGACCTCGCGCGTGGCGGGGATCACCACCACCTGGCCGCGCTGTTCGATCTCGACCCCGGTGGCGCGGCCGTTTTCGATCACGATGCGGCGGGCAAAGCCCTTTTCTACCTTGACCCGGCCGGTCTTGATCGCCGGTTTCAGATAGGCATTGGCAGCGGACCAGCGGGTCCCTTGCCAGATCGTCGCCTCCATCGCGCCGAAGCCTTCCTGCTGCTGGCCGTTGTAGTCAGCCGTTACAGGATAGCCGGCCTGACGGCCCGCCTCGACAAAGGCATTGAACAGCGGATTGCTGCGCGGGCCGCGGGTGATGTGCAGCGGGCCATCAGAGCCGCGGAACGATTTGTCCCCCGTCTCGCCATGCCAGTTTTCCATGCGCCGGAAATAGGGCAGCACATCGGCGTAAGCCCAACCTTGCGCGCCCTGTTCGGACCAATGGTCGAAATCCCTGGCATGGCCCCGGACATAGACCATGCCATTGATCGAAGATGACCCGCCGATCACCTTGCCGCGCGGAGTGGCCAGCACGCGGCCCCCCAGATGCGGCTCCGGTTCGGTCTGGAACCCCCAGTCATACATCGGCATGTTCATCGGATAGGACAAGGCACCCGGCATCTGGATGAAGGGGCCAGCATCCGTGCCGCCGAATTCGATCACGGTGACGCTGCGCCCGGCCTCGGCCAGACGATAGGCCATGGCGCAACCGGCAGAGCCTGCGCCGACAATGACGTATTCGGTGGCCATCAGTAGGGTGCCTCCACCGGGCCCATGCCGACATAGACCGATTTCACCTGGGTATAATGTTCGACAGCGGCCTTGGAGTTTTCGCGGCCCACGCCAGAGGCTTTCACCCCGCCAAACGGGCCTTCCACGGGCGTCAGGTTATAGGCGTTGATCCAGCAGGTTCCGGCCTGAAGCTGCGCCACAACCCGGTGGCCGCGCGCCAGATCGGCGGTGAAAACACCTGCCGCCAGCCCGAATTCGGTGGCATTGGCGCGGGCAATCACGTCGGCCTCGTCTTCGAAATCAAGCACGGCCATAACCGGGCCAAAGACCTCTTCGCAGGCCAGTGTCATATCATCGGTGATATTTGCAAAAACGGTGGGTTGCACATAAAACCCGCCCGCAATATCGGCCCGGGCGCCCCCGACGACCAGTTTGCCGCCTTCGGTGCGGGCCTTTGCAATATAGTCCAGCACCTTTTGCAACTGCACCTCTGACACCATCGGCCCCAATTGGGTATCGGGGTCCAACGGATCGCCCAGCCGGATTGCCGCCGTGCGTTCGGCCAGACGCGACAGAAAGCGATCCTTGATCGCCTTATGGACAAAGACCCGGGTGCCATTCGAACAGATCTGACCGGTGGAATAGAAATTCCCCAGCATGGCCGCACCGATGGCGCTTTCGATATCGGCATCTTCGAACACGATCAGCGGTGATTTGCCGCCCAGTTCCATGGTCACATGGCGGATGCCTTCCGCCGCCGCCGCATAGACCTTGCGCCCCGTCGGCACCGACCCTGTCAGCGACACCTTGGCCACGCGGGCATCCGTCACCAGTGCGGCCCCGACAGCGCCGTGCCCTTGCACCACGTTGAACAGACCGGCAGGCAGGCCCGCCTCGGTGAAGATTTCCGCCAGTTTCAACGCGCCCAGCGGCGTTACCTCGGACGGTTTGAAGATCATCGCATTGCCAAGCGCCAGCGCGGGTGCCGATTTCCAGCAGGCGATCTGGCTGGGGTAGTTCCAGGCGCCGATCCCCACGCAAACCCCCAGCGGCTCGCGAATCGTATAAACGAAATCGCCGCCCAGCGGCATGGTTTCGCCCGTGACCGTGGGGGCAAGCCCCGCGAAATATTCCAGCGCATCCGCCCCCGAAGGCCAATCGGCAACGGTGGTTTCCTGAATGGGCTTGCCGGTATCCAGCGTTTCCAGTTCCGACAATTCGGCATTCCGGGCGCGGATCAGATCGACAGCGCGGCGCAGGATGCGTGCCCGTTCCACCGGACGGGTGGCTGCCCAGGCCTTCTGCGCGGCCTCGGCCCCTGCCAGGGCCGCCTCGATCACCGCAGGCGTGGCTTCGTGCAGACGCGCGATGACTTCGCCGGTGGCGGGATAGATCACCTCGATCACCGTGCCGGCCGTATCTTCCAGATAGGCCCCGTTCACGAAATGGCTGGCTTTGGGTTGCGCCTTCATGCCGTTTTCTCCTTCAGTTCCGCCGCCACGAAATCCAGCACCGTGGCCACTGCCGAGGCCGAGTCAGGCGCCTCTCCCTTCAAAGCTTCCCGCAGATAGACACCGTCGATCAGCGCACCGATTCCACTCGCCACACGCCCTGCGTGCGCACCCACCAGCGGGCGCAAGCAATGCACGAGATTCGATTGCAGCCGCCGCTGATACAACCGCAGCAAGCGCCGCGCTTCGGGCACGGTCTGCGCCAGAACATAGAAGTTCAGCCAGGCGCTGACGGTTTCCTTGCGGAAGTTCCCGGCGCTGAAACTCGCCCGGATGATCGCCTGCAGGCGCGGCTTGGGTCCATCGACCGCCGCCAGCGCACCGCGCACTTCCGCGCCATAAATCGCAAGGATATGACGCATGGCCGCAAGGAAAATATCTTCCTTTGACCCGAAATAGTGATGGGCAAGCGCAGCCGACATCCCTGCCCGCTTGGCAATCTGGCTGACCGTCACATCCAGCGATCCGGCACGGCCGATCTCCACGATGGTCGCTTTGACCAGCGCCGCCTTTCGGATAGGCTCCATTCCAAGCTTGGGCATGGCAGGTTCCTGAAAAAAACTCTTGCCAAACCGAGCTAGCGCGAAGTTTATTGACTCGTCAATCAACAAAAAGCGCAAAAGCCGCGAACCTCAGGGAGTAACCCATGACCAAAGTGAAATCGGCCCTTCTGGCCACCACCGTCGCCTTCGCCTTTGCGGGCACCGCCTATGCCGAAGGCTGCGACAAGGTGACCTTCTCGGATGTGGGCTGGACCGACATCACCGCCACCACCGCCGCCACCAGCGTGGTTCTGGAAGCCCTTGGCTATGAAACCGAAACCAAGCTTCTGTCGGTGCCGGTGACCTATACCGCCCTGGCCGAAGGCGATGTGGACGTATTCCTTGGCAACTGGATGCCCACGATGGAGGCCGATATCGCGCCCTATCGCGATGCGGGCACGGTTGAAACCGTCCGCACCAATCTGGAAGGCGCGAAATACACGCTGGCCACCAACGAAGCCGGCGCCGCCCTTGGCATTGCCGATTTCAAGGATATCGCCACCCACAAGGATGCGCTGGAAGGCAAGATCTACGGGATCGAACCCGGCAATGACGGCAACCGTCTGATCCTCGACATGATCGAAAAGGACGCCTTCGGCCTGAAGGGGTTCGAGGTGGTCGAATCCTCGGAACAGGGCATGCTGGCAGAAGTCGCCCGCACCACGGGCGAGGCCAAGCCGATCATCTTCCTCGGCTGGGAACCCCATCCGATGAATGCCAATTTCAAGATGACCTATCTAACCGGCGGCGATGATTTCTTCGGTCCGAACCTGGGTGGCGCCATCGTGGCCACCAATGTCCGCAAGGGCTATGTCACCGAATGCCCGAATACCGGCAAGCTGTTGTCGAACCTGTCCTTCTCGCTGGCCATGGAAAACGAGATCATGGGTGCGATCCTGAATGACGGCACCGATGCGAAAGAGGCGGCGACCGCCTGGCTGAAGGCCAATGCCGATGCGCTTGGCCCCTGGCTCGATGGCGTGACCACCAAGGATGGCGGCGATGGCATGGCCGCCGTCAAGGCTGCCCTGGGTCTCTGATCCGGCCTTGTCCGTCCCTCCCCCGCCCGCGCGGGGGAGGGTTTTTTGTTCCCGCAGGAAGGAAGCGCCGGGATGCTGGATTGGCTGACCGAAAACAAGTTGCCGCTGGGCAAGTTTTCCAAGCACGCCTTCGACTGGATGAAAGTCGAACTGAAACCGCTGTTCGATGCCTTGGGCAGCGTGATGGAGGCCCTGATCGACGGCATCCTCTGGCTGCTGATCGCCCCACATCCGCTGGTGATCGTGGCGGTGTTCCTGGCCCTGACCTGGTATCTGCAGCGCAGCTGGAAAATCACGCTGTTCGTGGCACTGGCGTTCGCCTTCATCCTGAATCAGGGCTACTGGAAGCCCACGATGGAAAGCCTGACACTGGTCCTGTCTTCCTGTGTGGTCTGCCTTGGTCTGGGTGTGCCGATCGGCATCTGGGCGGCCCACCGCCCCCGCGCCTATGCGGCCATGACCCCGGTGCTGGATCTGATGCAGACCCTGCCAACCTTTGTCTATCTGATCCCGGCCATCGTCTTTTTCGGTATCGGCATGGTGCCGGGGCTGATTGCCACGGTGATCTTCGTGCTGCCCGCCCCGATCCGCATGACGCATCTGGGCGTGTCCTCCACCCCCACGGCCCTGCTGGAGGCCGCGACCGCCTTTGGCGCCACCAAGCGTCAGGTTCTGTTCAAGGTGGAACTGCCCTATGCCTTTCCGCAGATCATGGTCGGGCTGAACCAGACCATCATGCTGTCGCTGTCGATGGTGGTGATCGCGGCGCTGGTGGGTGCGAACGGGCTGGGCGTGCCGGTCGTGCGGGCGCTGAACTCGGTCAATACCGCGCTTGGATTTGAAAGCGGCCTCGTCATCGTTGTCGTGGCCATCATGCTGGACCGCATGCTGAGGGTGACCCGCAAATGACCCGCACTGTCGCGCCGTCGAAAACTGCAGATATTGCGGTGAAATTCGACAATGTTTCCATTGTCTTCGGTGATCATCCCGATCGCGCCCTGCCCCTGATGGATCAGGGGCAGCACCGGGCCGAGATTCAGCAAGCCACCGGCCAGGTGCTGGGCGTGCACAACTGTTCGCTCACCGTGGCCGAAGGCGAAATTCTGGTGCTGATGGGCCTATCGGGCTCTGGAAAATCCACGCTGCTGCGGGCGGTCAATGCGCTGAACCCGGTCTGTCGCGGGGCCGTGCATGTCAGCGATGGCAATGGTCTGGTCGATGTCACCCATGCCGATGCAGAAACCCTGCGCCGCATCCGGCTCAGCCGGGTTGCCATGGTGTTCCAGCAGTTCGGGCTGCTGCCCTGGCGCACGGTGCGCGAAAATGTCGGGCTGGGGCTGGAACTGGGTGGCATGTCCAAGGCCGAACGCAAGGCGCGGGTGGATCAGCAACTGGAGCTTGTGAACCTGACGCAATGGGCCGAACGCAAGGTGGGCGATCTGTCAGGCGGCATGCAGCAACGTGTGGGTCTGGCGCGCGCTTTCGCCACCGAAGCGCCGATTCTTCTGATGGATGAACCGTTCTCTGCGCTTGATCCGCTGATCCGGGCCAAGCTGCAGGATGAACTGCTGGATCTGCAGGCCAAGCTGCAACGCACCATCGTCTTTGTCAGCCATGATCTGGACGAGGCCTTCAAGATCGGCAATCGCATCGCCCTGATGAATGGCGGGCGGATCGTGCAATGCGGCACTGCGCGCGAGATCATCGCCAATCCGGTCGATGATTATGTGCAGGATTTCGTGGCGCATATGAACCCGCTCAGCGTTCTGACCGCCCGAGATGTGATGCGCGCAGGCCCCGGCACCTCCGCCCCCGTCGTGGAGGCTGAAACCCCGGTCAAAACGGTGATGGAACTTATTCGCGACGGTGCCGAAGCGCTGGATGTGACCGAGGCCGACGCCGTGATCGGTTCGATCTGCGCCGCCGATGTGATGGCACGGCTGATCAATCCGCGCGGCGCATGACTGGCCCCCGCTTGCCGGTTTGATCACAAACCGGTCTGCACCTTTATCTTGGCCAGAATATCCTCGGGGGAAGGCTGCATCTGCAGCCCGGGGGGCAAACAGCCCCCCGTCCCCGGAGCCCGTCGCGAAACCCGGTCAATCCAGCAGGCGTTCAAACTCCACCGCGCCCTGATCGCCCATGAAATCGCGCAGCACCAGCGTCCTGTCATCCAGATATTCGATCTGCCAGCAGGCGATTGCCTCAGGATCGCCCCCGTAGGGGTAGAGGCTGATCGCCGTTCCGCCGGGTTCCACGCCGCTGGCGCAGGCCGGGCCCAGAACCATCATCGCGCGCGACAGTTCCTCTTCCATCGACATTTCCGACCAATCCACCCCAAGAATTTCGATGTGGAAAGGCGTGGCTTCGCCCAAGGGGCGCCAGCGCCCCTGAATCTCGCGCAGGTTGCCTTCATCGGGTGTGTCGATCAGCACAACATCCCGCAGGGCCAGCGTTGCGCTGGAATCGCCGATATCGGACAGATCGCCGGACACTTCGACCGCGCTCAGCGGCTCCAGCTCCCGCAAACTGGCTTCTGCGGCCGAGCCGTCCGCCGGCACCCAAAGATTGGTACCTGCCGCATTCACAAAGCAGCCTTCCTCGCCACAGACCAAGAGCCAGCCGCGACCGGTAAAGTCTTCGGCCTGTACAGGCAGGGCCAGCAGCCCCGCCACCCCGATCATTGCCAACCGCTTCATCCCTGCCCCCGCTCGGCCCACGGCGTCAGGATGCCCGGGCCGGGCCAAAGGTCAAGCGATCATTCGATCAGGTCGGCCTTGGCCGCAGCCTTGGGTTTCGGGGCGGCCTTTGCCTTGGCGGCGGCTTTCGGCTTTGGCGCAGCCTTGGCTTTGGGTGCCGCTTTTGCCTTGGCTTCCGCCTTGGGCTTTGCCGCGGCCCTGGTCTTTTTCGCCGGGGTCTTGCTGGCCTTTTCCGCAATCAACGCAAGGGCTTCGTCCAGCGAAATCGTCTCGGGCGTCAGTTCCTTGGGGATGGTGGCGTTCACCTTTTCCCATTTCACATAGGCCCCATAGCGGCCCGGCATCACGCTGATCACGCCGCCATCAGGGTGATTGCCCAATTCGCGCAGCGGCTGGGCCGCCGCGCCGCGCCCGGCGCCACGGCTGGCCTTTTGCGCCAACACTTCCACCGCGCGATTCATGCCGATGGTGAACACCTCATCCACCTCGGGCAGATTGGCATAGGTGCTGTTATGCTTCACATAGGGGCCAAACCGGCCAATTCCGGCCTCGACCATGGCGCCGTCTTCGGGATGCGGGCCGATCCCGCGCGGCAGGTTCAGCAGCATCAGGGCGCGGTCCAGATCGATGCTTTCGGGCGACCAGCCTTTCGGCAGGCTGGCGCGCGGCGGTTTGGGCTGGGCCTCGGTCGCGTCGCCCTTCTGGACATAGGGGCCAAAACGCCCGGCGCGCAGGCTGATCTGCTGGCCATCGGCTTCACCCAGGATCTTGCCATCCGGGCTGATCGCGCCGCTGTCATCGCCCACCGAAATCGGCCGGGTATAGCGGCATTCGGGGTAATTGCCGCAGCCGATGAAAGCCCCGCCCGAGCGCGCGGTTTTCAGATGCAGGCGACCGGTGCCGCAGGTCGGGCAGCTGCGCGGATCACCGCCATCGGCACGGGGCGGATAAAGATGCGGGCTGAGGAAATCGTCCAGCTTTTCCAGAACTTCGCCAATCCGCAAATCGGCGGTTTCGGCCACCGCCGCCGAAAAGTCGCGCCAGAACCGAGCCAGCACTTCCTTGTAATCACGCTCGCCCGCCGAAACATCGTCCAACTGGCCTTCCAGATCAGCGGTGAAATCATATTCCACATATTTGTGGAAGAAATTCGCCAGAAAGGCCGTGACCAGCCGCCCCTTGTCTTCCGGGATCAGGCGATTCTTGTCCTTGCGGACATATTCGCGGTCCTGAATGGTGGAGACGATGGACGTATAGGTCGAAGGGCGACCGATCCCCAGCTCTTCCATCCGCTTGATCAGCGTAGCTTCGGTATAGCGCGGCGGCGGCTGGGTGAAATGCTGTTCGGGGGCGATGCGGCGCTTGTCCACGGCCTCGCCCTGCATGATCTGCGGCAGGCGGCCTTCATCCTCGGCATCGTCATCGCGGCCTTCGTCATAGACCTTGAGGAAGCCGTCAAACATCACCACCTGCCCGGTGGCACGCAGGCCGACCTGGCCATCGGCGCTGGCAATATCGACCGTGGTGCGTTCCATCCGTGCCGCCGCCATCTGGCTGGCAATGGTGCGTTTCCAGATCAGATCGTACAAGCGGCGTTGATCGGCATCGACCAGACGCAGCTTTTCGGGTGCGGCGCGCATGTCGGTGGGGCGGATACATTCATGCGCTTCCTGCGCATTCTTGGCCTTGTTCTTGTACATGCGCGGGCTGTCGGGCACATAGGCCACCCCGAAACGATCCTTGATCGCATCGCGCGCGGCCATCACGGCTTCGGGTGCCATGTCGATGCCATCGGTTCGCATATAGGTGATGTGCCCGGCCTCATAGAGCCGCTGCGCCGCCGCCATGGTGGCCTTGGACCCCATGCCGAATTTGCGGCTGGCCTCTTGCTGCAGGGTCGAGGTCATGAAGGGCGGAAAGGGGTTGCGGGTGGCGGGCTTGGCCTCGACCGACGCGATCTTGAGCGGCCGCGAGGTCACTGCCTGAACCGCGATTTCTGCCGCTTCGGCGGTGGGGATATCGAACTTGTCCAGCTTGCGCCCGCCAAGAACCGTCAGACGCGCTTCGAATTCCTGCCCGCGCGGGGTGGCCAGCGTGGCCCCCACTGTCCAGTATTCGCGGGCGCGGAAGGCCTCGATCTCCATTTCGCGTTCCACGACCAGGCGCAGCACCACCGATTGCACCCGGCCCGCCGATTTGGCCCCGGGCAATTTGCGCCACAGCACCGGCGACAGGGTAAAGCCCACCAGATAATCCAGCGCACGGCGGGCCAGATAGGCCTCGACCAGCGGGCCATCCACCTGGCGCGGGTTCTTCATCGCCTCGGTCACTGCCGATTTGGTGATGGCGTTGAAGGTCACGCGGCTGACCTTCTTGCCCTTCTTCAGGCTGGAGGCGAGCGCCTCTTGCAGGTGCCAGCTGATCGCCTCGCCCTCGCGATCGGGGTCGGTGGCCAGGATCAGTTCGTCATCGGTTTTCAGGGCTTCGGCGATGGCGCGGACATGCTTCTTGCTGTCGGCGGCCACCTCCCATTTCATGTCGAACCCGTTTTCGGGATCGACCGATCCATCCTTCGGCGGCAGATCGCGGACATGGCCGTATGAGGCCAGCACCGTATAGTCGGAGCCGAGATATTTGTTGATGGTCTTGGCCTTGGCCGGAGACTCGACGACGACGACTGCCATGAAATCCTCTTTATCACGCCCGGAAACGGGGGCCGGACATCCTTGGGGAACAACCCTGCCGGGACCGGGGCGCGGAACCATGTGTTTCTGGGGCCGTGCTTGTCAAGCCACAGGCGTGCCGTCAAGCCCGGATCGGTGGCGGGTCCGGGGCTTTCCGCCGGTCATGCAGCATCAGGGGCGGCTGATCATGCCGCCCGGCTGGCGACAAAGCTGGCCTTCCAGTTCCAGCATGAGCAGATGCGGCGTCACTTCGGCGGCTGACACTTGCAGATCGCGGATCAACTGATCTTCCGGCACGGGGCTGGGCGACAGCCGGTCAAGGATGAGACGGTGCAGTGCGGCAATATCGCGCAGCGGACGGGCACGCGGCGCTGCAGGCGGAACAGCGGTTGCCCCGCCGCGAAGCGCCATTTCGTGAAAACCCAGATGGCCCTGCGCCGCCGGGCTGGCCACCGCGCCCAGAGCCTCCACCACATCGGCGGCAGAGCGTACCAGCGTGGCGCCATCGCGGATCAGCTGGTTACAGCCTGCAGCCCGGGCGTCAAACGGATGGCCCGGCACGGCAAAGACCTCGCGTCCAAGATCAGCCGCATCCTTCGCGGTGATGAGCGAGCCGGAGCGCGCCGCAGCCTCGACCACCACCACCGCACGGCTAAGCCCGGCGATGATCCGGTTGCGCAGCGGAAAGTGCCGGGCCTGCGGTTCAAGCCCCGGCGGTTGTTCCGACAGCACACAGCCAAGCCGGGCCATATCGGCCATCAGCCCGGCATTTTCCGGCGGATAGGCGATATCGACCCCGCCCGCCACCACGCCCAGGGTGCCATGATCCAGCGCCGCACGATGGGCTTCGGCATCAATGCCACGCGCCAGACCGGACACGATGACGAAGCCCGCCTCGGCCAGCGTTTCGGCCAGACGCCGGGCCATGCGCAGACCAAGGCTTGAGGCATTGCGCGCGCCCACCAGCGCCACCATGGGCCGCGCCAACAGGCCCGCATCGCCCCGCAACCAGATGACAGGCGGCGCATCGGCAAGCGTCGCCAGAGCCGCCGGATAGGCCGGATCGCCATGGCACAGCATCTGCGCCCCCGCCGCGCGCGCCGCGCGCATTTCGGCCAGCGCGACGGCAGGCGGGCAGACGGCATAGTTTTCCACCCCGGCCCCTGCGGCAATGCCGGGCAATGCTGCCAAAGCTGCCGCCGCCGATCCGTGTTCCGCCATCAGGCGATGAAAGGTCACCGCACCGACACGGCGCGACCGGATCAACTGCAGGATTGCCAACCGTTCTTCGGATGACCGCGCAGATGCGGGCAGGCCGGATGCAGAATGTTGGGCCGAGGCCATGCGATTCCCCCTGATTGACCGGCAAAGTCTGCGTGAAAATCAGTTAATGTGCCGTAAACCGCGGCGCAGGCCGGGCACCCTGCCAGCCCGCTTGCGGCGCTGCGGTCTTCGCGTTACGCACAGGCATGCCCAACAGCCCTGCCCCCTCTTCCGGCCCTTCCCCTTCCGCCAGTACTGCGGATGACTCTCGCCGTTTCGTGGCGCGCGGGGTGGCGCATGTCACCCTGCCCCGGGTGACGGAACCGGTGGCCGTTACCTTCGTTCTGGCGCAAAAATTCACCATGCTGGCCTTCACCGCCGCGATCGAACCGTTGCGGGTGGCCAATCAGCTGACCGGGCAGATCCTGTTTCGCTGGCGCACGCTGTCGGAAGACGGCAAGCCGGTGCCCTGTTCCAATGGCGTGCCGGTCATGCCCGACGGGCCGCTGACCGATACCACCGCCCCGGGCTATGTTCTGGTCTGCGGCGGGGTGGAGCCGGAGAACACCATGGGCGCCAGCCTTGGCGATTGGGTGCGCAATCAATGGCGCCGCGGCCGGACAGTCGGCGGGCTGTGCACCGGGGCCTATGCGCTGGCCCGCGCCGGCATCCTGAAGGGGCGCCGCTTCACCCTGCATTGGGAAAACATCTCGGGCTTTTCCGAAAGCTGGCCCGATCTGGCCCCGGCCCGGCAGGTTTTCTGTCTGGATGACCGCATCGTCACCTGTGCCGGCGGGGTTGCCGCTGCCGACCTGATGCTGAAACTGATCCATGATCGCTTTGGCGCGCAGCTGAGCCAGGAGGTCATGAACATGTGCCTGCTGATCCAGCGCCGCACCGAAGAGGATGAGCAGACCACCTCGCTTGCCGCCCGTCTGGGCACGCGCAATGAAAAGCTGCTGAAAGCGGTCGCCTTTCTGGAGGCCCGGATCGAGGAGGAATTCGATCTCGACGCCTGCGCCGCCCATTTGGGGGTCTCGCGGCGCCAGATCGAACGGCTGTTCAACCGCTATCTGGGTGTGACCCCGGTACGCTACATGAATGATCTGCGCCTGCAGCATGGCCGCGCTCTGCTGGCCGAAACCGATCTGAGCGTGACCGAAGTGGCGGTGGCCTGCGGCTATGCCTCATCGAGCCATTTCTCAAAGAGCTTCCGCAAGAAATACGGTGTCTCGCCCTACCGCTTCTCGAATTTCGGCGCTTGATCCAGGCATGTGGCGCAGGCTGGCGATCAGATATCTTCGCCCTGCATCATGCGCGCAGCCGCGCGGCCCAGATCTTCGCTGATGCGCACGAATACCGCATCAAAGGCCGCGAAAACCGCATGGTTCAGCGCCCGCCCGGCCTCGCTGCGCGAGAAATCGTAATAGGCCTGCAGATCCTCGTCCGAAAGCGGCTGATAGGCCAGCCCCAGATAGGACCACAGCCAGCTTTCGGTTTCGGCGCGCACATCGGCCTCCTGGCCCCAGACTTCGGCCAGCATGTCGGATTCAGTCATCGCATCGCCGAAGGCCCCGCCAGCCGCCAGCCCACGATAGAAGGCCAGATTGGCATTCAGCGCGCCCATCACGTTCAACTCGATCAGGTCATTGGCCGCGACAAACTGCTTCAGCGCCTCGTGCCGCGCGGCCTGTTCGGTGGGCAGACGATCCGCAGCTTCGCGCGCCAGCGCCTCGGTCGCCTCATCCATCAAGGCACGCCGGGCCTCGATTTCCAGCATGATGATCCGCTGGCCCCTGTCATCGCCAAAGAACCTGTCAGCTTCGGCAAAGGCCTCGGGCGTACGCGCCATTTCGCGCGCCAATGCCGTTTCAAATTCCGCCGTCATCCGCTGCGGATCATAGATGGTTGCCACCGCAGCGGACCAGCCCGCCCCGGCTTTTTCAGGGAACATCTCGGTCCGCAGGGTGGCACCATAATCGAGCCCCTCGGCCTGCATGACTTCGATGACCTGATCCATCTGCAATATGCGCATCAGGTTCTGCACCTGATCCCTGGTATCGTTGCCGATGCCGGGCGGCGTGACCTGCGCCGCAGCGGGCAGCCCGGGAATCGCGGCAAGGCTGGCCAGAACCGCGAATATCAGCCGTGAAACCATGATCTTCCCCCAAGGGTGCGAAATGCGGCACTGTGCCAGAGCTAGCCTGTCGCCGGGCGCTTGCCAAGCAGGCGCGGCTGTCGCAGGCCGGAACTTGCGACACAGCTTTGTGAGAAGAGTTTCACATCCCTGCGAATTTCCTGCCTCAAGGGGGTTGCGCCCCCCCGAATCCTTCGCTAAATCCCCGCCTCAAGACGACCCCTGAGCGCGGAGAGGTGGCAGAGTGGTCGAATGCGGCGGTCTCGAAAACCGTTGTCGGTTTGCGCCGACCCAGGGTTCGAATCCCTGTCTCTCCGCCATTCACCATTGAAATCATTCAATAATTCAGCGCTACCGCGCTCATACCCGCCATAGAACCCGCCAATGAAAATGCGCTTGGATGTTCCGGGGTGCGACGTGAAGTTGTAACCGGTCAAAAACATGGGGTACGCCGGGCATATCCGGGAAGAGCTGGGAACAGCCGAAAAAGATCAATAAAAACAGGCTTTAACCGAAGTTGATGCGGTGAGCTGGCGGACGCGGTGTAAATCAGAAAAACATGGGGTACGCTCCGAAGCCGCAAGCATGAACCGGGATGTGTGCCGTCACCAGTTCTCTGAGGGTTCAACAAAATCAATGTGTTAGCGAAAATTCGCACATTGCCTTTTGCGCCTAACTTTCCACTTTGACAGTGATCTGCAGCGCCAGTGGAAGGTTACATGATTTCAATGCTTTAGATGGCTCTACGCGCGATTCCACTCCGGACGAGGCATGAGCGGAGACCAAGCCGAGCTTTGCGCCACCCGCATGGCTCTGCGGATGGCGCGGTCAAGTCGGAAGAAATCACCGCGTCCCTCTGAGTTCCAGCGCGGTCCAAGTGGCGGGCAGGCCCGCGTCCACGCGGACGACCTGAAGGATGCCATCGGTATAGGCGGTCGGTGCCGAGTTTGCGTCCAGCATCCCGCTGCTGCCATAGGGCACATACCATTCGCCATAGGCCACGGCGGGTGCGCCGTTTTCGACCCCGGCGTCGATCAGATCCTGTCGGCTGACCCAGCCCCGGCACTTCACACGGCCATGCTCCCCCGGCCAGATGCCCTCGGGTTCCCAGCAGAGGCCCGCGAAGGCTGTGAATGGATCGGCGGCCGTCATGATCCTGACCTTGCGGCGGTTCCCGTCAAAGGCCAGCGGGGCCATCCAGCGGATATGGGTACCGCTGTCATTCAGCAGCACGGCTTCCTCATCTGCAAAGGTCGGGCGGATGCGCAGGCCCGCCGCATATTCGCTGGCAATCCCGAGACCACTGATCACGGCATTGATCTGGCTGATGATCGTGGCGTTCGATGATGCGGAGTGGTTGCCATTGAAGGTCACGGTGCGCATCGTCCCGTCGAGCGTGATCTCGAGATAGACCGGGGCGGCGGTGCGGTTGCCGAGCCGTGCCCCCAGCGAGACACTGACATTCGCCGCTGGGCCGACCGGTGTGCTGCCAATATCGATATCGCCATAGCGGAACCCGGCCACGCCCGTAGCCCCGTTCCGCCCATGCTGGCGCGCGCCGAACAGGATTGCCGCAGCGGAGCCGCCGATCTGGACGGTGGAACCAGCGCCGGTCGTCAGGCTGTCGATCCTCAGCGCGCGGCTTGGGTCGATGACCTGAACCACGGCGGGCGAATTGCCGCTACCGCTGACCTTGATTTCCGCCGATCGGTGGGCGGGCTGGTGGCTATCGCTCCGGTGCCATTGGCTGGCATCGATCAGGATATTGCCGGTGATCGAGCAGCCCAGGAGGCGCATGTAATCCTGTACCCCGGACCCCAGCGGCTGGACCAGCACCGCAAAGGCGTTGGCATTGCGCGCGACGAGCTGGCAGCGCTGCACCTCGACCCCTGAGGGATGGGTCTGCCCTGCGCCCGAGCCGACATTGTTGTGGAACTGCAGGGCCGCGCGAGGGCCGATCAGATGGCAATCCTCCAGCTGCAGCTGCGTCCCCGACCAGGAGCCGTGCCCCAGGGCATGCTGGCTGACCCATCCCGCCGCCACGTTGCCATCGTGCCGGAGCGTGACATTCTTCAGCACCACGCGGGCATCGGCCACATGATCGTCCAGATGCAGCACATAGCGACCGTTGCGCATGATTGCGGTGAAGTCGCGGTAGACCACCAGATCCTTGTGCAGATCGAGCGTGCTGTTGGCCTCGACATCCCCTGCCGGGGCATTGTCGGGCTGGCTGCCATCGATGATGGTGCGATGCTGGCCCTGGCCCCGGATCTCGACATGACCCGCTGCCGCCTGGATCGACCGTTCGAAGAAGGTGCCTGCCCCCAGCTGGATCAGCGCCAGCGCATTGGGCCGCCCCTTCGCTGCGGTTAGGGCCGACTGGACTGAACCAGCACCGGGCGACACTGTCGCAGGGGCCTGCAGGCCAAGGGATGACAGCGTGGAGACCCCGACAACACGCCCGGCTTCGCGCTCGGCCGCCAGCACCGCCGCAAGATCGGCCGCCGAGACTGTGGTGTCGGTGGCGTCCTGGGCAACCTGATAGGTCAGAGAGCGAAGATTGATCTGATGCGACACGGATCCCGGCGCAGACCCCGTCGCGATCTGCAGAACAAGGCCAATCTGTGCCTCGGTCCCGGTCATCTTGTAGAGTACCGATCTGCGATAGACGGTGCCCTCGACCGACTCGGACTCCAGTTCGCCAGCCGAGAGCAGGACCGCGCCCCCCTGCATGTCGATCCGGGCCGCACCCCAGACCGGATGTTCTGTCAGGAAATCGGCGGTCAGGTCGGCGGTCGCCACGAGCCTGACAGTGTATCCGGCCAATCGTGCTGCCACATCGGCGGAGAGCGGGATCCGGGGCGTGACGAATGAACTTGCCCCGGTCTGCCCTGCCGGGATCGCGATCCCGGTCACCCGTCCCCCGGGTGCTACGATCGAGGTCGCCCCTGCCAGCATCTGGAACACATTTGACGTCAGGCTGACCTGTTCACCGGCCCCGCGCATAGCACTGCGCGCACGGCGGTCTGCCCCGGCCACTTCGCCTTTGACAAAGGCCGCATTGGCGATCTGGGTCGTTGCGGTTCCGACTGCCGCCGTGGGCGCGGTGGGCACCCCGGTCAGCGCGGGCGAGGCCAGCGGGGCCTTGGCGGCAAGGGCGTTGGTCACGGTTGCGGCAAAGGCCGGGTCATCGCCCAACGCGGCGGCCAGTTCGTTGAGGGTGTCGAGCGCCCCCGGCGCGGCCGAGATCAGCGCATCGATGGCGGCGCGCACGAAGGCCGTGTTCGCGATCTGGGTCGAGACGGTTCCCGGGGCGGCAGTCGGCGCGGTGGGCGTTCCGGTCAGCGCAGGCGAGGCCAGCGGGGCCTTGGCGGCAAGGGCGCTGGTCACGGTTGCGGCAAAGGCCGGGTCATCACCCAACGCAGCGGCCAGTTCGTTGAGGGTATCGAGTGCCCCCGGCGCGGCCGATATGAGCGCATCGATGGCCGCGGGCACGAAGGCCGTGTTCGCGATCTGGATCGAGTTGGTTCCGGGGGCGGCAGTCGGCGCAGTGGGCGTTCCGGTCAGCGCAGGCGAGACCAGCGGCGCCTTGGCGGCAAGGTCTGCGGCTGCAAAGCTGGCAATTGGCAGGTCGCCAATCCTTGACCATGATCCCGCCCCGCTGGCCCCTGACTTCTGGTAGACCCCGCGATATCCGGCTGTCGCATCGCCCCAGACGCTGCCAAGGGCACCTGCCGGGGGGCTGCGCGCAGCTGGGCCACTTCATCGGGGCCAAGGCGCGTTCCCGCCGCTACCATGCGTTCCACATGGCGCTTCGAAACTCCGAACTTCTCGGCGGTGGCGGATGCGAACGACACGATGTCGCTCGCATCGACACTCCACCGTTTTGCCGCCAATGCGGCTCCGGCCATCTGCTTCGATTCCGGGTGCAGGCGTTCGTAAACCTGCTTGCGGGTGGCCAGGAACACCGCCGTATCGAGCGGGTTCATCTCGGCCCCGGCCAGATTGTCGTCGATCTCCATGATCGCCGCCCAATCATCCGTCACATCGGTCCAGATTTTCGCCTCGATCTCCTCCCAGCCCAGCCGCCGCGCGGCCTCCAACCGGTGGCCGCCTGCGATCAGCACAAGGCTGCCGTCCTTCTTCTTGCGCAGATGGATCGCATCCTTCATCACCCCGGTCTCGCGGATCGAGGCGATCAGGCTGTCCACCCCCGCCTCGGAAATCGGGCGCAGGCGGCGGCGGCAGTCGATCTCTGCCACCTTCACCCGGGTTTGCTGCATCAAGGTCGGTTGTTTCACGGTTTGGCCCCTTGGTCTGTCTCCCGTCACGCCCGCGCGGCGTGCCGGATTTTTGCGGTCGATCTGGCGGGTAGCCCCAGCGATCCGACATCGCCGCGATGCCTGCACAACCCGCACAGCCGGTGGTGAATGCCCTCGCTGAAGAAGGTCGTGCCGCAGCACAGCACCCGCACTCCAGGCAAGATCGGCGAACAGTTCGGCCCGGTTCTGATAGTTCGGCCCGGCGAGTTCGGCCCCCAGCAGCACTTTCAGCAGGTTGATCGGGATCTGCACGGTACTGCCATCGAAATTGCCCAGGAGGGTCGCGACGGAGCTTGCAGTTTCGACATTGATCGTACGGACGCCAGACATGGGCTGCTCCTCAGGTAACGGTGATGGTGAAAGGCCCTGTGGCCGGGCCGGGAACGCCATCAGCGTTCTGCGGCTCGACCCAAAGGTAATGGGTGCCTTGCGCAAGGCAGGCGGCGGTCTCTTGATAGAAAGTCACATTGTCGATCGAGGCGACGAGGTCGGCAGAGGCATCGAACCCGATCCCGGTATTGCCACTGACCGCCTGAATGCGGTCCAGATAGGTGCCATTGGCCATGCGGGCGGTGCCGAAGCGCTTGGTGCCCCCCTGCAGGGCCGGAGTGACCGTGCCAGCAGAGCGCGCCGAGACGGTGTAGCGCATCCGGTACCACTTGCCCGAGACCAGCGTCTGCGACTGGACCAGAGACCCCGTTGAGCCTTTTGCATGACTGGCCACACCGCCCGCCACGGACCAGCCACCGCCCAGGAACCAGCCTGTAGCGCTGTCAAAGGTGCCGTTGGTGATGGTGCTGGACTTGCCAGTCTCGCCGACCGTGACCGTCACGACCTGAGGCGCTGCAACTGCCACAGGTGCCCCCACGGCATCGGTGGCCCTGTTCAACGTCGCGGACCCGGATCTGTAGATCTGGATCTGGGCTGCCCGGGCATCGCCCACCGAAACGCGTACCGATGCACCGCCCAGCGTGGTCGTCACGGTCACGTCATCGGTGCTGATCGCCTCAGGGATATCTGCATCGCCAGCCCCGATCGTGACCGTGACCACGCTGCTACAGGGGCCATCGATACCGGCATAGCTCTGGCCCCCGACCCGCATCTCGATCACGGCCCCGGCCGCATATCCTGACAGGCTGCCCCCGCCCGATGCCACAGGCAGCGTGAGGGTGACCCAATCCGGAGCGCCGGACAGCCGGTGATCCACCTTGTAGATCGAGGGCTGGACGGCACCCGGCCCGGGTTCGATCTGGAACTGCACCCCATCCGCCGATCCGGTCGGGCGGTCGATCACCACACCCCATTTCAGGCCATCATGGCGCGGCGATGCACGGCCTGCAGCGGCGACCTCGGTCAACACATCGCGCAGGGTGCTTCCGGCCTGATCCTGGACGCGATTGTAATGCAGGCCCCGGGTCCGGCAGAACTCATGCCAGTCTGCCAGCAGATCGAGATCGATGCCGCTATCCGGCACCGGCTTGGGATTGGACGGGCATTGCAGCACGAAGCGGAACAGGCTGGCCGGGTTTGACGTGGCCCGGATGATCCAGCTGCCCGACACATGGTCCCAGTCTAGGCAGACGCGGGTGGCCATCGCGCTGAAATTGTCCAGCGCCCCCGACAGCTGGTGGGTTGCCTTGACCCGAACCGCGACCAGCGCCAACGGGCGCGGATAGGCAATCGGGTAGGCGTTCAATTTCGCCGAGGATATCGTGACATACCAGTCGATTGAGGACAGCCAAAGGCACTTCGTCGCGCGGGAGGTGCCAATTGCTGCAGCCATCGACATGCTTGCGGATTACAAATTAGAGGATCCTCGAGATACCGCTCAGTTTACTGGAATGCTTGTGACGCTGGGAGAAGCTCTACGCCAGGCCCCGGAGACGATGGTTGCAGTCTATCGGATGCGACCCAACGCAAGCGGCTCTCGGCGAACTGTCTCCACGTCGGGTACTCTCGAAAAGGGCTTCCAGCAGGGTCCAACCCGTCTTGCAGGCGGCGGCCGAAACTATCCGGGCGCCTCGGCCTTTGCGATGGATGACCGGCCGACCATCCAGCTCCATCGCTTCGACCTGTCTTACACAGATCGAGGGCCGATTGAGGCTGCTGCAGTTCCACTTCTGGCGATCCACATTCCCCCACATCTTGCGAAGGAATGGCTAGTGCAACTGCAAGCCGGTCAGGAAGTCGAAGATTGATCAGTCAATTGCCTGCTCAGCTTGAACGGCTTCCTAGGCCAGATCAGGCTGGTACGTTCAGCGTCGCCGCGGCACCAAAGGAAGTAGCCTACTATGTGGGGCGGGACAACTCCGGCTGCGCAGCGCTGCTGATCCGGACCACTGGGGCCTCAAATCGGGTGCCGCTGGTCCTTGCGGGTATCGAGGCGCGCTTCGGCGTCGCCTGTCGCATTGAAGAGCGCGACCGCGAAGTCCGGACTGAGAATCTGACGGTCGTCTCTTGCAGGTCTCAGGAACGTGCCGCCGAGCGATACTTTCTCACCACGATGGAGTTCCTCGCCGCGACACTCGGCCCCAATCCAACGGTGGCCGCAGTTGCCGAGGTTGTGGACCGCCTAGTGGACCTTTTTCAGCGGCTCGCCAAAACGCCAAGGAAGAACATGGTCGGATTGGCTGGCGAGTTGCTCGTTATCCGGGCCGCAACTGACCCCGCATCAGCTGTCCGCGCCTGGCGCGTAGACCAAGACGAGCGCTATGACTTCGCCGTGGGCTCCCTTCGCTTGGACGCGAAGGCTACAACCACGGACCGCCGGGTACATGAGGTCTCCTTCGTGCAGGCAAATCCACCACCAGGTACAACAGGGGTTCTATCCTCTTTGGTCGTTCAGCCGGCCGCAGGCGGTTTCTCACTTGCAGAGCTTGTTTCCGATATCGAGGCGCGGATCGAGCGTCACGACCTCATACTGAAGCTTCGCACCGCGGTGGCCGACACACTCGGGCGAGATATGCAGTCGGCGCTGGGCTGGTCGTTCGACCTAGCCCGTGCGACCTCTTCTCTGCGGATGCACGATATGAGCGTGATCCCAGCCATCAGGCCACCACTCCCCGCAGGCGTGTCAGGGGTGCGTTTTCTGACTGAACTTGCCGGTTGTCGACAACTCGGCAAGGCCCGGATCGATGCCCTCGCACCAGCAGAACGGGCGCTGTTGCCGCCATAGGACCCTAACTGGCGACCGGGCTGAGGCGCAACCCGTCGAAGGCCGACGGCTGACGGCGCCACAATTCCAAGACATCAACGCCTAGTGGTGCGCCGGATATGTTCGATTTCTGTTCCAATTCGCGAATGGCACAGAAAGCGAAGTGTTCAGGGCAACCTCAGGAAGCTCAAATGAAATCAATTAGATAAGAGCTCAGCACTGGAACTTGGCAGTCATGAGGTCCAGAGAATGTCGGCCCTGAGAGACCACTTCCGGGCCTCCTGGCGCAGGGGCCAGTGCTCAGGCCCTCCCGCATAACATTCGAAAACAACGGAAAAATCTGGCCGCAGCCGGATCGGGAGAACGCTTTCGCGGGGGCAAGTGGCGGAGACGAAGGGATTCGAACCCTCGAGACGGTTCCCCGTCTGCACCCTTAGCAGGGGTGTGCCTTCGACCACTCGGCCACATCTCCGCTGCCCCGTATATTGACCCTCTCTTGTGAGGACAAGCGCAAAGTTGAGTCGCCTGAGCTGCTGCCGGTTTCGTGGACACGAAGATAAGATCGTGAGCAAGGAACTGGAGAGTGGATATGACGAGACGGAAGTTCCGCCGTGAGTTCAAGATCGAGGCTGTAAGGGTAGTGACGGATCGGGGTGTCGCGGTGGCACAGGCTGCCCGTGACCTGGATGTGGCCGAGAGCGTCCTTCGTCGCTGGATGCGGGATGGAGGGCTTGACTGCCATTGGTCCGAAGGAAGGCCCGACGCCGCGACACCGGCGCGGGCGCTGGTCGGGCGGTTGAACCAAGCGTGGAAGCCCGACCGCGAAACCTCCAGCGCATCGCACAGCCAGCTGACGAGCCAGATGTGGCGATGCTTGGCGATGAAGGCGAACCTCATGTCGCCTCTCGCGCGAAAAAAGCTGCCGCTTTCTTCAGGATGTCACGCTCCGCACGAAGACGCGCGACCTCTTTCTTCAGCGTTGCAATCTCGGCCATATCGGCACGCATCTGCCGGTTCCAGGTATTTCCGTCAAGGGACGGCTTGGGTGTGCGGGTTCCATTTTGTCCCCACGTTCTCAGCCATCCAGTCAAACTCATTGGCTTTGAGTCACCATCCATCTTCAGGCTCGAAACGATCCGGAAAGAGCTGGTGCAGGTTGAAAACATGCGTTCGCCCCCCAGGACAATCCGGGTCATCAATCTCGAACACCTGATCGAGCGGCTGATGCGCCAGAATGCATTGAAAGCACGCCCAAAGCGGCGCGGAAAGCCCGGGAACGATGGCAAAGGATCGGTCATCGCCGACAATATCCTCGACCAGGATTTCGAAGCGGATCGCGAACCAGAAGTGGTTGGCTGACATTACTTGCATCTGGACCGCCCAGGGCTGGCTGTATGTGGCGGTCGTGCTGGATCTGTTTTCCCGTAGAGGGTCGTGGGATGGTCGATGAAGGCCGAGCGGGACGCCACGCTGGTCAAGGATGCCCTGATGATGACCGTCTGGCGGCGCGGCAAGGCGGACGCGCTGCTCCATCACTCGGACCAGGGACGCAATACACCAGCGAGCAGCTCCAGCGCCTGCTGGCCGACAACGGCACCACCTGTTCCATGAGCCGGACGGCAATGTCTGGGACAATTCCGCGATGGAAAGCTTCTTCTCGTCGCTGAAAGTCGAAGGGACCAACCATAAGGTCAATCGCACCAGAGACGAAGCCCGTGCCGACATGTTCGACTACATCGAGCGCTTCTACAATCCGTGCAGACGTCATTCGAAACTGGGCTACATCAGCCTCATGGAGTTCGAAGCCCGCGCTATGCTAGCTTAACCTGCTGTCCGAAAAACCGGCAGCAGGCCACTTTATGTTATTTGACAATGCGTTAAATTCCGATCTTATCGCATCTTGCAAGCTCTTGCAGTGTGCTGCCGCATGGAGTAGGGAAGGCACGGGGGCTGTTAGCTCAGTTGGTAGAGCGTCTCGTTTACACCGAGAATGTCGGCGGTTCGAGTCCGTCACGGCCCACCATTACCGCAAAAAATCCAGCAAAATCAAAGACAGCATGTCCCGCACTGGTTCGACAGGCGCTAATGCGGATCAATGGGTTAGCTGCAATGTGTCCCGCAGATTCGCGTTAACACGTCGCCCCGGTCATGTTCGAAAAGCCGCGATCCGTTGACATGACAAAGCCCGCCGGGGTGAGCCAGCGGGCTTGCAATCGGTCGGCCCACTTCCACGTCATGCGTGGCCCTCGCCGTTTAGGTGCCGATACACCTGCCACAGTATCCCTGTGGCCGCCGGGGCGTATGGCTGCCCCACTGAGCCAGAGCGCGGAGGTGGGCCATGACCCAACTCCTACCTTTGACGGATGCCGCGCTCTGGTGGTTGATGGCTTGGTGGAGTGTGTTGTACCGCAAGCGCGCTCACCCCTTCGCCAGCGTGATCAGCGCGGCATCTCCATCAACCGCCAGAAAGCGGTGCCGGTGATAAAGCCCACCGGCAAGGCTGATGCGGGTTGCGCGAATTGATTTGAGCCATTGCCTAGGGCCATGCCGCCCCTGCTCTAACCAGACTGAGCTACGCGCCGACGAGGCATGTCGCCGTTCCCGCAACCCTTCATATCACACCCGCTTTGGCCTGTGAATCCCCCACCAGCGCCGCAAGGGCCAGCGGCGACGCATCACCGCCCCCAGCGTTTGAAGATCCCCACGCTCATCGCCAGCCCGGCTCCAGCCGCAGCCGCAAGCCCCTCGATGCTGACCGTCACCGTCCCGGCAACCGCGTCATAGCTGGCCCAGCCTGCCCACGCAGCGGGAATCATCCCGGCAAGCATCGACAGCGCATAGGCGATCAGGCGAATGTAAACCAAGTCCATGTCAGGCTCCTTTCAGCCAGGGTATTTCGTGCGGTCAAGTTCGAAGTGCGGCCCATCCTTGAAGGATCGCCAGTCGCCACCCCAGACCAGCGCCACGCCTAATTCGGCGGCGGCTTGCTTCATGGCCGGGGCCAGCTTGTGATACAGGGGCCAGTCAAACGCGATCTTGCCGTCCGGGCGGTGCGGCACCAGATCGACAGCATGGCCGGTGATGTGGCGGCTGTTCATGGTCTTGGACGCCCCGGCCTTCACCAGTTTCGCTTGCCGCTCTTTGGTGCGCAGCCCCTCGATCACCGTGAATGGCACGGGCGAAAGCGCGGCGGCCCGGCGAACAACGCGGACCAGATCGGGGTGAACCCCGCGCAAGCTTGCCTCGCTGCGGTCATTCAGCACAGGCACCCCGACCGGGGCGGCCAGCGGGTTGTCTGCCGTCACTGACAGCCGCCCAAGCTTTGCCGCTTCGATGATGGCTTGCGTGGTAATAGGCCCCAATACTCCGTCATCCCGCAAGCCAAGCGCGGCCTGCAGCTCCCTGATGGCTTCATTCATGTGTGGATCACTCCCGTTCGGATTGCTCGGTCTTGACCGGTGGCGCGATGTGCGGCCATGCCAGCCAGTAAAGCGCGGCGAAAACCAGCGGTGCCAGGATCAGCGCATTGCGGAATTGGTGCCGCAGGTCACATGCTTCACGGCGGATCATTTGCCACCCCGCTTGCTTTTCAGAAACGCCACCGCAAAATCCTGCAGGAATGCGACAACGAAGTCTTGCAGGAAGCCCAGCAGATAGGCCGAAGCTGCGAGAATTGACACTGTGCTGCCCTCGACATTAACCCCCAAGGCTTTTGGGGCAAGCGCACCTATCCCGAATGCCAAGGACGCACCGATTACTCCGCCTCGAACCACCTCGCGCCACGGCAGCCGGTTTGCCAGCCCCCGGGTGATGCCCCCGCCCGCGCCCATGATGGCAAGGGCCAAGGCAAGCTCGTTGAATACGTCTGTGAGAGGCCCACCGGCAACAGCAGCCAGTGCAGCCCCGCCCGCGCCGATCAGCGCGGTATTGGCTCCGCTCATTGGGTTATCTCGCTCTGCGCAGAAACTCGCGCCACGCCGACAGTAGCGTGACCCCCTTGCGTCTCAGGACCAGCAGACAAAGCACCGCGTCGAGCAAAAGCCCGAACGCGACGCCGTATTCCGCTATCCAGCCCACTGATGACCCCGAGTTGCACATAAGCGATGAGGTCAATTATCGTGTAAGTTGTCGAATTTTTCCAGCTAAACGCCCATGCTGACACATAAATCAGGATCATGACGCTAAATAGCGTCGCCAGAATCAGTGCCCGGCGATTGCCGAGAAGCAGCACAGAAGCGCAGGCGGCATCCATGACGCCGACCGACAGCGGATCACCTGCCAGCGCCATTGTCGCGCCGAGGTTTGCCACCATGACCAGCGCGATCATGGCCGACCAGTCACGACGCCAGCTAGATGCCAGCGCCGCGATCAGCAGCCCGATGTAAACCGCCTGCGTCCAGTGCATCAGCGCCCGCCGCCCCCGCCGAGGACAACAATTTCGCCGTCCTCTGCGTGATACGCCAGCAGCGCGTCAGAGGCATCGGCATGGGCCTGCGTGATCTTGCCAAGGCACTCCAGCGCCGCGCCTTCCAGCCGCATGGAAGCATTGGCCGCCTGCAGTTCGCCCGCCTCGCGGTCCATACGGCTCAGCTTGCGCATGTTCTGGCCGATCTGCCGCAGCGCATCCTTGGTCTGTGCCAGCAGCGCCTGGGTTTCGTCAACCAGCGCGCGCCCGTTGTCGGGAAGTTTGGTCATGTTCGCTCCTTACTTTGCGATTTCAAGGGTGGTCAGGGATGCGCCGAGCGAAGGCGTGACGCATTTCAGGATGCCAGCATCGCCAGAAATGCGGGTGATCCGGCCCGGCGCTTCGGCGTCAATGTTGAACGAGTCGCCGAGGTTGATCGTGCTGCCCTCGCCAGATTTGCGCAGCACCCAGCCAAGGGCGATCCAGCCGCGATGCTGCACCCGGCCATACTCGCCCGGTCGAATGTCCTCCAGCGCGATACCGGCAAACAGGTCCATTGCATCGGCGCTTGTCATCAGCCTGACCTGACGGTCGGACGCGCCACGGGCCAGCGCATGGCCCTGCAGTATCGTGGTCGTATCGGTGTTTTTCAGCCGCCGTTCCTGATCCGTGAACATGGGGCGATAGGTGCCCCCCACGTTGAACTCGGACGCGGTTGCAGCCGATCCCAGGGCCGTGTTGATGATGCCGAGGATTGTCGAGTTGCTGGAAGCCGAATAGTCGCCAGACAGAACCACATTGATCGGGCTGCCACCGTCAACCGTCACCGTCAGCGTCACCGACCCAAGAGAGGCCCGGTTGCCCAAGCGCTTGCCAAGCCCGGTGATGAACGTGTCAGACGATGGCCCGACCCCGGTGGCGTCCTGAATGTCCAGATAGCCATAGGCGGCCCCTGCCCGGCCCACGTCACCCGCGATGGTGGTCACGTCGCCAAAAATCAGCGCCGCCGCCGATCCGCCGATTTCGACAGATGACGACAGGCCAGTGGTCGCGCTGGTGATCCGCAAGGCGCGCCCGAAATCGACCACATCGACAGCGCACGGGCTGTTGCCCGAACCGGTCAAGGTGAACTCCATGTGATTGGCGGGCTGATAGCTCAGGTCAGCCGGGAACCACGGCACGGCATCCATGCGGATACGCCCCGACAGCGCGGTATTGCGCACGGTTACCTTGTCAGGCGTGCCAGAGCCATTCGACTGGATCAGCAGCGGCCAATAGGCCACCCACTCCGCCGACAGGTCGCAGCCATCCAGAACGCCCTCGCACGGCTTGTCAAAGCCAAGCTGGTTGTGGATTTGCACCCCGGCCCGAGGGCCGCGCGCAATGCAGTCGATCAACTCCGCACGCTGGCCAGACGACAGGCCACAGCCAACCGCGTGCATGCTGCCCCATGTCACCCGGCCCGTGGTCGTTTCGCCGGTCACGCCGCCGTTGTAGCTTTCCGCGTCATCGTTGCCGCGATGGATGAACTCACAGCCGAAGGCGCGGATCAGGGTATCCGGCTTGGTCTTCACCGCGTCCAAGTGCCACGCATAGCGCTGGTTTTGGGCGATGACCGTGATCCCGCGCATTTCCTGCGCGCCATCGAAATCGACTGTACTGGTGGCCTGGATGGTCGCAATCGCGGTATCCTCGGGCAGCGTGCCGTCAATGATGGTTTTGCCGATGCCCGCGCCGATCAGCGCCACATGGTCAGCGCCGTTCAGCCCGTCCAAAGACCGCTCGGCATAGGTGGTGGCCTCAAGATTGACCGCGGCAACCTGCCCCGGTGCCCCCATGGCCGATGCCGCGTCAAGCGCATCTTGCACGCTGGCATAATCCGCCGCGTCCAGAACGATGCCAACCCCGCGCCCATAGCCCACAGCGCCGCCGATCCCGTCCGCCGCCGCCACGCGCCGGGCGATGGCGTCGCCCCATGCGGCAGTCTCGGCCCCGCGCCGGATCAGATCGCCGCTTTGCCGGTCAACAGAATAGGCGCAATCGGTCAGCGTGATATGCTCATCGGCAACCGCCGCGCTGCTGCTGGTGAATTGCAGCCACGGGCGCAGGTCTGCCGCATCGCTCGGCATGACAAAGGTGAACTCGACCTGCCGCCGCGTGCTGCTGATCTGCACATTCTGGACGTTCGAAGCCGTCAAGGCGTCATAGCTGCCATCCAGCCCGCGCGCCTGCATGTTCACCGTGAACGTGCGTGCGAAAGCCGCGCTCGTGGTGTAACCCAGCGTCACGCGGATGGTGGCCCCTGCGAGATTGTCGCGCTCATGCGGGCCGATCTGCAAGGCATGCTGCAGAATCGTAGTCTGGCCCGTCTGCCCGGTCGGGATGGTCACGCCCATTTCGCGGCCACGGGCGTCGTAGCGCTTGGTCGCCCCGTTGAACGTCTGGGGGATCCCGGTCAGCAGATCGAACGCACCGGCCAGAGGCGTGACGGCCAGCGCCTGCCGCGCCTCCAGCATGGTATCGCCAGCCGTGGGTGCATCGGCACCAGAGGCCAGCACCTCCCAGGAAACGCTGGTGATCTGGAACGAATGATCCGTGCCCACCGCCGTTGCCGCGCCGCCGATCTGCATGGTCGCGCCGATGGTGCGTTCCGTGCCAACCATGACATAGGTCATGTCACGGGTGATGGTGGTTCCGGCCTGGGTCGGGGTGATGGCGGTGCCCGCATTGGTCAGCGTCGTGCCGTCCTGCATTTCAACGCGAACAGCATTGCCGCCAAAGCCCTTTTCCGACACGAAGTCCTCGGTCGCGGTCATCACCGTGCGAATGCGCACTGTCTTGCCAGCCAGCCGCGCGGCGTCATCCGGGTGAATGGTCAGGCGCGGCACCACATAGCTGCCCGCTGCCGTCACCGACCCGCCAATGGTCATCCCAACGCGGCGGCCCGACACGCTGATTTCAACAGCGCCGTTCAGCATTTCATAGGCGACCGAGGATTGCGCAAGCATGTCGCCAGATGACAGGCCGACCTCGCGGTCATTCGCAGCCTGCGCCGTGCTGACCGGCTTATTCACGTCGCTGGTGTTGTCCACATTGCCCAGCCCGACGTCAGCCTTAACCAGCGTCACTGCGCCAGTGCGACCGGCCACAGATGTAACAGCGTTGACCTGCGCCCCGGCTTCGATGCCTGCCAGCTTCGTGCGTTCGCTTGCGGTCATGATCTTGGCTGTGGACGTTTCGGCCAGCACAGAAACATCGTCGCCCGGCTGGACTGCGCTATCTGCAAGGTCGCCCTGCGCAGTCGTAGCCTTGCCGTCCAGCGCGGTTTGCAGCCCGGTCACCGTGCTGATGGCCTGCGATCCGGTATGGTTCGCGCGGTTCTTCAAGTTCGCGTCGGTGTCGTTTGCCGTTGCACCGTCCGCCACATTGAGGATTGTCCGGGCCTGCGCTGCGGTCAGGTCCTGCGCATCGCCAGTGCCAGCCCCCGAAGCGCGGCCCTTGATCGTGGCCTGCGCCATGTCCGCCAGCTTGGCATTGGTCACCGCGCCGTCTGCGATTTTGGCAGTAGTGACCGCCGCGTCTGCCAGATCGGCGGTTTCGACATTTCCAGCCGCTTCCAAGGCGTCAAGCCGCAGGTCAAGCGCCGTATCAGCAGCGGCCCGAGCCGTGGCTTCGGTCGTAATTGCCGCCGCGCGGGCCGTCGCCTCTGCCGCTACAGCTTCATCAATGCGGCGGTTTACCTCTTCATCGTGATCCTCCACAGACGCAGCCTGCGAAGTCCCGGTGCCGGTTACCGGCAGGGCGTAGTCAGTCATCGTTGACCTCGTTTTGGTTAGGGGGTGCCGACCAAGCGGCGAATGCGTGTCTGCGTCAGGGCGGGCCAGAAGCCCGGCGTCACGGCTACATCGGCAAAGCTTTCAGTGGTGCCGTCGCCATAAGTTGCCACCAAGTCCAGCACACCGCTAAAGCCCCGCATGGCGATCACATCAGCCGCCCGCGGGCCGGTGCTGCCGGTCGTTGCGATATAGCTGCCTGCGCCATCCTGCAGGCCCCAGATCAGCGCCCCGGATGACCCGTCGCCCGTGTAGCTGTCGGTGGCGTTCAGCAAGAACACATCGAAGAACCCGCTTGGGCTGGCGTTCGGCGTGAAACTGAACGTGATCCAGTACCAGCCATCTGCCAGCGCATAGGCTGTGACAGTTGGTGCACCGGCAACAATGGTGACGCCGCCCGTGGACAGGTTCACGTCTGCGGTTCTCGTGGTCATTCCAGAGCCGGAACAGCGCACCCGAATGGATGACCGGCCCGCCGCTTTGGCAAACAGGCTGAAATGCGCCGCTGTGCCGCTGGCAAACGTCCGCGCCCGGCGCACATAGTGCTGGCCCGTGGTGCTGTCCTCCACCATCTTGTCAGCCGTCGCCGTGCCGTCCGGCGCATTGCCCGCATTCGCCGTGACCGTGGTCCTCGTCTTAGTCCATGCCGCGTTGTCTATCTCCTGCGAATAGGTCCAGGCGTTCGCCCCGGCAGGTTCGACCAGAAGCGCCCGCGTGCCGGTCGCATAATCCAGCCGCGCCACATTGCTGGCTGCCGTCTGCAACACGCCAGAGGCATCGACATAGGTGGCCGATCCCGCCCGGGTCAGCGTGTAGATTTCGGATAGGTCGAAAATGTCAGCCCGGTTGATCTGGTAAATCGCGTCTTCCCAATCAGCCAGCCAGCGCGGAACCCCAGTGCTGACGACAATCGCGGTTTCAGTCACCCATTCCGATACCTTGCCCGGGGCCTGTGCTCTGACGCGGATTTCATAGGTTTCCGTGTCCGACACATTGTCAAGGAACCCGAAAACCTGATCAAAGCCGTCCTGCACCTCCGCATCAATTACGCCGCCATCGGTCCAGTCGCCACCAGTTTCGCGCCACTGCCATTCGTATTGGATGACCGAAGGCGATGGAGACGGGTCGAACTGAAACCGTACCCGGGGCCGCACCTCTCCCCATGCCTCGATCACCACATCAGCGCCGGACGTGGTGCTGATATCGCCGGGCGGCTCAAGAGTGGTCACGGTTGCGTCGTGGTCGTATGTTTCAACGTCTTGCTCGTCATCGGCAGGCGTCCAGTCGTAAAGGCTGGCGCTGATTTCGCGCAAGGTCGCCTCGATCCGGCAGACCACGCCAGCCTCGTCATCGGTGAATACCGGGCTGATGCTCTCCACCTGATAAATGCCGCTCCGATTGGTCCATGGCGACGGCAAATCAAGTTCGACCCAGGATCCAGCCACTGCGTCAAAGGCCTCTGGCGGGAAACTGGCCGTCATGGTGCGCTGACGCCGCCGCTGCCGCGCAAGGATGGCCTGCAGATATTGGGCCTGACGGTGATCGGTCACCATGTCAAACTGCGGCTGGATCAGGCGTTGCAGCCCGCCATCTGCCGCCAATGCCCCGTCAATTTCGAACACCGGCAGATCGGTCAGTTCATATTCACGATCAGGCGCGACGAACTTGCCCGCCGCATGCGTGGCAAGGCTGTCACGCGACGCACCTGCAGAGAACCGGGCCGGGCCGTTGGATAGAATGTCGGTGATGGTCAGGGCGATATCCTGCGCCACAGGCGGGATAACCCCAAGCTGCCCGCGCGCACGCACCCACTGCAGGCCGCCAGCCGTCAGCAACGGCTCAAGCTGGTCCTCAAGCTCGGACCCTTCGGCAAAAGCCAGCGTGCCATTGGCTGCCAGCGGTATCGTTCCCCCCGCCTTGACTGCCACCCCATCGTCGCACACATCGGCGGCCCACTCGAAGGTATCCAGCCAGACGTTGCGGTCATCATAGGCCGCAAGCGGGTTTTGCCGCAAAGCATCCAGCGTGCAAAGCGCGGCGTTGTTCGAAAACTCCCACGTTGACGGATCGTCAGGGTCTTGCCCAGCGTCGCGCGGGTCCCAGACCAAAGACCAATCACCATCCACCAGCACCTCGGGCGGGGCAGACGGCCACCGGTCAGCCCGGCTTTTGCTCTTGCCAGCGTCCAAGCGCACCCAAAGCACGGTGCGACCTTGCCAGCCGTCCGTTGACTCAAACAGTTCCGGGGCCTCGCTCAGGATTTGGGCCGGGGGCGATGTTTGTTCCCCTCGCCCGATCCAGTATTTCACATGGCCGGAAAACGGATCATTGGTCGCAGTCGCCCCGCCGCTGCCGGTGAAATCGTAGGGGTCGCCCGTCGGCTCTACCTCGCGCTTGTCGAACAGAACCGTGAAAGGCCCCACGGACGGGCGGCTGTTCAACAGGTAACAGGCGTAAAGAATGGAACCCTTGACCCTGAGAGGCGCAGGCGTGCCGCTGGCCCGCGTGGTGCCGTAAACATAGCGATACACCGGGAGGGCGTTCGGCTGCTGCAGTTCACGCAGAAGGTTTTGCGCCTTGGGCTTGGTCAGGGCCAAACCGATCTGAGACAGGACAAAAGACCCGAGAAGCTGCGTGATTGACGAACCCAGCACTGCCCACGCCGCCGCGCCAAAGCCCACGCCATTGGCAGTCAAGGCGAAGATCGCCGTCAGAGGGTCGGCATGCGCTGGCGCTGCGCACAAGACCGCAATCAGGGACAGGATGATCAGACGCGCCATGCGGTCAATGCTCCATCGGTAACAGCAAATCCATCGGCGGTTTTGGCCGCCCATTTCCCAGGCTCTATGCAGATCGCCGCCACATGCCGCCGCGCGTTCGGCAGGATGCCAATAGCCCCCGGCACCGCGTGGCACTCCACAAGCCCGGCCCGGGCCGCCAGCGCCTGCCCCAGAGCCAGCATGCCGCCCGCCTGCCGGATGATCCGCCGCGCAGCACCCGGCCCCGCGTAAGCCCCGCGCAATGGGGCCATAGGGTCAATGCCATGCAGGTCGGCAAACACGTCGCAGGCCGCAGCGGTGCAATCCGAAAGCCCCCACACCAAGGGCCCGGCCATGATCCGGTCGCAGGCTTCGAAAACCTGCGCGGGCGTCAGGATTCCGGCCATGTGGTTTTTTGCGCATTTGCCACGGCCAAGGCCAGCAAGCGCCCGGCTGTGTCGCCCGGGAATTTCAACGCTTGGTCTTGATCGCTGTGGTAAACCGCCGCGTCACGCCGCGCGCCCGGGCCGGTGATGAGAGACACGACAGCCGCATGCCCGGCCTCGCTCACATCCAGCGAAAACACGTCCATCTGGCCCGAAAACGCCACGACAGGATCGGAAACCAGCGTCGAACCGGCCCGGCTTGTCAGGCACCCGAAATAGATCACCGCGTCGCGGTTGCGGATTGCCGCGTCTGTGTGCTCGTCCAGCGTTTCCGGGTCGCCCATGAGCGACAGTTGCGCTTCGGTGTTGACCATGCCGCCGAACTCGCCCGGCAGGCTCACACTGCCAAATTGCCCAACGCCATCCCAATCATAGCCGCCCCAGGTGATTGTGCCGCTGCTGCTGTGAACGCGGATCGCACCGCCCGGCC
Organism: Gemmobacter denitrificans; assembly: GCF_036964905.1. Taxonomy (NCBI): domain Bacteria; kingdom Pseudomonadati; phylum Pseudomonadota; class Alphaproteobacteria; order Rhodobacterales; family Paracoccaceae; genus Gemmobacter; species Gemmobacter denitrificans. Next base: position 629,685 of record NZ_JBALHR010000001.1, read on the forward strand.
AATCCAGATAGACAAACAGCACCGGGAAGAACGTCCCTGCCAGCGCGGTCATCATCGCTGACGGCACATCACGGGTTAGGGCTACCACGGGTTAACCTCCGTCCATGTGTCGGTCTCGTCCTCGAACACTTCGCGGAATGCCCACGGGAAAACCCAATCCCCGGCGACGGGCTGTTGCACGTCAGGGAATTCGACAACCTCGAACACACCTTCATCTGCCGTGCCGATGTTCACCCGACCAGAGCCGGAAAGCGCGGTCATCAGCCGGATTGTGGCGTTGCCGCTGGCGTCCGAATATGCCTCTGTCATCACCCTGGCCCTGTTACCTGTGGTGGCGGAAATCGGGCTGTAGAGCGTAACAAAATCCCCGGGCCGCGCGATCAGCCGCGACGGTGGCGCATTGGTGACCGTCAGCACGTTCCAGCCGCCTGCGGTGCCAGCCGTGCCCTGCAGCACGCGCCCTGTGAACCAAGTGACCGCATCGCCGCCGTTCGTCCATGACAAGCTCGGATCGGTTTCGGTTGTCCACGTCACCGGGTCAGAATACAGGGCATTGCGATACTGACCCCCGACCAACTCTTGCGGGCGACGATCCAGCCACCAGTTGATATAGCCGATATCCAGCCGAACCAGATGCACCCCGCCATCCAGAAGGGTTTTTAGGTTTTCCATGTAGCCAGCGCCAGACCGGCCCCGCGCAAGGGCAGATGCCGTCAGTTTTACCACCCGCCGCTTGCGACGCGATGCCGAGACATAGCGCTTGCCGGTGATCAGTGACCGCTGCACATCGGTAGGGGCGTCCTCGGTCAGCCCCAGAGACAGGATGCCGACCGGCGGCCATGCGTACACATTTGGCATTACCGGCGCGCTCCGAATGATTTGCTTCTGGACATGGCGCTTCCGGTGGCTTGCACCGATTGGCGCACGATCCCAGGGGCAGCGCGGTTGATCTGCTGCACAGCCGCCGCGCCCGCGATATTCAAGATCACGCCCTCGTCGGTATAGGCCGTCACGGTGATCGGTTGCGCCGCCATAGCTGACGACGCAGACGCCGGGGCCATTGCCCGAGACACGCCGTTGCGCCGCATCGCCTCTACAGCCGCAACGCCGCCCGCCCGAGCGACATCATCCTGCGAAAACACCACCTCGCCCTTGTGAACAATCCCAGCTGGCTGATTACGCGCCCCAGGCCCGGTATAGCCTCCAGAAGCGAAGCCAAGGAAACCTAGAAGCCCGCCGGTCGCAGAACCAAGCCCGCCAGACCACAGGCTTTCAAAAGCCTTCATGGCCATCATTTCAGCCAGCTTGCCCAGCACGTTCCCCAGAGCATCGCGGAAGCTGTTTGCCCCGGTCACCAGCCCGACAAACGCGCTACTCAAGGTGCCCTTTGCCTGTTCAACAGCGCTCTTGAATTCGTCGTGACGTTCCTTCGCGCGCTCCAATTCAACGGAAGCATTGGCATAGCTGGCCGCCAGTGCGTCGATCTCAGCGCGCAGCGCCGGTGTAATTTCCTTGCCCGCCTCTTTGGCTTCTTGCAGCAGTTCGGCCTTGCGCCGCGCCACATCGACCGAAATGCCGTATTCGTCGAATGACAGTGCCAGCGAATTCAGGGCTTCGGCCTCGGCCAATATACCCTCGGCTTCAACGCGCCAGTCCTTCAGGCTATCGCCGAACCGGTCGCGCGATCCGCCACCGCCGCCCCGACCGCCGCCACCACCGCCCGACCGGCGCGGCAAATCTGGCACGCCAAGTTCAAAAGGCCGCGCTTTGGGCCTTACAGCATCTGTTGGGGCAAGGCTTGGCTCCTGCGGCAGCAAGGGCCCATCGCTCAAAGTCAGCGGCGTTCCAGTGTCCATCATGGCGATGGATGAAAGTTCATTCCGCGCGGCAGCAATTGCCCCCGGCAGTCGGCCAACCCAGCTTAGGAGCGCCGAAACCTGCCCGATCACGCCCGCCAGGCTTGCCCGGTCCAAATCACTCATAGCGGCAAAACTGGCTTCAGCCTCGGCCCCGATTTCTGCCAGCTGGGCCGCGTACTCTTCGCCGGTGATTGTGCCCGCCTCAAATTCGGCAACAGCGTCAGCCATGCGCAATGCCAGATCGGTCAGCTGCTGCGATCCGGCCTCATCGCCCATACCGCGCAACATCACGGCAGCGTCATTCAGGGCTGGCAGAAGATTGGTCGCAGCTGCAGACAGCCCTTCAATCTCTGCGGCGGTATCCTCGATGATTTCAAGCGCGCTTTGGTCAATTTCACCAAGCCCGGAAAGAGCTTCTGCGGTGCCGCGCCCGAATGCCTTGGCGGTTTCGTCCGGGTTGAATTGCAGCCTTTCCCGCTCCGCCTCGATGAACCCAAAAAACTCTGCAGCGCCGACAACGCCAGTCTTCCACAGAGAAGAAAGCCGCGTCTCTACATCTGAGAACTTTGCATCCAGTTCCTGCGCCTTAACGATCATCTGTTCGTCCATGACCGCGCCGACTTCATAACCGCGATCAATCAGGCCCTGCAGACCTTCGCGCCCCTGCCCAATCAATTGGACAAATTGTTCGCCGCCCGTGCCGCCGAAAACCTCATCTGCGACGCGGATTTGCGCAGCTTTATCCAGCTGCTGCAGCCTGCCGATAATTTCCAGCATAAGCGAAGACGGGTCTTTCAGGCGTGCCTTCAATTCATCCGGGCTGAAACCGATCCGCTTGAATGCCTCTGCTGCAGGCCCAGCCCCGGTGCTGATCCATTCATCTGCCCGCAGGTTCAGCTCTTTGAAGCCATCGACCAACGCGTCAATGCTGACCCGGTTTTGCTTAGCAACATATGCCCATTCCTGAAATGCTTGAGCCCCCAGGCCAGAGCGTTTCGCCTCATCCCCCACTTGGGCAATGCTGGCAACAGTTCCGCGCAGATCGGTATTGAGCGCACCCAAGGCAGATGTAATCAAGCCACCCGCGATGCCACCGGCAAACCCTGTTGCAAAGCCCTTGAACGACGACGACATGGCATTCAGGTTCTGCTGGACCTTCTTCGACATGCGCGTGGTGCCCTGTTCAGCATCGCGCGTGAACTTTGCAATCAGCTTGTTGTTGCGGTCCATCGCACGGGCAAAATCACGATCCCGCGCCTGCAGCAGTATCGTGATCCGCTCAAGGTTTGCGTCAGCCATAGCGCCTCACAAGTTCGTCAAATTCGTCCATGGTCGGCGCTGCAGGCATGCCGTCGCCAGCTTGGGCCTGGTTCCAGCCCTCGATCACAAGATCGGTCTCTTTCGGAGTCATCCCCCAAACCTGCGACGGCAGAAAGGCCATCACGCCGCAGATGTTGGCGACTCTGGCCCTTGCGTCGTACCGCTTTGCCCCTGCCCCGGTTTCCCGCCTAGCGATCCAGCCGACTTTTTTTTTGAGGGTGCCTTGGCTATGGCGGGCACGAATGCCAGCCCGAGCAACCGCACAGCCAAACCCCGCAGATACAGGTTTTCAGACGGCGGCAGCGACGCCACCAGTGCATCGGCCCTCACGTCATCCATCCCGCCGCCGATCAACCCAAGCGCAACCAGATCACGCACATGGCGCACCTGCGGCGGGCTGGCCTTGCCGATCAGCTGATCCCACAGCTCGAAGATGCCAAAAGGCGTATACTGCACCTCAAAACGCTCGATCTCTGCATTTCTCAGCAGCAGACGGCGGCTTTCCCCGCCGATCTGCTCTGTCAGATATTCAGCTGAATGCGCGACTGCCATCAGGTTGCCGTGAACGTGATTTCGCCGGTCGAAGCCAGCGCCAGGCTGTAGGTCACGCCACCCTCTTGTTCGCCGCCATATTCGACAGACGAAAGGAAGAACGCCCCCTGAAAGGTGCCAAAGGAAGGCACGATGATCTGAAAGTTCGCAATCGGGCTGTCGGCCATTGCCAGCGTGTTCAGACTGGCTTCGGCTGCTTCATCTTTGAACAGACCGTTCCCGCTGACAGACACCCGTTTTGTGCCCCCCAGAACCTCGGTCCAAAGCGCGCCGCCGGGGTCGGAACAATCCGCCGTGGTCACGTCGATTTCGCTGTTGTTGATCGTCAGGGTCTTGGATGTCAGCCCGCACAGGACGGTGAAGGCCTCGGTCGGCGAAGCACCGTCGCCGATCTTGATCAGGAGCGCGCGCCCCTTTTGCTTTGCCATGATCTGGCTCCTTTTCGGTGATTTGCCTTGCCAAAGGGCGGTTTGGCTCAGTCGGCCAGAGCGGCCTCAAACGCCACGATTGCGACGTAACTCTGCCCGTCACCGGATCGGCTGACGGTCTGTGTCGTATAGGTGCACCATTCGGCCCTGTATCCGGTCATGGCCGCCGTAATCGTGGCCTCATGGTCGTTCAAGGCAGCCCGGATCGCATCGGCGATGCGCGTGGCCTCAACCCTGCCCGCTGTGGGTCTGGAATGGGCCTCGATGGAAAACGTGATGTTGTGGTCATCGACACAGGACAGGCGTTCCGGGGCCAGATCAACATTGCCAATCCGCACATAAGAAAAAGTCACCTGCTGCGGCGGCTCATCGTAAACCCGCTCACTGACAAGGGTGGACAGCCCCGCATTGGCACGCAGCACCACGATCAGCGCTTTCTGCAAAGCAAGGGCGGGGCCGTCAGCCATCGACTACAATCCGACAAAGAAAACGGGCCATGCGTTCGGCTTCACTATCCACATCCACACTCTCCGGGAAGATCATTTCTTGAATGACCAAAACCCGAATCCAAACCTGGACAACAGCCTTGCGCCACCATGGGATAAACAGCTTGAGGGTGATAACTTCAGCCATTGAACAGCTCCTTCACGGACTTGTTGACAGCTCTTTTCGCACGCGCGCCATGCCGCTTGCGGGTCACCGCCAACGCAGGGTTCACGAATGGGCGCGGCCCTCTTTCACCTTCAATGACCTTCGACTTCGGCCCGAAATCCACCAGCACTGACCCATCTGCATTTTGCGTGGCATTGATCTTGTCGCGCTCGTGTCCATCGCCATGAACATCATCACCGACCGGGATAAGCACCTTTGCCGTGCGCACCAGCTCATCGCCAGATTGCCTGTTGGCGCGATCGACATTCATCTTGATGCGATCTGGCAGCTGCGACAGCTTGCGCGCCAGTTCCTTGCCGCCGATCACCGTCATGATGCGGCTCCGGCCTCACAAAGCAAATCCAGCATTGCGCGATCATTTCCCACCTCGACCACGCTGCGAATGTTCCAAACCTTGCCGCGCGCCGATACCCTATCGGCTTCAGTCAATGCTCGGCTGTCAGAAGAAGCGCGTATGCGGATGGTTGCGGTCTTTGATGCTTCCACCCTGCCCGCGTCAACGCGCTCTTTCCCGGGCGTCTCGCGCACATCTGCCCAGACGGTCATGTGATCAGCCCAGCCGGTCACGGTGTTGCCGTATCCGTCATCGCCAGAGGTTTGGCGCTGGATAGTGACGCGCTCACGCAAACGGCCCGCGTTCATCTCACATGTCCGCCCAGCGCATTGCAGTAACCAGCGCTTCAACCGCCAACGGCAGATTGGAAACGCTTTGACCAATCACCACAGATTCACGGTTTTCATACCAGTGGCCGACAAGCAGTTTTACCGCCGCCTGCGCCGCTGGCAATTGCTGCGCCGCCATGGCGCAGGTGTAGTCAATGCGAACTGTGTCATAAGGGCCGGTCACTTCGACATAATGACCGCGATAGTCAGATTTGAGCGTTGTCGTCACCGCGACCGTTTCGCCTTCAGCATCATAGCCCGTCGCAGTGATCGCGCTCACATCAGGCAGCGCCAATCTTGCCGTTTCAGACGATGTAAATTCCTGACGCCATGTCTGCGCCTTGATCGCCCGCCCGAGCACGCCCTTCCATCCGTCAAGGTGTGCAACCGCCGCTGCCTGTAAGGCCTCAATCAAATCATCCTCGTCGTCGTGGTCAACGCGAAGGTGCAATTTCAGATCTTCCAATGCCACCACTGGATCAGTTGGCGCGGTGACAAGTACGGGCGGGGTCACTTGCGCGCCCTCTTCGGCTGCTTGGGTTCCGGCTCATCCTCTTGCAACGGCTCAATCAAGCCCAATGCCTTTGCACGTTCCAGAAGCTCACCAGAAAGAACAGTTCCAGCAGTGAACATCTTGGGGTGAATTTCGCCTTCTGGCACGGCAAACCAGTCTTGTTTCAGCATAATTGCCTCCAATCACCATAGGATGGGGGCCAGCCGCCCGGCCCCACACCAATGTTGATCAGGTCGCTGCGATGTTGATCGCGGCATCTCCCTTCGGGGCATAGCGCGGTTTCTGCAGGGCCCAGACTCCGTTCACCACAGCATTGGTGCCGGTCGAACCGGTGACGACAGCGCGAATATAGCGCTTCGACCCACGGTAGCCGACACAGCCAACCGCAATGCCGTCCGAAGCGTCGCTGGTGACAGTCAACGCGGTTTCCAGCCCGATCAGGTCAGCGTCCGCAACGGCGGTAAAGTCAGCCGCTGCGGTGGTGTCGCTTTCCTGAATGGCGACCGTGAACCCGGTAGCGTCGCCAGCATCGGTGACGGTGCCGGTCTGGAAAAGGAAGGTGGCCGCCTGATAATCGGCCACGTCCACAATGTTGCCAGCCGATGGCGTGGTGCCGCTCAGCGTGGCCGAGATGCCAAAGGCAACGGTCGTTTCAGACCGCATGTCGATCTTGTGCATGGATTTCGCTCCTTACGCGGTGCCGAATTTCAGCAGCTTGATTGCGTCAAAATCGGTGACGCCACCGCCGACGCGCTTGGTGGTGTAGAACAGGACGTTCGGCTTGGCGCTGAACGGGTCACGCAGAACAGTGACGTTCTGCCCGTCAACGATGGTGTAGCCCGCCGAAAAATCACCGACAGCGATGGAGAAGCTGTCAGCACCGATGGCGGGCATGTCATCCGCGACATATGCCGGGCGGCCCTGGACCGTGCGAACCAGCGATCCGTCGCCATTCAGCATTTCACGAAGCAGGAACGCGCCGTCACCGTCCTTCAGGACAGCAACCTCGGCCATGGTCGTGTTTTTCATCATCCACGAGGCATTGGCCTGATAGGCCCCCTGCAGATCGTAGAAAAGCCTGACCAGAGCGTCAGCCGCGTTCGGCGAACCCGCAAACGCGCCGGATGCCCCGGTGACGCGGTATTGCAGCGCTTCGCTTGCCCGGCTGTCATCAGCGCCAGTTGCCTTGCTGTAGGACAAGAACCCCTTTGGCTGGTTGGACCCGCTGCCGCTGACAAAGGCCGTGGCCTCGGCCCGCGCAAAGCGATCCGCGACATAGCCAGTCAGCCAAGCTTCCACGTCAAACGCGGCATCATCAAGCAGCCGTTGCGTGGCTTTCGGCATTGCCGAAAGTTCATGCAGCGCAATGCTGATCCGGTTGATCGTCGGCGTCGTCGTTTCCGAGCGAGCTTCGGATTCACCAGCCCATTGGAATCCGGCGTCGCCGCGCTCAACCAGAACGTCATACGATCCGCCCGAAGTTGCGACAACAGCGGCAACCTGGCGCACAGGCGACGAACGGCGCAGGCGCTTCTGAATGCCGTCGCGCATCGTATCGCGCACCAGATACCCGCCGTCAGGGTTCGAGCTGGTGGCCATGGCCTTGATTTCCTCGGGCAGTTCAACGCCCTTGCGGAAATATGCGTCCATGGCCTTGGCTTCCGGCGTCATGCCGTCAGGCTTGCCAGGGCGGTTGCCCTTGGTTTCCAGCGCATCCAAACGCGATTTCAGTTCCATGCTGGCCTTGTCGGTCGCGTCGAGCTTGGTTGCCAGTTCGGCTTTGATCCGGCCCAGCGTTTCTTGGTCGATGTAGTCGCCCTGCTTTTTGGCCAATTCATCGGCCTTGTCGCGGGCGGCGGTTGCGATCTTCTGCGTTTCCGCAAAGAGCGTCTTGACCTCTTCAATGTCTGCCATGTGTTTCACTCCGTGGCGTTGATTTTCTGACGCATGAACTGCGCCAACTCACCGAGGCCATCGCCAGCGTCCCGCATGGCCTTGACCGCTTCAAACCCGTCAGCCATCAGCCGACGAGCAACCGAACGAGAAAGCCCAGCGTCCTGCGTGAGAATCCGTTCAAGGTCTCTTTCCGTCAGATCGGCGGCCTTGACCGCATCGACCCGCGCCCGGCCATTTGCCGGGAATGTCACAACCGACAATTCGACCAGATCAACCGCCTTAAGGGTTCGCCTAGGTTCATCTGGTTTGGTGCCATAGGTGAATTCTTTGGCGCGATACCCAATTGACATGCCGTCAAGCACGCCTTCACGCATCGCACCGTAAATCGTCTTGCCGCGCTCCGTGTCCAGATTGATAAGCTGGCCTTTGACGCGGAGCCCCGTGTCATCCTCTGACATTTCAAGCCACTTGCCGATTGGCAAGGCATCCATATCGCTCATCATGTAGCCACCATGCTGCACCAGCATTGGCGGCAATGACTTGGCGTTCTTCCAGTCGCGCAGAGAGCTTTTAAAAGCCCCCTTCAAAATTACGTCGCCATATGAATCAACGTTGCCAAAAATGGCCCCGTATCCCTCAAACGTGCCATCTTTGGCCACATCATCCGGCGCGAACTTTACCTCAAACCGATCCATCATTGCCCCCTTGTGGGTTCATTGCCCCGGCAGACAGCCGGTTGGCGGCGGGGTCATCAACCGGGTTTAGGCCGACCTCTGCCCTGATTTCGTTTTGCGTCATCCATGCCGGTGTGCCGCCTGCGCCGAGCGCCTTGGCGTAATATTCGGCTTGGTCCTTGAAATCACCGCGCAAAAGGTTGCGCTCGTCCAGATCAACGCGCAGCCCTTCGGCGTGGCTCAGAATGTCCCGTGCGCAAGATTCTTCCCAACGCGCCACCCAAGGGCCTAACGTGTGAATCACATGGTTGCGGAACATTTGCTCCGCGCTGGCAAATGTCGCGGCCTTGTCTGCCTGCATCAGCATGATCGGCTGAACGCGGAACGCCCGGGCGATTTCCTCAATTTGCAGACGGCGCGTTTCGATGTACTGCGCATCGACATTGGTCATCGTCATGCTGTGGAACTTGGCGTCACCATCCAGCACCGCAATTCCGCCTTCTCCATCTGGCCCATAGCGCTGCTGCCAAGTATCCCGCAGCTTTTCCTTTGCTTCGCCGGAGAGCGGCAGCGTAAACGACAGCACGCCAGACGGTTTCCCGCCATTTCCGGCCAGCCTTGCCTGTTGCCGCTCAAGAACCCGAGAAAGCCCGATTGCCTCCCTTGCGGCGCGGATCGCTGGCAAACCGCGAAAACCGTCAATTGACGGGCCGCGCAGGTAGAAAACCTGATCCAACTCAAAGTATCCATGCGTCTTGTCGGAATAATCAACGCGAATGCGCAGAGAATAGTCGGACCTTTGCTCGATTGACCAAGCGCCAGGCGGAACCGGCAGCAACTCCCGAACTTGTCCGTTGACCGTGTTTTTGATTGCCAGCGCGCCGCCAGCCAATGCGGCGTTAAAAACCATACCCTCGCGAAACTCGTAACCAGTCTGCCAATCGTTTGGCTTGATCGCTAGCAGCCGATGTGCCCAATGATCCTGGCGCATTCTCAGTCGGGGCAATCCGTCACCGTTTGCAACGTCCTCGACCACCCGAACCGGCATTTGCCCGATGCCTTCGGCAATCACCCTTGCGGCGCAAAACACCGCCGTCACGTCCAAAGCCGTCAATGGGCTCACAGTCTGGCCAGACGCCGTGCCCCACCCAATCCAGCCCATCAAGCCAGAGAGCTGCGACAATGACAGCTCTGTCACGGATTTGCGCTCTGACGCCCCGCGATTAAATGGCCACCAAGCTGTCATAGGATCATAAGCCCTTCATGCTCGAGGTATGACCCCGTTTCCTGCTCATCCAGCAGCCACCGGCCCAACGCCATCATGCAGGCAACCGGGCCGTCTATCTTGTTCTCCGCCCGCTCTTTCGCTGGGCTGTGAATGTCGCCAGTCCGCGACCGGTTCACCACGTTCGACAGCATCCAGGCAAAGACCGGATCGCCGTCATGCGACAGCTTCCCGTCAGCAATCAGCGCGTCCATGCGCCTCATTGGCTCGTTCATCAGGGTCGGCTTGTTGGCATAGTCGAAACAGGCCAGCCCGTTTTCCATCAGCTCAACCGCCATCTGGCGGCTGTGCAGCGGGTCGAACGCGATTTCCCGAACCCGGAACCGTTCGGCCAGATCCAGTATGTCGTCGCGGATCACCCGGTCATCCGTCACCGCGCCATCAGTCTGGAACAGCCGCCCCTCGTCGCGCCACGTCTGGAAATGTTCGTTTTCGGGCCGGTCAACCGTTTCCTCTGGCAGGTAGTAGCGCCCAAACCGCGCGTAGCCATTGCCATGCCGGAACAGCAATTCCACCGCCGTAAGATCGCGCTTCTCGGCAAGGTCGATGCCGATGATGCACTCTTGCCCTTCGAAGTCCTCCAGCCGGACAATCGGCGCTTTCTGATACCGCAGCGTGTCGAAATAGGCGGCCCGGCTCTGCACCCAGACATTCAGCTTCTTGGTCTTGAATTGCCCGGCCTTGCGCGGCGTCGTCATCGCCTCAGCCTGTTCAGCCAACAACCCCTCTTCGAAAACGCTGACCCCGTAATTCGGGTTGGCCTTTCTCAAGACCGCTGGGTCTGTCCAATCGTCACCATCGTCAATGCCGTATATCATGGCAAAGGTGTGATCGTCGCGCCGTGAGCCCTCCAGCATTTGCTGGGCTTCCTGCTGCATGGCGTAGCAGGGCCCGGCGATGTTATCCCCTGCCGTGGTGATGACCAGCACCAGCGGCTGTTCCCGCGCGCCCATGCCGTTTTCCATGGTCGAGAACAGCGCGTCGGTGTCGTGCTCGTGGTATTCGTCAACGATGGCGCAAGACGGTGAAGCCCCGTCGCCCGGGTTGCCGATCAGCGGCTCAAAGCGCGACCCGTTGCCAATGGCATGGATATTCTTCGCGTTGACCGTCAGCCCGTAGTGCGAAACCAGCGCAGGGCTTTTCTGCGCCATCATCTTAGCCGGTCTGAAAACCTCCCAGGCTTGCTTTTCTGTGGTCGCCCCGGAATAGACCTCTGCTCCAAACTCGCCATCGGCGCAAAGCATGTAAAGCCCGATCCCGGCAGCCAGTGCCGACTTGCCGTTCTTGCGCGGCACCAGCAAAAACGCGCGCCGGAATCTCCGCTTGCCCGTGTTCTTCTGCAGCCAGCCAAACAAGCTGACCACGAAAAACACCTGCCACGGCTCAAGCTTCAGCTTCTGGCCCTTGGCCGCCCATTTCCCTTTCGTGTGCGGCAGTTGCTCGATGAACGCGCAAACCCTGGCCCCGGCCTTCGGCTCGAACCGATACCGGAACCCATCGTCAGACTGCCATTCCAGATCGTCCAGATGGCGCTGACATGCCGCCTTGATGTAGCGGCCCGCTGGTATTTCCCCACTGACAACCTGCCGGGCGTAAATCTCGGCAGTCGCGGCGTAGCCCTGCTTCAAATTGCCTCGTCAAGCGCGCCGAAGGGGTTGGTTTCCTTCGGCTTGCCGACGCTCACCTTCGACCGGGCCGATGGCGTCAGCCCGAAACCTTCCAAGAGGCTTTGCGCGTGCCGCATGGCCTCGTTGCGCATCCCTACCTCAGGGCGGGCGCGATACATCACCCCACCCTTTTCGTTTTCGGACGCGTAGGTCCGCCCGCCGTCCTCAATGACCGCAGTCAGAAGTTCGACCTCTTCAAGCCGTGAAGCCAGCAATGCCAAAGCGTGCTGATCGTCAGGCGACGCAATGCCCATGCCGTGCAAGGTTGCGCTGATCTGGTCAAAGATTTCGGTTGCCCGATTAGACAGCCATTCCGGTGCGACGGCGGTCCCAGACTTGGCCAATGGCTCGTCATAATTTACCCTGTGCGGCCTCGTTTCGCCGCCAAGGATCTTCAGGTGCGTAGGCTTTGGCTTGCGTCCCATGCACGGCCCGCCTTTTTGTCTTGGTTTCGTCCGAGTGGAAATTCAGTTGACCGCGCCGGTTCTCTGTCGCCCGGTCCAGAGATTGACCCACCCCCCTGTGGGTGTCATCCGGCCATCCTGCGGGCCTGTGCGGCCTCTCTGGAAGTTTTGCGCTTGTGGCATGGCCTGCAGATGCACTCAGCATTCCCTGCGCTGTTCTCGCCGCCCTGTGATAGCGGGGTGATGTGATCGACCTCATCGAAGGCGGTCACGCGGCCTTGCCGCCTGCATGGCTGGCACATGGCTAGGTCGCGGGCAATTACGGCTTGCCTGATGGCTTGCCAGTCTTTGCCGTATCCGCGCTCTTGGCGTGTGCCTTTGCGGTCTTTCCATCCGCCGTGCGGCTTAGCTGTGCCTTGGTGCTGGTGCGGCAGCTTATGCCTTCCGGGTGCTGGTGGCATGGTCTTGCTGTTTGAATGCTGACTCAAGCGCGTCAAGCATGATCGCCATGACCTGCGCTGCCTCTTGCGTGGTCAGGCTCAGCACCTCGACAGTTGCCACCGTGTTGCCTGTGGCTGTGCTGATGATCTGTCCGCCCTTGACTTCGATAAACATCTGCATGGTGTGTCCCGCCTTCCGGCCTTCCCGCTCGCATGATGTGGCCCCACGGGTTGACGCGGTGATGCGCAGGCGCGGCGATCTCAGGTTGACGGGGTGGCCTGTGGGAGAAGGGGCCGGGAATGACAAAAGCGCCAAGGATTTCCCCAAGGCGCTCTTTTCGGCATAGTTCGTCGCCGATTTTCTCCACCATACGCTTGACAGGATGTTGTGTCAAGCATGCGGTTGCTGGGCTATGAGTTGTGTGGTGTGCGCCATGATGATCGCCAGCAACCACGCCCGGGCGGCGTTTGATGATCTGGCAATGAACCTTTGGGCTTTGATATCTGTCCGGTGTGAAATGACCGCAAACCAATCAGCCAATGCTTCACGCTCGCCAAGGTCGCACAGAATCCAATCTTGGGGGTCTATATACCTAACTAGCCACTTGAGCCGAGAGTGAGATGGCTAGCGAGATTGTCTAGACACTAGATTCTT